>DATBYF010000162.1:0-17076 GCA_036513895.1 Candidatus Acidiferrales bacterium | reverse complement strand
GGCGGGCGCGAGTGATGAAGTGGGCGGCCGGTTTCTGCTGAGTGGCGCCAGCCGGAAGAGTTGAATCATGGGCATGAAAGCGTCGGTTGCCAGTTTTGCGAATCAGGTTCTGCGGCGGTATAACGCGCAGATTGTTCCCGCGAATATTTTGCATGAGTGGCAGAGGGCGCCGGTCACTCGGCCTTGCTTCAACGAAGGCGGCTTGCCTGAGGATGCGGCGCAATATCTGAGGACGGACAATCCGAAGTTGATCGAATTGCGGAGGCGGTACGGCGCGTTTGATGCGGATGTGACGACGCCTTTTATTTGGAGCGACGGGCACGTTCGCGCGGAGGATATTGCGTATTTCCGCGGCGACAATGCCTGGGTATGGCAAGTGAGAGGCAAAAATGCAAACGTGATGGCATACGCGCTGAGCTTCTACTATTTGAAATCGATTGACCGGCTGGGGCTGCTCGAGAAGCTTGGCGAGGACAATAGCTTTGGGAATTTCACCTTTACGATTGATGGCCGCGAGGTTTCGCGCGATCTGCTGGACTCGATTGCGGAAATCTATTTTCTCGACAGGCACCTGGGAATTGCGCGGCGGGCGGGCATTCGCGTGCTTGACGTCGGTGCCGGCTACGGACGGCTGGCGCACCGCATGGTGAGCGCGCTGCCGAACATCGAGCAATATTTTTGCACGGATGCCGTAGCTGTTTCGACGTTTGTGAGCGATTACTATTTGCGATTTCGTGGCGCGGAGAGAGCGCGCGTGATACCGCTCGATGAAATTGACAGCTCGCTTCGCGATCATCCCGTGGATCTGGCGATTAATATTCATAGTTTTTCGGAATGCCGGGTGGAAGCGATCGCGTGGTGGGCGCGATTGCTCAGCAAACATCGCGTGAAGAACTTGATGATTGCGCCGAATGGCGAAGGCGAGCGGATGAAGCGCTTGACCACCAATGATGGGCGGGATTTTCTGCCGATATTGGAGCGTTGTGGCTATCGGAACGTGCTTAAAGAGCCGAAGTATCTGGATCCGGTTGTGCAGGAGTATGGAGTTTTGCCGGCCTGGTATCACTTGCTGGAATTGGGCGCGTGAACGGCGGAATCAGTGAGTGCGCGAGCAAGGCGCGCTATTTTATGCCGTGGGCGAGATACAAATCGCAGAGGACTTGGCCGGCGCTGTAGACGTAGGTCTTGCCATCCGGTGTGATCGCGAAACCGGCGAAGCCTTTGAAGCCGGTTGGATCGGGCAGAGTGATCGTGCCGATGGGAGCGGCTTTTCCGGACGAAAGATCGAGTCGATTAATGGTGTACGGCGGAGGGACAGAGCGCGCAGAGAAGGCTGAATGCCCGTCGTCGCTCCAACGCGCGATACGCCCTACATCGCTCGGCCGCTCAACGACGCGAGGTTCTCCTCCGTCCACCGGATACATCATTATCTTGGCGTGCTCCGTATCAAACGCCAGAATGAATTTTCCATCGGGTGATACAGGATGCGTTATCGAATAGATTCCTTCCGGCGTGATGGCGCGCGCCTCGCCGCCTTCAATGGACGCGATGTAAGCGCGCGGAGGTTTGCCCGGCGGCCCGGCGCTATAGATAATTCGCTTCCCATCGGGAAACCAGTCCGCGTTGAAGTGCTCCATCGAATCGTGGGTTAGTTGTTTCGGCTCGCCCGCCCCGGTGGGAAGTAGATAAAGTTGTACGGGAGTCTCGTGCGGATGCATCGCTAATACCCATTGGCCATCGGGGGAGAGCGACATCCCTTGTCCTTCGCCAAGTCGCACGGCAGGCGATCCATCCGTTTTCCGCATGTAGACCGAGTAATCCGCGCCGCCGCCTTCGCCGCCCTCGGTGAAGATGAGGGTTTGTCCATCGGAAGAAATATCATTTGGCGCGGACCAATCGAGCCAACTCAAGTCGCGGTCCTCAGCGCTGCCTTGGGTGTGGGCCATCATCATCAATCGAGCATCTTCCTGGCCGAGAAGCACACGGCCGTCGCGCGCCACATCGAGGAGACGCACCGCTCCGGCGGAGCGCTCGACGAGACGCAACTTGCCCGCCGGCGTGACGGCATAGAGCATCTGATTCGAGCCTGATTTGCTGGCCGAGAACCAGACCTCGTCGCCCGAGGGCGACCACGCCAGGCCTTCAGCGGCGCTCCAATCGCTGGAGAGCACAGTCTTTTCCCCGGTGAGATCGACGATTGTGACGGCGCCGCCATTGTCACCGGTTGCCGGGTGATCGATGAATGCGATGCGCTCGCCCTTGGGCGAAACGCGCGGCTCGCCGATCCAGCCGTTTGTCTCGAACAGCACCTTTCCTGCCGGAAACTCGAGTTGCTCATTGCCCTTCACAAAATGCGCGATGGCCAGGCTCTTGCCGTCCGGAGACCAATCCGCCCATTCCACATCTTTCATTAATTCGCCGGGGGCGCCTCCGGCGAGCGGAACTTGCGCCAAGGTTCCGCTGAACGAAAACGGGCCGTGCGGGGCCGCGTTCAACAAAACCGCCATTTCGCCGGTGGCAGAGACGGCTTGAATTTCGGCGCCGGCAGGTAAGCCGATGGAGCGCGATTCGGGACTGTCGGGGCGCGTGGAAAACACGTCGAACGGGCCGCCTTGCCAGCGCGCGGTGTAGAGAACGGTTTGGCTGTCGGGCGAGAATCGGGCGGAGTAAACCGTTCCGCGGCGGAATGTGATGCGCTGATAATCCGGCTGCGCGGCCGTCCCGCTTTGGCGGCCGAGAAAATATGCGGCTGCGGCGACGAGAAGCAAACCTGCGGTGCCGATCGCTGCAAAAATAAATCTTCGATGCGATGGAGCCGCAGCGACCGCGTGGCTCGCAACACTTGTGGTTGAAACGTTTGAGAGCGCTTCGAGATCGAAGCCGAGATCGCGGGCGGATTGAAATCTTTGTTCGCGATTTTTTTCGAGGCAATGATTGACGACGCGAGCGAGCGCCGGAGAAATATTCGCATTTGTGGCAGCAAGCTCGGGAGGCTCGTCTTTCAGAATCGAGGACATGGTCTCGACGCTGGTGTCGCGGCGAAACGCGCGTTGCCCCGAAAGCATTTCGTAGAGGACGGCGCCGAAGGAGAAAATATCGGAGCGAAGATCGGTGGGCTCGCCGCGGACTTGCTCGGGCGACATGTAGCCGGCGGTGCCGAGAACGACGCCGGAGAGAGTGGCGTCGCGCGGGGTAACTTCTGTTTGCGTCTGATCGGAATCCTGGACTTGCGTTTGCGGCTGAACGAGCTTAGCGAGACCGAAATCGAGAATTTTCACGCGGCCGTCGCGCGTGAGGAAAATGTTGTCGGGCTTGAGATCGCGGTGGACGATGCCTTTGTCGTGCGCGGCGGCGAGGCCGCTGGCGATTTGGTTGGCGATTTCAAGGGCTTTGCGCGGGGAAAGAGCGCGCTCTTCGCCTGGCCCAATTTCGGTGCTGCCGCCTCCGCTGGCCGAGCTCGCCGAGCCGGAACGCGCTTGCTTCCCACGCACCGACAGGCGATCGCGGAGCGTTTCGCCTTCGAGTAATTCGGAGACGACATAGGGCGCGCCGTCGTGCATTCCGAAATCGTGCACGGTGAGAATGTTTGGATGATTGAGCTGGCCCGCGGCTCGCGCCTCTTGTTCAAAGCGGCGCAGGCGTTCGGGATCTTTCGAGAGCGAGGCGGGGAGAATTTTTATGGCGACGTCGCGGCCGAGTTTTGAATCGCGCGCGCGATAGACTTCGCCCATGCCGCCTGCGCCGATTTGGGCGACGATTTCGTAGGTGCCGAGTTTGGCTCCAGCAGCGAGGGGCATAAACTTGACGGGCGTATCATACGATAAATTTTCGGGGTTAGCGCAATAGCCCAGCAGAAACGGAGCAAAAAGCGGATCGGCAGGTTGGAAGGCTGGACCGTCTTCCGGGGAGCCTAACGATTGTCGCGCCGGGACGATTGACAAATGATGTGGGTAGCGATGCGGGGCGGAAAGACGCCGGCGGGGAGCCGACGCAACCAAAAAAGAGTCGCCGAAGGTTTGGCTTGGCGACGCTTCTTTGCGCGACGCTGAAGATTGAGCGGCGGCGTGGCGCTTTGAGTTACGCCACGCTGCCGCTGTTGTTTTTGATCAGCGACGGATTCTGAGGCTGATCGTCGTTGTTGCGGACAGGCTGCCCGACTTGCCAGTCACCGTTATTGTGTAAGTGCCGGTTTTGGCGCTGCTGCTTGCCGTGAAGGTGAGAACGCTTGTGCTCGTCGCCGGGTTGGTGCCGAACGCTGCGGTCACGCCAGAGCCCATGCCGGTGGCCGACAGAGTTACGCTGCCGGTGAAGCCGTTCGCGGGATGAATCGTGATCGTGCTCGTCCCGTTCGCCGAGCGATCAACCGTCAAGCTGGTCGGTGAAGCGGTGAGCGTGAAGCTGCCCGTAACAGGAGCGGTCACAGTCAACGAGACGCTGGTCGTTTGCGTGACGCCGCCGCCCTTGCCGGTGACGACGATCGAGTAGGTGCCGGGTGTAGTGCTGGCAGCGACCGTCATTGTCATGAGCGAACTGCCCGAGCCTGGCGCGGCGATGGGGTTGGTTCCAAAGCCAACGGTCACGCCACTCGGCTGGCCGGATGCGGACAAGGTGATGGCCGCACTAAAGCCGCCCGAAACTGCGGTAGTGATCGTTGATGTGCCTGAATTGCCCTGTACCACGGAGACGGAAGTGGGCGAGGCAGAAATGGTGAAGTTAGGAGTCTGCGACGTTGGCGCAAGTGCGTTGATCAGAGCGGCGCCATTCGGGCTGCCCCAACCAGTAGCCAAATCGTAGCCGGTGACCGCGGAAAATCCGTTGCTGCCGCTGGTGATGTCGTGGAAATCGGTGTCATAGCTGGACGAGAGACCGATCGAGTAGACTGACGAATTGATGAAGCCGGGAGCCGCGTCACCGCTTGCCGCTGCTTGTTGATTCGTCAGAGCCAGGTAGCCGGCCCACATCGGCGCGGCAAAACTGGTGCCGCCATATTCGTTTGCGGTGCAGGTGGTTTGATCGGCGCAAACGTAGAAAGTAAAATTCGCGTTTGCGGAGACGTCCGGACCGTTGCGATAAGTCGTGGATCCCTTGTTGCTCGAATTGATCACGCCTGCGGTCTGTTGGTAGGACGGAATTAAAATATCGTCCTTGGCATAGTAGCCGCCGCCACCATCAACCCACGTGGATTCCGAACTCCAAGGGCCGCCTGCGCTGGAAGTCGTCAAGTCAGTGCCGCCGACACAGACGACGTGCGCATCTTCCGACGGGTACGTGCTCGTCTTCCAGTTGCCGCTGTCACCGGCCGCCTGAAAGATAGTCTGACCTTGCGTGGCCATTTTTTCGAAGTACGGGTCGTCAGTGCTGGGGTCCGCCGGAGTCCATGTCCACGAAGAGCTCAATTGCAAAGGCAGCGGAGAATCGGAAGACATAGCGCCGAGAATGGCCGTGTCTGTGGAGCCCACGTACACGTAAACCGTGGACACGCCGGGAGCCATGCCGAGAGCCTGAGTGATGTCGAGGATCTGCTCGGTGTCATCGCAGCCGCTCTTATCGAGGCAGGACAAACTGGTGCCGTCGGTGGAAATTCCTGTGACCGCTGCGGTCCTGGTTTGCTTGGCGTTTGTGTAATAGGTATTCACATCGGCGATGTCAAATCCGTAGTACTCGAGCAAGCCGATGTTTTGGCCGGAGCCAGTGAGCGAACCGGTGCCATAGTAAGCGGCGCGCATGTCGCTGCCGAGAAAAGAGGCCGACGGGCCCGAGCCGGTAGTGGCATTGCGCTTCACACTCAAATCGCGGTGATGGTAAAGCGGATGCGGAGTTGAGAAGTTGTCCAAACCGGAAATGTGCCAGAGCTCGAAAGGCAAATCCACGGTGGGCTCGCGGTCGGGACCGTAGAATGTGCGGTCTTCGGTCGGGTGCTGGTAGACGTTCATGGTCACGTGGAAGGCGGATTCGATGGCCGAAACCGAGCCGGCAAGTTGCACGTCCATGGCATCGCGGGAGCCCCCGACGACGGACAGACCGTGCGTTTTCGCGAATTGAAGCACGGCGTCATAATTTTCCTGAGTGGGGCCGAATCGCTCCGTGAATTCTTTTACGGTAAGGAACTGATGGAAAAAAGGGCTGGAAGGATCGTAAAGCTCTCGCAGGAAACTATCCAAATCGGATTGATTGCGGATCGGCAGAACAATGTCGAGGCGCAGAGATTGCGTTGCTGGGAGTTTCTTGACGAACGGCGCCTGGCCGCTGAGAGTGGCTTCGCGGACATGACGGGTCATCAAGGATTGTGTTTGCGCTTGGCAGACGAAATTCACGCCTGTCAGCATGGCGACGATCGTGAACAAAAATACAGTTAGTCTTCGGATCACGATTTCTCCTTTGGGGGGTGGGATTCTAGATTTCGATTCGGCCGATCGTTCATTCGAAGTCTTCCAATTGGGACGGGCTGGTGGGAAGCGATGATAGGCCAGGTATATGAAAGTTCAAATATAAAATTCGGAATGTTTCCAGTTATGTAGCACATGGTAGTACTAAGAGTGGATGGCGAATTCGGAGAAGATTAGAAGCGGACGTTGTCGCGAATCCGAGCGAGGATTTTGATGGAGCGCAAAAACGCCGGCTAGATGCCGGCGCGACGAGGAATCTAGGCTTCGGGTATTTGCTCGGCATGGGCGATGGAGGCGTTATGAAAATTTTGGCGGCGATTTTGATTCTTGCTGTGATTGCGCCGGTTGCGGCGGCGCAAGAGTCTTATGCTGAGCTGGCGAAGCGGTTCGAGTATGCGGCGGGAACGCCCCCGCTGGCTATCAAAGAAGAAGGAGTGCAGGATCGCGGCGGGACCAAGATTCACGACATCAGCTACGCGAGTCCTGTGAGCGGGCGCGTTCCTGCTTATCTCGTAGTGCCCGTGAGCAAGGGGCGATTCGCAGCGATTCTGTGGGGACACTGGATGATGCCGCACTCGCCGTCGGCAAATCGCGGCGAATTTTTGGAGGAAGCCGTCGTGCTGGCGCAAGCGGGCGTCGTGTCGCTGATGATTGACACGCCGATGGTGCGGCCCGGATTCACGTCGGAGCACGATCCGCTCGGCCCACAAGGCCCTGATACCGAGCGGCAGGAAGTGATGGACCTGCGTCGCGGGCTTGATCTGTTGCTGGCACGGGCGGATGTGGATCCGAAGCGCGTGGCCTACGTGGGGCACAGCTTCAATGCTTCGTGCGGCGCGATTCTTGATGCGGTGGACAAGCGGCCTGCGGCATTTGTGTTTATGGCGAATCCGGTGTCGGAGGCGGATTTTTTGACGTCGGATGCGCCGATGGTCCAGGCGTTTCGAAAGAAGTTCGGCGACGACAAAATCAAAGAATATCTCGCGAAGTATGGATGGGCGGATCCTGGAGAGTACGCGGCTTATCTTGGACCATCGCCGGCGCTCTTTCAATACGCGACGCACGATGAATTCGCCACTGTGGCGATGGAACAGAAATATTTCGACATGAGTAAGGGGCCGAAGGAAATTAAATTTTATGAGGCGACGCATTCGTTGGATGCGGCGGCGCGTCGGGATAGGTATGAGTGGCTGAAGAAGCAAATCGGAACTGGAGAGCTGCCGCCGGGAGCGCTGGAGAAGGTGCCGGAGACGAAATAGGTGCGGACAGAGTGTATCTAGGGGCTAGAGTCTGTGTGACGACTACGGAGATCTCATTCAGAGCCGGGAGGCTCCCGCCTCCCGGACCCAATTAACCATTGGCTATATTTTGGAGGAAGACAGCCCGCAGAGCTTCTGGCGACGGAGGAATGAACGGCAACCGGTAATTCGTAGCGCCGGCATCTTGCCGGCGATTTTCGTTGGAGGTATGCGGGCGGAAAAACGCCGGCAAGCTGCCGGCGTTACGACCGCCGTGATCACTACGAAATTACAGGAGTGCCAGAGCCTGAGTTTCCGCCGCCGGTTCGTCGCCGAAGGATTCTAGCCAGTGGACGTTGGGTTCTTTGCGAAACCACGTGAGTTGGCGCTTCGCAAATTGGCGCGTGGCCTTTTGGATCTCGAGAATCGTTTCTTCCAATTTCAATTCAGATGAATCGCAAGCGAGGATTTCGCGATAGCCGATGAAGGTGAAGGGCTTGGCATCGTGAGGGACGCCGGAGCGCAGTAGTTCACCGACTTCAGCGGACCAGCCGGCATCGAACATTTCGTGCACGCGTCGCTCGATGCGTGCGTAGAGAGCGGCGCGAGGCGGGTGCAGTCCAATTTTCACGGGCGTGAATCCTTTAAGCGGCGCGCGGCCCTGCGCGTGAATTGCTCCGACGGGTTTTTTCGTAAGGAATCTCATTTCGAGAGCGCGAATGATTTTTTGCGTATCGCGTTCGCCAATGCGCGCCGCTGTTTCGGGATCGAGTCGCCGAAGCATGCGATGGAGATGCTCGGCGGCGCTGCGCTTGGCAGCGTGACGCAAGCGGGCGCGCAATTCTTCGGAACGGGCAGGCGCATCGGCGAGCCCTTCGAGAAGCGCGCGAAGATAAAGGCCAGTGCCCGCGGTGACGATGGGCACGCGGCCTCGCGCGTGAATATTGCGCAGGATTTCCTCAGCGCGTTGGCGGTAATCTCCGGCGGTGAAAACTTCAGCAGGCTCGACGATATCCATCATCCAGTGCGGAATGCCCTGACGCTCGGATTCTGAGACCTTCGCGGTTCCGATATTGAAGCGGCGATAGACCTGCGTCGAATCGCAGACGACGATCTCGCCGCCGAGTTTTTGCGCGAGGCGGATTCCAAGCGCGGATTTCCCCGAAGCCGTCGGGCCGAGAATTACGATCAGACGTCCCGGATCGCTCATCCCCGAAAATTCCAGTAGCGGAAGAGAAGAATGGCGAGCACCAATGCGGCGAGAAGAAGCGCGCCGAGAACCTGCATGCGTTCGGGTTTCACTGGTAATCGAGAGGAAGATTATAGAGAAAGATGAATCGTAGCTCGATGAACGGCCCGTTGAAGGCCGAGGGCAAAGGCTCGAAGGGGCTTGAGGCGCGAATGGAGGACAATGCCGCGCGATCGAGAGGTTCTTTACCGGACGTGCGTGTGAGCGAGGGATCAGGCATCGGAACGTTGCCGTCTTTCATGATTTTAAATTGAATGACGACCATGCCCTTGTCGCCGAGGCGCGCGGATTCCGGAATGATGGCGTACCAATTTCGCTGGACCGTGGCCAGCAGCCGGCGAAGGTAGGCGTTGAAATCCACGCCCTGCGTGTCCGTCAGTATCTGAACGTTATTGCCGAGACGGCCTCCGCCACCGCCGCCTCCTCCACCACCTCCGCCACCGCCTCCGGGAATGCGGCTTTCAGCGCCAAGTTGTGACCCGCCGCCGCCATTTTGAATCGCGTCGTGCACGGAATTTTCGAGAGCGCGGCCTGGCGACACATTGTGAATGGAGAGATCCAATTTTCCAGGTTGCGGCTGGGTGGTAGGCGTTGGAATGGGCTGAAGCGGCGTGTCGTTTGCCACCGGCTGGGTCGGCGTAGGCTTGGGTTGCGGCGACGACGGCAACTCGGTCACGGGCGGCGTGGGCGTCGGCTTCGCTACGACCGGGCCGGGCGCAGGTGGTGGGAGCGGCGGCGCAACGCGATTGAGAGTCTTGGGGCTGATGCCAATGCCTGGGCCCGGGCGGCCGGGAGCTTTATGTGGCGTGAGATTTGCGTCCGACGGCAGGTACGTGATCATGCCGAGCTGCTGCCGCGCGGCGGCAATTTCAGCGTCCGTCGGAACGTGTTTGAAAAATTCCGGTGAAGAGAGCGCGAGAATGATGAGCGCGACGTGAACGCCGACGGAAAACATGCGCGAGAAGTTGTTCCATTTCGCGTCGCGCTCTTCGTGCGGATCGACCAGGAGATTCACTTCCCCGGTGGTCATCACGTCCGGGTCAATGACGTCGAGACGATCGGCGGTGAGCGTGGGAAGCTCTTCGAGCTTGGCGCGATCTTCCTCCGTGGGACGCTCGACGAGGGCCGGCACGACGGTGCGGTCATCGAGCGCGGTTTCGATTCGGCGCGCCGCGCCATTGCCGCCGCGAGGGTCAACGTGCCAATTGCGCTGAATGATGGAGCGGCCGACGATGACCTCGAAGGGCACGTGATCGGGGATGCTGGTAGTTGCATCGAGCTGCTTGATGGGTAGATCGCGGGGCACAAAGGTGCGCTCGTCGAGCGTGGAGGAAAGACGGCGCGGCGCGGCCTTCTCCTCGCCCGGCTTGAACGGACGGACATCCACCGGAACCAATGTGCGGGGAATCATCGAGCACCTTGAGGTGCGAAGGTACCGAGTTGGACGCGGCGGGCGTGTTCGAGGATGCCCGCCATCACGCGGTCGGCGAGCTCGAGGGCGCGGCGGGCGGCGGCGCCATCCACGCGAGGCGGGCGGCGCGTGCGGACGGATTCGAGGAACGCGTGGAGCTCGGCGCGCAACGGCTCTTCGGGCTCGGTTGCCACTTTTTCGAAGTTCACTTGTGGCTCGGCTTCATGTGTGAGGCCTTCTCCCGGCTGGACACGAACACGCAGGACATCCTGGCGCGTGAAATCGAGGGAGATGTATTCGTGCTCCTGGAAGAAGCGCATCTTGCGAACTTTTTCTGTGGAAACGCGGCTGGCGGTTAGATTGGCGACGGCACCGGAGGCGAATTCGATGCGCGCGTGCGCGATGTCCACTTTGTCGGTCATCACCGGGATTCCAACGGCGCGGAGGTCGGTGACCGGCGAATCGAGGAGCGCGAGGAGAATATCGAGATCGTGGATCATCAGGTCGTAGACCACGTCCACATCGAGGCTGCGGGGCGAGAAGACGCCGAGGCGATGAATTTCGAAAAATAGCGGCCGCGTGACAATTTTTTCCGCGGCGACGATGGCAGGATTGAACCGCTCGAGATGTCCGACTTGCAAGATGCGGCCGGAGCGCTGTGCGGCTGCGATCAGTGCGTCGGCTTCTTCGAGCGAGGCGGCGATTGGCTTTTCGACGAGGAGATCAATTCCCTGTTCGAGGAGGCGCGTGCCGATGCGGGCGTGCTCGATGGTTGGTACCGCCAGGCTCACGGCGTCCACGTTTCCAGCGAGCGCGGAAATATCGGGAAGCGCTTGCGTGCTGAATTCGGCGGCCACAGCTTTGGCGCGATCTGAATTGATATCTATGACGCCGGCGAGGGTGACTCCCGGCATTTCGCGGTAGACGCGGACGTGGTTGCGTCCGAAATCGCCGACGCCGACGACGGCTACGCGGATGGGTTTCTCCGTCATTTCGCGGGCCTCGCTGCGGCGTTTGCTGATGCGCCCGGCGCGAATGCTTGAATGGCGATTCCGGCGTCGTCGGCGGCGGCGATGAGCCGGTCGCGATCGAAGAGCAGCGTCTTGCCGGCATCGAGAGCGAGTGCTGTGGCATTCGAGCGCTGCATGACTTCGATGGTTTTCAGGCCGACTACGGGGACATCAAAGCGCATGTCTTGCGTGGGCTTGCTCACTTTGACGACGACAATGCGCTGGCCGCCGGTGATTCGCGCGGCGCGCTCGATGGTTTCGTCAGTGCCTTCCATGGCTTCGATGGCGACGCAGGCGCGATCGCGGACGACGACAGTCTGGCCGAGATCGAGCGCGGCGATTTGCTGCGCGACGTGACGGCCATAGGCGATATCAGCGGATTCGGATTGATCGGGCGAGCGCCGCGTCAAAATGCCTTCGGCGGGCAGGAGCGTGCCGAGAAATTTCGTCGAATCCACGAGCTCGATGCCTTCGTCATGGAGAACACGGGCGACTGCGCCGATTAACGAGTCCGTATTTTTCACCGGTAGCGACAGCAGTAGCTTGGCGAGTTTCCAATCCGGACGAATCGCACTGAATATTTTGTTGTGCTTTACCTGCCCGGCCATCACGGCGTGCTGCACACCTTCCTGATGCAGCAATTCGATTGTGCGGCTGAGCTCGCCCAGGCTCACCCAGTGCAAACGGCCGGCGCGTTGCGCGAGTTCGGGCGAAGCTTCTTCTTTAATCGCGATGACGGCCATGTCAATGCCACGGCTGCGCGCGCCTTCGAGCACGAGAAACGGAAAATCGCCGTTGCCTGCGATCAGGCCCCAGTTCGTCGCGACGGCCGTTTCTGGATTTGCCGGCATATTTCTACTTGATGACTCCGTTTTTTGCGGACCCGATGAATTCTATTAGGTATTGGACGTCCGGCGAGGCGGAGAGGGTTTCGCGCATCTTTTCGATGGCTTGCGTCGTGTTCAGATTGGAGCGCAGAAAGAAACGGAAAGCCTGCTCGAGAGAATCGAGACGCTCGCGAGTGAAGCCCGCGCGTTCCAGGCCGATGGTATTGAGGCCGTAGCAGCGCGTTTCGCGGGGCGCGACGATTTTTGCAAATGGAAGCACATCCTGCGTGATCACGGTGTATGCGCCGACGTAGGCGTGGCGGCCGATGCGGCAGAATTGCTGCACAGGAGAAAAAGCGCCGACGGTGGCGTGATCGTCCACGATGACGTGGCCGGCGAGCGTGGCGCCATTGACGAAAATTGTGTGGCTGCCGACCTGACTATCGTGGCCTATGTGCGCGTAAGACATGACGAGATTGTGATTGCCGACGCGCGTAACGCTGCCGCCCTTCACGGTGCCGCGGCTCACGGTGCAAAATTCGCGAAAGATGTTGTCGTCGCCGACTTCGAGCGACACGCGCTGCCCAGCGTACGTTAGATCCTGCGGATCGCCGCCGACTACAGCAAATGGATACAGGCGATTATTTTTTCCGAGGCGTGAGGGGCCTTCGACTACGGCGTGATGCTCGAGAATACATCCATCGCCAAGTTCCACTTCGTCGCCAACGACGGCGAATGCGCCGATGCGGACTCCGGCGCCCAGCCGCGCGTGCGGAGAAATCACAGCGTGAGGATGAAATTCGCTCATCGGTTGCGTGATCGCGCTTTTCGCTTCTAGGATTTCGCGGCAGCCGCGGGCGAAGCTACATCGGAGGCGGGCTCGCGATCCACCATCTTGCACATGAGCGTCGCTTCCGCCGCGAGTTCGCCGTTGACCGTGGCCCGCCCCGTCAGCTTGCAGAAATCGCCGCGAAATGCGACGACGATGACTTCGACCACCAATTGATCTCCGGGAACCACCGGCCGGCGGAAGCGCGCGTTATCAATTGCAACGAAGTAGAGCAACTTCTGGTCGCGATCTTGCACCTCCTGAAGCAATAGAAGGCCGCCGGTCTGCGCCATGGACTCGATGATCAATACGCCCGGCATAATCGGCTGCGAAGGGAAATGGCCGACGAAATAGTCTTCGTTGATCGTGACGTTCTTTATGCCGACGATGCGCTTCTTTGGTTCCATTTCCAGGATGGCGTCCACCATCAGGAATGGGTAGCGGTGCGGGAGAATTCTCTGGATGGCGTTGGTGTCCAGGATCATTGTGTTCCTCAGCGTGGATGCCGTGCCGGAAAATGGTTATGCACAATCCTCTAATTCTATACGAAAGAACGTGGGAGCGAAACGATGGTCGGCGTGCCCAAAGCGCCTCGAGCGGCCAAGATGGCCCAGAAGATGCTTCATGGGATCCTCGCGCTAAAGATGTCGTGACGAGCAGCCGATTGAGCCCAAATTCATCACTCCGTAGTTCCGCAGAGGATACTAGGACCCTTACAAAGCCCGCTCTTGCGCGATTCATCGCATTCATTTACGTTGGGTGCAGAGCTATGACGAACATAATCAGCGCGAGGCGGCAAGACGGGGGATGCAAACGCTATCCTCGACGATTTCTACTCGATACAACTTGCGATTAGAAAGTTTCCTAACTCTAACAAAACAAACGGTCGATACTGATCCTACTCGATACAAATCGGGGTACTCGGTGGACTCGTTTTTAGAGCGCGCAGCAGCGAGCAGAGGAGAGGGCTGATATGAAGCCGCATCCTCCGGCCGCGCAGTACCATTTCGAATGCGCGCGCGTCAAAACTATCGGCGGTTAATGTGAACTCGCGAAAGTCGGGAGAGAGCGCTCGATGAGGACGTTTTGGCAGGACTTGCGTTTCGGGTTGCGCTCGCTGCGGAAGGCGCCAGGCTTCACCGCAGTGGCTGTGCTGACACTGGCGCTGGGCATTGGCGCGAACACGGCGATATTTACCGTGGTGAACGCGGTACTGTTGCGGCCGCTGGCGTTCCAGGATCCGTCGCGAGTAGTGCTGGTGCGGGAAAAAAGCCAGTACCCGACAAATTCGACGTCTTACGAAAATTATAGGGACTGGCGCGATCAAAGCCACTCGTTCGAATCTGTGCAAGCATCGTGCCTCACCGGCATGACGCTGACGGGCATGGGCGAGCCGGAATTGCTCACGGCGCGGTACACGACGGCGGGCTTCTTTCCACTCCTCGGCGTCACGCCAATCGCGGGCCGAAATTTTATGCCGGAAGAAGATCGGCCCGAAGGCGCCCCGGTGGCAATCATCAGTTACGCGCTATGGCAGCGGCGATTCGGCGGCTCGAAGGATTGGCTCGGTAAACCGATCGACCTAAGCTCGAAACCTTACACGTTGATTGGAGTGCTGCCGCCCGGATTCCAATTTCTTCAGCCCGCAGACGTTTACGTTCCGTTTGAACCGTGGGCCAAAACTTTGCCTGACGATCGCAACTGGCATCCGGGAATTTTTGCGGTGGCGCGGCTGAAACCGGAAGCTACGATTCAGCAGGCGGACGCGGAGATGAAAGGAATCACGGCGCGCCTCGAGAAGCAGTATCCGGACTACAACACTGGGATCAGCGCCGACGTGGTGAAGTTGCAGGAGCAGACGGTTCAAACGGTGAGGCCGGCGCTGCTGGTTCTGTTGTGCGCGGTGGGATTTATTTTGCTGATTGCATGCGCAAACGTGGCAAATTTGCTGCTGGCGCGGGCCGCATCGCGCGCGAGGGAAATCGCCATACGTACGGCGCTCGGAGCGAGCCGTCTGCGCGTGGTCAGGCAACTTCTTACGGAGAGCGTCATCATCGCGGTGGCCGGAGGGGCGCTAGGGCTTTGGATCGCCAGCCTGTCGCTCGATCCGTTGCTGCGGCTTTCGGCGAGCGCCGTGCCGGATGCGAGCGGAATTCACATTGACCGCTGGGTGCTGGCGTTCACGATAGGGGCATCGTTGCTGACGGGAATTTTGTTCGGCTTGCTGCCGGCATTGCGAACGGCGAGCCTCGATATTCGCGAGGCGCTGAACGAAAGTGGCCGGAGCACGTCTGCGGGCGCGGCGAATCACCGGCTGCGTTCGGCGCTGGTGATTTCGGAATTCGCCATTGCGATGCTGCTGCTCGTCGGCGCAGGACTTCTGCTTCGCAGCTTCGAACGAATGCAAACCGCGGCGGCTGGATTTGTGCCCGATCATCTTTTGGTTGCGGATGTTCCGCTCTCGCGGAACGCGTATCCGAAGCCGGAACAACGGTTCGCGTTCTTCGATCGCCTGCTTGAAAGCGCGCGCGAAATTCCCGGAGTTCGTTCGGCCGGAGCTGCATCGTTTCTGCCCATGAGCGGCAATGGCGGGCTGATTCACTTCAATATTTACGGCAGGCCGCCGAAGAGTCCGCACGAATACATCGCCGCAGGCTACCGGACGATCTCCGAGGATTATATGGAGACGCTTGGGGTACCGCTGATGGCGGGGCGAAACATCAGACGCACCGACGATGAGAAAGCGCCCGGAGCCGTGGTGGTGAACACATCGTTCGCGAAAGAATATTTTGGCGGTGAATCGCCTCTGGGAAAGCGCATGCAGCTAGGCGCGACGCCCGATCAAACGGTGCCGTGGATGGAGATTGTGGGGGTGGTCGGGGACGTGCGGCGGGGGCTCGGAACGGACCCGCAGGCGGAAATGTACTTGCCATATAAGCAAGCCGATGCGGTGCTGCCCGTATTTGCGCTGTCGATCGTTTTGAGAACGGGCGTTGATCCGGCGGCGGAGGCTTCGGCATTGCGCGGCGTGCTGGCCGGAATCGATAAGAATCAGCCGCTGGTGAAAGTGCGCACGATGGAAGACAACATGACGGCGTCGGCCGCGCAGCCACGGTTTCGCACGTTGCTTCTTGGGCTGTTCGCGCTGCTCGCGTTGCTGCTTTCGACAATCGGGATTTATGGCGTGATGTCGTATTCGGTTACGCAGCGGCTGCATGAGATCGGAATTCGGATTGCGTTAGGCGCGCAGCCGAAGGAAGTATTTCGACTGGTAACCGGGGAGGGATTGCGATTGGCTCTCATCGGAATCGGCGTGGGATTTGCAGCATCGCTGGCATTAACGCGCGTGTTGCACAGTTTTCTTTATGAGATCAGCGCGCTCGATCCAATCACGTACGTGACGGTTGCCGCGCTGTTGGCGGGAGTGGGGATTCTCGCGTCGTTCCTGCCGGCGCGCCGCGCGAATAGCGTTGATCCGTTGGTGGCGTTGCGACACGAGTAGGGCGGCGAGATTCGCGCTCTTCGTGAGGCGCGGCTAAGCTGGTAGCATACCGAGCGCCATGACTTTCTCGGAAATTTCCGCATCTTCGTTGCGCTCCCTTCTCGAATTCACGCGCGGGCGGGAGCGCGCGATTTTGCGATTGCTGCGCGAGCTCGTTGAAATCGAGTCCCCTAGCCACGATAAAGCCGCGGTGGACCGTTGCGGAGCGCGAGTGGCGAAGGAGTGGCGGAAACGCGGCGCTGACGTGCGCGTTCTGCGGAATGCGAAGCGCGGCGACGTCGTTCGCGCGGAAATCTCGCCTTCTTCGTCCGCGCACACCAAAACGCGCAGGCAGATCATGATTCTCGGGCATCTCGATACCGTTTATCCCATCGGCACGATTGAGAAAATGCCGTTTCGCATTTCGGGCGGGCGCGCGTGGGGGCCAGCTACATTCGACATGAAGGGCGGATTGGCGCTGGCGCTTTTCGCTGTTGATGCGCTGCGTGCGGCGCGCGTGCCGATCGCGCGGAAGTTGGTGTTTCTTTGGACGAGCGATGAAGAGATTGGGAGTGATGCGTCGCGGCGCGCGATTGCTGACGAGGCGCGGCGCAGCGATGCCGTGCTGGTGCTCGAGCCGCCGTA
>DATBYF010000161.1:0-18065 GCA_036513895.1 Candidatus Acidiferrales bacterium | reverse complement strand
GTTTGAAGTGACGCTCGACAACTACGAAGCAAAGCATTGCCCGGTCTGTCATAAGGGCTGATGGGCTGCTTTGCCGCGGCTTCTTCGCTTTTCCCGCGCGCCGTATAGCTAACTTTGGCGCATCGAGAGATTTCTACTCCTCGGATAGTTCCGTTAGAATGCTGCCGTCATTCTGAGGAACACCAATGAAAATTTACACGGACGTTTTGACGTTCCAATCCGCGAAAAAACGCGAATTCATGAATATCACGCCGCAGGTGAAACTTGCGCTGGAAAAGAGCGGATTTCGCGACGGAATTATTCTTGTTTCCGTGACGCATTCCAACGCGGCGATTATCGTGAGCGATGATGAGCCTGGTTTGCTCGATGATTTGCAAGCATGGATCGAGCAGCTAGCGCCGGAGCGAGAGGATTACAAGCATCGCGGTCGATTTGAGAGCAATACCGGCATTCACTTGCAAAGTTTGCTGCTGCATCACCAGGTGATGGTGCCATTCACGGAGGGGCGCCTCGATTTGGGGCCGTGGCAATTTGTATTGTTCGCAGAGCTCGACGGGCAGCGGCCTAAACGTGTTGTAATCAAGGCTATGGGCGAGTAGCGAAGAATCGCCAATAAAATCCCTTATAAAATAAGCGCAGAGCCGTAATATTTCTGTGTTTGCTTTCGTAGAAAGCGATGGACGGGACTGTCGCGTCGCCTGTGGCGAGAAACTGAAGAAAAAGATGGAAACGGCACCGTTGATTCAGGCAAAAAATCTCAGCAAGGTTTTCCCGGCGACGAAGAAAGCCAAGGACGTTCGCGCTGTGGATGGCGTGAGCTTCGAGTGCAAGCCACGCGAGATTTACGGCCTGCTCGGAACCAACGGCGCAGGCAAGACGACTACGCTGCGGATGCTCGCAACGATCCTCGAACCAACCGGCGGAACCGCGAATGTCGCCGGCTACGACATCATTGAAGAGCCCGAAAAAGTTCGGGCGAACGTCGGATTTCTTTCGACGGCAACGGCGCTTTATGGGCGCCTGACGGCAAAAGAAATGGTCGAGTACTTCGCGAGACTGCATGGCATGGATGGCGAGCCTCTGCGCACGGCGATTGACGCGCTTTTCGCGATGCTGGGCATGAATGATTTTCGGAACCAGCGCTGCGAGAAGCTTTCGACGGGACAGAAGCAGAAAGTATCCATCGCGAGGACGCTGGTGCACGACCCCGCGGTGATGATTTTCGACGAGCCAACGATAGGGTTGGATGTGATCGCCTCGCGTACGATTGTAGGATTCATCCGCCAGTGCCGTGATCGAGGCAAGACCGTGATTTTCTCGACGCACGTGATGACCGAAGTGGAAAAACTGTGCGACCGCATCGGCATCATCCACCGCGGCCGGTTGCTGGCGGAAGGATCGCTTGCACAATTGCGCGAGAGCTTCGGCAAGCAGGACCTCGAAGATATTTTCGTAGACGTTTTGGGAGATCAGCCATGAGCCTCCGAAATATCGGCGTCGTCTACCACAAGGAGATGATTGATTCGTTGCGCGATCGCCGCACAGTGATTTCAATGACGGTGGTGCCGCTGCTTCTGTTTCCGGCGCTGACGCTCGGCATGGGCTTGCTGGGCGCCACATTGATGAGCAGGGCCAAGGGCGAGGTGCCACTGGTGATGGTGGTCGGCGGCGAGGATTCGCCGCGTGTTGTGGAGGCGCTGAAGCAGAACAAAAAGATCCAGGTCGTTCCTGGCTCGACGGACTTCGAAGATCAAGTGTCGAATAAACTCGTGCGCGCGGCAATTATTCTTCCGCTGGGATTCGACGCGGCGGCCGAGCACGGCGACGCACAGACCGTCAGCGTGGATTACTACGAAGGAGACATCAAGTCGGAATTGGCGATGGATACGGCGGAAACATCTTTGAAGGATTATCGCGTGGCACTGGCGAAGCAATTGGTGTCTGAGCGCGGCGTGCCGGGAAATCTCGTGGAGCCGTTCAAAGTGGAGAAAACGAACGTTGCGCCGCCTGAAAAAGTGGCGGGAAGCACGCTCGGCGGGCTGATTCCCTACTTCGTCATCATTCTTTCACTGACGGGTGCGATGTATCCAGCGATGGATTTGACCGCGGGTGAAAAAGAGCGCGGCACGATGGAGACGATTCTGACGAGCCCGGTGTCGCGCACCGACTTGGTGCTCGGGAAGTTTTTCATGGTGCTGACGGCGTCGCTGGCGACGGCGCTGCTTTCGCTGACGTCGATGGCCGTCTCATTTTTCTTGGCGAGGAACATGATTGATAAACTCGTGTCAGAGGACAATCCGACGGTTCACTACGCGATTGATCCGCGAGGGATCCTTGCGGTGCTGCTCATGGTGCTGCCGCTCTCGGTGCTATTCGCGGCGACGCTGCTGGCCATCGCGCTTTTCGCGAAAAGCTTCCGCGAGGCGCAGACGTATCTTTCGCCGCTGACTGTGATCGTCATCATGCCGGCGGTTGCTGCGCTGCTGCCTGGAGTGGAATTGAATACACGAACGGCGCTAATTCCGATTCTAAGTACGACGCTGGTCGGCAAAGAGCTCATGGCCGGGAATCATCCGTGGGGATTCATCATGCTCATTTTTCTCTCGTCGTGTGTTTATGCTTCGCTGGCGATCGCTGCCGCCGTGACGATGTTCAATCGCGAAAGCGTTCTCTTCCGCGCGTAATCCCGGAATTGGATTGCGCTTGCATCCTTATGATGTGAATTCTTTGCAGCGCGATTCTGCAGCTGCCCGCCCTGTGAGATAGAATCGTCAGTCCGATGTCTGAGCCTCTGATTCAGGTCCGCGAACTTTCCAAACACTTCCGCACATATCACCGCCGTGAAGGCATCTGGGGCGGCCTTCAAAATCTTTTCGTTCGCGACTACAAGACGATTGCCGCGGTGGACCGCGTGAGCTTCACAATTGACCGCGGCGAGATGGTTGGCTACATCGGGCCGAACGGAGCGGGAAAATCCACTAGCATCAAAATGCTGACGGGGATTCTTGTGCCGACTTCGGGCGAAGCTGTGGTCAACGGATTTGTTCCGTACCGCCAGCGGCGCCGTTATGTGAAGACTATCGGAGTAGTGTTCGGGCAGCGCACGCAGCTTTGGTGGGACATTGCCGTCATCGAATCGTTCAAACTGCTGCGGCGGATTTACGATGTGTCGCAACCGGATTTTAATGCGCGCATGGAGATGTTCAACAGCATTTTGGGGATCAAAGATTACCTCAATACCCCTGTGCGCAAGCTCTCGCTCGGCGAGCGGATGCGCTGCGATCTCGCGGCCGCGCTGCTGCACAATCCGCCGCTGCTTTTTCTCGATGAGCCTACCATAGGCCTCGATGTGGTAGCCAAGCACCACATCCGTGAATTTCTGCGCGAAATCAATCGCGAATTTCACACCACGGTGCTGCTGACGACCCACGGCATGGACGACATCGAAGAGTTGTGCCGCCGCATTTTGATTATCGATCACGGCAAGGTGCTTTTTGACGGCGAACTACGCGAGCTAAAGCAGCGGCTGCTGCGCACCAAGCAGATCAAGTTTGTGGTGAAGGATCGAGCGGATGGCGAAGGGCTGAGCCGCTTTGCGGTGAATGGCGTCGAGCTTGAGCCGGTGGATGAGCTGACATACCGATTTCGATTCGACCGAACGAAAGTTTCAGCCGCGGATTTGATCCGGCAGATTCTTGCGACTATCGAGGTGCGCGATCTTCTGATCGAAGACGAGTCCATCGAGGAAGTGATCAAGCGCATCTACGCCGGCGAAGCGACGCTCGAGGTGCCCGAATGAGCGCGCTCGCGCCTTACATCGAATTCGCGCGAGTCGGTTTCGTGAATATTCTGGCGTTCCGCCTGCGTTATTACACGGGAATTCTCACTTACATCATCAACGTCACGATCTATTACTTCATTTGGTCGGCGGTTTATTCAGCCGGTGGGCAAATCGCGGGATACGATTTGCCGCAGATGGTGACTTACGTGAGCGTCGGATGGATCTTGCGGTCGTTCTACTGGAACACGATCGATCAGGAGATGGCCTACGAAGTGATCGAAGGCAAGATAGCGATGGATTTGATCAAACCCGTCAATGTTCTGTGGATGTGGTTAAGCCGGGCGATGGGTGAGTCGGCGTTTCGACTCTTGCTGCTGACGGTGCCGACCGCGGTCGTGGTGGCTTTGATATTTCCAGTGCGAGGGCCGGCCTCGCATCTTGATCTGGCACTGTTTTGTCTCGCGGCCGTTGGAAGCTTTTCGATCATGGGCGCGCTGAATTTTATGATCGGAACGTGCGCGATTCCTCTGAAGTCCATTCTTGCGCTGATTCGCGCGAAGTATTGGTTGATCGAGCTGCTCTCCGGGCTATTGATACCGATCACATTTTTCCCGAAGTCGATTCAAATAATCATGGCGTGGCTGCCGTTCGAGCATATCGCCTATACGCCGCTTCAAATCTATCTCGGGAAGCTCGATGCGCACGATGCACTGGTCATGATTACGCGCGAATGGCTTTGGGTATTCGCGCTGCTGTGGCTGGCGGAGGCTTGGTGGAACCGGGCTGTGCAAAAGATCACGATTCAAGGCGGCTGATGTGGATGTAAATTCGCTGGCGAGAAATTCGAGCAAAGATTCGCGGCACGACGCGACGTTTGCGCGCCAGTTTTGGTTGCACGTCCGGCTGCTTTGGGATTATTTCACGCAGTACGCCAAAGTGCGCCTGGGGTATCGCGGCGATTTCCTGGTCAGCGTTACCGCGAGCATTAGCGCGACAATCTTCGGGCTAATATTCGTGTTCGTGTTGTTCAGGAATGTTCGGAGCCTCTCCGGCTGGCGATTCGAGGAAGTTACTTTCCTTTACGGCTTCGGATTGATCCCGTATGGGCTGTTCAACGTGCTCAGCCTGAATCTCTACGAATTCGGGAACACGTACATCATGGAGGGAAAATTCGATCGCGTTCTGTTGCGGCCGATTTCCTCGCTCTTTCAAGTTTTGTTCGAGACGTTCCGGATCGAATCGCTTCAGGAAGTCGTGATCGGCTCGGTCGTTGTTATTTGGTCCGCGGAGCGCCTGGGAATTCATTGGACGGTCACGAAAACGGCGCTGCTGCTCGGCTGGGCGGTGTGCGGCGGCGTAATTTACGTTTCGTTTTTTCTGCTGCTCAGCACGGCGTCGTTCTGGTTCGAAGATCGCATCGGCGTACATCCGCCGTTTTGGAACGTCATCGGGTTCGGACGCTACCCGCTATCGATCTACAGCAGCTACATTCAATTTATTCTAAGTTGGATTATTCCGTTCGGCTTCGCGACGTTTTATCCGAGCGTGCATTTGCTCGGCCGGGCAGAGTTCGCACGCTACGCGCCGATCATTCCGCTCGTCGCGGCGGCGTGCTTAACGATTGCAATCGCCGCGTGGAATTTTGGCTCGCGGCGTTACACCTCAACGGGATCGTAACCACATCTTCGGTAACGCAGCCGCCCCCGAAACATCCCGGCTCCGCTACGCGTATTTATTGTTATGAGCTTCGTCCGCAATGCAACCAGCGTTGGATTTAGCTTCGCGCTTTTCGTGGTCGTGGGCGCTGCGGCTGCGGGCGTTACCATTGGGGCGTCCTTCCTTCACCCGGGGCGTCGCGCGTTGACGCCATCGGCGATTTCCAGCGCAAACAATGCGTTCCGTGAAGTCGGTGCACAATCCGAGAACTTCGACGTGAAGACCTCGGATGGCACTCTGCTGCGCGGGTGGAAGGTCCACCCGGCGAGCGCAAATGGCGACTGGGTCGTCCTGTTTCATGGCGTCGCTGACAATCGCATCGGCACCCTAGCCTATGCCGAAATGCTGCTGAGGCACGGATACGGCGTTGTGATGATGGACGCCCGCGCGCATGGCGAAAGCGAAGGCTCGATGGCCACGTACGGCTGGCTGGAACGCGACGATTCCCGCTCCATTGATGACGCGCTCTTCGCGAGCGACGACGTCCGGCATCTGTTCTATCTCGGAGAATCGATGGGAGCGGCGATTGCGCTGCAGTCGGCGGCGGTCGATCCGCGAGTCGCGGGAGTGGTCGCCGAATCGAGCTTCGCGAATCTGCGCGAGGTGACGTACGATTACGCCGGACTCGATATCAGTCCGCTGCTTGGAAAAACACTTTTTCGTCCTGCGACGATGATGGCTCTGGCCGACGCGGAAAAAGAGGGCAGCTTCAGCGCTCAGAAAATTTCGCCCGAGAAGGCTGTCGCCCAACGGTTGTTCCCCGTATTTTTGATCTGCGACGCAAAGGATCGAAGAATTCCCTGCCGTCACTCGCGCAGGATTTACAACGCTGCAGCCGGACCGAAAGAGATCTGGGTAGTGCCCGGCGCGGGGCATACCATGGCGTTTGGGACGCATCCGGTAGAATTCGAAAGTCGCGTCATCGGATTTTTCGAGCGGATTGCCAGCCAATTCGGGGCGAGTCACTGATCGAGTGCTAAGGTTGTTTGCCGCGGAACTGGATCACGACGAGGGTGACGTCGTCGGATTGGGGCGCGCCGCCGGTGAAAGTTTGCACACCGCCACGGATTGCTTCGGAAAGTTCCTGAACGGTCTGGCCGTTGAATTCCTGAAGCAGTTTGCGTAAGCCGGCATCTTCCAGTAACTCACCTGCAACGTTCGTGGCTTCCGTGACGCCGTCGGTATAGATCACCATGTAATCGCCGGGATACATCTGCGCGACGGCGCCCGTGAATTCGGTATCGGGAAATAGTCCCGCAGGAAGATTCACGGATTCGAGCGCCTCGAGCGAACGGTCCTTGCGGCGGATCAGCGGCGGAACGTGCCCGGCGTTCACGTATTTGATTTTGCCGGTCATATCCAGGACGCCGTAGAAGAGCGTCGCGTAGCGCTCTTCGGCGCTGCGCTCGGTGAAGAACTGATTCACGCGCGCGACGAGATCAGCCGGCGATACGTCGAGCGCCGCGGTAGTGTAAATGACGCCCTGAAGCACGCTTGCCAGCAGCGACGCTGAAATTCCCTTCCCCGAAATATCGCCGACGAAGAATCCGTGCCGGCCGCCAGTCAGCTCAACGAAATCGTAGCAATCTCCTCCGACGGAATGGCACGCAAGGGTGAAGCCGTCCACTTCGAACTCCGGCTTCTTCGGGAATCCTTTGGGCAGAAGCTGGCGCTGAATCTGGCTGGCGATTTCCACTTCGTGGTCGAGCCGCGCCTTATCGCGCGACGCGGAAAAGAGACGCGCATTTTCGATCACGTTGGCCGCTTCTCGCGCGAGGGTGCGAAGAACTTCTCGATCGAGCTCGGAAAAGGCGCTCGACGCGACGTGGCTATCGAGGTAAAGCACGCCGAGCAATTCGCCCTGGCGCGCGGAGACCGTGGCGTCAAGCGCTTCGATAAGCGGCAGCTTCTCAACCGGGATGCAGACGACGGTGTGAAGCTCGAGGCGCGCGACGCTTTCCTGCTGGCCCATGGCCGTATCATCGCCGGTATCGCTCACGATCAATTCGCGACGGCTATTGACGACGCGCTTCAAGACGCCGGAGGAAATCTGCACGAGATTGTGCGGGATGGAATTGTGCTGATTGTCGCGCGCGACCGTGGTGGTCAGCTCGCCTTTGGGATCCGCGAGAAGGAGCACGCCGCGCTGCGTGCGCGTGAGTTCGATGGCGGCATCCACCACCGTCGTCAGCACGTCTTCCAGCGACAACCCGGTGCCAAGCGTTCGCGCCACTTCGAGGAGAACGCCGAGATGATGCAGCTCACGCGAGCCGGATTGGGTGGGCGCTGGCGCGTCAACTTTATCGATGAGCTCTTCAAGAGTCGCGGCATCGCCAACGTAGATGAAACGGTAGGAATCCGTCATCCCGAAATCTACGTTGTCTTTGGGGCGAAGCTCGTGGCGTAGAACTTTCTCGCTGTTGACGTAGGTGCCGTGGCGGCTGCCCATATCCTCGAGGACGTATTCGCCATCCGCCGCAACGATGCGCGCCTGCTGGCGGCTAATGCGGCTGTCCCGAAGCGTCAGCTCATTGCCAGCCTGCCGCCCAATGCGGAACGGCACGGTGACAATTTCGACCTCGCGGCGAGCACCGCCGGGTTCTATCAAAATAATTCTAGGAGCGCGGGCCATGGATGGTTTCGCTGTATTCGCCGCTCCGGTCGCGATCGCAGCGTTTTCAGGTGCCGCAGTGCGCCCAAGCTACGAATGCAACGCTCATGGTAGGTAAAGACGCGCTCGATGTAAATAGCTTCAGGCGAAACGGCGCTTAATGCGGGAATACCAGGGCATGCTTGCGCGGTTAACGGTCATCATGTAAGGTTCCAGCACTTGTTACAGGGCCGGCTTGGCGGCTCCTTAGCGCTTGGGCACAAGTCATCGTTTTAAACAAATTGCAGACTGAGCGGGCGCACCGGCCGAAGTCCAATACGGCACTTTTTCTGCGGGTACATGGAGGCAGACGATTATGAAAGGCTTTAAGCAATTTCTATTGCGCGGAAACGTTGTTGATCTCGCAGTCGGCGTGGTGATCGGAGCGGCATTCGGCTCGGTGGTGACGGCGATGGTGAAAGACTTGCTGACGCCACTGATCGCCGCAGTCGTCAAAGCGCCGGATTTCTCCGGCCTTTACTTCACTTTAAATGGCAGCAAGTTCCTCTACGGTGAGTTCGTCAACGCCGCGATTGCGTTTATCATCGTAGCCACAGCCGTTTATTTCTTCGTGGTGTTGCCGATCAACGCGCTGATTGCACGCGCCCGGCGCGAACCACCTGCGGACCCGACCACTAAAAAGTGCCCGGAATGCCTGAGCGAAATTCCGATTGCGGCACGCCGCTGCGCGTTCTGCACGTCCCCAATTGTTGGCTAAGATTTCCGGCCGATTTCAGGTTCGCGAAGGCCGGCATCGAGTTCACGCGGATCGCACTTCCGTATGTTCACGCTCCCAGGCGTTGCTGAGGCGACGCGTGGTCTCGCGCAATCTTACTGCGAGGTCCATCACCGTCTCGATGCGCTGCAGCAGGTTTGGAGCGAGCTTGTCGCGAGAATGAGCGAGAAGTAGTTCCGCATTCCCGAGAGTCCGCAAGCTCGGCCCATCGCAGACGGCGGGCGATAAACGCGGCCGCCAATGAAACAAATTCTCCTACATTCGGTACGAATTCGACATCGCCTTCGGCAATCCAACGCGCGAGCTCAGCTTGACGCTGGGGCGCGGCGATAACAATGACGGGCGATGATTCTGTAAGCTGAAGCAACGTATCGCCGAGAGTTGCTGTGCCCAGGATGGATTCATCAAGAAGCGCAACGGCCGCAGTATCCCGCCGTAGACAATCGAAAAGATCACTTACGGTGCCACACACTGTAAATCGAATTCGGTGCGCTCGACCCTGTGCGGCGGCTGTTATCTCCCTGGCCACGGATTGTTCGCAAATGCCGAGCACAACGTGATGATCGGGAGAAGCGATGATTAGATTTGTGCGTTTCACTGCGTGATTTAGACCTCCTATTCGCTTGCGGCTGAATCCCGGTAATTCTTGAATCCGGCGTTGTTTTTTGTGATGTCTTTTTCGAGCAAGCGGTTCACCGCGATCTTGAGCTCTTCGAGGAGAAAAGGCTTGTCGAGATGCGGAAGATTGAGCGGCTCGAGAAAGTCGCGCGTGCGTGGAGCAAGCGTGTCACCGGTGATGAAGAGGATTCTGTCGCGCAACGGGCTGCCGGTGCGAACCAGCGATTCATAAAATGCCTGGCCATCGAGGCGCGGCATGCGCAGATCGCAAATGATGGCGTTGTAGCGATTTCGCGAGAGCCGCGCGAGTCCTTCCTGGCTATCGAGCACGGCGTCCACATCGTGACCTTCCTCGCTGAGAACGTCCGCAATCAGGCGGGCAACGGTTGGCTCATCCTCGACGATGAGGATATGCCCTTTGGTAGCGCCGTCACGCGATGACACTTCCGGAGCAACTTCTTGCGGCGGCTCGGGCTCGGCGACGGCGACAATCGGCAAGTCCACAACAAACCGCGCGCCCCCGCCCAATTGATTCTCGAAGGAGATTTCACCGCCGTGCTGGTGAACGATGCCATAAACAATCGAAAGACCGAGACCGGTGCCAACCCCGGATGGCTTCGTGGAGAAGAATGGATCGAATATTCGGGAGCTAATTTCGGACGGAATTCCTGGGCCGTCGTCCGCGATCTCCATCGAAACTCGCTGCGCCGCGGAACGAAACGTCCGGATGCGAACGTGACCTGAGCCGCGGCTTTCGAGCAGCGCCTGCTCCGCATTGACCAGCAAATTCAGAAGCACCTGCTGCAATTGGTATGGGTCAGCCATTGTGGGAGGAAGATCAGGAGAGAGAGAAGTCTCAACAATGATGTTCTCGATTTTTAGTTCGTAGCTGCGCAGCGCCAGCGTGCGTTCCACAATCTCGTTCAAGTCGGCGCGGGAGCGTTCTGGTTTATTTTCGCGCGCAAAGAACAAAAGATTTTTGACGATGCGCCGGGCTCGTTCGGCTTCCTGATAAATGTGATTTGTTTCTGTGAGGTGGCCAGGCGCGAGGCCTCGGCCAAGAAGAAGCTGTGCGTAACCCATGATAGCCGTCAGCGGATTATTGAGTTCATGAGCGATGCCGGAAACAAGTTGGCCGAGCGCCGCCATTTTTTCGGTCTGGAGAAGCTTGGACTGGAAGTGGCGCCGGCTGGTTATGTCCTGATAAATTTCGAGCCATCCTGTGGCGCGGCCGTCGCGGTCTTCCACCGGCAGGGACGAACGCTCAATCACCCTGCGCACCGGATTTAACAATTCCAATTCGTCGACGGCCGGCTTGCCCTCGCCATCGCGGCTGGCACGCCAGCGAAACGATAGTGACGTCGCAGCGCGGAATCGATGTCTGAGCAGCAATTCCAAATTTTCAATGTGGCCTGCGCGGCGCGCTTGCCAGAAATCTACACCGAAAAGTTGCGCGAATGCCGGATTCAGAAACTGGACTCGCCCGGCTGTATCGAGGAGCAGCACGCCGGCGGGTACGGCGTCGAGAACGACACGAAGTTCGGCTTCGAGGTGCTTCGCGAGCGAAGAATCGTCCGCGCCAATCTCAGGAGGAATTGTTTCTGGCTCTCGACTACGGGATTCCACTGCCTCTCGCATAGGTCGAGTTACCACCGGACGTTGACGATTCCGTAGCTGCAAAGCAGGGCGATCGAGATGGTGATGACGTATTCGAAAACGCGACGGGCCGTGCTGCGAATTGCGCGCGAGTTGTGCGTCATAGAAACCTCGCGCGTATTACTGCAAAATCCTGACCAAGCTAGCAGGAAGATAAGTAGCTTGTAATCAGCTACATGGAAAGATGGGGTCGCGGAAAATCCCTCGTCAAATTCCCGCTTCGAAACCCTAGGCCTGCTGAAGTTCATTACAGGAAATGCGGAGGACATCGAAACTGCTCGCACAAACCCGTACTTCGAACGTGAAAAGAGCTGTTCGTTCCGGTGCGATCAATTCTCGCGGAGCGATTGCGCTTCGTACTGTTTGAGCTTGCGGTACAGCGTGGTTTTGCCGATGCCGAGCAACCGCGCAGCGGCAAGCTTGTCGCCGCCGGATTCGCGAAGCGCGCGAAGAATGGCTCGCCGCTCAAGCTCCTCCAGAGGCATTACTTCGTCCTTTTCCGGAAAGCGATCGGAGGTACCGAACTGAAGATTTGATGGCAGGTCGGCGATTTGTAGAATCGGCCCAGAGCTGAGCGCCACCGCACGTTCGATTGCATTTTCAAGTTCGCGAACGTTGCCCGGCCAGTCATAGGCGACCAGGCGCGCCATCGCATCGCTCGAAATGGTATGAATCCGGGCTCCGGTCTGGGTGAATTTCTCGAGAAATGAATTCACCAGCAGAGGAATATCCGTCTTACGCTCGCGCAATGGCGGCAATTTGATTTGTACCACGTTTAACCGGAAAAAAAGGTCCTGGCGAAACGAACCGTTGCGGACCGCGCCTTCGAGGTCGCGATTCGTCGCGGCGATAACTCGCGCGGAAATGGCAACGCGCTCGTTGGATCCGACGGGCCTGATTTCGCGCTCTTGCAAGGCTCGCAGCAGCTTGGCCTGCAAGTCAATCGGCAGGTCGCCGATTTCGTCGAGAAAAAGCGAGCCGCTGTCGGCCGCTTCAAGCAGGCCTTGCTTGTTCTGCACGGCGCCGGTGAACGCGCCCTTCACATAACCGAATAGCTCCGATTCGATCAACGTCGGCGTGAGCGCCGAGCAATCCACCGGCACGAACGGCTTGTTCTGGCGCGCGCCCATATAGTGAATTGAGCGTGCGACGAGTTCCTTGCCTGTGCCGCTCTCCCCCAGCACCAATACCGGATAGTTGTGTTTGCTGACTTTTTCAATCAACTTGTAGACCCGCTGCATCTTCTGTGAAAACCCGATGAGCCCGCCGAAATCCTGCCGTGTGCGCAATTGCTCGCGAAGGACGCGATTCTCGTTGTCCATTTCGAGAGTACGCACCAGCCGCTTGAGCTTGCTGCGTAAGTCATCAATGCGGAAAGGTTTTGTAACGTAATCCGCGGCGCCCAGGCGCGTGGCTTCCACCGCAGTATCAATCGTGCCGTACTGCGTAAGCACAATCACCGCCGTCTCCGTGTAATGCTCGCGAATTCGTTTGAGCAGCTCGATTCCCCCGAGTTGCGGCACGCGCAGATCCGTAAGCACAATGTCCACCGGCTCTTCGTCGAGGACTTCCAGGGCTTTCTCGGTCGTTGGGACGGCCAACGCCTTATATCCGGCTTCAGTGGCAACGTCGCAACACAAGCGCCGCGTGGCGTCTTCATCGTCAACTACCAGGATTTCGACCGTCGCTCGGCGCTCGGACAGCGCAATCGTATCGGCACTCGCGTTCAATTCGGCACTCCCCCTTTACCTATATCGTCCAGCAAAAGACCAATCTGATTGCACGCCGCGAACCAATTCAGGAAATCACCGCAGTTGGCAGAGTGAGAAAGACTTAGCGCGGTTGTCGCTCATCCCGCGGACAGGGAATGTATTCCCAATTCGGAGTTACTAACAATCAGGAATACTACGGAGTCCGCGGAACGAGGTGATTCGAAGCCAGATGCGCTCGGAACTTGCCCGCGGACCATTTCGGAACTTCTGGAACGATCTCGAAATGAATTCCGGCTGCGGCGTGCCATTTAAGACGAATTATAGAGTCGATCCTGAAACATGCTGCTGTCACTCGACTGCACAACGTAACGTGCGTGTGACTCAGGAATCCTAGCCTCTTCTGAGATCCGTGAAGTGACACGATTGCATCAAGCTGCATCTGATTTCCTGTCGGCTTTTCTACCGGCGTGGAAGCGGCAGACTGAAGAGCCGAATTCATCGCCTGTAACGCAGCGTGTCATGGAGGAATTTATGCGAAACCTAGCGTTCTGCATGCCGGCTTTTCTACTTTGCGCGCTCGGAATGCCTGCTAGCCTTCGAGCGCAGCAGCAATCCGCGACTTCATCCGCCACTCAATCAACGGGCCAACCGAGCGAAACGCCTTCGGAAATTCCCACGGGGACGCGATTTCTCGTCGCGTTGCAGAAAGATCTGAACACAAGAAATGCCAAGGTGGGCGAGCGTTTCGTGACGCGATCGCTCGATCCACTGGCGGCGCCAGATGGCACGTTCATTCCGCGAGGAGCGGAAGTGCGCGGCCACGTGAGCCGCGTCGAGCCCGGAGGCACCACCGGCCGCGCGCGCATTTGGCTCAGCTTCGATGACATTAAAACTCCAAACGGATCGCTGCCGATCGTCGCGGAAGTAACGCAAGTGCCAGGCGAGCATTCAGTGAAACCGGGCGAGAACAAAGAAGGCGAAATCGAAGCGCGGACTAGCACAGGCGCGCGGGAATTTCAGGCGGCTGCAGCCGGAGCCGCAATCGGCGCGTCCGCCGGAGCCGTGAAGGGCGGGCCTAAAGGCGCAGCCGCGGCCGCCGCGGTCGGAGGCGTTGCCGGATTTCTAGCAGCTTCGGGCATCGGCCAGGAACTTGACCTGATCGAAGGTACCAAGCTCGAACTTGAGCTGTTGCGTCCGATCGAGCCCGGACGGCGCTAACACGAATCCTAGACACTCGGAACGCCCCAAGTCCCGCTACTTTCTGCTTCTCCCGGCGGAACGTCCGGCCGCGTTCGGCTTGGCTTTCCCGCTCTCTGCTGATACATTCAAAAATTGACCATGGCAGAGAACATATCCCCTCTACGCATCCTCATTGTCGAGGATGAAGAAAACGCGCGGAAAGGCTACGAAGCGCTGCTACACCGCTGGAATTACGACGTTCTCGGCGTCGGTAGCGGTGAGGATGCTCTCGCGCGAATGGGAGAATTCCAGCCCGGCGTAATTCTCGCGGACGTCGAGCTGCCGGGAATGAACGGCATCGAATTGCTCGAGCGCCTCAGCCAGGAAAAAGACGGAGTCCCAGTCATCATCATCACTGGCCGCGGCAGCGACGAGCGGGTGGTGCAAGCGATCGAATCCGGCGCGTTTTGGTATATCGAAAAGCCATTGAAGCCGCCGGTATTGAAGTCTCTGCTCGATCGTCTGGTCGCCATGCTGCGCGACCAACGAGCCGTCGCATCGCTTACCCGCGAATTGCGCGACGCCGGGAAATTGGGAAGCCTCGTCGGTGCCTCGAAGCCAATGCAGGAAATTATGCACCAGATTGAAATGGCCGCGCCTTCGACGGCATCGGTGCTCATCACCGGCGAAACCGGTTCCGGAAAAGAAATGGCGGCGCGAACGATACACCAGCTCTCTCCGCGTGCCGAGCGGCCATTCGTCGCTATCAACTGCTCGGCAATTCCTGAATCGCTGATGGAGAGCGAGATTTTCGGACACGAGCGCGGGGCATTCACAGGCGCCGCGGAACGGCGGCTCGGCTGCTTCGAATTGGCGGATGGCGGCACGCTGCTTCTCGACGAAATTGGCGAGATGCCCGCGCCTACACAGGCAAAGCTTTTGCGCGTGCTCGAAGACCATAAAGTCCGGCGCCTCGGAAGCAAATCGGAAACTCCAATAGACGTGCGCGTGCTCGCCGCAACGAACAAAGACCCGCAGCAAGCAGTTTCCAAGGGCCAGTTGCGCCAGGATCTCTATTTTCGGCTGAACGTCTTCCACATTCATTTGCCGCCGCTGCGCGATCACAAAGAGGATTTGCCCGGGCTAGTGGAATACCTGCTGAAAGAGGTGAATGCCAAGCACGGGCGGCAGGTGGCCAGCATCGGCGCTGAAGTGATGGATCTTTTCAAGTCCTATCCCTGGCCAGGGAACGTGCGCGAGCTGCGCAACGTAATCGAGCGCGCCGCGATTGCGTGCGACCGCGGCACGATTGGCCGGCAGCATTTGCCCGCGGATTTCGGGCACGCACCAGTGACGGAATCTTCCGAGCTTTCGGGCCTGCGATTCCCGGTGGGAACTACGGTGGACGCCGCGGAGCGCGAACTCATTCTTCAAACGCTTGCAGCCACGAACCAAAACAAGACCCGCGCGGCCGAATTGCTCGGGATCAGCCTCAAAACCCTGCACAACAAACTGAAAGAGTACGAAGTGCTGCAGAAGAATGCCACTGAGTCTTAAGACTAAGTTCACGCTGACGACTTCCCTCGTTGTACTGGTGGTGGTCGCGCTCGTATCCTGGCTGTATTTGGCGCGCCTGACGAACATCGTCATTCGGCAGGCGAACGAACGCGCCGGATTCGTTGCGCAGCAAGTCTTCGACGGTTGCCGGCAGGCGTTGGCCGATTCCGCCGAGCACGGTGAAGCGCCTAATTCGGATAGCGCTGCCGACCTGCGCGCCTACGTCCAGAATTCACTCGACAACAGCAGCGCACTAAACACCCTGCTCGAATCCGCAGTGGGATACTCGCCGACGATTTACGAAATTACGATCAGCGACCAAAAAGGGAAAATTCTGGTATCGAGCGACGCGACGTTGCGCGGCGACGAAGTTGTAAAACGGCCAAACGTATCATTGCTCGTCAAAGCGAATTTTTTGGAGCAGCTGCAAATTCTGTACGGCCCGCCGCGCGTCTACGAAGTTTCAATTCCTTTTGAACTTGGCTCGATTCCGTTTGGCGACGTCCGCGTTAGCATGTCGTCCATTCTTCTCCGCGAGCAGATTTTCCCGGGGCTCGAAAACGCGGGCCTGGTGGCGCTCGGCGCCGTTCTGGTTTCAACGCTCCTCGCTGCTGTTCTGAGCCATATCGGACTTGCGCCTCTCGAGCAAATCACCGCTCAACTCGATCAGATCTCCGCCGGTAAATTCGATTTTGCGCCCGTGGCGCGTGGCGACGAATTGGGCTTGGTCAGCACGAAGATCAGCAATATCGGCAAACAACTGCGTGACGTTCGCGAAGTCTTCAGCACACTGCGCGAAAACCTCGATCAGGTCATGTCGGGCCTGGAAGACGGACTCCTGCTTTTCAATGCAGATGGGCGCTGCGTCCTCGGCAGCCCCTCGCTCGAAAAATTCCTCGGCGTGATGCCCGGCACGATACTTGGCCGGCGCGTGGGCGAAATCTTCAGCCACGGCCATCCCATGCGCGATGCGCTCGGACTGCAGGGCGACCGCATCGAGCCGGTGGAATCCGCCGAGGTACGGCTGGATAGCCCCAATGGCCCTCGGCGCATCGCAATAAGTGCGCAGACGATTTCCGAAAAAGGGGAGCAAATGGGGACGCTGGTCACGCTTCGTGACCTCGAATCGTACGAGCGGTTGGGCTCGCAGTTGCAGGTTTCCGAACGTCTGGCTGCTATCGGCCGGGTTACCGCCGGCGTTGCCCACGAAGTGAAGAACCCGCTGAATTCCATGCGCGTGTGGCTAGAGGTACTCAGGGGAAGTATTTCCTCCGACGCCGAGCCGCAGCAGGCGGTCAATATGCTCGACAACGAGATCGATCGCCTCGACCGCGCCGTGAAAACTTTCCTCGATTTCGCGCGGCCCGTTGAGATTGAACTCGAAGAAACCGATGTGGGAGCGCTGCTGAATGAAGTCGTTGAAAGCGCGCGCCCGTCCATCGCTCGCGCCGGTGCCGCTCTCGTGAAAGAAATACCCAGCGCATTTCCCACCGTCCGGATGGACCGCCGGCTCATTCACCAGGGCTTGCTCAATCTCATCTTGAACGCATGCGACGCCATGTCGCCGGGCGGACAACTCACCGTCTCTCTTCGGCAAAACGGTGAAATGGCGGAAATTCGCATCTCGGATACAGGCAAAGGAATCAGCCCGGAAGATCGCGACAAAATTTTCCAGCTGTTTTACACCACGCGGCCCGGAGGCACAGGCATCGGCTTGGCGAACACATTTCGATTTGTACAACTGCACAATGGTTCGATAGAATTCGTCTCCGAGGTTGGCCGGGGCACCACCTTCACCATCGAGTTGCCGCTCGGCCATTCCGTCGAGACTCCAGTTCCGAAACTGCGCGATTACACCAGGCCGTTCGCGCAAGGGAAAATGTAAGTGCCCAGCCATTTCCCATTCGGCTACGGTCTCGCCGTTCCGGCGCGTTGGTGTGCGCCGTTACTGCTAGCCGTGGCCTCGCTGCTCTTTGCCGGCACGTCCGGTTGCGGTCACAAGACTGTCCACGCGGTGGTCGCAAAGCCGGTCCCCCCGAGACGCCAGCAAATCGCGATTCCACCGCCGCCCGACGTGCGACAGGCCGAGCCGGGCGTCCTCGAACTGGCCTACATCACGCCATCTCAGCCAGCGCCGCCTCCGGACCACAGCTCCCACACGGCTCCCCCGGCGCATCGGGCGCCAGCCGAGCCTTCGTCACGCCCTGCGCCGCCGCAGATTTCTCCGCAAATCTCGCCAGCGGATCAGGCCGCATTTGAGCACCGTACGAATGACAGCATCAATGAAGCGGAGAAGAACTTAAAGCAGGCTGGCGCGCACCAATTGAGCTCGTCACAGCAGGAAATGGTAGAGAAGATTCAAGGATGGATAACGCAGGCACGGGAAGCCTTGCAAGCTTCCGACTACACGCGAGCACAGAATCTCGCTCAAAAGGCGCAATTGCTCTCCGTCGAACTCGT
>DATBYF010000160.1:0-22700 GCA_036513895.1 Candidatus Acidiferrales bacterium | reverse complement strand
TTCACGTGTCTAACTCTGTGACAATCCGCACATAGTGTAATCAGATTCTTCTCGACATCGTTTCCCGACCGGCTGCGCGGATGTGGTGTCCGCGAAGATTTCGAGACGTCCCGCATTCTTGGCAGCGCCTCTCGCCTTCTTAATTGATCCTCGTGGAAAACGTTGCGCGGTCCGCGCGGCGATCTTATCCGAGATCATATCAAGGAGCTGAAATACTGGTATCCCTTTCGCTACCGATAGCCCGATCGGCGTCGAAGAATTTCCGGAAAATAACGGAGGCTGAACTTCTGAAGTACGGACGGGCGGGCGCTCCTTGTGCTCATCGGAAGCTAATTTTGGGAAGCCGCGTCGCGAGACTTTCATTATACAATTGAAGCTTTGCCGCGAGGAATGGCGACGCCGTAAGGGCTGCGCAATGATTTGTAGCTGATTACTTTCTTATGATTGAAATCACGTTATGGTACGAGGGTCTGAGCTCGCTAGATTACCGTGGCAGCGGAAACGTCGCACGATTTCACCAACGCGCGTGAAACGTGTTCAAGATGCGGGCCTGTAGCTGAAGAGTTTTTGGCATTCCTTGCGAAGGAAGCCGCCGGTTACAGGAATGATGTGATTGCCCTTTTCGAAAACGTAGCGGCAGGAGATTAGACAGGCGCGCCATTTGTAGAATTCCGTTCCGTGCTTTTTGCCGTAAGCTGCGATGTCTTCCTGAGAAACGCCGTAGACGACCGCGCCGATTCTCGACCAGACGCAAGCACCGGCGCACATCGCACAGGGCTCGTGCGTGGAATAGAGGATAAAATCAGGCAGATAGCGGCCATAACCACTGCAAACGTATTTGAGCGTTTCGAGTTCGACGTGCTTGATGCTTGATCCAGAAGTCTTCACGCGGTTACCGGCGTTCGCGATGACCACTTCGCGCTTGCCCACGAGGCGCGTGATTACTGCACCGATGGGATAGTCGCCACGATCACCGGCAAGTTTAGCTTCAGAGATGGCCAACTTCATGAACTTCGCTCGCGGTTTGTAAGAAGCAGGAATCATCTAGTTCAATTATAGCCGTTTGTCGAGAGCGGTTCTTAGGATCGATCCACGTGTGCCTTTTGCGCATTAATAGAGGATTGAGAACCGCCGATTGAAAAACGTAGAATCGCCTCAGAGATATTGGAAGCGATTTCGTACGCCGAGTGGGCTTGTCAATAAATCGCTTGGCAAACAGAGTATCCAATGAAACGGAAGAATATTGCCGCCGACCTGCTCATCGCCGTGCTGACGGGGATCACAGCGCTACCAACCGCACATTCGAAGAGCATGTTACGCCCTTCTCCAACACCGGGCCAAAACCCGGTGTTGATTAAAACCTGCCTAATCTCGAACGACATTCAGGAGCTTGCCGCCTTTTACGAGCGAATATTGAAGACTGCGCCGAAATTCGACGGTGACCGCTATGCCGAGTTCCAAACAGGCACGGGAGTACTCTCGCTTTTCGATGCGCGGGCGCAAGAGAGCTACATTCCCGGCTCGGCGGAATCGTCGGCGAATAGGAGCGCGATCATGGAGTTTGAGGTCACGGATGTCGACGGAGAATACGCGCGACTCCAGGGCATTGTGAAAACCTGGGTCAAGCCGCCAACGACGCAACCGTGGGGCACTCGCTCGATTTACTTCCGCGACCCCGATGGCAATCTTGTCACTTTCTACGCGCCGATCAAATCTAGATGAATTATTTGGCGTGAATCCTTAGCGCGAGTTCTGGGAAGCTGGCCCACCGGGCTGCACCGAAGCTGTCAGCTCCCTCCGCCTTTCGTCGTAGCAGACTTCATGCCGTGAAAAACGCTGTTAACTCACTAGAGCTTGCGGCCTCACCCGCAGAAGTAAAAATCCCTCGGTCATGAAATCTCGCTTGCAGCGCGAGGTGCTTGCGCTGATATGGGCGCGCCTGTATTGTTGGTCGCTCTTATTGCGCATAAACGCTGACGCAAGGAAAGGAGCACTTCCGAGTGGGGCCAGCAGCGGAGGTGCATTCGCAGAAGGACGGATATGGATTGCGGCGGGAAGCGCTGTCGCCGATGGAGACACTGGCGCAGTCCATCTCGACAATCGCGCCGACGGCGACGCCGGTGGCTACGATTCCGCTGGTCTGCGCGCTGGCCGGAAATGGCACGTGGCTGGCATACGTGCTGGCGACGGTGGCGATATTGCTCGTCGCGCTTTGCATTGGCCGGTTCGCGCGTTATTCGGCATCGCCCGGGTCGCTTTATAGCTATGCCGCGTTGATTTTGCCGCCATGGCTTGGGGCTATCGCCGCGTGGAGCCTGCTGCTGGCGTATGTTGCGACGGGATCGAGCGTCATTGGCGGCTTCTATCACTACGCGAAACTTTTGCTGCACGTCACGCAGGCGCCCGCGGCTTCGGCGGTGGCGCTTGCGGTGCTCGTGACCGGCATTTCCATGTGGATCGCGTGGCGCGACGTGAAGATTTCGGCGCGGCTGATGCTGTGGATCGAAGCGACGTCTGTGACGGGCATCCTCGTCGTGGTTGCGCTTGTGCTCTTGCGGCAGGGCCGGCACCTCGATTGGACGCAACTGCACTTGACCGGAGTTACGGGCAGCGGCTTGCGGCTCGGACTTGTACTGGCGCTGTTCAGCTTTGTCGGCTTCGAGAGCGCGACGACATTGGGCAGCGAGGCGCGCAATCCGTTGAAAACGATTCCAAGGGCGGTGATTCTGAGCGCGGCGTTCGCAGGTGCCATGTTCACATTCTGCGCGTATGCGGAAGTGCTTGGCTTTCGAGTGGCCGGCCAGGATTTGGGGACGAGCCCGGCGCCGTTTCGAGTTTTGTCTGAAGTGGGCGGGGTGCCATGGCTCGGTTTGCTGATTGATATTGGGGCGCTCATCACGTTGTTCGCGGCGACGTTGGCGTGCATCACGGCGGCTGCGCGCGTGCTTTTGCTGATGGCGCATGGCGGGATTGCGCATGGGTCGTTGCGTTCGACGCACGTGCGGAACGAGACGCCGAGCCGCGCGATCATCGTGACGGGTCTGGCTGCGGTGCTTCCAGTGGCTGTGCTGGCGGCGCGGGGCGCGAGCGGGCTTGATGTTTATGGCTGGCTTGGATCGCTGGCTACGTACGGATTCATTGTGGCGTATGCGCTGGTCTCGATGGCGTTGCCGCGATACTTGCTGGCACACGGCGTGCGGCATGTGGGCTTGCCGATTCGAATTCTGTCTTGGCTGGCGTGTGCGACGATGCTGCTGGCGTTGGTTGGGAATCTATATCCTGTTCCGGAAGGGCCTTATGGGAAGCTGCCTTATGTTTACCTCGTGTATTTGGGGGCGGGGATGATTTGGTTTGCGTGGAATGCGCGGGAAAGGAAGATTCGCTTGCCGAAGTAACGAGCGCTCTCAAAACCTTTGGGCGCAGATTTCCTTAGCCGGACTGAAGTATGACTTCTCCGCCAAGGAGGCCAGGGCTGAAAGCCCATTGGGGCGAGATTTTCTTTCGCTGGACTGAAGTCCAGCTCCCCTGCTGAAGCAGGGGGCTCCCACCGAAAGGCGGACATCAAGATTCGATTCCGAAGCGTCTGCCCAAAACCTGCCAACTAAGAGAGCGCTCGAGTTGCCGCATGACTGAAATCATGCCCTGACAAACACTTATAGTCGTCGCAGGCTCTCACACACTGAGTCCGTGAATTTACGGACCGGGGCTGTGGATAACTTTGAAGCTGTGGATAAGTGCGATTCAGATGCTTGACACTTCTAGATTAAAAAAATAGATTCCGCGCATCCAAATAATCCGTTTCGGTTCCTGAATAAGTCGAAATACTCTGGCGCAACTTTTTTCGTTTCGAATTCGTGCATTGCAAATTCTAGGAGCCGCACCGAATAATGAAAATCATTCGACGTTGTGCTTTCGCCTTCTCCGCACTCTTCGCGACGCTCTTTGCCCTCACATTCTCCGCGCACGCACAGCAAACACTCGGCGGAATTACCGGCACGGTCACAGATAACAGCGGCGCGGTGCTTCCTCACACGACGGTGACGCTGGTCGGAGATCAGACGCAGTTGACGCGGACGGTGGTGACCAGCGACGAGGGCTCCTACCTGTTTGTTGATTTGCCGATCGGGACGTACTCGCTCAAATTCACGCATGAAGGGTTTGAGACGGAGAATGTTCCATCCATCGCGGTGCAGGCGAACCGCACCATGACGGTGAACACGGGACTTAAAGTCGGCGCGGTGACATCCACCGTCACCGTGCAGGTGAATCCGCTTGTGAATGCGGTGGATACGACGAACGGATACGTGCTCGACAAGCAGCAGTTCGAAGCGATACCGCTGCCGACGGGAAGCTTCACGGGCGTGGCGATTCTATCGCCGGGCGTGAACGCGGAACTGCCGACCGGAACGGGCGTGAATGCCGGCTTGGGCAATCAGCCGATTTGGGCCAACGGGCAGCGAGATACGAGCAATACTTTTCTGCTCAATGGCGTTGACGCGAGCAATCTATTCAACGGCAAGAGCACGAGCGTTGTGCCGTCGGGCCGGTTGGTGAACAACACGGGCGTTGCCAACGCTTCCAATTCGACGGCGGAAATTGTTCAGAGTTCGGCGGCGCCGTATTTGGCCATTGGGCAGGCGTTGCCGACGCCAGCGCCCGAGACCGTTCAAGAATTTCGCGTGAATACGTCGATGTACGACGCGGGGCAAGGGTCCACGAGCGGCGCCCACATTGACATGAGCACCGCCTCGGGCACAAACAACATTCACGGCAGCCTTTACGGGCATCGCGGTACGGATTGGATAAATGCCGCTCCGTATTTCTATAACGCAGATCTCAATATTCCCGCGAGCGAGAAAGTTCCGGAACTGCATCGGTATACGGCGGGCGGGACGCTGGGCGCACCCATCATCAAGAACAAACTTTTTGGGTATATGTCCTACCAGCACGTTCATGCATCGGATTTGGAAATCGGAGCGATACGGGGGGTTGTGCCGTTTGGGCTGACTGACGATCGCAGCGCCGCGGCGCTCGCCAATGTCTCGAACTCGAATTTCTTCTCGTCGGTGAATCCCGTGGTTGGAACGGCGCCGAACGACATCAGTCCCGTGGCGTATGCGCTGCTGAACTACAAGCTGCCAAATGGCCAATACATGTTCCCGTCGGCGAATCCCAATTTCACGCCGACGATTACATTCCCGGAGAACTATTTCACCACGCAGCCGGCCTATTTCATATCCGATCAGGCCGTGGCAAATATCGATTACCTGGCGACTCCAACCGATACGCTGTCGCTGAAGTATTACTACCAGCATGACCCGACCACCGCGCCGTTCGCGTATTCTTTCGTCGAGGGATTCAAGCAGCACTTGGATGCCGGCAGCCAAGTGGCGTCAATCACCAACACGCAAACGCTGACGCCCACGTTCAATGTGGCGGAAGTCTTCGGATTCATTCGGGAGAAGGTTTACAGCACGATCTCACAGCCGTTCACTCCCGCGGATTTGGGAATCAACGCGTTCGGTTCCACGTATTTCCCGGGGATCACGATCGTTGATGATCTCGGGAATTTCTCAACGGCGAACACGGGTGATGTGTTCAACGCGGCGATGAGCATCGGGATGGGGTCGGCGTCGCAAGGCGCGTTCACGGGGATTTTTCAGAACCGGTTCATGCCGTCGGCCGAAGCGGTGTGGACTCACGGCAAACACACGGTAACGTTTGGCGGAAGCTTTTCCTACACGCAGCTCAACGCGCGGGATGAACGCACGAATAAGGGCATCATCGGGTTTGCGGATTTCTCGCAATTCCTTCAGGGGTTGGAGACACCCTACTCGTCGAACGGGTTCGTCGCATCGTCGTATCTGCAGGGCGACGCGAACCGCTACTACCGAACGAACGAGACGGGCGAATACATCCAAGACAAATTTCAGATCCGTTCGAACCTCAGCGTGAGCGCGGGACTTCGATTCGACTACCACGGAGGATTCAAAGAGAAGTACGGGCGGCTTTACAACTTCGATCCGGGCCAGTACGACTACGATGCAACGGCGGATCAGATCGTATCGAACGGGTTCATTATTGCGGGGAACAACAAGGATTTTCCGTCCGAAGGAGTGAGTGACTCGACGCTCACGGGACGGCAGTGGGGATTGGCTCCGCGCATCGGAATCGCTTGGAGTCCGAAAAGGTTCAATGACAAGGTGGTCGTGCGTACCGGTTGGGGCATGTACTACGATCGCGGCGAACTCTTCACGTATCTATCTCCGGGATTCGCGGCCGGGCTTATCCCAGGCGGGCCATTTGGCGTGAACCAGTCGCCACCGTGGGTGAATTCCCAGGTCTGCACCACGATCGGCAACTACTACGAGGGATTCATTCCGACGTGCGATCCAAACTTTCCCACAGGCGGTTCATTTTCGGATCCGTGGGGAGCTGCGCTGCAAGCGCCTCCAACCGGCAATCCGTCCAAACTGGTTCTGCCGAATGCGGCAGCCATCGAGGGCGGCGCTCAGCTGTTTTCTTTCGCCGACTACAACCGGAATAACAAGCTTCCTTACACCATGAACGAGACGTTTGATATTCAGTGGCAGCCGCGCCGCGACCTTGCGTTTGACATCGGCTATGTCGGCAACCTGGGCCGCCACGAGGTGGTACCGATTCCGTTCAACCAAGCGGGCATCGCGACGCCCTCGAAGCCAATTCGCGGACAGAATTACACCTACGGTTACGTCGTCCAAGCGCCTCCGGGCTGCAATCCTGCGCTGAATCCGGCGGGCTGCACCTACACGCCTACGTGCAATCAGACAGCGGACGCCGGCTGCGCGCCCATGGGCCTTCCAGACGGAACTTCGATGCTCGAAACGTATGAAGGCGGGAACATTGATCTGCGTGTTCCGTATATCGGTTATTCATCCGAGTCGGAATCGTATTCAACGCTGGGAATTTCGACGTACAACGCGCTGCAGGCCCATGTCGAAAAACGAGTCAGTCACGGTCTGCAAGTTGGATTCTCGTACACCTACTCGCGGGCCACGGATGAGCAGAGCGCGATGGGACTCTTCTACAACGGCAACAATCCGCTTGATCTGCATTCGGGTTACGGGCTCTCGGACTTCGATCGCACCAACGTGATTAATTTCACGTATGTCTACCAGCTGCCAAATTTCTACTCGGCGAATTCGTTTAAGGGCAGAATCACCGACGGCTGGGCCGTTTCGGGATTGACCGTGCTACAAAGCGGCCAGCCGTATAGCGTGATTGATTATAGCGGGGCGGTCGGCAGCATTTTTTACGGCGTTTCGGACGGCATTACGAACCCGATCGTGCCATTGGCTCCCGGTTGCACAGCCAAGAGCGCGCGCACCGGCGCATCCGGCGCGGGAAGCACTCCGGCTCTGAAGGCCTCTTGCTTCACGCTGCCGCTGCTGAGTCCCGGCGATTTGAATGGCGCGATTCCGCCGGGAGATACGTATGAGACAAACTTTATCCAATCAGGGCAGCGCAACATTTTCCGGCAAACGTGGCAGAAGCGGGCGGACGTTTCGATCATAAAGACGACGCAAGTCACGGAGCGAACATCCGTGAGATACAGTCTGGATATCTTTAATCTGACGAACACTCCGAGCTTCGACATCCCGGTCGACGACGTGACACAGAATTTGGATTTTGATGGGTTTCCGGTTTACGGCTCTCAGCTTTATGCGAGTCCGACGCTTAGCGGCTTGGGGATTACGAACAAGACGATTGGAAGTCCGCGGCAGATTCAGATGTCGCTGCGGCTGCTTTTTTGAGTTTTCGCGATTCACAGACGTCCGCGGCTGAAGCCGGAGAGATTGGAGCGAGGGCGTTTTCGGAGCGCTGAAGCGCTCCTCCCCCGCATGAATGCGGGGCCTCCCACCGAAATGCGAAGAGGATACACTGCGTGCCCCCTGACGACGCATTGTAGTCGTGACACGGGGCACTTTAGTCGGGCTGGCCGATGTCTTCGTTCCAGACTTCTGGGTGGGACTTGATGTAATTGGTGAGAAGCGCGGCGCATTCGGCGGAATCAAGGTCAATTACTTGCACGCCGAGCGAGCGAAGCCAATCAATGCCGCCTTGAAACGTGCGGCTTTCGCCGATGACGAGGGTGCCGATGCCGAATTGGCGAACGAGGCCGCTGCAATACCAACACGGCGCGAGCGTGGTGACCATGATGAGATCGCGATAGCTGCGCTGGCGTCCGGCGAGGCGGAATGCGTCGGTCTCGGCGTGTGCTGATGGATCGCTTTGTTGGACGCGGCGATTGTGGCCGGCGCTGACGAGGCGGCCGCTGGCGTCAAAAATTGCGGCGCCGATGGGAATCCCGCCCTCGGCGAGACCCTGGCGAGCCTCGGCGAGCGCGGCGGCGAGCATTGCGGCGTAGTCGGGTTTCGCTTGCATGGCAGCAGTCATTTGTCGCCTGAGATAATGCCTGTAACCATTGAAAAAGCGAAGCGCGAGGGTTACAAGGGAGGACGAACGATGAGTCGGGAGCGAGCGTTTCGAATCGGCGTTGCGGGCCCGGTTGGCTCAGGGAAAACGGCGCTGGTGGATCGGCTTAGTCAGCGGCTTTGGCCTCGATATAGTCTTGCCGTCGTCACCAACGATATTTACACGAAGGAAGATGCGGAGTTTCTGATTCGGCAAGGAACTTTGCCGGCTGAACGGATTCGCGGCATCGAAACTGGCGGGTGCCCGCACGCCGCGATTCGAGAAGACGCTTCGATGAATTTGCAGGCTATCGCGGAGCTGGAGAATAGTTTGCCGGGGCTTGAGCTGGTGTTCATTGAGAGCGGCGGCGACAATCTGAGTGCGGCGTTTAGTCCTGAACTCGTGGATGTCTGGATTTATGTGATTGATGTGGCCGAGGGGGATAAAATTCCGCGCAAGGGTGGGCCGGGAATCACGCGTTCCGATCTGCTGGTTATTAACAAGATTGATCTTGCGCCTTACGTAGGCGCTTCGCTGGAGGTGATGGATCGCGATTCGCGACGGATGCGGAAACAGCGGCCATTCTTTTTTACCAATTTGCGCGATCAGGCTGGGCTTGATGACGTGGTCGCATGGGTGGAATCGGAGATCAGCGCTTCGCCGGCGGATCGGCACGCGGTGATTGATGCTCATGCGCCATATGCAGGGACGCCGCATAGCCACTCGCATGATGACACGCACGGTCATACGCAGGAGCATTTGCACGATCATTTGCAGGATCACTCGCACGAACATCACCATAATTGAGGACCTGTGGAGCACTCGAACGGTCGAAGCGCGAAAGAATCAGCAGCGGATGGCTTGGCCGAACTGCAACTTCTCCACCTTGCTGACAGTGCCCTACCGATTGGCTCGCTTGCTCATTCGTTTGGTCTTGAGGCGCTGGTGGCTGAGGAGCTGCTGGACGTAGCGAGGCTTCCGGAGTTCTTTGAAGTTTATCTGTGCGAAGCGGGATTGGTCGAAGCTGTGTTTTGCCGTGAGGCGTGGCGGATTGGAAATGTTGCGGCTGAAGCGTTTTCGCCGAATGAGTGGCTCGATTTAAACGAAAAATTGAGCGCGCGGAAACCCAGCCGCGAAAGTCGAGCGGCGAGCGCTGCGCTCGGCCAGCATTTCATGATGGCGGTGAACGGGCTCGGAGATTTTCCGATGATTGCCCAGGCGTTTCACGCATCGCAACGCTCGCGTAGCATGATTCATCACAGCACGGCGTTCGGGCTAGCCGGTGGCGCACTCGGATTTGCGTCAGGTTCGGTGGTGGCGGCGTTTCTGCACCAGTCGCTTGCGGGACTTATTTCCGCATGCCAGCGATTGATGCCATTTGGGCAGCGCGAGGCGACGCGTTTGCTGTGGAAGCTCAAGCCGGCAATATTGCAGACGTCGGCGAGAAGCGAGCTGCGCACGGTGGACGATGTTGCGAGCTTCACTCCGTTGGTCGATTGGGGAGCGATGGAGCATCCGGTGCTCGTTACGCGGCTATTTATCAGCTAACTGTATGGCACAGACGCAAGAAGCCGCGTCCGCCGCTCGATTCGGCGCGAGTTTGGCTGGGCGGGTTGACGCGTCGCTCTCTCTTGGGTTTGAGCGCAGAGAGACGGGCGGCGCCACGGTGTTGAGCGAAGCTGCACAATCGCCGCCTTTGCGCGTGATACGCGCTTTTCCCACTGAAGATCAATCAGCGCTGGTTCATTTGCATAATGTATCGGGAGGAGTTCTCGGGGGCGACAGGCTGGCGTTGTCGGTTCGCGTGGGCTACGGCGCAAGCGCGCAGTTAACGACGACGGGAGCGACGCGGGTTTATCGTTCACGTGGCGACAATCTCTCTGCGATTCAAGTCAATGAGATCGCCGTCGAGGAAAATGGGCTGCTCGAATATGTTCCGGACGCGATTATTCCGTTTGCTGGCGCTCGATTTCAGCAGCAGACGCGCATACAGCTCTCGGCCGGTGCAGGACTATTCTGGTGGGAAATTCTTGCGCCGGGACGTGAGGCGCGCGGGGAGTGCTTCGCGTATAGCAGAGTTGGCCTGAGAACCGAAATTCACGCCTGCGGTAGATTGATTGCTTTTGAGAATGTGGATCTCGAGCCAGCCAAAATTCACATGGGCGCGATAGCAAGGCTTGGAGTTTATCGCTACTGGATCACTTTTTACTTCTGCCGCGCCGGGGATGCATCATCGAAGTGGTTAGCAGCGGAAGCGCACATGCGCGAAACTGCCGCTCCGTGGTGCAAGCCGGGAGAAATGCTGTGGTCGGTGAGCACGCTTCCCGCTGATGGGCTGGCGATCCGCGGGCTGGCGCGAAGGGGCCGCGAGATTCTACCCGCGCTGCAGGCGCTTTGGAGCAGCGCGAAGGTGTTTCTTTATGGACGAGCGCCGATTCTGCCGAGAAAAGTTCAATAACTTTCGCACTAAGCAGTCACGCAATTTGGGAAAGCGAGGTTTCTGATGCATCTCACGCCGCGTGAGCAGGAAAAATTGATGATCGTTGTGGCGGCTGATCTCGCGCGGCGGCGACAGGCGCGCGGATTGAAGCTCAACTACGTCGAGGCAGTTTCCATTCTGTCGGCTGAAATCCTGGAGGCGGCGCGCGACGGCAAGAGCGTCCGGGAGATTATGAGCTTCGGAAATAAAATACTCGCGCGTTGGCAGGTGATGGAGGGCGTGCCGGAGATGATTCACGAAGTGCAGGTGGAGGCGACGTTCCCTGACGGCACGAAGCTGGTCACCGTCCACGATCCGATTACGTAACGAGGCGCGCCGATGATTCCGGGCGAATACTTGCTGGATGAAAATGCCGGTCCGATCGAAGCGAACGCCGGGCGGCGCACGGTGCGCGTCGTCGTGCGAAATACGGGGGATAGGCCCGTTCAAGTTGGCAGCCATTTTCATTTTTTCGAAGTGAATCGAGCGCTTGCGTTTGACCGCGGCACCGCTTACGGGCTGCGCCTCAACGTTCCGGCGGGCACGGCGGTTCGGTTCGAGCCGGGCGAGGAAAAAGAAATCGAGCTGACGGAATTTGCCGGCGAACAGATCATTCATGGCTTCAACGGGCTCGTCGAGGGCGCTCTTGGCGACTCGGCATTGCGTGCACGAGCGCTCGACCGCGCGCGGCAACAGGGGTTTCAATTCGCGCAAGAGAAGGACTGATGAGTCTCCGAATTCCACGCCGGACTTATGCGGACTTGTATGGCCCGACGCGCGGCGACCGGATTCGTCTGGGCGACACCGAACTTTTCATCGAAGTCGAAAAGGATTTCGCCGTTTATGGAGACGAAGTAACTTTCGGCGGCGGAAAAGTGATCCGCAACGGAATGGGCCAGAGCAGCACGGCTGTGCGCGAAGGCGTTGAGGGCACGCTCGATCTGGTCATCACGAACGCCGTGATTTTAGATCATTGGGGAATTGTGAAGGGCGACATCGGCGTGAAGAACGGCCGCATCGTCAAGGTCGGCAAGGCTGGGAATCCGCACACGATGGCTGGAGTTGACCCTGAGCTGGTGATTGGCGCTGCGACGGAAGTTATTGCCGGCGAAAATTTGATCGTTACTGCGGGCGGGGTGGACAGCCACATTCACTTCATTTCGCCGCAGCAGGTTTACGAAGCGATGTCGAACGGCATCACGACGATGTTAGGCGGAGGCACTGGCCCGGCCACCGGCACCGCGGCTACCACCTGCACACCGGGCGCATGGAATCTGGCACGAATGCTCGAAGCCGCCGACGCCTGGCCGATGAATTTTGGTTTTCTCGGAAAAGGAAATGCCGCGACGCGCGCACCGCTCGCCGAACAGATTGAAGCGGGAGCATGCGGCCTGAAACTGCACGAAGATTGGGGCACAACGCCTGCCGCGATTGATGCGTGTCTTAAAGTGGCTGACGAGTACGACGTGCAAGTATCGATTCACACCGACACGATCAACGAAGCTGGATTTCTCGAGGCGACGGTCGCCGCAATTGCGGGCCGCGCGATCCACACGTATCACACGGAAGGAGCAGGAGGCGGCCATGCACCTGACATCATTCGCATCGCGTCGCATCCGAACGTGCTTCCCTCTTCGACTAACCCCACGCGGCCTTACACCGTGAACACGATTGCCGAGCATCTGGACATGCTTATGGTGTGCCACCACTTGAATGCGCTGGTGCCCGAAGACGTCGCATTCGCGGAGAGCCGCATCCGTCCCGAAACGATTGCGGCGGAGGATGTGTTCCACGATTTGGGCATTCTGAGCATGCTCTCGAGCGATTCGCAGGCGATGGGCCGGATTGGAGAAGTGGTTACGCGCACTTGGCAAACGGCGCACAAGATGAAGGTTCAGCGCGGACCGCTGCCCGAGGATTCGAACCGCAACGATAATTTTCGAGCGAAACGGTACGTGGCGAAATACACGATCAATCCGGCGATTACGCATGGTTTGGCTGCGGAGATCGGCTCGATCGAGCCGGGGAAACTGGCGGACCTGGTGCTGTGGAAGCCGGCATTTTTCGGGGTCAAGCCCGAGATGATCGTCAAAGGCGGATTCATTGCGTGGAGCGTGATGGGTGATCCGAACGCGTCCATTCCGACGCCGCAACCGGTGCTTTATCGCCCGATGTTCGGAAGTTTCGGCGGCGCCATCGGGGCGACAAGCGTCACGTTCGTCTCGCAGGCGGCGGCAAAGAACGGGATCGCGGCCCGACTTGAATTGAAGCATCGCGTCGCGCCGGTGAGCGCTTGCCGCAAGATCGGTAAGAAAGACATGCGTCACAATGATGCGACGCCGGCGATTGAGGTGGATCCGGAAACTTACGAAGTGCGTGTCGATGGGGAGCTGGTCACGTGCGAACCGGCGACAGTTCTGCCATTGGCGCAGCGCTATTTTTTGTTTTGACGCCTCTGAATGCCGCGAGCAACTCCCCGGAAAGCGCATCGGCTACATCGAAAATTTCGATTGGACTTCGCTATGCGCAGTGCCTAGATTAGCCATGCTGCCGCTCGAGCATGAATGATGCGGAGCTGCAATGATCCCCCGAGGTTCGCTCGTTAAGAAAGCCGTCATCCAAATAGGCATTTCCGAATGCACGGGCGATTGGCCCGGAAACACTCAATACTATGACGCCATTGGCACAACCGGTTCGAACGATCGTTCCCTCTTCCTTCGTGCATTACCGGCTTGAAACCGCATACGACGAGATGTTTGAGGCGCCGGGTGTTCCGCGCGCGCATTACGAGGCTCTCTATAAGACGATTCTCGGCTTGCCGCCGGAAGAATTGCGGCGCAGCCAACAGGCCGCCGATCTCTCATTTCTGCATGAAGGGATTACTTTCACTGTCTACGGAACCAAGGAAGGCACCGAGCGAATTTTCCCAAACGACCTGATCCCGCGGATTATCCCAGGATCGGAATGGGCGCAGATCGAAAAAGGTCTTACGCAAAGAATTACGGCGCTTAACCTTTTCCTCAAGGACATTTATCATGACGAGAAAATTCTGAATGACGGCGTAGTGCCGCGCGAGCTTGTGTACAGTTGCCGGCATTTCCGGCGGGAGATGCGCGGATTAAATGTGCCGCGCGATACGTACGTCAGCATCTGCGGCACAGACCTGATACGCCTGCCGGATGGCCATTTCGCAGTACTGGAAGACAACCTGCGGGTCCCGAGCGGCGTCTCCTACATGCTCGCGAACCGCAAAGTTCTGAAGCGCGTGTTTCCTAGGATGTTTCGCGATTACGGCGTATGGCCAGTGGATCATTATCCGCAGACTCTGCTTGCAACACTGCGCAGCCTCTCCCCGGCGAATTCATCCTCGGCGCAGGAGTTAAAGACTGTGCTTCTCACGCCGGGCGTATCGAATTCCGCTTACTTCGAGCACACATTCCTTGCGCAGCAGATGGGAATTGAACTCGTCGAGGGCCGGGATCTTCTCGTTCACGACAATGTGGTCTATATGCGAACCACTGCGGGATTGCGGCGAGTGGACATCATTTACCGGCGAATTGATGATGATTTTCTCGATCCCATGACCTTCCGCCGGGACTCCATACTTGGCGTTCCAGGTCTTTTCAATGCATATCGAGCAGGGAACGTAACGCTGGCGAACGCGATTGGCACGGGCGTCGCCGATGACAAGGCTATTTACGCGTACGTCCCCGAAATCATCCGCTACTACCTTGGCGAAGATGCGGTGCTGCCAAACGTCCCGACATTCTTGCTATCGGACTCCGTGCAGCGGAGCCACGTGCTCGAGCATTTGCCGGAGATGGTGGTGAAAGCGGTTGGCGAATCCGGCGGTTACGGGATGCTCATCGGTCCGCACAGCACGGCCGCACAACAAGATGAATTCCGGAGCCGGATTTTGGCCGACCCACGCAATTACATCGCGCAGCCGACGTTGGCACTTTCATGCGCACCTTGCCTAATTGACGGCGAGGTCGAGTCCCGGCATATCGATTTGCGGCCATACATTTTGTGCGGCGAAAAAGTGAGCCTCGTCCCTGGCGGATTGACGCGTGTGGCGCTTCCGAAGGGCTCGTTGGTGGTGAATTCGTCACAGGGCGGCGGCAGCAAAGATACTTGGGTGCTCCGCGAATTGCGTGAGGGAGAACCGCGACGCATGCAAACCAACGGAACTCGCAGCGGACCGTCACCGATCGATGGGCGTCTCGCTTCATGAGGCCGCCGCGGAACTATTTCGACCAATCGTTTCAGCGGGACGCCGGAATGCTATCGCGGGTAGCCGATAGCTTGTATTGGATGAGCCGCTACCTTGAACGTGCCGAACATACGGCGCGGCTCGTGGATGTGGAGCTTCAGTTGTGGCTGGATGAATCGCTCGATGCTGGCGCCGGACGCTGGCGATTCTTGCAGGAGGCGCTGCAGGTTCATTTGACCGAGTCGGGGCCCTCCATTGCAACAAACCCCGTGCACGTACTCGCATTCAGCCGCACGAATCATTCTTCTATTCTCTCTTCAGTCGCAGCAGCGCGTGAAAATTTACGCCACGTCCGGGAACAGTGCAGCTCCGAGATGTGGGAACAGCTCAACCGGCTGTATCTCGACATGATCAAGAGCGCCTCCGACGAGCGGCATGCGATCAACTCGCACGAGTTCTTCCAGTCCGTGCAGGATGGCGCTCATCTTTTTCAAGGGATCACGGATGCAACGATGAGCCATGGCGAGGGCTGGCAGTACATTCAACTTGGCCGTTACGTGGAAAGAACCGATACGCTGGCATGCCTGATCGCCAAGCATTTCGAGCGGTTTCCCGCGCCTCCCGAGCAGTCGGTGGAGAGCGACGAATATCTCGAATGGATCGGACTGCTGCGCGGCTGCGGGGCTTTTGAGGCGTATTGCAAAACGCATACGGCGGAGATACGTCCGCTGCGTATTTCGGAGTTTCTACTACTCAATCCGGAATTTCCGCATTCCGTGCGGTTTGCGGTAGAGCGGGTAAATGCCGCTTTGCACGTGATCGGCGAACTCACCGAACGCCGCGCCAAGTTGCCCACCCGGATCGCGGGCCGCCTTCGCGCGCAGCTCAGCTTCAGCCAGATTGAAGAGATTGTGGCGCAGGGGGCGCACGCCTATCTCACAAGCATCCGGAGCGAGTGCGGACGAATTCATGCGGCGATTCACCAAATTTATTTTGATTATCTCGTGGAATCGGAGCTGATTGCTTGAACCAAACGCCGTGGCGGCGCGTCTTAGTCGAGGAGGGCTTTTAGCATGACCTACTCGATTCGCCACGTTACAACCTTCCGCTACGAACCGGCGATCCGCGAAAGCTTGATGGAAGTACGAATGCAGCCGCGGAGCGACGCGCGGCAGCGATGTCACACGTTTTTGCTTGATGTGACTCCCCACACGAACGCGATGGCTTACCGCGACTTTTTCGGAAACACGATTCATCATTTCGATATTCCTGGCCGCCACTCACTCATCGAGGTCAAAGCCGAAGCGCTAGTGGATGTAACAGCCCATCCGGTGCCACAAGCTTCGGACGTAGGCGATTGGCAGGAACTCGACGCACGGATTTCAACGGGCGAGCTAATGGACATGCTGATTCCCAGCACGTTTGCGCGGCCCACGGACGAGCTCGACAATCTCGCCCAAGAAATTCATTGGGAGCGGCGTGGCAATCCTTTTGACTGCGTGCTCGAATTGAATGAGGTGCTTTTCCGAAGCATCGAGTACGCTCCGAATACGACGGAGGTAGATTCGCCGATTGACGACGCGCTGCGGGCGCGTCGCGGAGTGTGCCAGGATTTTGCGCACATTATGATTGCGCTGCTGCGCAAGCAACAGATTCCCAGCCGCTACGTCAGCGGCTATTTGTTCCACGCGAAAGAAACCCACGACCGCTCCTCGGCGGGCGCGACGCATGCGTGGGTTGAAGCATTTCTGCCGTCGCTGGGCTGGGTGCCATTCGATCCGACGAATAATCTTCTGTGTGGGGAGCGGCATATTCGCGTGGCAGTCGGACGCGATTATGCTGACGTGCCGCCGACTCGTGGCGTTTACAAAGGCGAAGCGGAAAGCGAGCTGTCGGTGGCTGTAACCGTTTCGAAGGTCGATGCGCCAGCGCCGCAGGAGTTGCCGCCGTCAACCGTCATCCGCTCACGCCGCGTAAAATATGACTCCTCGGATTCTGGGCAGGAGCAACAGCAGCAGTAATTCTCATCGCTTGTCACTTTACCTACCATCAAACGGGAATCACTGTGCGGTTGTCGCGTACCGCGTGCGGTGGCGTTTCCCCCAGGCTGACATTAATTTCAAGATTGGACGCAGACTCTGTCCGTGGCGCGTTAACGAATATTCGACGCGCGGCGGAACTTCGGCGTAGATCGCGCGGGCGATGATTTCATCGCGCTCGAGCTCGCGAAGATGCTTGGTCAACATTTTCTTGGACGTGCTGGGGATCAGACGCTGGAGTTCGCTGAAGCGGCGCGTTCCCGTTTCGAGATGGAAGATAATCAAGGGCTTCCATTTGCCGCCGATAATGTTTGTCGTGAGTTTCACGGGGCATTCTTCAAAGTGCTCCATCGCATCGCCTCCCGGGTACCTGGTGACCAAAAGGTGCCCACTAGCCAAAAAGAGACTTTAGCCTAGAATCGGCGGTCGCGGGACAGGCGGCCTCGATTGTTTGCGGTGCTGATGCCGTTGAAGGAGGATTCCATGCCGAATAAAAGGCCGGTTGTGTTGTATGGAGCTAGCGGATTTTCGGGGCGACTCGTTGCCGAATTCTTGCGCGAGTACAACGTGCCCTTCATCGCTGCAGGACGAAACGCCGTCCGAATCAGAGATGTAATGAATCATGTGCCGGGCATTGAAACCGCGGATTACGACGTTGTGGAAGTCGGCAATTCGGTGGATGAACTTGCAAAATTGTTTGCGGGCGCGAAGGCCGTGTGCAACACGGTTGGCCCGTTTATTTATCACGGCCCAGCGGTGGTTGAGGCTTGCCTGAAGGCCGGATGCCATTACGTGGATATTGGGGGCGAGCAGGCGTGGCACCGGCAGGTCGCTGAGGATTGGGGTGATAAGTTCGCAAAGAAGAATCTTGTCGTCGCGCCGGGGACGGCGTTCATGTCCGCGCCGAGCGATGCGGCCGCGAGAATCTGCATGGAAACGGGGGCGATTGATACTCTCGAAATCCTGACCATGTTCAATGGATTCCCGACATTTGGCTCAACCCAGACAATTTTTGCCGTGATTCAGACGGATGGCTATTATCTCGAGCAGAATAAGTATCAGCAGTGGGCGCGCGCGACGGGCTATGAAGTAATTGTGCCTGGCTATATCCGAACTCAGCTCGCGCTGAGTTGGGGCGGGTTTCCGCATCCGGTTTGGTACAAAAACCATCCGCAAGTTGCGAATGTTCGATCCTTCGGAGGATTGCTCATTCGGCAGATCATGGAGAATGTTCTGGCAACTGAGAAGCACTTCGAAGAGAAAATCCGACCGCTGCCGAAGAAAGAACAGGAAAAACAATTATCGGAGATGGCCAATGCAGTACAGGCTGGCACGCCGCCGCGCGAAAATCCTCGAGAACAGCGGACAATTGACGTCATCGTCGGGCGCGGCTCGACGGATTTTGTGCAATGCGTGCTATTCGGCACGTGTTGTTACCGGCAAACGGGATTGATTCAAGCGTGGGCGGCGCACAATCTTGTGAATGGCGCGCCGCGGCGGGTGGGTTACGCGTCACCGGCGGCCGCTTTTGGAGCGCGCGAATTGCTAAAAACTCTGGAGGGTTACGGGCTCTCGAAAATGAAGATGCTTTCGTGACGAGCGACCAGTTGGCGGGTACCGCTTGAAGCTTGCTGCCGCGATAAATTGAAAATAAATGCGCGCGATCGACTATTTCGATAAAGGCGCGGAGGCACACCCGGATCGGATTGCGATTCTCGATCGCGGCGCGCAGTACTCGTACCGCAACGCGCAGGCCTCGAGTGAGAGGATTTCGCGTGCGATGCGAGCTGCGGGCTTGCGCGATGAAGATCGCGCGGCCATCTACTCGACCAACGACGGACGCGTTTTGCTCTGCATGCTGGGCTTGATGCGAGCTGGCGCGGCGTGGGTGCCGCTCAATTATCGCAACGCGGCGGCAGCCAACATCGAATATCTCAACTACGTTGCCGCCTCCTGGCTTTTCTATCAAAGCGATTTTCGGGATGACGTTACGGCGTTGAGGAAAAGCGTGCCGACGTTGCGGAATCTCGTGTGCATTGACGCGGCGTGCGGCGACGATCCCTCGCTCGAATCGTTCATGAAACAAGGAGACGGCGCACCGGATTTTGACTGGGGCGACGCCGGCGGAAATATCGAGCGACTTGTCGGCCTCGTGCCTACTGGCGGGACTACTGGCCCGGCGAAGGGCGTTCGCGTGACTAGCCTGGCATGGGGCACGATGCTGGAGATGGCTTCATATTATTGGCGCGGCGGAGATGCCGTTAAGCCAGTCAGCCTTTGCGTCGCGCCGCTTTCGCACGCGGCGGGCGTTGTCGCTTTTGCGATGTTCTCTCTGGGGGCGACGAACGTCGTAATGCCTGGTTTCGAGCCGCTCGAAGTTTTACGTGCGATTGAGCAGCATCGCGTCACGCATTTGTTTCTTCCGCCGACGGCGCTGTACAAGCTTCTGTCTGTGCCGGACATCGCGAAATTCGATTATTCGAGTTTGCGTGTTTTTCTTCTCGCTGGATCGCCGGTTTCGCCTGACAAACTCAAGAAAGCTGTGGAGATTTTCGGGCCTTGTATGTGCCAGAGCTATGGGCAGACCGAAGCGCCGATGCTGCTGACGTGGCTTGATCAGAAAACAGTGGCTGCGGCAGCTGGCGGAGAACATCCGGAGAGGCTGGCGAGTTGCGGACGGGCAACTTCGGCAGTTCGTCTTGAGATCATGGATGACGATGGGCGTATATTGCCTTCAAATCAGACCGGCGAAATCGTCGCGCGCGGCACTCTCGTGACGCCGGGTTACTACGATCTTCCCGAAGCGACTGCGGAGATGCGGAAGTTTGGCTGGCATCATACGGGAGATGTTGGCTACCGGGACGACGACGGCTTCTTCTATATTGCCGATCGCAAGAAAGACATGATCATTACGGGCGGCTTCAACGTGTTTTCCGCCGAAGTGGAAGCGGGAATTATGGCGTTGCCCGAAGTGCACGAATGCGCCGTGATTGGCGTTCCTGATGAAACTTGGGGAGAAGCGGTGAAGGCCCTCGTGGTGCTTGAGAAAGACTGCTGGCTCGACGAACAAACCATTATTAAGTACTGCAAAGTGAACCTTGGCGGCATGAAATCGCCTAAGTCTGTGGAGTTTCGGAGTGAGATTCCGAAGACGCCCGCGGGAAAACCTGATCGGAAGACGCTGCGTGCGCCTTATTGGAAAGGGACTGACCGAGCGGTGCATTGAGAGATGAGGCGGTGAATATGCAATGGAGTGAAGATGCCGGGTTGAAGCCCGGCGCTACATTTGCCTGTCGTGAATGATGCCCGCGGCTAGTTTTGTTTAGACGCGCGGGCTTCGGCGGCGGCTTGATTTGCGCGCGATATAACATAGGCGCGGATGGATTCGGCGTCCGCGTGCGAGAGTTCCTTCGAGAACGAGACCATACCATTCGGCTGCAGCATTCCATCGAGCACAATATGAAACCACTGGTCGCTCGCGAGTGCGCTCGAATAGCGCAGATCGGGTAGGACGCCGCCGCTGACCGCGACATCGCCATGACATTCGGCGCAGTAGCGTTGAAAGAGCGCTTCTCCTGACTTGATCGTCGCTGGACTCGCGGTTGATGGCGGCGGGTTCAACGCAGGCCGCACTGGCGGCTCGACCGCTGGAAGCGTTGCTTTGCCCCCGAGCTTGAATGCGAGCATCTGTCCGACGTTGGGCGGCTTGCTCAATTTCAGTGCGATTTCGCCCGTCGCCAGCGGAAAAACTCCGCCCCAGCCCGAGAGAACTGCGATGTACTGTTCGCCGTTCACTTCGTACGCCACCGGGCCGGCCATAACGCCTGTGCTGGCAGTGAACGACCAAACTTTATTCCCATTGTCAGCGCGGTAGGCTTCGAAAGTTCCATCGGCGGTGCCTTCGAACACCAAATTGCCCGCGGTCGAGAGCACGCCGCCATTCCACGGAGCGGCGCGTTCGATTGCCCAAGCTTGCTTCTGCTGCAGAGGATCCCATGCGACGAGTTTTCCTTTAATTGTGCTGAGAATGGCGCTCTTGATTTTCGGATCCTGTGGCATGCCCGCCGCCACAACATCGACTCCGTAATTTGGCGCGAGCGATTTGACTTCGAAATGTTCAGGAGATTTGTATTTAAAACCGACATCGTTCACCGGGATATAAACGAGACCTGTCATCGGATCGAAGGACATCGGCTGCCAACTGTGCGCGCCTAGCGGGCCGGGCACAACTGGCGTAGGATCCTTGCCGGGATAGCGCGCGACGGGGGTTTCGACGGGCCGACCGGTCTTCATGTTCACGCCAGTCGCCCAATTGATAGAGGTGTATGGCTTGGCGGAGATGAGCGCGCCGCTCGATCGATCGAGGACGTAGAAGAAACCATTCTTGGGCGCGTGCAATAAAACTTTGCGGGGTTGCCCGTCGATCGTGACATCCGCGAGAGTGATTTGCTGGCTCGCGGTGTAGTCCCACATCTCCGCGGGTGTTTCCTGGTAGTGCCAGACGTATTCGCCAGTGTCGGGCTTCACAGCGACAATCGAAGAGAGGAACAAATTGTCTCCGCCTTTTGGACTGCGAATGTGCCAATTCCACGGCGCGCCGTTGCCCACGCCGAGATAGAGAAGGTCGAGCTCGGGATCGTATACGATCGAATCCCAGACTGTTCCGCCACCGCCGAATTTCCACCACTCGCCGGTCCACGTCTTCGCCGCTTTGGCGAGGATTGGACTCTCGAATGGTATCGAGGGATCGCCGGGAACGGTGTAGAAGCGCCAGATAAAATTGCCGGTTTCGGTGTCATACGCGGAGACGTAGCCGCGAACGCTCATCTCTGCGCCGCCATTTCCGATGATGACTTTGCCTTTTACGATGCGAGGCGCGCCGGTGATGGTGTAGCGAAACTTCGGGTCGATCGTCAGAGTTTCCCAGACTCTCCTGCCCGTGGCTGCGTCGAGCGCGATGAGACGCCCATCGAGGGTGGCGAATATGACTTTGCCGTGCCAGACGGCGACACCGCGATTGACGACGTCGCAACAGGCATTTACGCCCCAGTCCGGCGGGACTTTGGGATCGTAGGACCAGAGCGGCGCGCCCGTTGCGGCATCGAGCGCGAAAACTTTGCTCCAGGCGCTGGTGAAGTACATTGTGCCGTCAACCACTATGGGAGTGGCTTCCTGTCCGCGGCGCGTATCGAGATCGAAGTGCCAGACGAGGCCGAGTTGTGAGACGTTGCTGCCGTTTATTGTTTTCAGTGGACTGAAGCGCTGCTCACTATAGGTGCGACCGTAGGTGAGCCAGTTTGCGGCGTCGTGGTCGGCGCCTTCAATGCGCGTGGCATCCACGTTTGCGGTTCTCGAAATCGGAGTCGTATTTGAGGGCGCGATTTGAGGGCTGCAACCGAAGGAAAAAATACATAAGAGAATCGCAGTAAGATGAAGAGATTTAGTACAGAGAAAGTGATTGTGCATCATCATCCGTGGGACGGCTCGTGCGTTGCGGATTCTATATAGCGGAACC
>DATBYF010000159.1:0-16970 GCA_036513895.1 Candidatus Acidiferrales bacterium | reverse complement strand
TTCAAGGAATGTTTGAGGAGATTGCGCGACGGCAACACGTCTGACGCGCTGACGCACGCGCGGCGCGCGCTGGGAGTGGCACCGAAGAATCCATTTTATCTTTCTTATACGGGCTTGTTGGCAGCGATGGAGGAGCGGCGCTACGCCGACGGTGAATCGCTGTGCCGGGAAGCCATCGGGGTGAAATGCAATCACGCGCAGCTTTATCTCAATCTGGCCGAGGTGTATCACCAGGCGGGGCGGACGTCGGATGCGATTGATACGCTCGAAAAGGGATTAATTTCCGCGGGACGCGATTTTCGGATACGACGCGCGCTCGAAAAAATCGGCTTGCGACGCGGGCCGGTTTTACCGTTTCTGCATCGCAGCCATCCGCTGAACCGGTCACTCGGCAAATGGCGGCACCGGCTGACGGGACCTACACAAGCGGAATAGGCAACTCTCATAGAGCTTCCAGTGGGAACATCCCTGGCAGTGAGAAGGAGCGGGTGGATGGAAGGTCCACCCGCTCTTTCTTATTTCCGGAGAGTGCGCGGACGGCAGCATGCCGGCACGACGAAATGTCAGGTGGGCCCGAGAGGCAGAAAGTATTGCGTGCCTTTCACGGGCTGGCGCAGACGGCGAAGGAGTTCCTGCAAATCGTCGCTGCGCTCGACGAAATCGATCTCCGACGTATCCACGACGAGCAAATTCGAAGCTGAATAGCGGAAGAAAAAATGCTCGTAGGCTTGCGAGACAGCTTCGACGTACTCGGGCGATATTTGCTTCTCCGCGGGATCGCCACGCTTGGAGACGCGCTTGCGCAGAACTTCGGGCTTGGCCTGAAGATAAATCACGAGATCGGGGACGGGCGTAGTGCGCGCGAGCATATCGAAATAGCGCTCGTAAAGTTTCAGCTCTTCGTTGTTGAGATTGATGTAGGCGAAAATTTTGTCCTTCTCGAAAAGAAAATCGCAGACGACCATGGAGGGATCATCGTCGAAGCTCAGCTCGGAAAGCTGACGATAGCGTTCCATGAGGAAATGCATCTGGGCGCGAAAGGCGGAGCCGGGTTTCTCGGCGTAAAACTCGGCGAGGAAGGGATTGTCTTCGGAATCGAGGACGCGGCGGGCGTGGAGGCGGTCGGCCAAGACTTTGGCGAGAGAGGATTTGCCTACGCGGATGGGGCCTTCGACGGCGATCCAGCGGAGCGGCTTGAAGGGGGGCTCGGTCACGGAGCGGGGATTATAGCAGAGGAATTTACGGCGTCAGTGTAGCGCCGCACGGATTTTCGTGCGGCATGTTTTGGCTAAACGTGCCACGGAGATTCCGTCTCGCAAGAAACGGACTGTCGTGGAGTGTTTTCGAGTGCAATGCGCCGGACGAAAGGCTGCCCGGCTGGAGCCGGCCTCTACATGTGCCTTGATTGATGCGCGGTTGGTTCGTCGCGTATCGTGGCAAGCGTGTTTTGAGATTCACCAGCTTTTGGCGATGGCGGTGATTATGTGGGTTAGGGCGTCGTAGTCACGCGTGTCGATAACTTCGGCGGGGGAGTGGGCGTAACGGAGGGGCCAGCCGAGGGGGATATCGACGGAGCCGTAGCGGGTGAAGGCTGCGCCGTCGTTGCCGCCGCCAGTAACGCCATATTGAATGGGAATTTTATTCTGCCTGGCGAGCGAGATGAGGCGCTCGACGAGATCGTGCGGGACGACATTTGAATTATCCACGGCGCGGATGACGAAGCCTTTGCCGAGCGGAGCGTCAGCGAAGCGTTGGGATTCGAGCGGCGAATCGGAACTGACGAAAGTGTCCACGGCGAAGACGTAGTCGGGAGCGCGATGCTCGGCCGCTAGACGCTTGGCGATGGCCGCGGCGCCGAGGAGGCCTAGCTCTTCGCGCGTGGACCAGACGAAGGTGACGTCGCGATCTTTGAAGTTCGGCCCGAGCGCCCAGACGGCGCCGATGAGGGCGGCGTTGCCGACGCGATCGTCGAAGCTACGGCCGATGGCGCGCGAGCCTACGAGCGGACGGTACTCCTTCGGGATCGTCACCCAATCGCCAGCGCGAATGCCCATTTTGGCGACATCGGCCGCACCGTGCGCGCCGACGTCCACGTGAATCGCTGTGCCGGTGGTTGCGGACCCGGTGGTTTCCGTGCCTTTTGTCCAATCAAAGTCCGGCTGCTCCCAGCCGTTCGGCAATTCGACGATAGCGTCGTGCACGGCGCCGTCGGATGAATGAACGAGAGCGGGATGCCCGGCGAAGAAACTCAGATCGCCACCGCCAAGCCATTTCACCTGCAGGCGTCCATCGCTTCCGATGGATTCGATCTCGAAGCCAATTTCGTCCATGTGCGCGACGACGAGAATGCGCGGCGTCTTGGATTCCTTGGAATCTTTCGTTTCTTTTGAAGCTGAATCCGCGGCGGGGCCGAGATGGAGAATTAGATTTCTGGCGTCGTCGGTGTCGGTTTTTGCCCACTCCGGAAGATGGCGCTTGATTTCATTGCGGACAGCTTCTTCGTGGCCGCTGGCGCCGTAGGTGCGGATCAAGTCAGCGAGCGCGTCCTGCGGATTTGCTTTGAAGGCCGGCGCGCGTTCACTCGCAGCGGGAGGCGCGGGAAAGGCAACTGGAGCGGATTGCGGCGAACCTTCGGCGTAGGCGTGGAGAAGTTGGGCGAGCTTGGCGAGATCCGCGGTGTCAATCATTTCGGCAGGCGTTGAGGGCCAGGCCGTGGCGATGCCAACATGCGCCGATCTGCCGGGCAATTGGGGCGCGAGAATGTAGCTCGGCGAAATCAGCGGCGCGGAATAATCGGGAACGACTGGAATTTTGCTGAGTTCGCCAAGTTGCTCGAGCTCGGCGGCGAAACCGGTGAGCGTCTCGCCTTTTTCAGTGAGACCGAGGGTAACGCCGCTGCCCAATTCGCGGCGTGGCGCGCGACGCACGCTCTGCATTCCGGAAATCGTGCCGCCGGAAGTTAACCTGCCGACATAGAGCAATTCATCGGGATGAAGCTGGTCGAGTATGCGCTGAAGGCCGCGCGCGCCAGTCCACTGCTGAACTACGAACGCTACGGTGAGCGTTCCCTTCATTTTTGCGGGATCGAGTTCGCGAAGCATTTCAACGAGGGCGACATCGCCAAAGCGATCGCCGATGGCGGCCGCAGCAGCGGAGTGGCTGCCGAGTTCGCCGAGATGGCGGGCGATGGCGAGCGGGCTAAGGAAGTCGGCGCCGGCGTGGCGGGCTTCTTCGCGCGAACTTGCGCCGATGTCCACGTAGAAATTCTCGAGATCACTGGGCTTGGGGGTATCAATGCGGCCGGGCTGCAAGTGGACGGAAAGTCCGGCGACAACACCCGAAATCCATTTGCTATCGGAGGTTTCGAGGCGGATGGGTTGCGCGGCGTAGAGATCGTTGAAGAGAGGCAAATCGCGCGATTGCGGGAGGCGCTGCACGCGCAGGTAGCCATTGTCATCGATGGCGCTGACGACGTAGCCGGGCTCGTCCATGGGGGCGACCAGCAGGCGGCGCGGATTGCCGCTGCCGATGGTGACGATTATGTCGCCGATACTATCGATTTGCGGCGAATAGGATTTCAGGCGCTCGCGAATTTTCGCAGCGAGATCTTTTTCGTAGCCGGGCACCGCGGGCGTTTCGACGAAATCGGCTAAGTCCTGACGCATATCTCCCGGAACGTGGGTTGCGGGCGCGGATTGGGCATGGACCGGCGCGGACATTGTTGCGGAGGCAATGGCAAAGGCCGCGACGAAAACAATTGCTTGAACTCGATTCATTTCGAAACCCCACATGGAAATAAATTCAGCGATTCGATGACTTCACTCTTCGATGCACCCGCTAGGTGCGGCAAATTTCGGCGATCAGGATTTCGCGGCGATCGAGAGCGCGGCGCGCTGCGAGATTGAGGACGAGCCAGTACACTACGAACGCGACGGCCGCGAGCGGCAAGAAAATAACTCCCGCGAGCCACACGCGTTCGAGAAAGCGCGTGAGGAAAAAAATGGCCGCGGCGATTCCGACGACCACCGCTTCAACTCCCATGCTGACAAAAGCCGTGGCGCCGGTGGAGCGCTGGCGATTGAAGGCGCCGAAATCATATTTTTTGGGCGAATAAATGGACATCATGTTGCCGGCGGCGAGATTGAGGGGCAGGGCGAAGAGGAGCGCCATCACGGTGCCGAAAGTGACCGCGAGGCTCGGCGGGCGATAGAGCACGATCGTGGCGATGAGGACGCCGGACGTGACGAGAATGAATACGGCGGCATGCGCGAGATTTTTTGCCAGCATGACATCACGGAGACGCACTGGGGCGGTCAATATAAATTGCAGGCCGGGGCCATCCGCGCCAAAGGTGTTGTAAACGATGTTGGCGAGAATCAGTAGCGCGTAACCGGCGCCGATTGGGAAGGCCCAGTCGGGCGCCTTGACGAGAAAACTCGCCCCGTGGGTTCCGTGCGAAGGAACGACGCGAAACATAGCGAGCAGAAACAGAGGCATCACGAACGTGAAAATGATCGGCGCGCTACGAAAAAGATAGCGTATTTCTTTCTCGAAGATTGCCGCCACGGGAGCGGGAAGCACGCTCAAGTCCCACGCCACGTGAACTTTTTCCTGACGGCCAGCCGGCGTGGGCGCCAGTGCTTCGCTAAGATTCTCGCCAATAAATTGCGCGTGCAGGCGGATTCCGAGAAGAGCAGCGATCCCGAGTGCGTACACGGCAAGCGCAACGAGCGAGAGATCCGCAAACATCTGATCGCCGCGATGCGCATCCAGCAAAACCATCTTCGCCAAACCGGGCGGTAGGTAATTCGCGAAATGAAACACTGAAGCGTACTGGCCAAGGGGTACGGCATTCTCCCGCCATCGCGAAGCGAGGGGCCCGACGAATTGAAAGCAGATCATCATGAATACGAAGATCAAGCCGAGAGCTTCGCGGGTCCGGCGCTTTGCGAGCCAGCGCTCGAGCCAAACGTAGACGGCGCGCGAAAGCAGCACATTCACGACACCGAAGCTGAAAAGCGAAAGGAACGCCCAGGGGAGAAGAGATGCATCCGCGAGCACGAGGCCGACAAATACTCCGAACAACCACAGGATGCAGACGAGCGAGACTGGATCGAGCAGGCCAAAGGCGAGATTGAGAAGGTAAAAGGATGAGAATCGCATGGGAAATCGCAGGAGATTTCCAAACTCGAAGGGCGTGGAGAATGCCGAACCGAGCACCGGATACATCTGCCAAAAAATGAAAATGCCAAAAAAGATGAGAGCAAGATAAGAGAAACGGTGGTCGGCGACGGTCAAGTAACTGGCGATTGAAAGGCCGATTGCGCCGCCGATCGAGAGCATCGTCATCGTGATGGTGGCAAAGGCACGGGAGACAGCTTCGAGGCGCCCACGAATGGTTCTTAGCGAATTGCGAAGCAAGTTCCATCGCAGCTCGGCAATGATGGCGAACATGCGGAGATTGCTGAGGCCGCGAAATTCGGAGGATGGCGCAGGAGCGGGCGGTGCGCTCAGCCCAGCCATGTGAGCTCCTGATCGCGCAGCACAGTGCCGCCGACGATATTCAGAAAAATTTGCTCGAGAGTCAGTTTTTCGTGCGGGGCGATGGGTTCGGCCGAACCAGGCACGGCGCTGAGGCGCGCTTCCACGCCGCTACGCAGTTCGTCGAGCGAGCCCTGAGCGACGAGGCGGCCTTTGTGAATGATGGCGACGTGGCTGCAGAGGCGCTCGACGATTTCGAGCACATGTGAGGTCAGGAAAATTGTTGCGCCGTGGCCAATCATTCGCTGCAGCATGGCCTTGAGAGTGCCGGAGGCGACGGCGTCCACACCTTCGAAAGGCTCGTCAAGAAAAAGCACGCGCGGACCGTGAATGACGGCGGCGGCCATGGCCAGCTTCTTCTGCATGCCGTGCGAATAATCGGTGATGAGCGATTTGGGACGATCGCTGAGCTGCATGAAATCGAGGAGTTCGGTGGCGCGCTGCGCTGTGGTCTTGCGATCGAGGCCGTACATGCGGCCGACGAAATTGAGATATTCGGAGCCGGTGAGCCGTCCGAAAAGCGCGAGGCCCTCAGGGACGACGCCGATTTGGCGCTTCACGGCGACCGGATCTTTTTCAAGGTCGATCCCAAGAATTCGGATGCGGCCTTCGCTGGGAGCGAGCAGGCCGGTGAGCATTTTAATGGTGGTGGATTTACCGGCGCCGTTGGGGCCGAGGAAGCCGAAAAACTGGCCGGCGGCTACGTTCATTTGAATGTGGTCCACCGCGGTGAGCGGGCCAAAACGGCGCGTGAGATTTTCTATGCAGACGGCTGGGGCGTCCATGAACATTCGACTCTAGCATAAGGCGCGAGAACGCCGGAAGAAGGAGCGTTATCGCTCGCCGACGGCGGCGGGGACCTGAGCCGCGCGCGGGAAAAAGGCGAGGACCGCGGGAATGTCGATGCGGAATGTCGCGCCGCCCTCGATACGATTGGACGCGGTGATCCTGCCGCCATGTTCCTGAAGAATGCCGTAGCAAATGCTGAGGCCGAGGCCCGAACCTTTGCCAACGGATTTGGTGGTGTAAAAAGGATCGAAGACGCGCTCGGGTTCGACGAGGCCAGGGCCGGTGTCGGAGAACTCGATGACGACGTCGCCGCGTTCACGCATGGTTTTGATGGTGAGCACACCGCCGCCGTTGGGCTCCATGGCATCAACGGCATTGCTAATGAGCTGAAAAAATACCTGAAGCAATTGATTGGGATCGCCGCGGACTGCGGGGAGAACGCCGCGATGCTGCGTCTCGATTTTGATGTTTTTGTCGCGGAGGTCGAGGGTGCGGAGCTGGATTGCTCCCGCGACGACCGTGGTGAGGTCCAGCAACTGCTTCTCTGCGGGCTTCTGGCGCGCGAAGCTGAGGAGATTGTTCACGAGCTCGCGTGTGCGGCGAGCTTGATCGCGAATTTTTTCGGCGATATTGCGCGCGCGCGGGCCGGCGGAGGGTTCGTCGGCCAGCAACTCGGAATAGCCGAGAATCGCGGCCAGCGGATTATTGATTTCGTGGGCCGCGCCGGCAGCCAACTGGCCGAGAGAAGCGAGCTTTTCGGATTGCACGAATTGGCTCTGGAGACGTTTTAGATTTTCGAGTGAATCCTGAAGGCTGGAGACGAGGCGCAGGCGCTCTTGATCCACCAGGTGCTGGCGCAGAAAGACCATCCCCGTGCCGAATACGAGTGCGGCAAGCGTGAGAACCAGGCGGAATTCGCGCACTGGGGCGGGAGCATTGCTGACGAACTGGTTCCAGGCTGCAAGCAGCGGAACGAAAAGCACACCGGCGATGGCGAGGCGCTGTGGCCATTGCGCGCCGTCATGCTGCGATCGCTCTTTGGCATCCGGGGAGAGCGGAATGCGTTGAGCCATCACGCCGAGCGTCGCAAGCCACAAAAACATGAGCACGTAGGGGAAGTAGTAGATGCTGCCGGAAGAGAACACGCCCGCGAGCGTCGCTGCGGCAATTACGAGGAAGCCGACTGTGTGAATCGCGGCGATGCCGGCGAGTTGAGCGTAAATCCGGCGCCAGGCGCCGTGCGCTCGAAAGTAGACGTAGGCGAGGCCCGAGAGATAGACGACGTTCTCGCCGGCGTAGGCTTGCCAACGGCGAACCGTGAAAATCTGAGAGTTCGGCGATATGGCGATCCAGGGGAGAGCTACGAATGCATAGACATAGAGCCACGTTGCCGCGAGAAGCATGAGGTCGAGCAGGCCGTATCGCAGAGTCTCGCGCATTCCTCGCGCGTGCGGCTGGATGGCGATCGCGGCCATGAACGGAACTGGATGCAGGAAAAACGCGATGCTGCCGAGATAGGAGAATTTCGACGGCGCATGCAGGACAAGTTCGCGGTACGTGCCCGAGAGCGATCCGATCAGCCACAATCCGCAGCCGGCGGCCATCAAAATCCAGAATGTATTTGTCCGGCGGTACGGAGTGTTGGCATTGGAAAGCAGGCACGCATTGGCCCCGAGCGGCAACAGGCACATAAGGATGTCGCCGAGGGTCGCTCGAGCTGTGCCGTGCGGGAGCAGGAGCGCCATAGCGACAAACCCGCCGCCGATTACGAGCCAGGCGGTGAATAGGAGCGAATTCCCTGAAGATTTGGCCGGGGTTTCCATGCAAGGCAAGCTTAGCGCACTGCGCTAGGACGCTGGTTTCGAATGTCAGGGAGATGCGCTGAACAATTACGGGCCTATAGGTACTTTTGTACTGGAACTCGCAAACGTTATCTGCAAAATGGCCTTGCTGAAACTCACGGGGCTAGGCGATCGCTCCTTGCTCTCGAGTGAAATCGGCGAAGTTCTTGCCGTGCTCGGCTAAGTATTTGAGGAGGGGCGCGGGCTCCCAAATTTCACCGTGTTGATCTTGAAATTGGCGGATGCGGTCGTAAACTTTTCTTAATCCAACGGTGTCGGCGTACCACATTGGACCACCGCGGTAGGCGGGGAAACCGTAGCCGTTGATGTAGATAATGTCTATATCAACGGCGCGGGATGCGAATCCTTCTTCGAGGATGCGCGCGCCTTCGTTGACGAGGGCGTAGACGCAGCGATCCACGATTTCGTCAGCAGAAATTTTTCGCTGCGAAATTTTCTGTTCAGCGGCCCACCGGCGCACGAGTTTCTCGACTTCCGGATCCGGTGTGGCGCGGCGCTGATCGTCGTACTTGTACCAGCCTGCGCCGGTCTTCTGGCCGAAGCGCCCCATTTCGCAAAGGCGGTCGCCCGCGAATGCCTGGCGGATGCCGGGCTTTTCAAGGTGGCGATACTCTTTTCGGATGCGCCAGCCCACGTCGAGACCAGCGAGATCCCCGACGGCGAGCGGGCCCATGGCCATGCCGAAATCGTAGAGAGCGCGATCAACCGCTTCGACGGTCGCGCCTTCCTCGACTAGGAAGACGGATTCGCGCACGTAGGCATGGAACATACGATTGCCGACGAAGCCGCGGCAATTGCCTACCAGCACGCCGATTTTCCCGAGCTTCTTCGAAAGCTGCATGGCGGTGGCGAGCACTTGTTTGCTCGTTCTCTTTCCGCGAACAATTTCGAGCAGGCGCATCACATTCGCGGGGCTGAAGAAGTGAGTGCCGATGACGAATTCCGGACGCGAAGTGGCCGCTGCGATTTCATCTATGTTCAGAGTAGAGGTGTTGCTCGCCAGGATTGCGCCGGGTTTGCAAACGCGATCGAGCTCGCTGAAAATCTGCTTCTTCAACGCCATGCCTTCGAAGACGGCTTCAACGACCATGTCGACGTCCGCGAACCCGTCGTAGGAAATGATCGGCTGGATTAGCTTCAATCGCTCGTCAACGAATTGCTGAGTGAACCGGGCGCGGGATACTGAGTTCGCGTAATTCTTTTGGATGTTGGCCATCCCCCGCTCGAGTGCGGCTTGATCCGCTTCTTTGAGAAGCACGGGAATTCCGGCGTTCGCGAATACCATGGCGATGCCGCCGCCCATCGTCCCCGCGCCGACAACTGCTGCGCGATTCACGGGGATTGTTGGCGTGTCTTTCGGCACGTCGGGGATTTTCGCGACCTCGCGCTCGCCGAAGAAGACGTGGATGAGTGCTTTCGATTGATCCGAATTGAGGCACTCCATGAAGAGTTTTCGTTCGAGCCGGCAGCCTTCGTCGAAGGGCAGCTTCGCGGCGGCTTCGACGGCATCAATTGCGGCGAGCGGAGCGATCATGCCGCGCTGCTTTTTTCGTGCGGTTTCGCGGGCCGAGGTAAAAAGCGGGGCGTTTTCTTCGGGCGTGCCGAGCTTTTCATTTCGATCGCGCGTCTTCGGTACTGGCTTGGCGGCAATTTCGAGTGCGAAGGAAATAGCGCCCGCGAGGAGGTCGACTTCGATTAAGCGATCGATGATTCCGAATTTCAGCGCTTGCGATGCCGGGATGGGTTTGCCTTCCACGCACATCGTAAGAGCCTGAGCAACTCCCGCGAGACGAGGGAGGCGCTGCGTTCCATGAGCGCCGGGGATGATCCCAAGCTTCACTTCCGGCTGACCAACTTGCGCATTCGGCGCGGCCACGCGGCAGTGGCCGGCCATGGCAAGTTCCAGGCCCCCGCCGAGCGCGTTTCCATGTATAGCCATTACGATCGGCTTCTTGGAATTTTCGATTTGCGTCAGGAGATCGGGGAAGCTCATCGTGCCGCTCGCTTCACCAGATCTGATTTTGTCGAACTCTTTGATGTCGGCGCCGGAAACGAACGTGCGGCCCGCGCCGATGAGCACGACGGCATTCACCGTGGCGTCTTTATTTATCTGCTCGATCGCCTGAGCGATGCCCTCAGGGACTCCGGGACTGAGCGCGTTGACGGGCGGATTGTTGATGGTGATGACGGCAATGCGGCCATCTTTCGTAAGCTTGACGAGTTCACTCATAGCTGATCTCTTTGCACTAACGTCGCTAGCTCACGAAAACGGCACAGCGCGTTGGCGAGTTGCATCTGCCTCGGAGTTCGACACTCCGGCTCGAATAATCTTGGGTTTCCAACTACGATCATAACGGACTGTGCTCGCGACGTGGCCACGTTCAGGCGATTCAAACTGTAGAGGAACTCCATTCCGCGCGGCGCCTCCTCCGGCGACGATGTAGTCAGTGAATAGATGACCACAGGGGCCTCTTGCCCTTGAAACTTGTCTACAGTTCCAATCCGCATTCCTGGTAGGCGCGCCGACAAATCTGCTACCTGCGCGTTGTACGGCGCCACAATCAAGATCTCATCGCGCTTCAGCGGGCGGCAATTGCCCGCACTGTAAAACCAATTGATTCCGGGCTTGAGTAATCCTTCCACAATTCGAGCTACGACTTCCACTTCCTCCGCAGAAGAATTCCCGTTCCCGTCGTGCTCCACTGGAACAAACCATAAGCCCGCACCATTCAGCCAAGGATGGCCCTCCAAAACTCTGCTCCGCGCAATCGGATGCGAAGCCAGCTTGTCCTCGTAAAAAACTTCAGAGGTAAATTTGCAGATCTCGGGATGCAATCTCCAACTTTGAGGCAGCAGAAATCCCATTTCTTCGGCGATGGTCTTGCGGCCGTCCAACAGGTGCTCGAGCGCCGATTTTTCTGCACCGTCCGGGTGGCTTCCTTTTACTGGCCGTTCCAGCTGCTGAGGATCGCCGAGCAGAACCAAATTTTTCGCCGCTTGCGACACTGCGAGAACATCGGTGAGCGACATCTGCCCCGCTTCGTCAATGAACAAAACGTCTACGACTTGAAACGAAATTTCAGGCGACCATAGAAAGGATGTCCCTCCGACAACAGTAGCTTTGCCAGTGCACAGTGCATCTAACGCTTCCTCGTTCTTCCTCGCGACCGCGACGCCATCGCTCTCCTCTCCATGATCGTCCCGATGCATACAGCGAACCGCCGGGACTTTCATTTCGCGAGCTGCCTCTACCACGGCATCGAGCAGATTGCGAATCACTTTGTGACTCAGCGCCGTTACGCCGATCTTTCTTCCTTGCTTTACCAACTCACAGATCATTCGCGCGCCCGTATGCGTTTTCCCTGAGCCGGGCGGTCCTTGGATTGCAAAAATGGAGTCCTTTAGTGAAAGCGCAATCCGACTGGCTGTGTTTACGGGGGTTTCCGATGCCAACTGGGCGAGTGTTTCGTTCTTCGAGAGGCGAGGCGGCCTTCGCATCAACAAATCTCTGCCCGCGCGATACTCTCCGATGGCATCAATTCCATTTTTTGCGACCCAGTGTCCAAGGCGATATAAGGACTCCGCTTGTTCCTTGGTTCTATATGGCCATTCCCATACGTACACAGCAGCAGGATGGCTGTCGGCCGTCTTTCCCGTTTTCTTAATATCAATTATGCGTTCCACCGGATCAATCGCGACGATGCTTCCGAACTTCTCGCCCTTGCAGTAAAGTTCGCTTTTTTCACGCGCGTCGGTTTCCTGCTTCTCGTAAGCATAGCGATCCACAGGAATTTTTCTTTCGAACAGCACTCGCTTCATGAACTTGAGACCCGACAACCCCGCTCTCTCGTCAAGCAGCTCTGTGTCGTCGAGTTCCTTCAGACGAAAACCCTCCCAATGCGCCGCCTTGTTTTCTCGTCTATGCCAATCCAGCAGGCGCGCCAACAGCCAGCGCGACTTCTGCTCCGGTGTGCGCTCCGCAATATTTGCGGGGACGTCCGCCGTAAGCTCGGCCGCAAGCGCTTCGATGCGTTGCTGCCACTCGGTCAGGTCTTCTTGAACAGGACGCTCCCTTTTCGGCAGCCGCGCTACCGCGCCACCGCAGGCCACGAGTTCCTGGCGTCTGCTCTCGAGCCAATCCCGTAACTTGGCAGTCGAAAAGCAATCTTCGCCGTTATACCCTTCTATCGCGTCGCGAACATCTCCAGGCAACTCCTCATCTCCCCAACCTAATTCCAGTTGGTGCTGCACAAAACGCATCGCCAAGCCCGCTAAATCAAGCGGCGTCGTTCGCTCAAAACCATATAATCCTTCAATTCTCTTCAGCGAGTATTCTTCCACGCTGGCCCGCGCGCTTTGCTTGAGGATCTGATGCAAGTCTACAAATGTTCCCTCCCAAAGCATCTCGTCGATCTCGTCTTGGCGCGTGGCATAAATTCCCATCAAGCGTTTGAGGACACTTGGCTCATAAGCGCCGAAGTGATACACGTGGGCCTGAGGATTTGATTTCCTGCGGCGCACGATTTCGTCTATCAGCCACTCGAAAGCCTTTTTTTCCTCTTCTTGCTGTAAGGCCCAGTGTTTTTCATAGTGCAATTGGCCGTTCGTATTTAGAAATGCGAAGCCGAATAGATATTGCAGTCCCGATTCGCCTGCGAAGGGATCGCCTTCGAGATCCAGAAATATATCGCCCGGCGAAGGCTCCGGTAGACGGCAGAGTCCCATTCCTTCTGCGACTGGCAGGAGCAATTCGTACTTCAGCTTCTTCTCTGCGCGACCCTCCACTTGCACGCGTGCCTGCTCTCGCACACGTTCGATGCCCTCTCGCGATCCATGATTCGGCCTTTCTTTCAGGGGTATCGGAAGCACAGCCAGCTTGGCCATCGTCCCGGTGTCCCACTCTTCGAGCTGATTTCGTTGTAGCTTCCGAATTCCGGCGACCAGCGACAGGTGATCATCGCCGCGCCGCCGCTTCTCACACTCACGAAACCACTGGCAGACATCGCAATGCGGAACCGGCTCGGGATAAGTTGCACCCGTTGCGCCTTCCAGCACTACGCTCGACAATTGTTTCCGCACGTGCCGGTAGTACGCCGCATATTCGGCAACACGATAGCTTTCACCGAGAAATTCCTTTTGAGGAGGAATCACCCACATGAGCTCCGGCTGGCTTCCCTGAATTGTTTTTAGCAAATCCGAATACAGCGACAGTTGGAGGATGCTGGTCGCTTTCGTTTCCTTCGCCAGCTTCGTATCCTGGACTTCGTACGACCAAGCCCATAGCCCGCTTGGCTTGGCTACGCGCAAGAGTACGTCCGGCCGCCCGAACCATTGCTCATCGCCCAAGGCTCCTTGAGCAATCACGTCTACTCCACTCGCCATCAGCCGAAGCGTTTCCGCCAGCAAAGCTTTTTCGTCTTTGTTAGCGAACTGAGACAGATTCACGACGGAGAATTTCTTCTGTTCTTCAAGGAACGTCAGATAGCGCTTCTCGTGGCGCAAACCGAGTTCGCGAATCACCTGCAAATCAGGCGCTGCCCATTCCGGCTTATGCGCCTCGCCTCTTGCAACTTGCAGCTCCAGCGTAGTCAGGTGGCGGCATGCCAGGTGATTGCTCAAATCCGTCGCGGACAATCGAGTCTGCTGAAACGCCAAGGGAACTTGGGCGTCCACTGCGGACGACTTGAGCTGCCGTGAAATGAGCTTCATCTTGATCCTTCAATATTCCAAAGCCTAGTATCTTGCGCCGAATCAGGCAATGGACACTAACGAGGCATCGAGACTCCAGCCAAGCACTTGAATAATTGTTTCGCGCCACCGGAAGCAAGTAGCGTGGGCGTACAATGATGCCGCTTTTCTTGCGCAGGAGGAAATTCCCACAAATGTCGAAATTAAGTGAAATTTTCCTGGCAAGCATTCTTGCCGCGGCATGTGCAGGCATGCCCGGCGCAATTGCGCAGTCGTCGAGTCAATCCGGTGGCTTGGGCGACGAATGGCCATTTTACGGCCACGACGCAGGCGGGATGCGCTATTCGCCGCTGACACAGATTAACCACGGGAACGTGGCGACTCTGAAAGTCGCTTGGACTTTTCACGTCGGCGATATTTCCGATGGCAGCGGTGGCAAAAAGCGCAGTGGCCTCGAAACGACGCCAATCCTTGTGGACGGAACGCTATACCTCACCACGGCGTTCAATCGCGTGTTCGCACTTGACCCGGAGACCGGGAAGCAGCGTTGGGTCTACGATCCAATGATCGAACTCGCCGGAGAATACGGTGACGGCCTGATCAATCGCGGTGTATCCGCGTGGCTCGATTCCGCCCGAGCGAGAACAAAACCCTGCCGCCGAAGAATTTTCGAGGCCACTCTCGATGCGCGGCTCATCGCGCTTGATGGCGCGACTGGCGAGCCGTGCATGGACTTCGGCAATCGAGGACAAATCAGCCTGCGCGATGTGCCGCGTTACATTCCGGGGCAATACCACATGACCTCCCCGCCGGCAGTGATTGATGATGTAGTCGTGGTCGGCTCTGCTGTTGACGATAATTCGCGGGTGGACATGCCGAGCGGAGTGGTAAGAGCATTTGACGCACGAACCGGCGCGTTGCGCTGGAAATGGGATCCGATACCACCGAATGACGCCGCTCAAGGTGTCTCCGATAAGCTGGGATCAGCTAATCAGGGAGCGGGAGCCCAGGAAACGACGAAGAAGTGGCGGACCGGCGCGGGAAACGCGTGGTCCGTGATGGTCGTAGATCCGGAGCGCGATCTCGTATTCGTTCCGACCGGCAGCGCGAGCCCTGATTACTACGGCGGGCTGCGCCCCGGTGACAACAAGTGGGCAAATTCTGTGGTCGCGCTGCGTGGCAAGACCGGAGAGTTCGTATGGGGATTCCAGTTGGTGCATCACGACCTTTGGGATTACGACACTGGATCGCCACCGTTGCTGGCAACGTTGCAGCACGATGGCAAGAGCGTTCCGGTGGTGATTCAGGGCAATAAGACGGGCTTTCTCTACGTATTGAATCGCGACACGGGCGCTCCAGTATTCCCCGTGGAAGAGAGGCCGGTTCCGCAGACGGATGTGCCGGGAGAAGTGACATCTCCTACCCAGCCTTTTCCTATGGCGCCACCGGCCGTCACGCCGCAGAAACTTTCCGCCGACGATGCCTGGGGCATAACTCCGGGAGATCGCGAAGCCTGCCGCGAGCAAGTCAAGAAGCTCCGAAATGAGGGCCTGTTCACGCCGCCAAGTTTGAAGGGCACGCTGTCCTTCCCCGGAAATGTCGGTGGGATGAATTGGAGCGGCTATGCGTACGACCCCCAGAACAGCTTGCTGGTGGTCAACACAAATAATCTGCCATCGAGGATGGGGGTCATTCCGGCGGAAAAGTATTGGGACGAAGTGGATGCGAACACGGAGGACGCAGAGTACACCCAGCAAGCCGGCGGGCCCTACGGGATGTTTCGGACGTTCATGTTTGGCAAGGCCTACCATCTGCCTTGCGCGCCACCGCCGTGGGGATCGTTGACGGCTGTGGATATGGCGACGGGCACGATTCGCTGGCAAATTCCACTAGGGTCCCTTGCGCCGAGTAAACCAATCGTCCCCGCGGGTGCCCCCAGCCTTGGCGGTCCCGTTGTCACCGCCAGCGGACTGGTATTCATCGCCGGAACGATGGTTGATCCATCGTTTCGCGCGTTTGACGTGGAAACCGGGAAGGAAATTTGGAACTATCAACTTCCCACGAGCGGCGGGGCGACTCCGATGACCTACCAGACGCGAAAAGGCGGCAAGCAATTTGTAGTGATTGCAGCGGGAGGGCACCGCGGCGTAACAGAGGAACCCCAGGGGGACTCAATCATCGCGTTCACACTGCCCTGAGCGCGCCGCTATTTTCTGAACTCGTTCTCCTGGCTCTGAGTTGCGGCTTTCTTGCGGCTCAGAACCAACTCAACGACATCGAACTTTAACGGAATACCGAGCAAGGCAAAGGCGTCGCGCAGATAGTCCGGGGTATTTTCCCTCAGGTCCTTGGTAAACTTCTCGGCTTCATCGCGCGTGTCAAATAAGCGCGATTCATTGGTTACAGGATCTTTGATCAGGCAGTCGTGACGTTCGCCTTCTTGCTTGAGTCCTTTAACGGCCACTCCGAATTTGGATTTTTCCATTTTTAGCCTCCCACGCGGGCCAAGTTCTGCCACTCAGCATGAGGCAATGCGGCCGGAATAGAAACGAAAAGTCGTTGAGAATTAGTATGAGCAGGGCACTACGCCGTTCTGAAGCTCACGCCTGCCCTACCTGCCCTGAGCCCCGAAGGGAGCTTCGAACCGGCACGACGTACGCCTGGCGAGACGTGAGGCCTTCCCTCCTGCGCCGCTTTAGAACGGGGGAATGCAATATGGTGGACAATTCGTTGTGCAGTGGTCCCATCGCACATTACAAAGGCGGTTTTTTTTCCCTTGACAGGAAATGCCACTCTGACGCTAAATCCTGAAGACCGGGGTGGTATTGAAATAATCGATGTGCTGCATTAAGGCCTTTGTTTCGAACGCGGCAGTTCTAGAAGGGGGTCTTCTACTGCTGACAGCCGCGACATGCAGCGCGTAACGACCTCTTGAGAGCACTAATTAAAGTTAAAGCTTGAAACCGAAGAGAACTGGGCGCACGGCGCTCATTTGGGGGAAATGACTATGAAGAAGATGTCTATGCGATTCGCGATTGCGATCGCTTTAGGGCTTTGCTTGTGTGTGAGCGCGATGCTGCTGGGCTCGCC
>DATBYF010000158.1:0-35514 GCA_036513895.1 Candidatus Acidiferrales bacterium | reverse complement strand
CTCTCGCCCATTTCGCAGCGGGTCTTGGCGTCCAGAATGGGCGAAGGCGATTCTTCGATGACTTTCTGATGCCGCCGCTGGATCGAGCACTCGCGCTCGCCAAGATGAATCAAGTCGCCGTGGCGATCGCCGAGAACCTGGAACTCAATGTGGCGCGGACGCTCGATAAGCTTTTCGAAGTAAACGTCGGGCGAACCGAATGCCTGGCGGGATTCTGCGCGAGCCGTCTGAAAATTAGAGATCAGTTCCGCGGCGCTCGACACCACACGCATCCCGCGGCCTCCGCCGCCCTCGGCCGCCTTGATCATGATCGGATAGCCGAGCTCGGCCGCCAATTGCTTTGCGGAATCCTCGTCGGGGACGATTCCATCGCTGCCGGGAATTACCGGCAGGCCCGCCTCCGCCATGGCTTTCCGGGCTTTGTCTTTTTCGCCCATCAAGCGAATGTTCTCGGAGGACGGCCCGATGAATGCGATGTGCGATGCTTCGCAAACTTCGGCGAAGTTCGCATTTTCGGAGAGGAATCCGTAGCCGGGATGAATCGCGTCCACATTGGTGATTTCTGCCGCGCTGATCACATGGGGAATGTTGAGGTAGCTTTCGGAGCTGCGTGGAGGCCCAATGCATACGGCCTCATCCGCGAATCGAACATGCAACGCATTGCGGTCCGCTTCGGAGTAAACGGCAACCGTACGAATGCCGAGTTCCTTGCAGGCCGAAAGGATGCGAAGGGCGATTTCGCCCCGGTTGGCGATCAGAAGTTTTTGAAACATCTGGCTCGAGCGCCCGCGGCCGGACGCCTACTTCTTGCGCTGCGGATGGATACCAAACAAAGCTTCGCCGTACTCGACGGGCTGGCCATTTTCGACGTAAATTCGCATGACCTCGCCGTCAACATCAGATTCAATTTCGTTCATCAGTTTCATCGCTTCGATGATGCACAGCACCTGGCCGGACTTGACGCGATCCCCGACGCGGACAAACGCCTCTTCGCCCGGATTCGGTGACGCGTAAAACGTGCCGACAATCGGCGACTTGACGACGTGCAGATCATCGGGCCGCGCCGCGTCTCCAGCAGCTTCCCTCGCCCCCGCCGCCTGCGGTGCGGAAGATGCGGCTCCTTGAGTCGCTATAACGATCTCCGGAGAAATTCCCGGACGGAAGATTGTCGCGGAATTCTGAGAAGCCTTTTTCAGCCGAACTCGAAAACCGCCGCGCTCGTACTCGAACTCCTCGAGTCCGTGCTTGCTCATGAACGCGAGCAGGGGTTCGAGGTCCTGTAAATCGACGCTGCCAGCTTCGGCCGGATTATTGCTTCGCGCCTTCTTCGAATCCGCCATTCAGAGCTCTAGAAATTCCTTGGTTGCGCTGGTAAGAATTTGAGCGCTTTTACCCGCTGCAAGTGCGTCGTCCGGGCCTACCATCACATCGTCCTCGATGCGGATGCCGCCGACATTTTCGATGTATACGCCAGGCTCGATGGTGACGACGTTGCCGGCCGCGAGCTTTGCTGTTTCACCGCGACCAAGCCGTGGGGCTTCGTGAACTTCGAGTCCCAAACCATGGCCAGTGCTGTGGGTGAAAAACCGCGCTAATCGGTGCCGGTGCAGAACGCGCCTGGCCGCCGAATCAACATCCCCCGCGCTTACCCCCGGCTTCAGCGCTTGGATAGCCGCTGCCTGCGCTTCGAGTACCGCCCCGTACCAACCGCGGACCTCGCGGGGCGCTTTGCCGACGAAAACGGTCCGCGTCATATCGCTGCAATAACCGCGGAGTATAGCACCCAGGTCAAGGACGACCAACTCGTTTTTGCTGATGGGCTTATCGGTGGGCCGCGCATGGGGCAGTGCCGAGCGCGGCCCGGAGGCGACAATCGTTTCAAATGAGGCACCGCTCGCGCCCATCCGCCGCATGCGGTATTCAATTTCCGCGGCGAGCTCATTTTCGAGAATCCCCGGCCGAATTAAGGGAAGCACGTCGGCGAAGACGGCACTCGCGATGTCCGCGGCTTGCTTCATCACTGCCAGCTCGTCCGCGTCTTTTACCCCACGGAGATCCGCAACGAGGCCCGAATCAACCCGCCAACACGCACGGGCTCGAGCCGTCTTCTGGAGCAGCGCAAACCGGGCTACGGTAAGCTGCCCGGACGAATATAGGACCGTCTTCCGGGCACGGGCGCGAGAAAGAAGGCTGCCAGCCTCGGCAAAGAGGGACTTGCGCGCGATCAGTACCTCTACGCCTGAAGTCTCTTCATTAGCCTGAATTGTGTAACGACCGTCGGTAATTAGAGTGGTTCTATCGGCGGTGGCAAGTAAGAGCGCGTTGCTTCCTGAGAAACCGCAAAGGTAACGTATGTCTGCGAGATGTGAAACGAGGATGGCGTCAGCGCCTAGTGTAGAAAAACAAATCCGGAGCCTGTCTTGCCGGCTCCGGATTCTGTTCTCGACTGGACCTTTTTTCTTCAACCTTCATCAACCAAAGGCGCCAACCCAAGTGCCCTACCCGAGTGCTCAACTCAAAATCCAGAGTTCTCCTTGGGACACCTAGTTCGGAAGAATCCGAGGTGTCAGGAAGAAGAGCAATTCCTGGGACGTTGAGCTGACCGTCGTGTTCTTGAAGAGATTGCCGATGATCGGCAGACTGCCGAACAAAGGAACCTGGGAGACCGCCGTTTGCTGGTTCGAAACGATGATGCCGCCGACCACGACTGTGCCACCATCACTGATTGTCACCCGGGTATCTTCTTCCTGCGTGTCGATAGCAGGAATGCCTTCGACGCGCGGGATGGCCTGATCGATCTGGTCGTTGGTGACCTTGACGTCCATAAAGATAGTGCCTTCAGCGGTAATTTGAGGTGTCACTTCGAGCTGAAGGACAGCGTCCACGAATTGCACTGAAATCGTGTTGTTTACGATCGTCTGGACAGGAATTTTCGTACCCTGCTTGACCTGGGCCTTCTGGTTATTCTGCGTGATCAATCGCGGCTTTGAAATCAGTTTCCCGACGCCCTTGGTTTCGGCCGCATCAATGATGAGGTCGAGGGCGAAGTTACGCGATGTGAAAGCGTAGGAAATGCCGCTCGTAGGGGCAGAGACGCCCAGGCCGACGCTCAACGGCATCTGGCTGCCGGTGGACGATCCATTGCTTACGACGAGCGGAGGAGTGGGGAGGCCCGTACCGCGGGTGATTTCGCTGGTTCCGATGCCCTGGTCGCCGCCGAAAACGTTGTTGCGGCTTCCCGTACCGGCAGAAAACGCCCACTGAGTTCCAATAGCGCTGGCGAAGTTGCGGTTTGCAGCCACGACGCGCGCCTCAATTTCCACCTGTTGAGACTTGCGGTCGAGCTGGCGGAGAAGGTTATCCATCACGGGAAGAACGCTCGGAATATCGCGAATGATTATAGTGTTCGAACGCGAATCGCCGATGACATCGCCGCGTGACGACGAGAACTTTTTCAAGGTCGCCACCATATCGTCGGCCTTGGCGTAGTTGAGCACTCGGGTTGTGGTAATGATGTCGGCCGCCTCAGCCTGCGCCTGCGATAGTTCATGCGCTTCCTGAGCTTCCTTCTTGATGGTCTCGCGAGTGGCAATCCTCAGAACGTTGCCATCGAGCTGCTTTTCGAGATCGTTGTTGTGCAGAACGATGTCAAGTGCCTGATCCCACGGCACATCATCAAGAACGATCGTGAGGTTGCCCTTTACATTCGGGTCAACCACGATATTCAAGCCGCTGATTTCGTGAATCAGGCGGAAGAAATCGCGAAGATCGACATCTTTCAAATTCACGGAGATCGGCTCGCCGGAATACCTGCCGGAGGCCGGAGGAGTGGCTGCTTGCTGCGCCTCGGCCGATGGCTTCGTGCCGTCGGTACCGGTTGGAGCGGGCGCAGTCACAAGTTTCTTTGTGTCCGGCTCCGAGGCTAATGCGGCGTTTGCCTGGGTCAAGTTAGCCGGCAAAACCACGGCTGGCAAAGACACTGGAGCGGCGTTATGAGTCGTATTCACTGGCGAGGCGTTTGCATCGCTGGTGCCCTTCGCGGAACCTTTGGTTGCGCTGCCACCGACAAAATCAACGGTGACCGTGTTGCCCTTGGCATTTACCGTGTACGGCGCGGTTGCGCGCAACTCGATTACGACGCGGGCGACCTCGGGAGAAAATTGCGCCAAGCGGATGGCGCGGACAGGGTCGAGATTGCTCGCGATGCTGCGATCCGACGTCTTCACCTGCGCGCCCGAAAAATCGAGAACGATTCTATCGGGATGGGAGAGTCTCGAGACGTGATAGGTTAGCGGCGCGCTGCCCGTGACGTTAACTTCCGTGTCGCCGCCATCCTGCTGAAGTTGCACATGCTCGATTCCCGCGGCAGAGGCGGTTCCCGGCTTTGTATCCGCGATAGGAATAGTGTTGGCGGATTCCGCCGGCGTCGCAGGTGGTCGGACGACCGGCGCTGATGCGGCGCACAGAGTCCCACTTGTCGAAATAAGGGCTGCCGCGAAAAGAAGGGCAAGTCCCCAGCGTTGCCTTATGATCCTCATTGCTGCTCTCCTGCGCTCGCGTAGAGTCGCTTCGTAACTTCCCGCTCGACCGGCTTGCCGAATGCGTCCTTGGTCGATTCCCGGAAAACCACCCCATCTAGATTGATCTTTTCGACTTCGCCATCGTAGAGCCGATCGCCTTCGCGGACGAAATAGGTGCGTTGCTCGGGGTTGGAGACTACCGCAATCATACCTGATTGCGACTTAATTGCTCCATCCACCCGTATTTGCGCGATCACCAATCCCGCCTTACCCGGGGGCAAATTCGCGCCCGCGCTCTTGGAAACATTCAGCAACGACTGGAAGGGATCCCGATGGGCAGTAGTTGCCGCCGGTGCCTGCCCTGTCGTCTTGGAAGCAACGGGCGCGGCTGGCTTGGTGGGCGTACCCTGAGCCGGCCTGGCCTTATGGGCCTTCTTGTGGGCGTCGCTCGGTTGCTGGGCCGGAGCGCCTGTTGCCGGGACGTTGCCCGCCGCAGGCGGAGCCTGAACCTGCGCGGCTAGAGTCGAAGCAAAGGCAACCGTCAACCCAGCCACCGCAATCATACTGGCGATCGAGTTCAAGAGTTTCATATTCCCTTATCCTGATTCCTACCGCTTTACCGGCTTGGTAGCCGCGGGCTGTAGCGTCTGGCCCGGCTCCGTGAAAAACGTTGTCACAGTCATTGTGCCGGTCACAGATGTTCCCGGAGTGACTGGAAATTTCGTTGCTCCGCCGTTGGGTGCGATGGCGTCGAACTTGAGATCACCCACGTTGATGATTCGGGAAAGCCGGCTCAACTTCCCGAAGAAATCCAGCATCGAAAAGTACGGCCCGTCCGCCTCGAGCTCGAACGGCATTTCAAAGTGATAGTCTTTTGACACGACCGGCTTGGTTGTAATCCTGCGAAGCGAAACGCCAGACGTGCTCGCCGCGGTCTGAAGCATGATGATGAACTGATCCACCTGCTTGTCTTCAGGAACAATGGTCTGAAGCGTTGCCAGCTGTTTCTGCAAAGCATCCATCTCGCCTTGCAATTCCACCTGCCGCTGTTGATATACGCGCAGGTTCGCCACTTCATTTTCGAGCGGCTTCAATTGAGCTTTGGCGGCCTCGAGATCGGCCCGCACGCGCTGGTTCGGAAGTCCGGGAATCCAAAGGCCCAGGATTACGATGATAACCGCAAGGCCTAGATAGAAGACGGCCTGAAGAGGTAACGGCCAATCTCTGAATGGCGTCGCCATGAGTCTAACTCCTGCCCCGCGGCGCAGGGACTGCGGGTGTCGCCGGAGCGCTCGCGCCTTGCACGGTTTGTGTACCCGCGATTTCCGCGGTCATTGAGAAGGCAAATGTCGTTACCGATTTCACGATGTCGTTTTCCTTGGCTTCCTTAATCTCGACTTTGTCGAAATATCCGGAGCGCTTCATCTGAGTGAGGAAGTTGGCCACGGCGTTTACGGAACTCGCTTCGCCGTCAATCGTGAGAGTGTTTCCGGTCTTCGATAGGTTGGTCAGCCACAGACCGTCGGCATGAGCGACAGTGTTGGCTACGTTCTGAAGAAGTTCCTGGCCGCCCGCGCGTCCCTTTTGCAGCAGTTCGATAACGTTGATGCGCTGTTGCAGCACGGCCTTTTGGGCTTCGAATTGTTGCACTTGCTGTTTCACCTGTTCCAGGCGCGCGCGCTCGGTTTCGAGCCGGTGTATCTGGTCGTTCGTGGCGTCGAGGTCTTTCTTCTGGGAAGCGTAGGTGACGAACAAAAAGATGAACGCCACGACAATCGCCGCGATAAGCATTCCGATGCGCAGCGTCGCTTCGACCGGAACCGATTGCTTTGCGGCCCGAGGACGGGTCTGACCTAGTAAGTTAATCCGGATCATGGTGTGTCAAAACTCCTCAAAGCCAGACCGACGGCGATTGCCAGCCGAGGGGCCATCTCACGGAGCTGGTTCTCGTCATAACGGTCCGGAGCGATCGCGATCTTGCGGAATGGGTACAGCTCTTCGACCGGCATCGCGAATTCTTCGCGGAGAAGATCGAGCAAGCCCGGCACGCGGGCCGTTCCACCCGCGACCACGATTCGCCGGATGTTTTCGCCGCTGGCGGTCGCGCGGAAGAAGTCAAACGTTTTCTGAATTTCCAAGATCAAGATGTCCGAGACGGAACGCAGGATAGCGGTTCGCTGCTCTTCAGTGACGCCGGCATGGCTACCACCCATTTTGAGTTTCTCGGCATCCTCAAAGCTGAGATCTAGTTCCTTTTGAAGCGCGTCGGTGTACTGGTTGCCGCCAACCGAGACGTCGCGAGTAAACAACGGCGTGAAGCCGCGGACTATATTTATGTTCATTACGCTTGCGCCCACGTTCAGCAGTGCCACCACTTGCGTCGGGTCGGGATCGTAGTTGACTTCAAAACAGTTCTGCAGCGCGAACGCGTCAATGTCCACAACCACTGGAGTCTTTCCCGCCTGCGCGAGGACGTTGGTGTGATTCAGAATCTTGTCTTTCTTTACGGCGACCAGAAGAACGTCCATTTGGTTCTCGGTCGCTTCGAGAAGCTGATAGCTCAGGTTGACATCGGCGATATCAAACGGAATGTGCTGGCTGGCTTCGGCATGGATTCGATCGTAAAGCTCTTCCTCGCTCATCAGCGGCATCGGAACGCGTTTGACGATGACCGAGTGGCCGGAAACCGACGTGGCGACATCTTTGAGTTTGATTTTTTGGGCCTCGAAGATAGCGGTGATTTTCTCCGCGACGGACGGTGCGTCCATGATAGCGCCGTCAACAACCGTATCCTGAGCCAGAGGTTCGAGGCCGAAGCTCACCAGCTCAAATCCGGCCTTCGATCTCTTAAGCTCGACGGCTTTCACGGAACTCGAGCCGATATCGAGCCCAACCAACGACTTGACCTTTCCAAGATTAAACATCGCGCGGCCCCTCGCTCCCTGCTCCGCAATCGCGGTAAGTGCGCTCATGCCCATATCCGTGAAACAGGAACAGCTAAGTCAAAAACTGTGGTGCTGGAATCCTAAAACTGAATCCCCATTCACCAAGCCCGGCCCACACCCGACAGACCGGCATTCGCGCGCTGCCCTCAGTAGTACTAACTCTACCGGTACGTCGCGCTTTTTTCGTTTATTGCATCCCAGACACTGAGTGTCAAGCAAGGTGTTCGCATGGTGTGCTGTTGGTTAAGAGCTAACTGGAATCATTCGGGAAAGGAATTTGGACGAATGGAAGTGGTGGAGGGGCGATTTTGACGCCGCGGCACCCCTGAGAACCCACCGGATATGCGAAATTGCTGGACTTTTCGCAGCATTGCGGCGAATGGCGAAAGTCGAAGTTCGGAATGGACACGAACGCGACGGTACTACGTCATTTCTTGTCGCGTCCTCTCTGGCCGCTAGTTTTTATGGCGTTATTTCTTGTCGGGCTTATCTGGCGAGCGATAGGGCGCCAGCGGGATTTGCACGGAGCCGATCTTTCCACGCCCGCCATCCAACACGATCACACGGAGTTGAGCGGCCGCTGGAAGTATGGGCAAGTCCTGTTCGAGAGATAGACTCTGAGCCATTAATTGCTTCAACGTGTCCGCGTCCAGCGACAACGGGAATTGCCTTCGGCTGGTGCGGATAATTTTCCCGGCGCCATCCAACTGAACAAATGCGAACTCGATGAGTTCATTCCAAGCGCCGTTCTTTTCTTCGAAATCAAATTGCCGGGCGTCAAGTGCGATTGCCAGTGTCAACTTAGTTTGGTCATCCGCGCGGGTGGAAGAGACGTGGGTGCGAACGGTGAGCTCGGTGGCCTGGAGCGGGCCTTTGGCGGCTTCAGACATCAGCGCCATTCGTGTGTCGGGATCTTCGCGCGCTTCGCCGAATGCAAAATAACCTTCGCGCGCGTGTACCTGAGCCCCGGAAGCTTTCACTTTCACGCGGATCGCGTGGAAACTTCCGTCCCATTTCACGTCACTCGGGTAAAAACCTAGTTCATAAGTCAATTGCGAGTCGCCGATGGCGTCGCGAATCGAGCCCATGACGTCGTTCGTGCTGTAAAAAGCACGGCCGCCAGTTCTTGCTGCCAGCGTTCTCATCGGGGCTAGCGCTGTCATGTCTGAAGCTTGGACAACACCCGAATCTTGCATGCCGCCGCCGATGAGGCCACGGGCGTCTACAGGATAAATGGCGACGTTCGCGGTGATGAGAGCGCGGGCGGTCAATTCGAATTGGGACGCGAACTGCGTCTGCCGTCCATCTTGAGTACGTTCTAAGTTGTTGGACTCGATGTTGAACGGAAAATCACCGGCGACCCAGATGAGGCTCTTGCGTCCGGGAAGGCCGCCGACATGATCGGCGATTAGACGCAGAGCTTCCGTGGTTATGTTGAGGCGATCGGGAGTTATGGCTTGAGATTCGTCGATGCCTGCGTCCCTTTCGGCGAGCGCCATTTGGATATTCCAGCGGTTCTGGGCCGTGGTATCGGGAGTGTCCAAGTCCGTCGAGAGTTTTCCGCCCTTGTAATCGTTGAGAGCCTCGACCAAACGGGAAGCATCGCTCGTGAAATCATGGAGCACGAGGAGGTGATCGCGAAGCATGTACAGCGCGACGCGATCTGTGGGCTGAATCGTGCGCAGATATTTCACGATTTGATTGCGGGCACGCGTTTGATCGAAAAACGCGGTGTTAAGTGCATCAAGCAAGATGACGGTGACGCTTGAAGGGACTGTTGCGGGGCCGCCTAAGTCGTTCGTGTAAGTGTCCGCAGGGAGAGGGTCCGCAGCGTTGGGGGTCGGCTGATTCGTGTGAATGGAAAAGCTAGATACAGGTTGCGGTTTTCTATCGTCCCAAATGGCGAAATCGTCTTTGGTTAGGCCGGGGATTGGTTTGCCGTGCTTGTCGAGGACTGTGACGTTCACTTGGACCATGCGCGTTTCTACGCGCAAGGGACGAATGTTGGTGTCTTGCGCGACGGGGGCGGAGACTGGCGGCGGACTGGCTTGTGGTGCCGGCGGTGCTGGTGGCGTTTCCGGAGCTGGCGTGGGGGGCGGCTGAGGATTCTGTTCCTGCCCGTTTTGAGAAACACTTTCAGGGTATATCGCTGCTCGTTGAGAGCCCGGATGGGCTGCAAGGCAGAACCCGATGGTGAAAATCGCGATGGGGCGAGAGGTCGTCACTACTTTAGAGTTTACTCCCGGATTCGAATGCTTGCATTCTCGCAAGGCGTGCGCGGCTGCTATTTTCGAGTGGACTCGCCGATTCCAAGTCGGCTCCACATTTCGCTGACTTTTTGTTTCGTCGCGTCGTCCATGCGGATTTCATCGGGCCACCGGCCGGAGTAGCCTTCGCTGGCCCACTTGCGGGTGGCATCGATTCCCATTTTCGAGCCGTAATCCTGCATGCGCGCGGCGTGATCGAGAGTGTCCACCGGGCCAAGGACAAATTCGACGTCGCGCTCAGGATCGATGGCGCAGAGCGCTTTCCAGACGACTTCGCGCGAGTTGTGAATGTCCACATCGTGATCTACCACAACCACGACCTTGGTGAACATAGCTTGGCCCAAGGACCAAATGGCGCTCATGATTTTGCGGGCATGGCCGGGGTAGGATTTCCGAATGGCGACGATCATTAGATTTTGAAAAATTCCTTCGGCGGGCATCGTCACGTCAGCAATTTCTGGAAATTGCATTTTCATAACGGGGAGAAAAACCCGCTCGATGGCGTGGCCCATCCAATAGTCTTCCTGCGGTGGCGGGCCGACGATTGTCGTGAGATAAATCGGATCCTTGCGATGAGTGATGCACTTTACGTGGAAAGCCGGGTACTTTCCTTCCAGAGAATAGAAGCCAGTGTGATCGCCGAAGGGGCCTTCGGTTCGGAGCTCGCCAAGATCGACGTCTCCTTCTAGCACGATTTCTGAATTTGCGGGGACTTCGAGATCGACGGTTTCACACGCGACCATTTCAACTGGTTCGCGGCGCAGGAAGCCGGAGAACATGAATTCGTCCAAATCCGGCGGCACCGGGAGAATGCCGGCGAGCGCCGTGGCGGGATCCGAGCCGATGGCAACAGCAACATCGAGCTTGCCAGTGCTCGATCGGGTGCGCGCTGAGCGATAGTGCTCCGCGCCGTGTTTCTGCGTTTGCCAATGCATCCCCGTTGTGCGCTCATCGAAAATCTGCATGCGATAGCAACCGACATTTCGCTTCCCGGTCTCCGGGTTTTTTGTGATGACCATTGGCCAAGTTATGAAACGACCTCCATCCTGCGGCCAACATTTCAAGATCGGGAAATCGAGCAGCGAGAAATCGTCCTTCTTAATGACTTCCTTGCACGGCCCCGACTTCACGGATTTCGGAAAAAATGAACCCAGCTCAGCGAGCTTCGGAAGCATTTTCAATTTATCGAAGAGGCCTTGGGGCGATTGCAGATTCAAGAACGATCGAATTCTTTCGGCAACTTCATTTAAATCGTCTACTTCGAGAGCCAGGTTCATGCGCCGCGCGCTGCCAACGGAATTGATGAGAAGCGGATACTTCGAGCCCTTCGGCTTCTCGAAAAGAAGCGCGGGGCCATTGGATTTGCTTACGCGATCGGTGATTTCCGTGATTTCAAGAACCGGATCCACTTCGACGCTGATCCGGCGCAATTCGCCTTCTTTATCAAGGCGGGAGATGAAATCTCGCAGGTCGCGATACGCCAAAGCTTCTCCTGGAGCACGGCAGGTGCCGCACGCAAACGGCACACTTTAGCACGGAGGCGGCCGCTTGCGACGCGATTCGCGCGAATGTTATGCTGTGCGTGTTTGGCGATTTGAGCGGGAGTGGTTCAGTGGCAGAACGCGAGCTTCCCAAGCTTGAGATGAGGGTTCGATTCCCTTCTCCCGCTCCAGAATCTTAGTTACTTGCGCCGCGTCCCGGTTTTCAGAAACAAATTCAATGCACTTGCGACCTACGGAAGAAGTACGCCTCGTGCTATCCGGATGCCGCGGCCCCGAATGCGAGTTGCTGCATCATGCCTAACTGATCCCAATTGTCCCAGCCACGAATGATCTGACCGTTCTCTATCTGCGCGATTGTAATGCCGGAGACCTGAACCTTTTTGTTCGTTGCCGGCATGCCAAGTTGATCACCGGTATGAGTCATCACGGCGGACCAGCGGATGGTAACCTTATCTCCCGCGCCAAACGCGTCTTCGATAGTGATCTTTATGTCTGGAAATGCGCCTCGAAGGCGATCTACGAGTCCGAGGAATTCGGTTCGCCCATGAATTTCGACGCCGGGCCGATCCTGCCCGATGCCAATCACATTTTCAGACATCAACTCGTGAACGGTCTGAATGCGTCCCTCGTTCCAGACTTCCTTAAACCATCGGCGCATCAAAGCAATATTTTCTTCGACGGACATAGTCATGCTCCTCACAAGAATTCCAATGAGCTAACAGCTATTTGCATTCCGACTTCTTAGCTGGCCATAACCTACACCCACCCCTCGTGAGCATGCAATCCTGCGGTCAGATCTTCGAGACGGCTCCAACCTTGAAACTATGCGAGCGCTTTCGGAATTGCTTCTTTCCATCGGCTTTGCGAGCGGAGAATTAATTCGACCACTTCTCGCGCTGCGCCATGCCCGCCATCGGCGCGCGTGACGTAGTGCGCCGCCCGTTTCAATTCAACTACAGCATTCGCCGTTGCGACGGCCAGCCCAGCATGTTCGAAGAGCGCTAGATCGGGGAGATCGTCGCCAATGTACGCGGTACCCTCGTCACCGACGCCGCTAAGCTTCTGGCATTCGCGGTACGCTTCGAGTTTCTTCGCCCGGCCTTGATAGACGTAATCCATCTTCATTTCTTTGGCTCGCTGAGTGGTCGCAGCCGAATTACGCCCGGTAATCAAGCCTGTCTTGATGCCCATGATGTGAGCAAGCGTGAGGCCCGCGCCGTCGTGAGCATCGAAAATCTTCAGTTCGCCCAAATCTCCGTCCGACATTCTCGCGAAGATGCAAACCTTGCCATCGGTCAGCGTTCCATCCACGTCCATCAATAAAAGCTGAATTTTCTTAGCGCGCTTTATAACGCCAGCCGAAATGCGGCGTGATTTCGAAAGAGGCAAATCAATTCTCCAGGAATCAAAGGTTTCAGAACAGTTGCAGAGTCCAGAGATCGTGAATATGCACAACTCCCTGCAAGCGATGATCTGAATCTACAACAAGAACTGAAGTGATCCGTTTCTGCTCCATGATGCGCAGCGCGCTGGCGGCAAGTTCGCCGGGGCGCAGCGTAGTTGGATTTTTCGTCATGCACTCCGCCGCGGCAAGATCGAGCACATCTTTGCGCCGCTGCTCCATCATGCGCCGCAGATCGCCGTCCGTGATAATTCCAAGCAGCCTCTTCTCGTCGTCAATCACAGCCGTAAGTCCGAGCCCTTTGCGGCTCATTTCATAAATCACGTCCGGCATTCGTGTCGCGGGCCCGACGCAGGGAAGATCGTCGCCCGAATGCATCAGTGATTCGAGCCGCCGCAAGCGCTTGCCGAGCTTGCCACCCGGATGCAACGCCGCGAAATCGTGTTCCTTAAAATCGCGGCGCTCAAGCAAAGAAATCGCGAGCGCGTCGCCCATCGCCAACGCAGCGGCAATCGAAGCCGTCGGCGCGAGGTTCAGCGAACACGCTTCCTCTTTTACGGCAATATCGAGCACAACATCACTCGCAGCAGCAAGCGTCGAGCGCGGACTCGCAGTAAGGGTCACGAGCAAAACTCCCAGTCGCTTCAACGGTTCGATTATCTCCAGAAGTTCCTGCGTTTCGCCGCTCACAGAAATCCCCAGGACGACATCGTCGCTCGCGAGCATTCCAAGATCTCCGTGCGCAGCCTCGGCCGCATGTAAGAAAAAGGAAGGCGTGCCGATGCTGGAAAAAGTCGCCGAGATTTTCCGGCCGATCAATCCGGATTTGCCCATGCCCGTTACGACCACGCGGCCCGTGCAAGCGAATAGCGCCTCGACGGCTTGTTCGAAACGCGAATCCAGCCGCTCAATCAACCCGGCGATGGCCTCGGCTTCAATACGAAGAACGCGCTTGGCAGTTTCGAGGCTCATCAGCCACCACCATCCCAACTGTGAACGAGCTTCGATATTTGCATCAGCCTTTTCACAAGCGGCCGAAATTGTTCCAACGGCAGAGCATTGCTTCCGTCGGACAGCGCCTTCGAAGGATTATCGTGCACTTCCACGAAGATGCCGTCCACGCCAACCGCCGCACTCGCGCGCGCGAGAGGTTCGATGAACTCGGGCTGACCGCCGCTCGACTTCCCTTCCCCGCCGGGCAATTGCACGGAATGCGTCGCGTCGAAAACGACCGGGTAGCCGAACTTGCGCATCATGGGAATCGAACGCATATCCACAACGAGATTTTGATAGCCGAACGACGCGCCGCGCTCCGTAAGAAGGATTTTTCTATTCCCGGTGCTGGCGACTTTTTCGACAGCGTTGCCCATCTCTAACGGCGAGACGAATTGCCCTTTCTTAACATTGACAGCCCGCCCGGAACGCCCCGCGGCTACAAGCAAATCCGTTTGGCGGCAAAGGAATGCCGGAATCTGCAGCACATCGCAAACCTCCGCCGCCGGCGCAACATGAGATGGCTCGTGAACGTCAGTAAGAATGGGCAAGCCAGTGCGTTCGGCGATAGCGCCAAGAATCCTTAATCCGTCTTTTATTCCCGGCCCTCGATAAGATGACACCGAAGTGCGATTCGCTTTGTCGTACGAAGCCTTGAAGATGAGCGGCACGCTGAGTTCGCGGCAAGCTTCGGCGAGATGCTCAGCGATGGATGTCGCGTGCGCCTCGCTCTCTATCACGCACGGACCCGCGATCAGAAATAGCGGCGCATCGCCGCCGAGCGCGACGTTCCTCACCGAAAATGTAGTGATATCGGTCATTTCATCGAATCGTTTGGATTGCGTCCGAAAAGCCTATGCGCGATTGACGTGGATTGCAACTGAAGGCGGCCGGAAATCGTCAGTCGGAAGTTTCCGCTGTTCGCACCCGCGCTTCCACCGAACCCGCATGCCGGTGCCGGCGGTGTTCGTAGCTCGCATGAATGAAAGCAGCGAAAAGAGGATGCGGCGTGAGCGGTTTCGATTTGAATTCAGGATGAAATTGAACGCCGACGAACCAGGGATGATCTTCCAGCTCGATGATCTCGTTGTAAACGCCATCCGGAGTCTTGCCGGTTATCTTGAATCCGGCAGCGATGAGCGTGGACTCGTAGTCGCGATTGAATTCGTAGCGGTGGCGATGGCGTTCGGAAATTTCAAGCTGTCCATAGGCGCGATTAGCGAATGAGCCCGGCTCGAGCTTGCACGGCCATGCACCCAGACGCATCGTGCCGCCCATCTCGTCCACACCGAGGAGTTCGCGCAGCTTATAAATGACGCGATTTGGCGTTGTGGGATCGAATTCGGAGCTATCGGCGCGCTCGATGTGGCAAACCTGGCGGGCATACTCGATGGTCGCACACTGCATCCCCAGGCAAATCCCGAAGAACGGAATTTTTTTCTCGCGCGCATACGTAATCGTATGAACCATCCCGGCAATTCCGCGCTTGCCGAAGCCGCCGGGAATCAGAATGCCGTCCACATGGCGCAACCGCTGCTCAGCAGTCGCCGCGGAATCAATCTCTTCCGCCTCAATCCATTCGATGACGGTACGCTGATGGTTCGCCAATCCGCCGTGCACGAGCGCTTCACGCAAACTCTTGTAGGCATCCTCGAGCTGCACGTATTTACCAACCACGCCGATGCGAACTTCGCCTTCCGGATGCTCGACCCGTTCAAGCATCGCGATCCACTTGCCGAGATCGCGAGCAGGTGCCTCAAGATGGAGCAGCTTTAAAACTCGGTCGTCCAATCCTTCTGCTGCGAGCGACATCGGAACTTCATAGATATTGCCAACATCAGGAGCAGAAACAACGGAAGACTCCGCAACGTTGCAAAACAGCGCAATTTTTGACTTCAGATCGCGTTCGAGTTGCCGATCGCTTCTGCAGATAAGAATGTCGGGCTGAATCCCAATGCTGAGCAATTCTTTGACGCTGTGCTGAGTCGGCTTGGTTTTCAGTTCGCCCGCAGTAGGGATGTAAGGGACTAGTGTTAAATGAACGAAGATTACGTTCTCCGGCCCCAACTCAAGCCGCATTTGGCGAATGGCTTCGAGGAACGGCAGCGATTCAATATCGCCAACCGTCCCGCCAATCTCGACGATCACCACATCAACCGAGTCGGCAACTTTTCGAAACGCATCTTTGATCTCGTCGGTAACGTGCGGAATCACCTGGACCGTTTTGCCGAGATAATCGCCGCGGCGTTCCTTGGTTAGAATTGACTCGTAAATTCGTCCCGTCGTCCAGTTGTGGTCGCGAGTTAGCTTGGCGGAAGTGAATCGCTCGTAGTGGCCGAGATCTAGATCCGTCTCGGCGCCATCGTCGGTGACAAACACTTCACCGTGCTGATACGGGCTCATCGTGCCGGGATCAACGTTTAAGTAGGGATCGCACTTCTGGAGGGTTACTTTGAGGCCGCGGCTTTCCAGCAAACAGCCCATCGAAGCCGCCGCAACGCCCTTACCGAGGGAAGAAACCACGCCGCCCGTAACAAAGATGTACTTCGGGCCGGTCCGCAAGGTCTCCGAAATTCCTCCGCGAGGTGTGCGTACAACGCATTATGCGTGGAATCCCAGGATCTGTCAAACCACGATTCCGCGAGGCTCGGCGATTCAAAAGCCCGCGCGCCGGGGTAAAACCTTGTTCTCGTTGCGGCCCTTTGTCATGGCGACCGGACTAATTTGCCGCGACGAAGTTGCCCCGATGAATCGATTCATGATGAGATTGCGACTGCCCCGCCACCGGAGATGCGCATGACACGCAAAGATTTTCGAAAGCTTGCCCTAACTCTTCCCGAAGCCACAGAAAACGAGCATATGGATCATCCAGATTTTCGCGTGCGAGGAAAAATCTTCGCGACGCTCGGTTATCCCGATGAGCGCTGGGGAATGGTCAAACTCATGCCGGACCAACAGGAAGATTTCGCGAAAGCTGAGCCTGACGTCTTTGTGCCGGTGAAGGGCGCTTGGGGGCTCGGAGGAGCCACCAGCGTTCTATTGCGGTCCGCAAGGACTCTATCTCTAAAAAAGGCGCTGGCTCTCGCCTGGCGCAACGCAGCGCCGAAGAAGCTCAGTGAAAATTTCAACGAATGACACGCCCTGCAATCGATTAGGAGAGCCCACGTTCCAGCAGAATTTTTTCGGCTTTGGCAACATCGCCAGGCACATCCACACTCACGGCATCGTATTCGCTCTCCACGATCCGAATCTTGTAACCATTCTCCAGCCACCGCAATTGTTCCAACTGCTCCACCCGTTCGAGATCCCCAGGCGGCAGCGTCGGAAAATCCAGCAGCGCTTCATGCCGAAAAGCATAAAGCCCAATATGCTTCCAATGATGAGAGGCAACTTTGGCGCCCGTATCGCGCACCCACGGAATCGGAGCGCGCGAGAAATAAAGTGCGTTTTCATCGAAATCAGCCACCGCCTTGACCACATTCGGATCCATGATTTCGGCCGGCTGGCGAATTTGAGCGCAGGGTGTGGCGATTTGAATTTCAGAGTCCTCTTCCATCGCGCCTACCAGCGTATCTATGGCTTCGGGGTCAATCAGCGGTTCGTCGCCCTGGACATTCACGTAAATCGCGGCGGAAATGTGCGCCGCGACTTCGGCAACGCGTTCGGTGCCGCAGTGATGGTCCTTGCGAGTCATCATGGCTTCGCCGCCGAACGATTTCACGGCCTCAACAATCCGTTCGTCGTCAGTCGCAATAACGACGCGAGCAATTTTCTTGGCTTTTTTCGCCTGCTCATAAACGCGCTCGATCATTGCCCGTCCGGCAATCGGCGCAAGAGCCTTTCCGGGGAAGCGCGAGGATTCATATCGCGCGGGGATGACAACCACCGCGTTGGAATCGGGTTTGTCTGCCATAAAATTGGTCCGCGAAGACGCCGAATCATAGCACGCGCCGGGCAACGGCGGCTTCCACGTGAATACCCCCGGGGTGTCGGATTGAAGAATTTACAAATGTGAGACTTGCTTTGCAATCGCCGAATGGTAGAATCCGCTTCTGAGAGATGGGATGGTACGTCGCACCCCTTGCGGCGGCTTCCCATGGGGGACCCCTTGAGCGGTTTCGCCACACCGCTATCCGCGACATGGATTCGTGGAGTCGCGTGCGCGGCAATTCTCTCCTGCATCCTGGTTCCCGAGACATCGTTTCCGCAATCGGCTGCTCCCCCAGCCCCAGATAAGACTCAGGCTAAGAGCCAAGACAAGCCACAGGCCACAAAGAAATCCGCAAAAAGCATGAAGGTAGACGTGGACATGACCCTCGTCAACGTCACCGTGACCGATCCCTATGGCCGGCTAGTAACAGGTCTGGAGCAAAATAATTTCCGCGTGTTCGAAGACAATACCGAGCAGGAAGTTGTGCGATTCTCGAGTGAAGATGTACCCATCTCCATAGGCGTGATTTTCGACATGAGCGGCAGTATGGCCGACAAATTTGAAAAGTCGCGCCTCGCCGCCGTGCAATTCTTCAAGACAGCGAATCCGCAGGACGAATTCTGTCTCGTTGATTTCAACGATCGCGCCCAGCTTGCCAGCCCATTCACGCCCAGCGTGGAGGAGCTTCAGGATCGGCTGATGTATACGTCGGCACACGGCCAGACGGCGCTATTCGATGGGATCTATCTCGGATTAAGCCAGATGAAAGGCGCACAAAACGCGAAAAAGGCTTTGCTCATCATCTCCGACGGAGGCGATAATCATAGTAGGTACAGCGAATCCGACGTTCGCAAGTATCTGAAAGAAGCGGACGTTCAGCTGTATGCCATTGGCATTTTCGATCAGGGCGAATATAAAACGGTCGAGGAGAAAGAAGGACCTGAACTTCTTTCCGAAATGACCGAGCTGACCGGCGGGCGTACTTTCACGGTTGGCAACTTGTCCGATTTGCCGGACGTCGCATCTAAGATAAGTATGGAGTTGCGGAATCAATATGTACTCGGGTATCGCCCAAGTGATCGAGCGCGCGACGGAAGATGGCGAAAGATTAAGGTTCGCCTGCGCCCCCCGAAGGGCTTGCCTCCGCTACAAGTCTTTGCGCGGACCGGATATTTCGCACCTGGCCACTAACTTCGCGCGGCGATTTGTTCCTGCGCGCACTTCCCTGCTGACCGCCTTTATAGCGCTCTTGTGGTGCCTCTGCATTTCGCCGGCGCTGCGCGCGCAGGATCAGCCGCCTCCACCCCCTCCGCCGCCGGGCGCGGATTCAGGCAAGCCGGCAGGCCAACAGCCGTTCACGCTCAGAAAAGATGTTGATCTTGTTGTGCTCCATGCGACCGTCGAAGATTCCAAAGGCGCATTCGTTCCCGACTTGAAGGAGCAGAATTTCCGGGTCTTCGAAAACAAAGCCGAGCAAAAAATTTCCGTTTTCAAGCGTGAGGACGTGCCCGTGACGATGGGGCTCGTCGTGGACAATAGCGGCAGCATGCGGGAAAAGCGCGCACAGGTGAATGCCGCCGCGCTGACGTTCGTGAAAACCAGCAATCCGCAGGATGAAGTCTTTGTCGTCAACTTCAACGACGAGTTCTACCTCGACCTCGATAAAGACTTCACCAACGATCCCAAAGAATTGCAGGAGGCGCTAGAGCGCATTGATTCGCGCGGCAGCACGGCGCTCTACGACGCGGTGATCGGATCGCTCGATCATCTGAAGAAAGGCCACAAGGACAAGAAAGTGTTGCTGGTCATCACCGACGGCGACGACGACGCCAGCCGCAAGAGCTTTGAATACACAGTAAAGGCGGCGCAAAATTCAAACGCCCTGGTCTATGCCGTCGGCGTCTTCAGCGACTACGATCAAAGCCACGACAAAAGAATGGTGCGCCGTTCGAAGAAAATTCTCACAGAACTCGCCGAGGCGACAGGCGGCGCTGCATACTTCCCCGACAACCTCGAAGATGTTGCGCCAGTCTGCGCAGAGATCGCGCGAGATATCCGCAACCAATACACCCTCGGCTACTACCCTACGAACACAGCGAAGGACGGCTCGTACCGCCTCGTACATGTGGACGTTAACGACCGCGGCCGCGGCAAACTCGTAGTTCGAACCCGCAGCGGCTACTACGCAAAAAGCGGCACGTCCACCGGCCAGTAGTCCGTTCCAAATTCCAATAGAGATTTATTTCAGGCTAGGCGCGATTTGGTCGAGGAAGCTTTCCCCATGCGGAATCGTCCCGCCGAAATTTTCCGCGATAGTCTGTCCCATATCAGCCAGCGTCGCGCGAACTCCAAGATTCTTCCCTCCGGCCGCTCCCGGACTATAAGTCACAATAGGCACGTATTCGCGCGAATGATCCGTCGTTGGATTAACGGGATCCGGATCACATCCATGATCCGCAGTAATTATCAGAAGGTCCTGCTGCTCCAACTTCGGCAGAAACGACCCAAGCAGCGCGTCAAATTCCTCAAGCGATCGCGCAAATCCCTCAACATCCTTCCGGTGCCCATAGAGCATATCGAAATCAACAAGATTAGCGAAAATCAAGCCACCAGGCCGCGCGACGAGTGATTCCGTAAGCCTCGCCATCCCATCCGCGTTGTTCTTCGTCGTGACGTAATCCGCCACCCCGCGCCCATTGTAAATATCGTGAATTTTACCCACGCCAAACACCGGCACACCCCGCTCAGCCAGCACATCCATCAACATCGGCTTCGGCGGCTCTACAGCATAATCATGCCTGCGTTCCGTGCGACGATAGTTCCCCGCCGCCCCCGCAAACGGCCTCGCGATCACTCTCCCCACCCGATGCGGCCCATCCAGCAGCGTCCGCGCGATCTCGCACATCCGATAGAGCTCCGCGACCGGAATCACATCTTCATGCGCCGCAATCTGAAACACGCTGTCGCCCGAAGTGTAAACAATGGGAAAACCGGTCCGCACATGCTCGTCGCCAAGTTCCTTAATAATCTCCGTTCCCGACGCCGGCTTATTCCCAATCGTCCGCCGCCCAATCTGCCGCTCAAATTCCGCAATCACCTCAGCCGGAAATCCGTGCGGATAAACTGGAAACGCCTGCTCGAGCCAAATTCCCGCCATCTCCCAGTGGCCCGTCGTCGTATCTTTTCCCGGCGAATGCGTCGCGCCCTTTCCAACGTTCCCATAAGGACGCGCCGCAGCCGAGAGATTCGCCAGCGGCTTAATATTGGCGAGGCCAAGCGAAACGAGAACAGGAAGCTTCAGCGCCCGCGACCGAGCAATATGCCCCAGCGTATCCCGCCCCACATCGCCATACTCGGCAGCATCTGGTAATTCCCCAATCCCCACGCTATCCAGCACGATCCAGATGACGCGCCTGAATGGCCCTTGGGCACCAGTCACGAAGTTCTCCCTGTCAAAATTTAATTCCGCCGCCGCATTTTACTCTTTTTCTCGAAATCACCTCGAAATGCCCGCACTGAATCGCACATCGCAGTCCAATTTGCCGCGATTTGCCCGACAGCGTATAATTGTCAGTTTAAGCTCATGCCAACGAACCGACTAGCGCCCACCCGCGCCACACCCAAGCCCGCCGTAGTCCCTCCAATCGAGCCAGATGCTATCGAGGTGCGCGGCGCCCGCGCTCATAACCTCAAGAACATCAGCTTCACCATCCCGCACAACGCCATCACCATCGTCACAGGCGTATCAGGCTCCGGCAAGTCCAGCCTCGCGTTCGACACGCTTCACGCCGAGGGCCAGCGCCGTTATATCGAGTCGCTCTCCGCCTACGCGCGCCAGTTTCTCGATCGCATCGAGAAGCCCGACGTCGACGAGATCATCGGCATCGCCCCGGCCATCGCCATTCGCCAGAAGAACACGACGCGCAATCCGCGCTCGACCGTCGCCACCGCAACGGAAATTTACGATTACATGCGCCTGCTCTACGCGCGCGTCGGGCGAACCTTTTGCCTTAACTGCGGCAGCGAAGTTCGCAAAGACACCGTGGACGAAATTGCGGATCGCGTGCTAGCGCTACCGGCCGGCCGCCGCTTCCTCGTTCTCTATAAATTGCACCTCGGCGATGACGCCGCCCTGCGCGCGCCAAAAAGCCGCAAACCGCAAAAACCGTCAAGCGATGCAATCCGCCTCGCGCTCACCAGCTTGCAAAAACGCGGATTCAACCGCATTCATCAGAACGGCCGCACCTACGAATTCTCGTCTCCCGAAACGCTCCTCGATCTCGATTTCTCGCAGCCGGCCTACGTCGTTGTGGATCGCCTCTCGCTCGATCCCTCCATCCGCTCTCGACTGATGGATTCCATCGAAATCTCCTATCGCGAAGGCCGCGGCGAAGCAATCCTCGAGTTCCCATCCGATGATCCTGCCGCCGAACCCGAGCGCATGGTCTTCAATGAAAGATTCGAATGCAAAAAGTGCGGCCTCGTTTATCAGGAGCCCGAGCCGCGGCTATTCTCTTTCAATAATCCCTACGGCGCGTGCCCGCGCTGCCAGGGCTTCGGCAACACAATTGATTTCGACATAGATCGCGTAATCTCCGACAAGGCCAAGTCGCTTTCCGGCGGCGCCGTCGAGCCTTGGACCAAGCCGCGCTACCGCCAAATTTTTACTGACATGAAGGTCTACGCGCGCGCTCACGGGATTCCGCTCGATGTTCCCTTCCGAGATCTCTCACCGGAGCAGCAGGAACGCATCATCGCCGGCGACCCTAAGGAAAATTTCCCCGGCGTTCATGGATTCTTCAAATGGCTCGAGCGCAAAAAATACAAGCTGCACGTGCGCGTTTTCCTGAGCCGTTATCGAGGCTACGCGACCTGCCCCGATTGCAATGCCACGCGCCTGCGCCCCGAAGCGCGCGCCGTCCGCATAGCCAATCAGTCCATCACCGACGTCGGCCGCATGACCGTGACGCAAGCGCGCGAATTTTTTCGCACCATCGAACTCACTCCTTCGCAGACGGAAATCGCCTCCAAGATTCTGGAAGAGATCGAGGATCGTCTGCGCTTCCTCGAAGAAGTGGGACTCGATTACCTGACGCTCGACCGCCTCACCTCCACATTGTCCGGCGGCGAAGCGCAACGAATTCAGCTCGCCACGTCTCTCGGATCGCACCTCGTCGGCTCTCTCTACGTTCTCGACGAGCCGTCTATCGGCCTGCATCCTCGCGACACCCATCGCCTCATCCACATTTTGAAAAGCCTGCGCGACCTCGGCAACACTCTCGTTGTCGTCGAACACGATACCGACACCATTCTCGCCGCCGATCACGTTCTCGATATCGGCCCGGGTGCCGGCGAACACGGCGGCAAGATTGTCTTTGCCGGCACGCGCGATGCCTTGCTGCGCGATACCCGCTCGTTGACGGCCCGCTATCTGAATGGCGACCTGAAAATCCCAGTCCCGGCATTGCGTCGTAAGCCGCGCGGAAGGTTCCTGAAGATCATCGGCGCGCGTAGCCACAATTTAAAAAACATAGACGTGATGATCCCGCTCGGCACCATCACGGCCATCACCGGCGTATCCGGCTCCGGAAAATCCACGCTTCTTTACGATGTTCTCCAGAAGGCTCTCCAAGCCAAACGCGCCGGCGGAAACTGGAGCGATGTCTGCGAGCGCATCGAAGGTGACGCCGCAATCACCGAATTCGAAATGGTGGATCAATCGCCGATTGGCCGCACCCCGCGCTCCAACCCCGCCACATACATGAAGGCTTTCGATCCCATCCGCGAAGCTTTCGCCGCCACCCCCGATGCCAAGAAGCGCGGTTTCACCTCCGGCCATTTCTCGTTCAATATTCCCGGCGGCCGCTGCGAAGCTTGCCAGGGAGACGGCACGGTCACGGTGGAGATGCGATTCCTCGCCGATGTCGAACTGGTCTGCGAGGAGTGCCGCGGTACGCGATACAAAAGTAGCGTGCGCGAAGTCCGCTATCGCGACAAAAATATCCACGAAGTTCTGCAAATGACTGTCCGCGAAGCGCTCGGCTTCTTCGCCGCCGTGCCAAAAATCATTTCGAAGTTGAAGATTCTGGAAGAAGTTGGCCTCGGATACCTCCGCCTCGGCCAATCCGCCACCACCCTTTCCGGCGGTGAGGCGCAACGATTGAAATTGGCCGCGCATCTTACCCGTCAGGCGAACGCGGGCGTTCTTTATGTCTTCGACGAACCCTCGACCGGTCTGCATTTCGACGACATTCAGAAATTGCTCACGTCCTTTCGCAAGTTAGTAGAAGGCGGCGCATCGGTGGTCATCATCGAGCACAATCTCGACATCATCAAATCGGCCGATTGGGTGATTGATCTCGGTCCCGAGGGCGGCGATGCGGGCGGCCGCGTAATTGCCGCAGGTACGCCCGAACAAGTCGCGCGAAACAATCAGTCGTACACCGGGAAATATCTCGCCAAGGTGCTGAACCACAATCGCGACGCGAGTCACTCGAACCATTTGACGCCAGGCGAGCCAAGCCACACAAATGGCGGCTCTTCCACTAACACCTCTTCGGGGACCACTCCTACCGCCTCAAAATGAAAGCAGCGGCACGCATCGCGGCAATCACAGCTCTATCGCTCGGAGTTTTCCTGCCCGTTAGTTTTGCGCAGACCACCACTCGCACCACCGTTCACGCCGAAGACCCATCCGACGCCGCCGCACGCGACACGGTCGCCAAAGCCCAGGCCGCCATGGATCGCAAGGATTTCGCCACAGCGACTCAAATCTGCACGGACTTTCTGGACAAGAATCCCGACAGCGCCGCAGTCCATTTTCAATTGGGCTACGCCTATACCGCGCTCGGAAAATCCGACGACGCGGAATCGGAGTACCGCAGTGCCATCGAGCTCGATCCGAAAATGGGCCCAGCCTACCTAAACCTCGGCCTGACGCTGCTTGATAGCGATCCAGAGGAAGCCCTCTCCTCCTTGAAACAAGCCAGCGACTTAATGCCCGATCAGCCCCAGCCAAAATACGCGCTAGGCATGGCGCTCGCGCATGCCGGCGACGACGACGCCGCCATCAAAGAATTTCACGAGGCCCTCAAGCTCGACTCCCGCAATTTCCCCGCGCAGTTCGAACTCGCGCGAACTCTGCTGCACGTCAGAAAGTTTTCAGAAGCCGAAATTGAGTTTCGCAAAACGGTAGACCTCCAGCCAAATTCCGGTGCCGCGCATTTGGGACTGACTCAATCATTGCTCGCCGAGAAAAGAATGGGTGATGCGGCTACGGAACTCGAACGCTACCTGCAAACAAATCCGAAGGACGTTGACGCGCGACTTGAGTGTGCTTCGATATTGGCCGAGCTTGGCAAAAATGAAGAAGCGCTCGCCGATCTCGATCGTGCGGCGGCGCTGCGCCCCGAAACTGCATCCACCCTCAAGCTGCGCTCGACAATTCAATTCCGCCTGAAGAATTACGACGCTGCTCTCGCCGCTCTAAAGCAAGTCGAAACGTCATTGCCAAATGACGATCTGCACGCCAGAATCGGCCATCTGCTGCTCGAAAAAAAGGACTACGCCGGCGCGGCAAAGGAACTCGAGATCGCCTATCGCGCTGACCCATCCCAGACCGAGGTTTTGCGCGATTTTCTGGCGGCCGAATATCTCGGTGGCAATTATCCGGCTGCCCTGGACCTGTTAAATCTTTTAGCCCAGCGCGAAACCCTGTCCAACGGCTCGTGGTTTATTCGCGCCAGCTGCTACGATAAACTTGGAAAGGCACGGGACGCGCTCGACGCCTATCGCAAATTTCTCGAGCTGAACGCCGGCCAAACCAACGATCAATATTTCATCGCGGCGTCTAGAGCACGAGCCCTAGAACGCGAACTAATAGAAAAGAAGAAGTAACACGGGCCATGAAAAAGTTGGGAACGCGAGGTACTTCGGGGGTGCCGCACCCTTTGGTTTCCAAGGGTGCGGTTCTTGACTTTCTCTCTTGTTTGACTTGGTTTGGACTTGCAGTGGCGTTGGTCCTACCCCCGCAGGTCCAGCACGATCGCCTCGATGAGTACAAGTCGCACTTCGACAAGGAAAGCGACCCCCAGCGAAAAGCCAAGCTGATCGAAAAGTTAGGCGACTTCCAGTTCGATCACGTTCGTCAGCAGGTCCAGTCCGGCGATATTGACGATAGTTTGAACACTCTTACAACCTACCGCGACGAATGCGCGTCTCTGCATAAATCACTGCAAGCGACGGGCGCCGATCCCGAGAAAAAGCCCGCCGGCTTCAAGCAACTCGAGTTCTCAGTCCGCGAGAGCCTGACTCGATTGGAAGACATCATGGCTGGGTTGCCGAAAGAGGATCAGAAACGATTCGGCGAAATTCGCAACGAGCTTGCGGGCCTCGATCACCAGCTAATTCTCGAACTTTTCCCGAGGCAGTCGAAGTCGGCCGGCAAGCAAGCCGCGAAACCGTAGGAGCATTCACATGCGCGCTTACATCGGATTTTGCGTTTTAGTTTTGGCCACTTCCCTGTTTGGGGCCGTTGCGGTCCAGGCCGCACCGCCCCAGAAGCGTGACTATCTTTCGGAAGAAGAAGGTGACAAAATCCGCGATGCCGAAACCCTGGACCAGCGTGTTAAACTTTTTCTATCGTTTGCCACAGACCGCCTGAAGAAATTCCAATATGAAGAAGAACGCACGCTGCCCCAGGCGCGCCGCGAGGAGACCTTGAACGGCCTCTTGAACGCTTATTCCGGCTGTGTGGATGACGCCAGCGATGTCATCAGCCTGGCGATCGAGAAGCAAAAGGAAATTCGCGCGGGCATCAAGGAAATGCAGACCGACGCAAAACAGTTCCTCGAGACTCTGCACAAGTTCGAAAAGAATAAGGACGTAGATTCCTACAAGGAAACGCTCGACGACGCCATCGAAGGCACCGAGGATGCGCTGCAGGACGCTGAGAAAGGTGAGAAGGAGATGTCGCCGCCGCCGGTTCGGAGGCCGCAGAGTTAATCTTGATACAGTCGAACTCGGAACGGTCGAACTCGAAACGGTTAAACTTGAAGCGCTCTAACTTGAAGCGTTCCGGGCGACACTCCGCGGCTGTCCCGGACGGCGCGCCGCTTTTCCGGCGCATGTTCACGCGCCTCGGATGCGTGGGCCGTCCGCCACAGTTTGTCGTGGAATTCCGGCCCTATGCAGGCCTCACGCACACGATCCGCGTCCGCGAAGACATCGCCATGGTTCGGCTCTCCGATGTTCTGCAAGGCGCGCCGCTGCCCGTTTTCGAAGCAGTGGCGGCGATGCTGCTCTCACGCCTCTATCGGCGCCGACTACCGCGGGAGTTTCTCGAAAAATATCGAAGCTTTACCTCCGCGCGGAATACGCATCGCCGCCTGTTGGCTCTGCGCCGCCGCCGCGGCCGAAGAGTCGCCGAGCGGCCCCGTGGCGAGGTGCACGATCTCGCGCCTCTCTTTGTAGAACTGAACGGACGCTATTTTGATGGCGCCCTAAATCGCCCTAGATTGGCGTGGAGCGCGCGACCCTGGCGAAGCATGCTCGGCTGTTTCGACGCTGCCCTAAATCAGATCGTCATCAGCGGCGATCTCGATCGCCAAAACGTCCCGCAGCACGTAGTCGAATACGTGCTGTATCACGAGATGCTGCATTTAAAGCACCCTCTAAAGTTCTCTCGCTGCCGCCTCCAAGCCCACACACCTCAATTCCGTACAGAAGAAAAGCGCTTCGCGCATTACACCCAAGCCCGCCGCTTCCTGTCCAGATTGCGTGTCAGATGAAATCCTACGCAGAGCCCGGAGGCCCCCGCCTCCGAGAACCCCCGCCAATCCAATCTCGCGCTGCTTCCGCGATTCCGCCGCTCAGTCGTGTTTCGACAATCTCTCAATCCGCTCTTTAATCTTCTTCGAATCCGGCGCCTGCGGCAAAATCTTCAAATATTCCGAGTAGTACCGAACTGCTTGCACATTATCGTGGCGTCGTTCGTATATCTCGCCAATAAGCAGCCGCGGCCGCGCGAAATCGTACTTGTAGCGAATCGCATCCTGAAACCGGTCAAGCGCAGCCTCTTGATCGCCCTTCCGCAAATAGTACAAGCCAACTTCCATCGCTTTCATCGCATGGTAAGGGTCATAAACCTGCGACTGATTCGGATCCGTTTTATCAACGCCAGCCTCACTTGACGGCGGCGCAGCAGGTTGAGCCGAACCAGATGGAGCCGAATTTGGCTGAGGCGAGTTCGGTTGCGGGTTCGACTGAGGTGACGGGTGTGCTGGCGGTGCCTGATCCTGCCCACGCGCTCCCGTCGTCAAAAAAAGCGACATGCCCAGAGCGGCCACGATTCCCGCACGCTCGAGAAGCCTGCTAACTCTCACAACAAAATTGAACCGTCGCGTCATCTAATAAAGTGGTGCAGCGGCTATGACTGCCAGCGCTCTCTAGGTTTCGATGTCGTCTGTTATCATGGGTTGTACGCGAAATCACAGTAGCAGTTCTAATCAAACTGCGGTCATAACTAAATTTGCGCCGCTGATCGCCGCAAGCGCCCAGCGAAAACCGCAACAATCATTGTAGCGCGCCGATGGACTCCCGCGAAAAAGCCGACAGCCTGCCGCACCAGCCCGGGGTGTACCTGTTCCAGGACGCAGCCGGCGCGATTCTTTATGTCGGCAAAGCCCGATCGCTGCGCAGCCGCGTAAAATCCTATTTCCTCGAATCGCGATGGCGCGACGCCAAAACTGGCTCGCTCGTCCGCGAGATCGCGGACTTCAATTACATCGTCGTTGACAATGAAAAAGAGGCACTGGCCCTCGAGAACAATCTCATCAAGCGCCACAAGCCGAAGTTCAATGTGCTGCTGCGCGACGACAAGACTTACCCGTACATTCGCTTCACCGCATTCGAGAAATATCCGCGCGTCTATGTGACGCGGCGCCTAATTTCAGACGGCTCGATATATTTCGGCCCTTACTTCCCCGCCAGCCTCGCTTACCGAATGGTGCATCTCATCCACAAACATTTTCTCGTGCCTTCGTGCACCGTGGATTTGACGCGGGCTCATCCGCGGCCGTGCTTGCAATATTACATTCATCGCTGCGTTGGCCCGTGCGTTCCCGGACTGACAACGGATGAAAAATACGCTGAGGCCGCGACGCATGTGCGTCTGTTTCTCGAAGGGAAGCATAAGGTTCTCGTCGATGATCTCGAGCGCCGCATGCAAGAAGCTTCCGATAAACAACTCTACGAGGAAGCCGGGGGATATCGCGATATTCTTCGCACAATGCACGAAATGGAAGACCGGCAGAAAATTGCCGCAGCAGCCGGCGACGATACCGACGTGATTGCGTGGTATGCCGAGCCGCCTCAGGTGGCCGTGAATTTATTCCACTTGCGCGGCGGACGCGTGGTGGACCGGCGTGATTTCTACTGGGAAGATCAGGAGAATTTCGATCCGGCGGAATTTGTGCCTTCGTTGCTCAAGCAAATTTATCTCGATTCGCTGTACTTGCCGCGTTACATCCATGTCCCGATCGAATTCGAGGATCTCGACCTACTCGAAGAAGTCCTGACGGAGAAGGCCTGGCACCGAGTTGAGATTTTGACGCCGCAACGCGGGCAGAAACACGCGTTCCTCGAACTCGTCGAGAAGAACGCGCAGCACTCTTTCATACAGAGATTCCGAGTCTTGAGGCCGAGCTCAAAAGCCATTGCCGAAGCTGTTGAATCGGCACTCGGCCTGCCGGAATTGCCCAAGCGAATCGAGAGCTTCGACATTTCTCACACGCAAGGCACTGATACGGTGGCTTCGATGGTCGTATGGGAAAACGGGAAGATAAAAAAATCCGATTACCGAAAATTTATCATCCGGGGAGATGAGGCGTCAGGTACCGACACATCTGGTCTGCTGCGCGATGATTTCGCCAGCATGCGTGAAGCCGTCGAGCGCCGGTACCGGCGGCTGCGCGATGAAAACAAACCAATGCCAAGCTTAATTTTAATTGATGGCGGCCTGGGCCAATTGCACGCCGCGGCAGCCGCGCTCGAGAAGCTCGAAATCATCAATCAGCCGGTAGCGAGCATCGCGAAGAAGGAAGAAATTCTATACGTCCTCGGGCGCGAGCACGAACCTGTCGTTCTCGAGCGCCACTCGCCAATCCTGCACTTGATCCAGCAGATTCGCGATGAAACGCATCGCTTCGCGGTAACTTTCCATCGCAAACGCCGCACACGCGCGCGGGTCCGGACGTCGCTATCCGAGATTCCCGGCATTGGCGAGCGAACCGCACGCAAGTTGCTACGCGAATTTGGAAGCGTTGCGCAACTGCGCAAAGTCGGAATCGACGAGATTTCGCGAATTGTAAACAAGAGCCAGGCGCGGCGCGTGATCGAGCATTTTCAGAGCGAACGCCAAAACGGTTCCGGCGTTGAAAGCCAGCGGTAGACACGTAGCGCGTCATCTTGCCTGGCTCGTAACGCTATGTTAATGTCAGCACGGAGGTAGTCATGAGCGATAATGTTGGTTCCAAGGTGAGCTTTTTCCTCGTCGGACTCGGCGTCGGGACGCTTCTGGGCATCCTGTTTGCACCGAAGTCGGGCGAAGAGACTCGTGAATACCTTGCTTCCCGGGCCGACGAAGGCCGCGAATACGCTCAGCGGAAGGCTCGTGAGCTTCGTGAGCGCGCTGAGGACTTGATCGAACGGAGCAAGGAAATCATGGCCCGGCAGAAAGACGCAGTTCGTGATACGGTGACTGGAGCGGTAGAGGCCGGCAAAGAAGCCTACCGTGAAAAGGCCAAGGCTCAGTAGTTCAGTTGCGAGGCGATAAATCAAATGCAAGGTTGGATTGCAGCCTTTGTGATCATTGCGGCGCTCGCCATCGTGCTTCAGGCGATCATCATGCTTGGTCTGTATCTTCAGTTTAAAAAGACCAGCGAACAGACGACGAGCATCCTCCGCGATCTCGATTCCAGGGTGAGCCCGATACTTCTGCGCGTCAATCGCATTCTCGACGACTCCGAAGACCGCCTCTCGAGCATCGTGGGCGACGCAGCGGAAGTCACGCGTATTGCTCGCGGGCAAGCACAGAAGGTCGATCGCGTCTTTACAGATGCGATTGATAGGCTACGTGTTCAGGTTGTCCGCGCCGACACGATTTTGACGGGCGCGCTCGAAGTGATCGAAGATACCGGCACTCGGGTTCGCCGCACAATGCAGGGACCCGTTATGCAAGTGTCCGCTGTGCTCAAGGGCATCAAGGTCGGCCTTGATTTCATTCGCGGGCAGCAGCGCCCGCGTTCCTCTGATGTAAGTCCAATAGACGACGAGCTGTTCATCTAGTTAGACCAACTCAATCCAACACTCAATTTTTTAAGTCGGAAGTTGTCGTATCTCGCGAGGCTTGGCGAAACGACTCTTTGCGAATTCTTTAATTGCACTGAAAACGTACTTTGCGCGTGCCAATTCCTGCTAGCGAATCCAGCCGCCGCCGAGGACTTGATCGCCTGAGTAGAACACCGCGGCTTGGCCGGCTGTGATGGCGCGCTGAGGAACATCGAAAATTACACTCGCGGAATTGTTGGCCGCCGGGATGAGGGTGGCTTCCGCTGGATCATGGCGGTGGCGGATTTTTACCGTGGCGCGCAATGGTATTTGCGGCGCTTCGAATGCAATCCAGTTAACGTCGCGAATCTCGCACTGGCTTCCACGCAATTCTGCATCATCGCCAACGACAACTTGATTGAGTTCGCGATTGAGCGAGACGACGTAGAGCGCGCGCCCTGCGGCGATTCCAAGACCTTTCCGCTGCCCAATCGTAAATTGATGCAATCCACTGTGACGTCCGAGAACTTCGCCATCTGCGGAGACGATTTCACCGGTCTCGCTTTCGAGCGGGCGTCCCTGCTCGCTAAGATAGCTGCTGATGAAGCGAACGTAATTCCCCGTCGGCACAAAGCAGATTTCCTGGCTCTCCGGCTTTTCAGCGACAGGCAGTTGCGAGGCGCGAGCGATTTCGCGCACTTCCGCCTTGGTCAAATCGCCAAGCGGAAAATCAGTGCGCGCCAGCTGTTCCTGTTGCAAGCCGAACAGGAAATAAGATTGATCCTTGGAGGCGTCGCGCGCCTTCCACAGTTCCCAGCGATTCGTTTCCGCATTGTGGATGATTCGCGAATAGTGCCCGGTCGCTAACCGATCGGCGCCGATTTGCCGCGCGGTCCGTAATAGCTCGTCGAATTTCACGTGGCTGTTGCAATTCGAGCACGGAATTGGTGTGCGGCCTTCGAGATATTCATTGACGAACGGACGAATGACACTCTCCTCGAATTGCTTTTCGAAATTCACCACGTAGAACGGAAATTCAAGGTGCTGCGCCACGCGGCGCGCGTCATAGACATCGTCGAGTGAGCAGCAGCGGTGCGGAGCAGGCGCATCGCCATGGGTTTGAAGCTCCGGAAGACGCCGTTGGTTCCATAGCTGCATCGTCAGGCCGATAATCGAGTGGCCACGCTGGCGAAGAATTGCGGCGGCCGCCGAGCTGTCTACGCCTCCGCTCATCGCGACGGCAATTGTGGTCGAGGCAGGCGTGTTCACCGGCTCGCCGGTGCGGGAGCCAGCGTTAGGTATAAGAGTTGTCGCGACGTGATTCATCGAACTGGCGCAGTCTTTCCGTCAGCGGGACTGTAAGCAGGCGAAAGCTCGCGGAGGTGCTCAACCGCGGCGGGAATAACATCGAGTGCGAATTCAATCTCGTCCGCCGAGGTTTCGCGGCCGAGGCTGAAGCGAATGCTCGAGCGCCCGTCTTCCGGGGGCAGGCCGATGGCCTTCAGCACGTGGGAGGGTTCAACCGCGCCTGAAGAGCAGGCTGCGCCGGTCGAGCACGCCACACCGCGAAGGTCCAGGGCTATGACAAGCGATTCTCCTTCGGCAAATGAGAATGTCATATTCGAAGTGTTTGCAGTGCGCTTATCCTGACGGCCGTTCACACGGCATTGCGGAATCGCGGTCAGTAAAGAGTTTTCGAGGCGATCACGCAACTCCGCGATCCGGCTCGCCTCATCAATCACAGATCGCGCTGCGATTGCGGCTGCGCGCCCCATTCCGACGATGCCCGCCACATTTTCCGTGCCCGGACGGCGATCGCGTTCGTGGTGGCCTCCGAAAAAAAGCGGTTCGAGTCGTGTTCCAGACTTGACGAAAAGCGCGCCAGTTCCCTTCGGACCGTAAATCTTGTGCGCAGAAAGCGAGAGTAAATCCACACCGAGACGGTTCACATCAATGGGGAGTTTGCCTGCGGTTTGCACGGCGTCCGTATGGAAATAAACGTCGGCCTCGCGCGCGATTGCGCCAATCTCCTCGATTGGCTGGATCGTGCCCAGCTCGTTGTTCGCGTGCATCACACTGATTAGCGCCGTCTCCGGGCGCAAAGCGCGGCGCACCTCATCGGGTTCGACGATTCCATCTGAACCGACTGGCAGAAAAGTGACGTCAACACCATCCGATTGCAGTTTTTCGCACCCGTGAAGCACAGCATGATGCTCGATCGCGGACGTGATCACGTGCCGCTTCGCAGACGCGCCCGCGACTATCCCGAAAATCGCGAGATTGTCGGCCTCGGTACCACCGCTCGTGAATACAATTTCGGCGGGCTTACCGCCGATCAGCGACGCTACGGATTCACGCGCATCCTCGACGGCCGAGCGCGCCTCTTGCCCCGGCGAGTGGATCGAGCTAGCGTTACCATAGGCGTGGGTGAAGTACGGCAGCATAGCCTCGAGTACTTCCGGAGCTACGGGCGTCGTCGCGTTGTAGTCGAGATAAACTCGCATTGCCCTGAATTGACCTGAAGCCGCTATTCCCTTGCGTTCCCGGCGGCACGACAATCCAGAATAGCTGCCGCGTTCAGAGAGGTCAAGCTGGGGAAATTACGATCATCCGCCCGGACCGTTGCCGTTAAAGGATTGCTGGCATCGCACATGTGCCGTTGGTTTTCTTGACAAGGGTGCGAAGCGTCCGCTAGCGTGCTTACAGGGGAATGGTTTCGATTAGTTTTCGACGCAGTTCATCCGGGAGAACGATTTGGCGCGACCCATCATTACGCTGACCACCGATTACGGCACATCCGATCATCTCGTGGGGACAATGAAAGGTGTGATTCTGGGCATAAATCCGGAAGCCGAAATTGTGGATATAACGCATTCGGTGGCTCCGTATGACGTTCTCGACGCGGCGCTGACCATAAATCAAGCCTCTCGCTATTTTCCCAGCCGCACAATTCATATTGTCGTTGTCGATCCGGGAGTTGGCAGCTCGCGACGTCCGCTGCTCGTCAACGCGGGGAATCAGTTCTACATCGCGCCAGATAACGGAGTTCTTTCCCTGGTTTACGAACGCGAGAAAGAAGCGATAACGGCCCGGCACATCACCGCCGAACATTACTTCTTGCGCCCGGTCAGCAACACCTTCCATGGCCGCGATATTTTTGCGCCCGTAGGCGGAGCGCTCTCGAAAACCTGGCAAACCGCGAGCTTCGGGGATCAGATCGAAGATTTCATCCGACTCGCTTTGCCGAAGCCTAAAGTGAACGGTAACGTGGTCAAGGGCATCGTGCTTCGCGTGGATGCTTTTGGAAATCTGGTGACGAATTTGACGCCTGCGGATGTTCCTTCGCTGAATGCCGAGAACGGCAAGGTGAAAGTGACGGTTGGGAACAAGGAAGTGGGCAAAATGGTTCGGACATTTGCGGACGGCGCGCAAGGCGAGCCTGTCGCATTGATTGGATCAAGCGGATTTCTTGAATTTGCGGTCAATCGCGGCGATGCAGCGAAGTCGTTAAGTGCGAATCGCGGCGCTGAAGTTACGGTGGAACTGAAGTAAGCGAAGTTTTTGCGCTCGTTTTTCCTCCGCAGTTCGTTTCACTCACTGAGAGCAACCGATTCCTGAATCAGCGCGCTAACTCGGCTACGGCAAGTTGCGCGCGCATACGCGGGTCCATCCAATCTCGCAAGGCGTCGCCGAGAAGATTGAAGGCGAGGACCGCCGTCATCACCGCAAGCGCCGGGAAGATTACAAGATGCGGAGCGTCGAAAAGGTGGCTTCTCGCGTCGTTCAGCATGGCTCCCCAGCTGGGCATCGGCGCGAGGACGCCCAGTCCAAGAAAACTCAACGTGGATTCGGCAAGGATTGCGCCTGCCATCGCAATCGTGGCTTGAACCAGAACCGGCTGCAAAATATTAGGAATCAAGTGGCGCGCGATAATTCGAAGATGTGAAGCGCCGAGTGAACGTGCCGCGAGAACATACTCCATTTCCTTGGCTTGCAGAATTTGCGCGCGCGCGAGGCGTGCGTATCCTGCCCAACCTGTTATGGCCAGCGCGAGAATCACCTTTCCGATGCCTGGACCCAGAAAGGCCGCGAATGCAATCGCAAGAAGAATTCCCGGGAACGACAAAAATGCGTTGATCAGCATGATGTTCACAAAGCGATCAAGCCAGCCGCCAAAATAGCCCGCGAGTGAACCGATGGCGAGGCCGACGATGCCGCTACACAAGACAACGCAGATGCTGACCAGCATCGAGACGCGAGCGCCGAATAGAACGCGCGAAAGAATGTCGCGGCCGAGCTGGTCGGTGCCCATCCAATGCGCCGCGCTCGGCGGGCTGAGACGCACGGCTAAATTCTGCGCGGTCGGATCGTAGGGCGAGAGCCACGACGCGCCAAAAGCGCAAATGATCAGAAGGGCTGTCACCGCGAGGCCCCAGCGGCCCAGCACACTCTGGCGCAGGAATATTCGAAGAGCCTTCATTCCGGCGGCCTCATTCGAAACGCACCCGGGGATCAACCAGCAGATAAACGAAGTCAGTAAGGAGATTGACGAGCACATAGGAAACTGCGATGAGCAAAATGCATCCCTGCAGCAAAGGGTAATCTCGCGCTTGGATCGCCGTGACTGC
>DATBYF010000157.1:0-11923 GCA_036513895.1 Candidatus Acidiferrales bacterium | reverse complement strand
GCGATCTTGTGCTGCGCTGCCGAACGGCGCGCCGCTGCGGCTGACACGAACGACTCGTCGCGCGAACCAATCCTGCGGATTGAAACCGGGATGCATATCGCCGGCATCATCGCCATCGCCACGGATGCAGAAAATAATTATTTGGTGACGGGGTCCTTCGACAAAACAATAAGAGTCTGGAAACTGCCGTCCGGAGGGCTGGTGCGAGTGATCCGCCCGCTGATTGCCGAAGGCGATACGGGCGAGGTTACGGCTGTCGCTGTCTCGCCGGACGGGCGAACGATTGCCGGAGGGGTGCGCGGCCCGCACAATGCTGTTGCGTTATTCGATTTGCAAACCGGCAGACTCGATAAGTACCTGGATGGAGTCGACTCTACAGTATTTCACCTCGCGTACTCGCGCGACGGCCGTTATCTGGCGGCGACGCTCTTTAGTGGCGCCCTACTGCTCTACGACACCAGCAGTTACACGCTCATCGGAGATGACACTGACTGCGCGGATGAAAGTAATGGAGTGGCGTTTGACGCGCAGAACAGGGTGATAACGACGTGCGCGGACGGGTTCATTCGCGAGTATGGAGTGACGCCGAACGCGTCTTTACGCCACGTTGTGAGGGCGAGGGCGCCGGGCGGCAAACATCCACATCCGGTGGCGGTTTCGCCCGACGGATCGGAAATTGCGGTTGGATTCGAAGACGCGGGGCGGATTGATGTTCTTTCGTCCAAAGATCTCTCATTTCTATTTTCTCCTACGATGCCGGAAAGCGATGGAGTCGCTACGACAGGCGTGACGTGGTCGGTCGACGGCAATACGCTCTACGCCGGCGGCGAGAGAATCAACCCGGGCGAGGTGCCCGTTTTCGCGTGGACCAATGGCGGGCGAGGCGCGGCCCAGGAGACAGCCGCAAGCGACAACACGATCACGGATGTCTTGGCGTTGGGGAGCGGCGGAATTGTGTTTTCCAGCTACACGCCGTCATTCGGAATCATTGATGGCAAGGGCCATCGAACGGTGTACGTCGGGCGCGTGACGGCCGACTATCGCCGCAACCGAGATGGATTCCTACTCTCGGAGGATGGCGCTACCGTGCAATTCGGCTACGAGTTTGGCGGTAAGGCGCCTGCGCGGTTTTCACTCGCCGAGCGACGATTGGATACAGCGCCGACGGGAGGGAGCAGCCTCAACCGCCCCATTGCGGAAGGATTGCCCATCACCGACTGGGTGAACAGTGACTCGCCGAAGCTGAGCGGCAAGCCGCTCGCAATGGACAGGGGCGACACCTCGCGCAGCCTAGCGATTTTGCCGGACGGAAGCGGATTTCTGTTGGGATCGGAATGGAATCTTTATTTTTTTGGCGCCGATGGCTCACAGCGATGGAAGGCGGTGGCGCCTGCCACAGCGTGGTGCGTGAATATCTCCGGCAACGGAAAATTGGCCGCCGCTGGATTCGGCGACGGATCGATTCGCTGGTACCGTATCGCCGACGGCCAAGAGTTGCTGGCATTTTTTCCGGCGAGCGATCGGAAGCGGTGGGTGATCTGGACGCCGTCCGGATATTACGACGCGTCGGCGGGCGGAGAGGATTTGATCGGCTGGCACGTCAACAACGGCCGCGACAAGGCCGGCGATTTCTTCCCGGTCGGGCAATTCCGGTCAACGTACTATCGCCCGGACGTTGTAGCGAAAATCCTGGCGACGGGAGACGAGGCGAAGGCCATTCTTGCGGCGAACGAAGTTTCTGGGCGCAAAACGCGGGGCGGAGACCTGGCGCAGATGCTGCCGCCGGTCGTTGCGATCGTTTCGCCGCAGGAAGGCGCGGACGTGAAGACATCGAATATTTCGGTGCGTTATACGGTGCGCTCGAATTCGGGAGAACCGCTGACGGAAGTGAAAGTGCTGGTTGATGGCAGGCCTGCGAGCGCTGCGCGCGGAGTTGCGCCGGCCGCGACGTCGCCAAGTGGTGATGTGCTCGAAAGCAAGGTGAATGTTCCGCCGCACGACACTGACGTCTCGGTGATTGCGATCAATCGCTTCGCATCGAGCACGCCCGCGACGGTTCATCTGCACTGGCGCGGCGCGGCCACGGACGCTTTCGAAATCAAACCCAAATTGTACGTGCTGGCGATTGGGGTGAGCCAATATGCCGATCCGGCGCTGCAGCTTCGCTACGCGGCGAAGGACGCGCAAGATTTCGCGGCGGCTCTGCAGAAGCAAAAGGGTGGGTTGTACCGTGATGTACAAGTGAAGGTACTGACCGACGACAAGGCAAATCGCGACGACGTGCTCGACGGGCTCGAATGGATTCGTACGGAGACGACCAGCCTCGACGTCGCGATGGTGCTGCTCTCGGGCCATGGCGTAAACGATCGAAGCGGAACGTATTACTTTCTCCCACATGATGCCAACGTGGAGAAACTGCTTCGCACAGGCATCTCGATGGAAGACATCAAGACGACGATCGATTCGCTTGCGGGAAAGACTCTATTCTTCGTTGACACTTGCCACTCGGGCAATGTCCTCGGCGGGCGAAAGGGCGATCAGGCAGACATCAATGGTCTGGTGAATGAGCTTGCGAGCGCCGAGAACGGGGCGATTGTGTTCGCCGCGTCAACCGGGACGCAATACTCAATCGAAGATCCGGCGTGGTCCAATGGCGCATTTACGAAAGCGCTCGTGGAAGGAATCGGCGGTCAAGCTGTTGTCGGAGCGTCGGGCCGCATCACGGTGAATATGCTCGAACTTTACATTTCGGAGCGTGTGAAGGAATTGACGCGAGGCCAGCAGACGCCGACTACGAAAAAACCGGACATGATTTCCGATTATCCTGTGGCGCTAAAGCAATAATCCGCACCGCAGCTACAAATCCAAAACTATTTTATTCGTGGCCTTGCAATTTTAAGGTGCGCTGCTGCATCGAGAGGACATTGTAGAAGCTCGAGGCGATCAGCATGCCGGTATGCTTGTCGTATTGATTGTCGATTTCGCCCGCTGCGTTGGACGCAGTGATTATGACGGAGGAATCGTCGACGCGCGAAACGACTGTGCGCATTTTGGTCACGGGATCTTCATCGAGGATCTGGCCCTGGCGGAGTTGCGCGAGAGCTGCGGGGCCGGCCCACAATCCGTCTAGTTCGCTGCGGCCGGATGCCAGCTCGGATTTCGAGGGCGGAATTTCGGGAGCGCCTTGAGTGCGCTGAGTTGAAGTCGCAGTGAATTGCACCCAGTTGTGGCCGCGCGCGGTGGCTTCCATGTCAAGCGTGAGCACGTTCGGGACCGTGGGCAGTGGACCGTGAGACGTTATTGAGCCGCGATAGTGGAGCGCGCGAATGCTCGCCACCCAATCGGGCGTCGGTTCGCTGGCCCACGGAATTGTGATATCGCGAGAATTGACGAAATCATTTCGCGTGATTGTGGTGTCGCCGCGGCCAAAATCGCCCGGGCCGACGAGCTTTGGCGGCGCGCCCCGCGACGAGCTGGCGACGTGAACGCAGAGGCCGGTCTTGGCGTCGTAGATGTGATCGGAATAGCTCGTACCGTTGATGACCTGAACGCGAATTCCGTCAATGTTGTTGTCGCCGGCCTTCCACGCGACGCGCGATACGAGAATGTGCTCGGCGGGCGCGCTCTGCAGGCTTGCGAGTTTGGCGGGATCCATCCAGTAATCGCCGGGATCCATCAGCGCGGCGACGGAACTTGAAGTGCCCTGCGGCACAGGCGCATTTCTGCCGAGCGATCCGGCATTTCCGTAGCTGCTCGACTCGAGAACGACTTTATCGCCGTCTATACTTGCGACCGTGATTTGAGTCCAGCCGGAGCCCGAAGTGCCGGTTTGCGTCGTGCGCAAATAGCGCTGGCCGGTGCTGTGCAGGATCATGTCGCCGTGATCGTCTTCTTCGTAGTACGAGCCGTTGCCGGGAGCGACGGCGGCGTACCAGGTGTAAGTGAGGACGAGTCCTTCGTGGAGCCAGGGCAAACGCGGGACGGGACTATCGGCGGCGCGGGCGGTGGTGCGCGCAGGGATGAAAATTGAACAAACTGCGAAGAAGAAAAACAGCGCTGCGGCCAGCATCGTAGAACGATTGCACATGGCGGACCTCCGAATGGCGTGATTCGCGCGGAGCAGCGAGAATTAAAATTGCGAGTGCGACGCGGCACATTCTACGGCGCGAGTTCGGGAGCGTCAAACTCGTCAGGATGGGCAGGTCGATCGCTTATCGATTTTCCTGTTGCTTTCCCAAAGGAACCGTGCCATTCTTCCTGTGGGAAACCAAAATGGCGGCGATATGAAACAGAAAACGGATGTGCTGCAGGGGACGTTGGCTTTGATGGTGCTCAAGACCCTTGATGTGCTGGGGTCGCTGCACGGGTATGGAATCGCGCGGCGCATCGAGCAGATCAGCGGAAATTTACTGGCCGTGAATCAAGGGACTCTGTACCCCGTGCTGTTGAAGCTGGAGCAGGAAGGCGCGATCGAATCCGAGTGGGGCGCTTCCGAAAATAATCGCAGGGCTCGCTTCTACCGGCTGACACGCGAAGGACGGAAGCAATTGCGTGCCGAGACGCAGGATTGGGAACAAACGGCGGCGATCATCGGGCGGTTCTTCGAAGCCAAGGCGGAGGATTTGTCATGAAATCCCTGAGGCGGTTTTTCGCGCGGCTGGCGAACTTGGCGACGAGTCGATCACAGGACGAGCGATTGAGGGAAGAGATTGAAGGGCACATCTCTTTACAAACTGAAGAAAATATTCGCGCCGGTTTGTCTCCGGTTGAGGCGCGACGCCAAGCCCTGGTGAAGTTTGGCGGGGTTGAAGCGATGAAAGAGAATTATCGCGCCACGCGAGGGCTGCTATTCATCGAAAATTTGGCGCAGGATGTGCGCCTCGCGATCCGAAGCCTGCGGCGCACGGCCGGACTTACCGCATTTGTGGTGATCACGCTGGCGCTGGGAATCGGAATGACCTCGGGGACTTTCAGCATGCTTGATGGGCTGATTTTCAGGCCTTACCCCGTGCCGCATCCGAATAGCGTGGTCACTTTGGTAAGCACGACACACGATAGTAGCTTCGACGATTTTTCCTATCGCGAATACCTGGACATCCGCGACAAGACGAACAGCTACGACGGCGTGATTGCAAACGCAGATATGGAGGCTGTAGGTTTTAGCGCCGAACTTGGAGAGACGCCGCGAATCAAGGGCGGAATGATGGTTTCGGGTAACTACTTCCGCGTGCTCGGCGTGGAGCCGCGGCTGGGACGCGGATTTCGCGAGGAAGAAGATCAGGTTCCGGGCCGCGATGCGGTGGTGGTGCTCGGGCCGGACTTCTGGAAGCGCGAATTTGCGAGCGACCCGTCAGTCTTGGGCAGGACTGTCCGCTTGAACGGCACGCAGTTCACCGTGATTGGCGTGGCTCCGGATACATTTCCAGGGATGCTGACGTTCGCGCGTCCCGACTTCTACGTGCCGCTGGGGATGGCGCGTGTGTTTACGACCAATCTCCAAAAGAACTTTTTCGAGGACCGCGACGATCGCGAGCTGAACGTGAAGGCGCGCTTGAAACCGGGGACGTCGCTCGAGCAGGCGCGGAATGAACTCGCTGTGCTCGCGAAAAACTTCGAGAGCGAGTATCCGAAGCTGAATCGCGGCCGGGGGGCGGCCGTTTACACTCATTTCCAAACGCGAACTATCGAAGACGACAATTGGAAATTCAGCGTGATTTTCGTGATGCTGGCGCTGGCTGTTCTGCTGGTGGCTTGCACCAACGTCGCGGGACTTCTGCTAAGCCGTGCGCGCGCGCGAACGCGTGAAATCGCGGTGCGGTTGGCGCTTGGCGCCGGGCGATTGCGGCTGATCCGGCTGCTATTGACGGAGAGCCTGATTCTGGCGGTTCTCGGCGGGCTGTCTGGGATCGCTATCGGTTACGGCATTGTCGTGTGGTTCCACACCAAGGAAAGCATCGTTTTCATGACCGAGTTGCCGTTGGCACTCCCGTTCCATATGGATCGGCGCGTCCTGCTCGCAAGTGTCGCGTTGGCAGCACTGAGCGCGATCCTTTGCGGGCTGGCGCCGGCGCTGCAAAGCACGCGCGTGGATCTGGTAAACGGACTCAAATCGGCCGAAGGGGATGCGCCCGGCCGCAAACGCCTGTGGGGCCGCAATGTTCTGGTGGTGGCGCAGGTGGCGATGTCTCTGATGCTGCTGACGGCGTGTTTTTTGATGGCTCGGAGTTTCCAGCATAGCCTGCTGGATGGAACGGGTTTCGCGAAAGATCATTTGCTGATGACCGGCTTCGATCCGCGTCTCGTTCAGTACAACACCGCCCAGACGCAGCAGTTCTACAAGCTGCTGGCCGAACGCATACGAGAGACGCCCGGAGTGAAGAGCGAGGCTTTGATGCAGAACATTCCGCTCGGTACCGGCGACTTTGACGGCGTGGCGTTCGTGCCCGACGGATTCCAGATGCCGCGGGATCGCGAAAATTTCACTTCGACGATGGATACCGTTGACGAAGGATATTTCGAGACGATGGCGATTCCGATTTTGCGCGGCCGCAGTTTCCTGGCCACCGATACGGCGGATGCGCCGCGTGTGGCCGTGGTGAACGAGCAATTCGCGAAACACTTTTGGCCGGGAGCGGATGCGGTGGGTAAACGCATCCGGCTTGATAGCAGCGTTGGCACGCCGGTGGAGATTGTGGGCGTGGCGCAGACGATCAAGTATCAATCGTTTTCCGAAAAGCCGATGGATTTCGTGTATATGTCGCTGGCGCAACATCCCGTCGCGCGAATGGTGTTGATGTTGCGGTCGAGCGGCGATCCGCTGCAACTGGTGCAGCCGGTGAAAGACGTCGTGCGTGCTCTTGACCCGAACCTGCCGCTGCTGCAGACAAGAGCTTACGAGGATCTCTACCTGAATCAAGCGGTGAGAGGACCGGGAATTGCGATTCAATTGGTCGGAGCCATGGGAGTGGTGGGGCTGCTGCTGGCCATCGCTGGTTTATATGGATTGGTGGCATACAACGTGAGCCGCAGGACGCGGGAGATTGGAATACGAATGGCGTTAGGCGCGGCAACCTCGGACGTGCTCCGTCTGGTAATGGGCAAAGGCATCGTGCTGGTTGGGATTGGAACGGCGATCGGGCTGGTGATGGGTTTTGCCCTCGAGCAACTCATGAATTCCATGCTGTTCAATGCGGGCGGCGTAGACATTGTGGCTTACGTCATCGTGGTGCCCTCGATGTTCCTGGTGACGATGCTGGCGGCTTACGTTCCCGCGCGGCGAGCGTCGAAGATTGCGCCTACACAGGCACTGCGATACGAATAGCGTGGCGGTCGCTAGTCTGTGAATGCGTATTGACTTTCGCTTTTTGTTCGCCTACACTTTCTGACCGCACTCGACCTGAGTGACTACATCCTAGGAGGCATCCATGGCACTGAATGAAGCATTACTGCCTGAGTTTGACAATGAAATGGCGGGCACGCGAAAGACGCTGGAGCGTGTTCCGGAAGATAAATTTTCGTTTAAGCCGCACGAGAAATCAGGAACGATGGGGTGGCTTGCGGGCCATATTGCAAACCTTCCCGACTGGGCGGTGGTTACGATCAAGCAGGACGAATTCGATTTTTCGCCGGGAGGCGCACCGTTCGTTCCGCCGCCGATTCCAAAAACGTCGAAGGAACTGCTCGGGATATTCGACAAGAATGTGGCTGCGGCGCGGGCGGCGATTGCCGGGGCGAGCGATGCCGAACTCTTCAAAACGTGGACGCTGCTGAACAATGGGACGAAAGTTATGGCTATGCCGAAGATTGCCTGCCTCCGAAGTTGGGTGATGAATCACATGATTCATCATCGCGCGCAGCTCGGTGTGTATTTGCGATTAAACAATTTGCCGGTGCCGGCGATTTACGGGCCATCGGCGGACGAAGGCGGCATGTGATTGTTGGTTGGTGACGAGCGCTGGCGGCGTTTCTGCGACTGAGTGCATCATAGTAATTGATCCTTGGGGGGCACTCAGATGCGTCGGACTTTGCTAGCGCTCGCGATCCAGGCGGCCGCGATGATTTTTGTTGCGGGCTGCTCGAAAGTGCCGAGTGATGCCGCGCTGGCGACTAATATTAAAGCGGCAATGTTTTCGGATGCGCAGTTGAAGGGCGCGAATATTGATGTGTCCGTGAGCAATGGCGTGGCGACGCTGAAGGGCAGCGTGGCGAACAGCGCGGGACGCGACGAGGCTGAGAAGGTGACTTCGCAGGCCGGCGCGAAGATGGTGGACGATCACATCACTGTTCAAGTGGCCGAGGCTATGCCGACTGCTGTTCCGGCCCCAACTTCTGTGGCAGCTCCTGCGTCGGCTCCTGTTTCCGCTGCGCCCTCGAAGTCTGAGAAACGTGCGCGTAGAGAGAAAGAGAGAGAAGCGCGCGAGATTCAAGCGGCGTCGGAAGCACGGCCAATCGCGCCGCCGACCTCGGAGCCAGTTCAGGCGCCTGCAGCCCCACAAAATCCGCCTGCGGTGACGGCTCCTGCGCCCGCGCCGGAACCCGCGGCAATCGCGTCGCAAGTTGCGCCGCCGCCCGGGCCCGAACCCACGGAAGTGCAAATTCCGTCGGGAGCGAAGTTGACGGTACGGATGATTGACGGCGTGGATTCGTCGGTGAATCACACGGGAGAAATTTTTCATGCGTCGCTCGATACACCGCTCATCGTGGACAACAACGTAATCGTGCCGCGCGGCGCTGATGTGTACATTCGGCTGACGGCAGCGAGCACGGCGGGGACGATGAAGGGCAGAAGCGAGTTGCATCTCGAACTGGTGAAGATGGATTTTCAGGGGCGGTCGTATTCGCTTGTGAGCGGCACGTATTCGCTCGCCGGGAAATCGCGCGGCCAGGACACCGCGAAAAAAGTTGGAGGCGGCGCGGTGATCGGCACGATCATCGGAGCGATCGCCGGAGGCGGCAAGGGTGCGGCAATCGGCGCGGCGGTAGGGGCGGCGGGCGGCGGCGTCTACCAGAGCGCGACGAAGGGGCAGCAGGTGAAGGTGCCGTCGGAGACGAGGCTGGATTTTCAGCTCGAGCAGCCGGTGACGATTACGGTTCAGCCGCGCGCGCCTAGCGCGCCTGATGCGAATAGCGCTTCAGATTAAAGTCTTCAAGCTTTTTTCGAACTAGAGTCGCATCCAAAGACCAAAATTCATTTTGAATTTTTTTCTAGTGCTTGGAGGCGCGTGCGAGCGTCTTTGTATGTGCTATCGAGCTGAAGGGCGGCGCGATATTGTTCGCTGGCTTCCTGGCGCTTCCCTTGCTGCTCGTAGACGCGGCCAAGCCAGTAGCGCGCAGCGGCGTGCGTTGGCCAGTCGCTGCGGTCGGGCGTGGTGGCGAGATACGATTTCAGCAGCGGCTCTGCGCTCGAGGGCTGATTGTTCGCAAGAATGCGTTGGACGGCGCGGTAGAAACCGATTCGCGGATCGCCGGGCTTCACTTTTTCCGCGGCTGCCAGCGCGAGCCCCATGTCCGCGGGGCGACTGAGCTGGCGGTAGACATCGGCGATTTCGAGATAGGGATCAATCTTCGCGGGATGAGCGTCGAGAGTGAGTTGGTACTCCTTCTCTACGAGGTCGGCCTTCTTCAGGACGTCCTGATCGTAGACGGCGCGGGCGAGATGGCCTTCGACGGGATCGATGGCAGCGATGGCATCCACTTGCGCTTTCGCGTCGTCCTTGTTTCCGCCAACGATTCCCGGCGCTTGAATCTCGAATTCCTCCAGATCGCGGCGTGCTTTGATGTTTGATGGATTGAGCTTCACCGCTTCTTCAAATTCCCTCTTCACCTTTCGGGCGAGGAAAAAACTGTGCTGACGATCGGCCTGCTCGCCGTAATACTCGCCGAGCCAGCGATGGTAATCCGAATTTTTCGCGTCGAGCGCGATTGAGCGCTCACCTTCGGCGACGGCATTATCGAGATCCTTCGCTTCGTAGTAGCTGCGGCCGAGCCAATAGTGTGCGTCGGCGTTGTTAGCGTTTTGCGCGATCGCGGACTTCAGCGCCGTGATCGCGGCGGTGTAATTTCCCGCGTCGAAGAGACGCCGGGCGGAGTCAACCGACGGATTCGATTGCGGAGTCTGGAGGGCGACGGCGCGCGTCGCCGCACAGATTGGCTGCGCGTAGAGATAGAGCGAGCACGAAAGCAGCAGTGTGGCGATGGTTTTTTTGTATAGGGTCATTGTGGTTTTGTTATTTGGGTGAAATTTTTATTTGGCATCAATAGGATGCACTTTCATTCCGTCCTGCAGCGTGAAATCGCCGGACAGTGCCACTCGATCGCCATCGGAGAGTCCGGAGGCAATTTCGTATTTTGAGGCGCTGGCAATTCCGACTGCAATTTGTCTCTGATGGAGGTGGTCGCCGTCCACCAAATAGACCACGCGGCGAGCGCCGTCAGCGACTACGGCGGCGCGAGACACGGCGAGCACATTGTCGCGGTGGTGCAAAAGAATCGTGACGCCGACGTTGGTGTTGGGAATGAGTTCGAGTTTGTCGTTGTCAACGGAGCAGAGAACTTCGCCGACGTTTCGCGTCCCGCGCGCCACGACTTGCTTGGGGAGTTGCTCGGTGTGACCGGTCCACTCGCGGCTGGGCATGGCATCCCAGGTGATGCGGATTGCCTGGCCGGGTTCGAGGCCGCTCAAATCCGGCTCGTCTACGAATACGCGAACTTGCAAGCGGTGCAAATCGGCGATCTGGGCGAGTTCCTGACCGACGCTGACGTAATCGCCCGCGCGCACGGGAAGCGAATAAAGCGTGCCATCCACGGGTGAAACGACGGTGGCGGAAGCGACTTTGTGTTCGAGCGAGCGAATGGTTTGGGAATCCTGTTGAACATGGAGGTTTAGACGCTCGACGTCGAGGCCGGCTTGCGTATCGAACTGCGTTTTCTTTTGCTGAAGCGTTCGGAGATTGGTGCGAGCGTTTTCGAGATCGAGCGCGTTTTGATCGAGCTCGGACTGTGTAGCGGCCTGTTTGGCGAAGAGTTCATGGAGAGATTTTTGCACCTTTTCGAGGCTCTGGACGCGGGCCTCGGCGGTGCGGACTTGGCCTTGCAAATCCGCCACTTGATCGGGCGAGCCGCCGCCATGGGCGTTCTTCAAAAGCGATTGCGTGGCGAGCAAATCCTGGCGCGCGGCGGCTAATTGCGATTGGATGTCGGCATCGTCGAGGCGCAAAATTCCTTCTCCGCGATGAACGGGTTGGCCCTCTTTCGCGCTTACCTCGGTGACGTACGTCGGAAACTCCGCGCGGAAGACGAACGCGTTGATCGGCTCGATTTTGCCATTGCTGGTGATCGAAGCCTCGAGATTATCGCGAGTGACGCGAACAACTTGAACGTCCGGCGGCCGATCGCGTGTGGCGATGATGACGACGACGAGAACGATCAGAATGAGCAGCGCGCTGAGCAGCGTCCAGGAGCGTTTAGTCAAACCCGCCATGTAGCGCCGGTTGGGCGGTGCGCCGGCATCTCCTCCAAAAACACTGGATTGTAACAGAGGGCTTTACCGGTTGCCTATGAAGCCCTCGCGGCAATTTCGATGCACTGTTTAAGACGGATGCATTGTCGCCGCTTCGCGGATGCCAGTGCTGACGAGAGCCGAATGCGATGCGCTCTGGTTGCGCGAGCCATGATAAAATCGCGCCATGAGCGAGACGCACGCTACCAACGAGCACTCGGAAACGACGAGCGACGGCAAGGCGAAGCCGAAGATTCACCGCGTCTGCATCGGCTGCAACAATATGTTTGAAGTGACGCTCGACAACTACGAAGCAAAGCATTGCCCGGTCTGTCATAAGGGCTGATGGGCTGCTTTGCCGCGGCTTCTTCGCTTTTCCCGCGCGCCGTATAGCTAACTTTGGCGCATCGAGAGATTTCTACTCCT
>DATBYF010000156.1:0-5737 GCA_036513895.1 Candidatus Acidiferrales bacterium | reverse complement strand
CCCATCTTGGCGAGACGCTCGTGGTGCTCAGGTTTGGCAACCACGAGACGGGCGAGGATTTGACCGTTCAAGCAGCGCAGTGCGGCCGCGGTCAAGACGCCTTCGGGAGCGCCGCCGGTGCCCATGACGGCGTGGACGCCTGTGCCAACGACCGTCGCGGCAATCCCGGCGGAAAGGTCGCCGTCGCCGATCAGGCGGATGCGCGCGCCGGTGGCGCGAATCTCGGCGATGAGCTTTTCGTGGCGCGGGCGATCGAGAACGATGACGACGAGGTCTTCGAGGTCGCGGTCGAGGCGCTTGGCGATGGCGCGAAGATTGTCGGCGACCGGGGCGTCAAGATCGATCGCGCCTTTGCACGACGGCCCGACGACAATTTTTTCCATGTAGAGATCGGGCGCGTGGAGCAGGCCGCCTTTTTCGCTGGCGGCGAGAACGGTGATGGAATTCGGCGCGCCGGTGGCGCAGAGATTCGTGCCTTCGAGCGGATCGACGGCGATATCCACGGCGGGATAGAGGCCGTTCTTATCGCGTGACGCGATTCCCACCTTTTCGCCGATGTACAGCATCGGGGCTTCATCGCGTTCGCCCTCGCCGATGACGATGGTTCCGTCCATGCGGACATTGTCCATCTCGCGGCGCATGGCCGAGACGGCGACATCGTCGGCTTTGTGCCCATCGCCGAGACCCATCGTGCGCGCCGAGGCGATGGCGGCTTGCTCGACGACGGCAAGAAATTCCAGGCTGAGTGCGCGTTCCATGATGGCTCCTTGCGGGGATGCTAGTTGGCGACGGCTATCATAATGAAATTCGAGGGGAATGCGAGGCGGAATGTTCGCCCGTGCAAGGAAGAGTGGCGTTCAGGTTCAACGAGAGCGTGGCCACCCAGTCGTCCAAAGTGCAGAGCACATCACCGATATATTTTCGTGACCACATATCCAGAGGTGATAGTGAGTGCCAACAGGGCAGCGCCAAACGCATACACGGGCCACGCCTCTTTACCGCCGTGGAGCGCATCGAGGTAAATGAGGAAGTATGTAACTCCACAGGCCAGCAACGATGCCGCCGTGAGTATCCACGCCGTCGGTTCAACTCTGGTGGCCTTGTCAGGCGACCACTCGCCGACTACTTGACGTTGCGCCCTCGAGACATAAGCGTTGGAGCGCCGGACCAGCCAGAGACCGACAAAGATTCCCAGGAGGGCCAGCGAGCGGAGCCCGAACGCATGGGGCCGTAGCAAAAAAAACAACCGCGGCGAATGTGCACAGAGCAATCGCTAGCGCGCGCAGCGTGTAAAACTTTCCGCGCACATTCGGAGGAATGGTCATTGGCGTCCCCTTTGCGCTTGATTGGGCGGGTGGCTAACCCTTTCTTGATAGTGTGGCGAATGCATAGAATTAAGGCAGCGGGCGGAGCAGGACGTTGATTAGCTTGGGGTCGTCGAAGTCGGTACGATCTCCGGCGTCTTTGGTTGCGATGGGAAGCAGGCGGGCGGAGAGCGGCTTGTGCCATTTTACGGCGAGGCTGGCGACGTCTCCGATGATGCGGACGAGTTGTTCGTCTTTGACGCGGCCAGGAAGCGGAATGACGTCGAGGCCTGTGCCGCAAACGGCCGAGTAAGAGAGCAACGTGTCCATTGTGAGCGAGCCATCGCTCCAGCGGCGCGCGATGACGGCATCTTCCATCACCGGCAGCATCAGGCCTGAGTAGCCGGCGCGCTTGACGGGAATGGATTGCAAGGCGCGCGTGATGAGCGCGGCCGTCGAAAGCGAGCCGCTCGAGCCGAGCCACGCGCCGTTGAAGGCTTCGATGGCGGCGCCGATGGAGTCACGCTTCAGAGGCGCCGGCGAGAGATCGATTCCTTCGTACTGCCATTTCGTTTGGTCGGCGATGGTCTGGCTGGTCGCTTCGATATTCTTCGCGAAGGCGCCGAGCTTTTCGATAATGGCGTTTTCGGCTGCGGCGGGATCCTTTGTGGTCGAGAGCGCGTCAGCGATTACATTCGCGGACTGCAATCCGACGGCAAATTGGTGGCCGTCGCCGGCATTGAACGCGGCAGGGAAAAACGGCGTGCCCGCGGGAACGTATGCGAGCGCCGCGAAATTAAAATTGGCGATGCTTTTCGGCGAGTGAACGGAAAGAAATTTCATCACGAGAGCGGAGGCTTGTATAGCGTCCCAGTGAATGCCATCGTCGCCGGCGATCACCACGCTGCCGCTCATGTGAGTGGCGGGCGCGAGAGTGTTGGCGAGCAGAGCGGCCCATCCGGCGTTGTCGCCGGGCTTCTGCATGGCGGGGCCAACTGAGATTAGAAAATCCTGGCTCTCGGCGAGATGATCGAGGGTGCGAAGAAATTTGAATACTTCGACATCGTTGAGGCCGCGCGTGTATTCGGGAAACGGCTGCGTGGCGATGCGCAGAGTCTGAACTTCGTAGCCCGCTTGTTCGTATGAAGCTTTGGCTTTGTGGAGAAAATCCAGCGTGTCTGTGATTTGTTGCGGGTAGAGAGCGGGATCGAGGCGGATGAAGGCTGTGATGGTGCGAATTTTTGGTTTTGCCGGCGCCGAAGTTTCGGGTGGAGGCTGCGTTTGCGTAGCAGTTTCTTGCGGCGCAGGCTGCTTGGGCGTTTTGGAATGCTGGCTAGCGATCGGACTAGCGGTGAAAAAAGATGCCGCGCATAAAAATGTAAGGATTGCCGCGCAAAACGCGACGTGACCGGCCACGGCGTTCGGTCTGCGTCTCATTCAATTCTCGAGGTGGAGGCCACAGCGCAGCGCCTCAGAAGTACGCCGGAATTCCGGTGATGCGCTCGCCGATGATGAGCTTGTGAATGTCGTTTGTGCCTTCGTACGTGAAAACGGATTCGAGATTATTCATGTGGCGCATGATGGGGTAATCGTCAACGATGCCATTGGCACCGAGAATGTCGCGCGCTTTGCGCGCCGTTTCGAGCGCCATCCACACGTTGTTCATTTTCAGCATCGAGATCTGCGAGGGATGCACGCGGCCCAGGTCCTTCAGGCGGCCCACTTGCAGCGCGAGGAATTGGGCCTTCGTGATTTCAGTGATCATCCAGACGAGTTTTTCCTGCACGAGCTGGTGCGAGGCGATTGGCTTGTTGTCGAACTGCTTGCGTTCCTTGGCGTAGCGTAGCGCCGTATCGTAGCAGGCCATGGCCGCGCCGATGGCGCCCCAGCCGATTCCGTAACGCGCTTGATTGAGGCAGGAGAGCGGCCCCTTCAAGCCTTCCACGCCGGGCAGAAGATTTTCCGCGGGGATTTTGCAGTCGGTCATCGCCAAGCCGGATGTGACCGATGCGCGCAAGGACCATTTTCCGTGGACGTCCCACGCTTTGAATCCGGGCGTCCCTTTTTCGACGAGGAAGCCTCGAATTTTGTCGTCTTCGCATTTGGCCCAGATGACGGCGACATCGGCGATCGAGCCACTGGTGATCCACATTTTTTCGCCGTTGAGGACGTAGCTATCGCCTTTTCGAACGGCGCGCGTCAGCATGCCGCCGGGATTGGAGCCGAATTGCGGCTCCGTGAGGCCAAAGCAGCCGATTGCCTTGCCTTGCTGAAGGAGTGGCAGCCATTTATCTTTTTGTGCGTCGGAAGCGTAAGCGCTGATCGGATACATCACCAGCGCCGATTGCACGGAGACGAAACTCCGCAAGCCCGAATCGCCGCGCTCGAGTTCCTGCGTCACCAAGCCGTATTCCACGTTTGACATTCCCGCGCAGCCGTAGCCTTTCAGGTTCGCGCCGAAGAATCCGAGTTCGCCGAGCTGCGGAACGAGCTGGCGCGGAAATTTGCCCTCGCGATTGCACTCTTCGATGATCGGAAGGATCTGCTCGTCAACGAACTGGCGAGCGGTCTGGCGCGCGAGCTTTTCTTCGTCGGTCAGAAGGGAATCGAAGTCGAGATAATCGACTCCGGAAAATGCGGGCATCGGAAGCCTCCTTGATGGTCGCGGGTGACGAGGCGGATGATCGCACGGCAGCAAATCGTCGCAGCACCCAACCGGGCATTCTATCGAACTATCAGGCAGGAGCGCCACCGGCGCGCGTGTATGGAGTGTCGGTTTTTCCGATACCTCGACTACACAGGAGCAAGCCTCTGGGAGCGTGCAAGCTCCAGAGCAGACGAATGTTTTCGGCTGATAGGTAGGTTTTCGGTGAAACCTCTTCGTCGCTCGCCGCAACAAACGGGTGTATTCTGCCTTTGTTGACGCGGTGACGAAATGCATCGGATTCGCAGCATCACCTCGCTTCTTGCTGTACTTCTGAGCGCTGCGCCCGTCTGGACTCAAGAACAGTCGCCGAAGTCAAACCTCGTTTCGGAATTGAGCGCCGAAGTCGCCAGTTCAACCGACGAACCTCGCGATCAAGCACAGCACGAGCTTTTTGTAGACTACGCATCCTACGAAGCTCCGGATATCGCCTCGCCCCTCTCTGATCCCCTTAGCTTCATCGCCATTGTCACACTGACGGGTGTGAAGTTCCCGGAACAAGGCAGCATTCCTTATCCGTTGGTTAGGCTCCACGTAGACCAGTTCCTGCGAGGCGTTTCTGAACAGACGGAACTGCAGGCTGAGTCGCGCTGGCGTCCGCCGCGTACTCAGCAGAATGACGGGTTTAACATCGATTTCGGGTCACCTCGCGGAACTGCTTTCGACTATACGGAGCCCAAGGTTGGCAATCGCTTCCTTATTGGGTATCCGTTCCTCGACGTGGAACGCGGAAGTGCGCACATCTTTGGCGCCATCGACCTCAGCGACCACGATCAAGCGCTGATCGTTCCGGATGTACAGCGTTTTCTCGGCATCGAATTTGCTGCTGGAAATTCCAATTTTGCGCCGTTCGTTGAGGCATTAAATGGTCCGGTTCCGTGGATTCGTGATTTATCGGCGTCGCGCCTGGTTCAATCGGAAGCGTGCGACAGCTCATCTGCGTGCCGAGAGGCACTCTTGAACTTCGCGCGCCGCCTGCTTCAAAGCAAGAAACTCGCGGACCGGTGGGAAGCGCTTCAGTGGATGCAGCCTCTGGCGCAGCCGACGGGCGAGCGAATGTCGGGATCCAATGGCCTTCCCTTAATGTCCAGTTCCGCAGCGCGCGAGTTATTTGTCTCGGCACTTTCGGACTCGAATTTGTGGATCGCGGACGAAGCCTTTCGCGAACTTGAAATGTTCGATTTCTTCCAAATGGCACATCCTGACGAGTGCATCGTAATTTTTCCAACCCTCCGCGAATCCGTCCGCCTCAGTGCCCACGAACTGAAGGGTTTGAGTATCAGCGGGTCGGTCGCGTGCACGCCTGCGCAAGCTGACTCAGACTCGCGGTGAATTCGTTCAATCCCCGTCATTCTTTATCCGCATCATTAAATTGGATACCGGCTTACTACCGCGAGCAGGAGCGGTGCGTCGAGAATGCCGGCAGGATGCGAGGTGGGGTGCAACGGGTCGAGAGAAGCCGGCGGGTGTACAATCCCGGCGATTTTCGGACGCAAGCGGATCTCATACTGCATCGAATCGATTCCTGTTTTTCTAGGGACTTTAAGTCGCTACTTCGAACGGAATTCCGGATGCTGTTTTGATGATACATCCCATCAACAATTTGGATTTGACTGTTTGCGCGCCGCTCAGTTCTATAGGTGTTTCTGATCGTGACGCGCTTTCGGTTAACCAGAAAAGGAGCAACGAAAATGAAGCGGATTGAGGCTGTCATAAGGCCGTCGCAGCT
>DATBYF010000155.1:0-24285 GCA_036513895.1 Candidatus Acidiferrales bacterium | reverse complement strand
TCGTGAGATGACAGGAAGCTCCCCCCTCCCACCTTCATCCGATTGCGTTTCAAATCGCCCGCCTGATAAGTAATTCGCGCGCCGATTGCATCCGGATTCGACTTGCGGCCGACGAGCCGCACACCAAGCCAATGATTTCCTTTTCCAATGTTGTTACGCAATAGAACTGGCGCGCCGTCGTTGTTACTGATCAGCACGTCCACCGCGCCATCATTATTGAAGTCGCCGATCGCCAGGCCGCGTGCTGCAAATGATTTCGAAAATACGGGGCCGCTCTGCGCGCTCACATCCGTGAATGATTTCCCGTCGTTTCGAAATAACAAGAGCGGCTCCCTGTAAGTCACCTGCCGCGAGAATTCACCTACGAGATCATCGGGATATCCGTTCGCAATCATGAGATCGAGATTTCCATCGTTGTCGTAATCGAAAAACTTCAATCCCCACCCGCTCATCCAGCGCGTCGCCATGCCGATGCCGTCCGGCATCGCCACATCATCGAACGTTCCATCTCCATTATTTTTGTAGAGAGAGAAAATTTCCTCGTCGATATTCGCGACGAACAAATCCATGCAGCCGTCTTCATTGAAATCCGCGGAATCAACACCCATTCCCGAACGCGCTCTCCCCGCATCGCTATAGCCAACATCGGCCGCGAGACCCATTTCCTCAAATCGCCCGCCGCGATTCACAAACAGAAAATTCGCGATCGTATCGTTCGAGACGAACAGATCCATCCGCCCATCATTATTGATATCCGTCGCCACAACTCCCCAAGCCTTGCCCAAATGCGCGGCAATTCCCGATTCCCTGCTTACATCGGCAAACGTGCCGTCGCCATTATTGTGAAAAAGCCAGCTTGGGCGCGGCTTGTAAATCCGAGGAATGCAGTAATGATGAGTGCCATCGCTATCCACGCCGCATGGCAGCGACTTGTCGAATTCCGCAAACTGGCAAACAAAGAGATCGAGCCGCCCGTCGTTGTCGTAATCGAACCAAACGGCGCTCGAGCTCCATCCCGGCGCGGCCACGCCGGCTTTTTCCGTGACGTCGGTGAAAGTTCCATCGCCATTGTTGTGGAAGAGGAGGCTGCGGCCGAACTGCGTCACGTAGAGATCGGGGAAACCGTCGCCGTCGTAGTCTCCGGCCGCAACTCCGAAGCCGTAGCCACCGCATCCGACGCCCGCTCGCGCGGTGATATCGGTGAAGGTGCCGTCGCGATTGTTGTGATAGAGCGCATTTCGTAGCGGACGGGGAGGCGTATAAAAATCGGATTGGCCGCTGTTGACCAGATAGATGTCCATCCAGCCGTCGTTGTCGTAATCGAAGAACGCACAGCCCGCACCGCCTGTTTCCGGAAGATACTTTTCGGCGGACTTGCCCGCCGTGTGCACCCACGTGATGCCACTGGTGGCAGCCGGGATCTCTTCAAATGGGAATTGTGAAGGCGCCGCAAGCGCACCAAGAAAAGGAAATCTTCGTAGTCCCGCGATTGCAGGCAGGGCGCAGAATTGTTGGAGAAAACGACGACGCGAAAACAACGCAGCCTGTCGCAATAAAAATTCCGGAATTTTCCTCCGCCGCATCCCCGGAACAATACCACGGCAGAGAAATAACGATTATCTTCGAGTAGGCCTTGTGCCAAGGCGCGGATTCGAGCCACAGGCTGTGTTATTCTGCCAATCTGCTGGACGGATTAGATTTGCGTATGCGAATCCATCAGCCTCGTCATCTCTACCAGGGTTTCATCCTCGGGCTCCTGTTTCTCGTCTTTATTCCGTCTTCCGTTTTCGCGCGGGCTAATTCGCAAGCGCCTGAACAGAATGCCGGAGACGGCTTCGACGATCTCGCAAAATCAGCCGCAGCAGCACGCGACGCGAACAATGTTGAAGTAGCCGTTCAGAATTACCAGCGGGCAGTCGCAATCCGTCCGGATTGGCAGGAAGGCTGGTGGTATCTCGGGACGCTCCAATACGACGACAACCATTACCCAGAAGCGATCGCGGCCTTGCAGAAACTTGTCCTACTCGCACCGCAGATAGGCCCTGCATGGGCTTTTCTTGGTCTCAGCGAATTTGAAACCAAGGATTATGAGAACGCGCTCGCACATCTCGAAAGAGCGCAGACGATTGGCACCGGCGACGACGCGGATCTCGCACGCGTTTCGACATATCATCTCGCTCTCCTGTTAATTCACGCAGGCGAATTTGAACGCGCGACGTCTCTTCTTGGCGCGGAGTTCGGACAAGCCGGTATTCCGAAGCAAGCTAAAGCAGCGCTGGGCCTCGCGTTGCTTCGCGTCCCGCTCTTGCCGGAGGAAGTGAATCCATCCAAAGATGCGCTGATTGAAGCAGCGGGTGATGTAGCGGCGATTGTGCTGCAGCAAGACGCGGCGAAAGCGACAGAGGCATTCCAGTTGTTTGTGAAGGAGTTCCCCGGGACTCCCTATTTGCATTACGCCTATGGTCTCTCGCTCGATTCCACGTCGCGGGATGAAGAAGCATTGATCGAAGAGCAGAAGGAACTTGAAATTTCTCCCCACAGCCCGCTGCCTCAAATCGAAATCAGTTCGCTCGAGATTCGGCTGCAGCATCCGGACCAAGCGCTGACTGCCGCGCAAAAAGCCGTGAGTCTCGCGCCGAATTCTGCCGCGGCGCATCGCGCGCTCGCGCAAAGTCTGGCGGCGCTGGGAAAAAATCAAGACGCAGCGCGCGAATCGCAAGCAGCAGAAACACTTTCGCCCGAGAAACCACAACCGGACGAAACCGTCATTCAGCTCTACGGCCTCCATTCGACTACGGAGCCGCCACCGAACGCCGAGCTTTGGAAGCTCGCCATGCTCGATCATTCATCCGGGAAATTCTCCGAAGCAATTTCGGCGCTGAAAACATGGGCGGTCGATCATCCGGATGACGGAACGGCGTGGGCGGTGATGGGGCTTTCCGAATTTGAAATCAAGGATTACGACAACGCCCTCATCCATTTGCAGCGCGGCCAGCAGCTCGGGCTCAAAGGCACCGCGGAGGCAATCCAACTCGCGCGATATCGCCTCGCCGGTCTGCTCAATCGCACCGGCCAGTTCGACCGCGCCCTGGAATTACTCGCGCACGAAGAAACTTCCGGGCCTCTAGCCGAGGCAATCAAAATAACGCGTGGGATGTCGCTGCTTCGAATTCCCACGCTGCCCGAAGAAATACAGGCGCCGGATACACCGTTGCTGGAATCCACGGGTGAGATCGCCGTGCTCATGCAACAGAGCAAGTACGACGAGGCATTTGCGAAATTTCAACCGCTTCTGAAAGACCATCCCGACACGCCGTTTCTTCATTATTCATTTGGCACGGCGCTCGCAGTTCTTTCTAGATATGACGCGGCCGAAGAACAAATGAAATTGGAATCGAAGATGTCGCCGCGTAGCGAACTGCCGTGGGTTAGTTTGGCATCGATCGAACTTCGCGAACACCGGCCAGCGGAAGCGCTCGGCTTTGCGCAGCAAGCGCTCGATCTCGCTCCGAATTCCGCTGAAGCTCACTATTTACTCGGACGCGCCCAGCTTGACCTCGGTCACACGGATCTGGCCATTCGGGAACTCGAAGCCGCCGGAAAGATCGCGCCGGCCAGCCCGGAAATTCATTTCAATTTGGCAAAGGCGTACGCAAAGGCAAATAAACCGGAAAAAGCAGAGGCTGAGCGTGCGATGTTTGTTCGTTTAAATGCACTGGCAGAGAAGCAACGCGACTCTGCGGGAAATCAAACCTACACCGGTCCGCGCGACGCCACCGGCCTTTCCATTCCGCAATCAGGCGGCAGCGGCGCCGCCGAGAAACCGAACTAATCGTAACGCATCAATTAGCTAGTAGCTCGCTCGCGAATTTCCTTGGCGATCTTTTCGATCTGCTTCGCCTGCTTGACGATGTTCACGGGCAGTGTTGAATTCAAATTCGCGGATTCGAACTGCTGCTTCAGTTCCGTCGCCATCTCAAAAAGTTTGTCGACATCCGCCTTAACTATTTTTTGATTTTCCTGGGCGATTGTTCTCGCCTTGTCGTTCCCGTTCCCAACGCCCGCGTTGTCGAGACCAGCCGGAGCGTCCTGGTTCCTGGGAGCATTCGGCGAAGGAATCGGCTGTGGTGTCGACATGCTATGTTGCGGATAAGGCACCAAGGCGAACATACCCGCGACGCCGGTCAGCCCCATCAATAAGTTTCGTCTGGATTCCCGCATGATTCCTCCTTCAGTCAGCCGCATTTCAGGTGATTCCGAAGGTCCGCCTTGCGCCCATATTACGCGCGCGGGCAGACAAAACCTAGCTCAAGTTGTTTCCTGCGCCTCGGCGGGACGTTCGGGAAGAGCTCACATACCCACAAACGCTGAATCACTTCACGAAATGCTCCTACTCTGCTCTTTACTAGAATAACGATTTTCTATAGCATCCCTGAGGTTTTCGTCAGAGGGTTTTTGCGCGGGCTCTCATCCCGTCACGCGCAATTTCAGGAGGTTTCAATGAGGATGCACTTGCCGCGGCAAATCTTAATGCTGTCATTGTTGCTCTGCACGGCGCCCTTAGCTTGGAGTGGCGACGATATCCCAAAGGCCGCCTGGCAACGTCCGATCGGGTTGCCGGTGACGGATCCCGGCACAAAAAAAGCCACGCTCGAGCCCGAGCACATTGACGACGGATTTTGGCAAGGCGCGCCAGTCGGAGGATTTGGAGCCGGCACTTTTTCGCGGACATATCGCGGAGATTTCGCCCGCTGGCACATGAAACCCGGAATACACAAATATCAGACCGTATATTCAAATCAGTTCTCGATGTTTCAGCAGGAAGAAGGCTCGACCAGCGGTTCGGCACAAGTTTTGTTCACCGATCATCCGCGCGATGGCGAACTGAGCAGTTGGAAGTGGGATTATCCGGTGGGCGCGGGAAATTACTACGCTCTCTATCCGCGATCGTGGTTCGACTATCGGTCGCCGCAATTTCCCGCACACGTCGTCGTCGAGCAATTCTCTCCAATCATCCCCAATAATTATCGCGAGTCGAGTTATCCGGTAGCCATCTACCGGTGGAGCGCCGACAATCCGACCAATAAAACGATCACAGTGTCCGTGATGCTTTCCTGGAGCAACATGCTGGGCTGGTTTCGCACTTATTCGCGCGACTTGAGCGTATCGCTGAGTCAGGGAGATTTTAATCGCCCGCAGACCGAATCTCTTGGCTCCGGGAACACGATGAAAGGAATCGTGTTTGACCGTCATCGCGCGGGAGACGCAAAGAACGAATGGGACGGGCAGTTCGCGATTGCCGCGATCGAATCGCCCGGCGTGGAAGTGACGTATCACACCACGTTCGTTCCAGAGTTGGGCGGAGCGGCTCTATGGAAGCCATTTTCGAAGGATGGAAAGCTCGCGAACAGCGACCTCTCGTGGACCAGCACCGGAGAGTCTTTCGCAGGCGCCATCGCCGTACGCTTCACGCTGAAGCCCGGCGAGAAACGCGTGGTGCCAATGGTGATTTCCTGGGATCTGCCAGTAGCTCAATTCGGTTCAGGGCGGCAATGGTTTCGCCGCTACACGGATTTTTACGGCACGAACGGACAGAACGCGTGGGCCATTGCACGCGATGGCCTACAGAATTCCGAAAAGTGGCGCGAAGAAATTGAAGCCTGGCAAAATCCGTACATCAACGATGAGAGCAAGCCTCTCTGGTATCGCGGCATGCTGTTCAACGAACTCTACACTTTGACCGATGGCGGCTCGGCATGGGGTCGGCCGGTTGGATCGGATCCTAAGGCGCCGCCTAGCTTCGCGTTTATGGAGTGCTTTGACTACCCTTATTACAACACGCTGGACGTGCTGTTTTACGGGTCGGTTCCCCTCCTGAAATTTTGGCCCGACATTGATAAGCAGGTGCTCCGTCAGTTCGCGGAAGTAGTCCCGCACGAATATTCCGATGAGCAAACCTGGATATGGAAAATGCAGAACACTCGCGCCGCCGCGTTTAAGATGCGTAAGGCAAAAGGTGCGCTCCCTCACGACTTGGGATCGCCTTTCGAAGATCCGTTTGATTTGCCGAATGCCTACAACTGGCAGGACTCGAACAGCTGGAAGGACCTGAATCCGAAATTCGTGCTGATGATTTATCGCGATTACGCGCTCACCGGAAGTAAAGACACGCCATTTTTGCGCGATACATGGCCGGCCGTGAAAGAAGCCATGGCGTATCTCCAGCAATTCGAAGGCAACAACGGCATCCCGGAGAGCACTGGCGATCCCGATCAAACCTACGACACGTGGGTGGTCAACGGCGTGGGTTCATACTCTGGCGGCTTGTGGCTCGCGGCTTTGCGCGCGTCAGAAGAAATTGCACGAACAGTCGGCGATACGTCCTCTGCTTCTGAATATCACCAGCAATTCGACAAGGCCCAGAAGGCTTACATCGCGAAGCTTTGGAATGGCGAATATTTCAATTACGACACAGGCGCCGAGTTCAAGACGAACGTACAGGCCGATCAGCTCGCCGGGCAATGGTATGCGGGCATGACTGGCCTCGGCGATTTGGTCCCGCGCGAGATGCAATTGAAGGCGTTGAAAAAAATCTTTGATCTAAATGTGATGAAGTTCGGCGGCGGAAATTTTGGAGCTGTGAACGGCATCGGCGCCGATGGCTCGCTGCTTCACAGCAACGAACAGGTGGAAGAAGTATGGGTGGGCACGACATTCAGTGTAGCGGCGCTGATGCTCGATGACGGGATGAAGGACGAGGCGTACCGCACGGCATGGGGCCTTTACCACACATCGTACGAAACCAAGGGATATTGGTTCCGCACGCCGGAAGCCTGGGACATCCACGGCAACTATCGCGCCTCCATGTATATGCGTCCGGCGGCCATTTGGGCGATGGAAATGACGCAGCCGAAGCGAACAGCGACGGCCGTGGCTGAAAATCCCGCGCCGAAGTGAGGCCAAATTCTGTCGCGGCGCATTGCTGCATTGTGGTGCAAAATTCGTGTCGCAAAATCGTAGTCGAGGGCTACCTTAGTTCGGCGCGAAAATTGCCAAACGTTGTATTAAATCCGGGTCATTGCGGCTAATCCGTCAAGAGCGGCAGAAGTCCGGCCATAACGACGCAGGAAACCAGCGGCAACACCAATCCGGCCCTTAAATTTCCGGTTTGCGTGGAGACAAACCCCACGGCCCACGGCATCGTCGCCCCTCCGAACGCCGCGAAAAGAAACATTCCGCTCGCCGCACGCTTCATCCTCTCGCCGAAGTGCCGAACTAGGCTGGCAACCAGTAGCGGATAGATGCTCGCGAGTCCGAAGCCGCTCAAAATTATCCACAGCGCGGCTCCGCGGAACGTTGAGACCCACAGCAAAGCTCCATTGCAAATTCCCGCCAGCAGAATCCCAGCAAGCAGCACGGATTTCTCGCGCATCCGGCGAAGAACGGCGGGCGCCAGTCCGCGACCCGAGAGAACTCCGGCCCAAAACAGCATCGGCGCGAGTTCCCAACGGCTGACCGCGCTCGTTCCCATTCGTTTGGCGAACGCAGCAATCCACCCACTGAGCGAAGTTTCCGTCCCGATGTACAAAAATATCAGCGCTGCCAACACCGCGACGATCTGAATCGGCACTTTGAGATTGGCTCCTGAAACGGGCCTGCCCGGAACTCCTCGTGCACCAGGCTCGATATCCATCAGGGCAAGCGACGCTGCGATGAGTGCCGCGAATCCCGCTACGCCAAAAAGAAAAATCGAAAACCAGCCGCCGCGGTACGCCAATAGCACAAGGCCGGGGCACACAATCGCGCCGATTCCCCACGCCAAGTTCGCGATGTTAAGCGCGGATGCCCGGTTCGGCCCTGCGACGTCCGCCACCCAAAGATTCGTTCCAGAGAGAGTCAAGCCCAAGCCGTAGCCGTAGAGAGCCGCCGCTCCCAGCGCGGCAAGCTCGCTTCCGGAGTTGAGTGCGGCGATTCCAACAGCGATGAAACCAAAGCCGATCGCGAGCGTCATGCCGTAGCCGCGCCGCGTAATCAGAACACTGAGCGACAGAATGCCCGCTATATTCCCGATGAATTGCATCGTGAAAAACAGCCCGGCGTGCTCATCGCTCATGGCCCAGCGCGCAATCAAGATGGGCAGAATCGGCCCCAGGAGCGTGGTGACAATTCCGGCAAGCACGAATCCGGCGTGGATCACAGCGTTGGCGACTCGCTGGGGTTCTGCGGATATTTCGTGTCGGCGGTCGTTCATTAGCGCCCACATTGTAGCCGCAGATGCGCGGCAATCAACGCGGTAGGTTTCAGTGCCCGAATTAATGACTGCTAATGACTGCTGAGGATCGGTTTGGTCACAGAACTACGTGAGCTATACATTCCCGCTTTCCCGATCGCTGCAAATGTAGGAAAATCCGCCCAACCAATCGCTTCTCGAGGTGCAAGGATGAAATTACCCGTAGTGTCAGGACTCCTGCTGGCAATCAGTTTTCAAGGCGCGCTTTTTCTCGCGGGATGCGGGCTGGCTCCGGCTCCTCAAAGCGGAATCATGGGAAAGTGGAAAAACGCTGACGGCACCTACGTGGTTGAATTCCTGCCGTCAGGAAACTGCTCCGCTCATTATCGCATGCACGGGCAAGAACTCGGCGGTGCCTGCACTTATACATTCGACAAAAACGACATCACGTTACGCTACCCGAACATGCAAGCCGGCGCGCCGAACAATTCAGCGACCTGGCACTACACCTTGGTGGGCGACGTACTAACCGTCACCGTCTTCGGCAATTCAATGGCTCTCCAGCGCGTCCATTAAATCCGTCCGATCTGACCTACGATCAGAATGCCTGCGTCGTCTGTGCATTGTCCATTGCGTTCCAACTGCAATTGCGCGCCTGAGGTCGCCCTCGGCTCATTACGCCCACAAGAATTTCTGAGCCGCGATGATCCCGCGCTTGCTTTCGGAGCGTTATTGAAGTAGCGTGCCCTCCGCGTCAAATGTCCCCCGACGCTGCAGGCTTTGCAGGCAATGAGGCAAAAAACTCTGGCCTGCCCACCTGTGCGAGCCTGCCTTGAGGACTCGCGATTTCGCAGCATCGGCCACGATAGAAAAAAAAAACGAAGAACAATCTGGTTTTTCAAAGAGACCTAGTTAGCGTAAGGATCTCGGTTAGTTGGGCGGACACTCAACTCAAAAGGAGAAACTTTCGCATGCGTACTTTCCGTTTTACGCCTATCCGCGTGAATGTTGCCCTCTGTGGCTTAATTTTTCTGGCAGCACTTGCGTTTGCCAGTACAGCATCGGCCCAATGCACTCGAATGGCGGTTAACCGTGTTACGGCACCCGTCGATGACACTGCGTTGAGATCTCTGCTAGGCAATGTTCATCCACTGGCGCGACCAGAATTTGACCAGGGAAAGGTCGACGACAGCCTGCCCCTCGAGCACATGATCATGCTGCTGAAGCGCAGCCCGGAGCAGGAAGCCGCCCTGCAAACGCGCATCGACCAAATGCACAATCAAAATTCGCCGCTCTTTCAGCGGTGGCTTGACCCCAACGACGTGGGAGACTGCTACGGCGTCGCTGATGCGGATATCGCAGCAGTCAGCTCGTGGCTGCAGAAGCACGGGTTCGCGATCGACTCAATAACACCCGGCAAGATGATGATCGTTTTCTCAGGCAACGCGGGCCAAGTGACCGAGGCTTTCCACACCGAGATTCACAACCTGGCGGTGCACAATGAAAAGCACATTGCCAATATGAGCGCACCGCAGGTTCCGGAAGCATTGGAACCAGTGATCACCGGTATCCGGTCGCTGCATGATTTCTTCCCCAAGCCCATGTTGCACATGGTTGGAGTGGCAAAGCGCAACCCCGAAACCGGCAAGCTGTACATGGCCAGTGGCGGTGAGAATGGGACGGTGCGGAGCAAGCTTGCAAAGAAAAACACTCCCAACCCTCTGGTGACGTATGGCAACAACCCGGCTTGCGCACCCTCTGACTGTGAATGGCTGGGCCCGCAGGATTTCTACACGATTTACAATGAAACACCGTTGCTGAAAGGCCGGCATTGTCGAGGCGGCGCATGCGACGGCACGGGACAGACGATTGCAGTGCTGGAGGAAACAGACGTATGCGCGGGGCAAAGCGGTACTTCGCCCGATGACTGCGCAGGAGCGGATGATATGGGAGCCTTCCGCTCGCAGTTCGGTTTGCCTTCCCCGAGGGTAAAATACTATTTCGGCATTCCACGGTACTGCGCCGACCCCGGAGTCCAGGGTCCGAATGGCAGCGGCGAAGAAAGCGAAGCCGATGTTGATTTGCAGTGGGCCGGTGCTGTGGCGTCTGGTGCGAACGTGGACTTCCTCGCCTGTGCGACAACGACCACCACCGCCGGCGTTGACCTGGCCGGAATATACGCGGTTAACAACCTTGCGAATAGGATTTCCTCTTTTAGTCTGAGTTATGGAGTCTGCGAATCAGGCTTGACCGAGGGAGAATTCGGCGGGATTTTCCTCACCAACAGCTTCTACAACCATCTCTGGCAACAAGCCGCGGCCGAAGGGCAGACGGTAAACATTTCCGCCGGCGACAGCGGGGATGACACCTGCGAGCGAGGGTTAACCGCAGCTAAGATCGGTTGGAACGTCAACGGAATCGCGTCCACTCCGTATAACGTTGCCGCTGGAGGTACAGACTTCACGGATAACTACTCAAACGATTTCGCCCTAGTTCCAACCCCTTACTGGAACGCGAACGATTCCGCTCCTTACGGGTCAGCGCTTTCGTACATCCCAGAAGTGACATGGAACGAGAGTTGCGGCAGTACTCTGCTGGCGAGTGGTCTCAGCTCCCCAGGAACTACGTACACCCCCGAAGAAGTTTGCAACGGCTTCGGCTTGGACTTCACGTACGTAGATGGAAGCGGAGGCGGAGGGATCAGTTCGATTTATAGACTGCCCACATGGCAAAGCGCGTATGGCGTCGGCAGGAATTTCACTTCCCGGACCATGCGCAACTTGCCGGACATATCGCTTTTTGCGTCCGCCAATTTCTGGGGCCATGCGTTGCAGTTCTGTGAATCGGATATCCTCACTGGAACTGGCGGCGGCACACCATGCGATTACTCCAACGTCGATGAGGGCGGGATCATGGCTGCCGGCGGGACGTCCTTTGTCGCGCCTGAGTTTAACGGCGTGATCGCGCTGATTAACCAGGCGTCATCCACACGGCAAGGGCAAGCGAACTATAGGCTCTACGCCATGGCGGATCACGAGTACGGAATCGCCGGTGTGCCGAACCTTCTTCCGTTCGCTCCGAGCGTGCTCACCTGCGAATCGAACGCCCTGTCCATTTCCGAGTTCAGCGGCGTGTTTCCGTCGTGCGTTTTCTACGACATTTTCCGCACGCCCGCTATCGGAACCACTACTTGCGCTGGCTTCGATAACAGCAACTGTGTAGTCGACGGCAACGAGATGCCTTGCGTCACCGGGAGTACGGATTGTTTCACGGCCACTTCCGGCGATGCGTACGGCTTGCTCTCGATTTCCACTTCCAGATTCGAGCCAGCCTGGCATCAGGGCGCCGGCTACAGTGATGCGACCGGCTTGGGAAGCTTCAACATAGCCAACCTCGTGCAGAATTGGAGCAATCGCGGCTGGAATGCTTCGTATGCCAGCACAACCACGGTTTCCGCCAATTCTGCGGCGGTCTCCACGGCGGGCACAACCAAAACAACCACGTTGACGGCTACGGTGACAGCGACAGGCCGGGGCAGCGTGGCACCGCCGATGGGCACTGTTAGCTTCTATCTTTCCGATTCCGGCTCTTCGCTGAGTTGCACGGACCTCCAGCATTCGCAGGCAAAGCTTCTGGGATCTGCCGATTTGGTTCCGGACGCTGGCCGTGCGAATGCGGTCTTGTCCGGAGTCAGTGCCAAGCAATTTGGCGGAACCGGAACGCATCAAGTCATCGCCTGTTTCGGTGGCGACGCAGCCAACGATGCTCCCTCCGCTGGTTTGACCACGGTGACGACGGAAAAGTAGAACCGATCGGAAAGCGATTTAATAAAGGCCGTCCCTGGAATTCCAAGGACGGCCTTTTTATTTTCACCTTTTTATTTTAAAGAGTTGATGCCGAGCGCAATTGGAAGCGCGCGTAACGCGAGTTTGGAACGCAACCGGTTCAGGTCGGAAAATTAAACGTCAACAATTACTTGCAAATGGTGGAGGCGGGGGGAGTCGAACCCCCGTCCGAGAAGCCTTACGGCCAGAAGACTACATGCTTAGCTCGTTCATTTCGCGGCCGGCCCTTGCGGGTGCCGCGCGTTCGCCGTCAGCGCTCAGAGCGGGCAAGAAACCCTGTCGGCTAGTCCGATGATCTCGCCGGCGTGTTACGGACCGAAACGCGCCAGCCAGCCCACATTGTGACGCCTCGATTCAAGCGCATGGGCGACACTTGAGGAGACGCGCTACTTAGTTTTTAATTAAGCAGCGAGAGCCAACTGCGTATTGGCAGTTGTAAGTTTCCACCCGATTGCGGGCAGGTGGCGCCCGGCATGCCTTCTGGCTGCGACAGCTTCCGTCGAAACCGTGTCGCCCCCATTGACACATCAAGAATAGCACCGCGGAGCAAAGGCCGCCACTTTGCCGAATCGCATAGACGATTCGCCGATCCCAATTTAATTTATCCGTCGTCGCGCGGCATCCGCAAGGGCCGCGAAACGAAAGAGCTAAGCATAGCGGCGCGTCGCGGGGAGATGATTTGGAGTGGTGGTTTTGGCGAATGGATGTATCATTTCTGGCAACTGCCTCGGCGCTGAGTTGTCGCAGCGCATTTCTGTTGGAAAACCGCAGCCGCGGGTTCAAACGCCAAGGAGATCTCACGTGAAACGAACAATCGGGTTGGTTGCGATTTGCGTTTTGTTGCTCGCAGTTTCGATTCAGGCGCGGGCTCCGCAAGAGCCGCCGAAACCAGGACCAGAAGTGAAGCGGCTCGCGTATTTTGTGGGCGACTGGAAAGAAGTAGGTAAATCTACTGCGCACGGTATGGAAGGACCAGTGTCCTCAACCCAAAAGTGGGAATGGCTGTCCGGGGGATTTTTTATTGTGGGTCATTCAAACAACAAATCGCCCGTGGGCGAGTTTCAGATCATGGCCGTAGTGGGATATGACCCGGAAACAAAAATGTACACCTACAACGCATTCGACAGTTGGGGCGAAGTGATCACGGCCAAAGGAAATGTCAGCGGCGATACTTGGACTTGGACAAACGAGATGATGATGGGAGGCAAGTCCATCAAGACGCGCCTGACCGAGAAGGAAGTTTCCGAAACCCAATACACCTTGAAATACGAATCGTCCGCAGATGGCGGCAACACGTGGAGATCCGATCTGGAATCAACCTTTACGAAGATAACGGCTGCGGCGGCGGCACCTGCGAAGAAAAATTAACTGCATTACATTTTTGGGCGCGCGGCGGAGGAGTTTGTTGAATGACTTCCGTTGCGCGCCCTTACTTTTCTGCCACCCCAAGCAAAAGGATTCGGCGTGCACTTCCTAGACTCAGACACGACAGAGACACTTGCCACCTTCTCCGGAGCTGGCCCCACTCTCGCAAGGGTTTTCTCACCAGGCGATCCGCTACCATCCTCCGCCACCGCCGCCTCCCCCTCCGCCCCCTGATCCGCCTCCGCCGCCACCTCCGCCCGAACCTGGAGCCGTCGCCGAAGACGAAATCGCACTCGAAAACGATCCAGAAAGCGAGCTTGCGAAGCCCGCTGCACCCAACCCATCCCACGCACCGCCCGAATACCACGCTGGCGAATATGACGACGAGCCTGGCGTCTGCCCAGCAACGCCGAGGATGCCCGAGAACTTTTGCGCCCAAGCTTGCTCAACGTCCAGCGCCAGTGCAAATGGCAGATATTTCTCGAAAACTTCCGGAGTTTTCTCCGGTTCTGCCATGCGGTTCAGCCGATCGCCCTCCACGGCGCCGAGAAACATTTTGAAGCCTTCAATTTTGTCGAGCACCGCGCGGCCGGCGCGCGTGGGACTTTTAAGCAAGTAATGGAAGAGCACATGGAGCGCAATCGTGGCCACAAGAGCCAGAACGACCATGAGCGAGGTTTCAGCCGCCAGCGCGCTCAGTCCGAAGATTTCGCCCCCGATGAACGGGAGTGAAAAAAGCGTGAGAACAATTGCCTGCGTCATCAAACCTGACTTGAGATGCCCGCCTTGAAAGACCGAGGCCCACAAATGCGAAATAACGATAATCAATCCGGCGACGACGACGCTCCAAACCGTCAGCCATACGCACAGAAAGGCCGCAGGTGCCATCTTTTGCGGTCCCTGCGCCGCTATCGTTCCCACGAGAACAACGACCGAAAGCACGATGGCGGGAATCATGTATTTGCCGTTCGTCACAAAATAAATCTTCAATTCCGTAGCCTTAAGCCACGCTTTCAGCGACGCCATGGATGCACTGATCCGGATGTGGTTTTCATTGTGGAGCCAGATTTCGTCACGGCCGTCGAAGAGCTTTGCCGCTACGGCGTTCTCGTCGGGGGTGACGTTCTGAGCTTCGTTATTTTTCAGATAGAGCGTGTATGAGCCGGCCTGCTCGCGGATCTGCAAATATCCCTTGACAGCCAAATCGAGCACGGTCGCGGCGAACGCCTTGTTGTCGTAACCCATACGGACGAGATAGCGCATAGCCGCAGGTGAAAATCCATCCGGCGGTTCGTAAAGAAAAACGATTACGCCTCGTGCAGGATCGCGGCCCACAAGCGTCCACACAATCAGGTAATAAATCAAAATAGCTGCCAGCCCGGCGCCAATCACCACGGCGTCAAGATTATCGTTGAGGAAGTATTGAAGTTTCTCCGACGGCGTCGGCTCCGCAAAGTAGCCCTTCGGCAACCTCAGCAAAATCGTCAAGCCTTCTCTCGGCTCGAGTTCATGATTTGCGGCGAACGAAAAACTTCCATCGGAGTTCGTTACGGTCGCAAGATCTTGCGTCATTGACCCTTGTGGACCGGTGTAACCGCCGACACTCACCTGATCGCGGGGAATCCTTTGTGGGAGTCGGACTGTAGCGGACGCGTGCTCAATTAGGAACGCCCAGCCATTCCCGGTAACGTTCCAAAACAGCTCATCGTGATCGGCAAAAAAGCCAAGCTGCCTGCTCGTCGTGTACGTGATGGTGTAGACGTGCGTGCCGTTGGCAAGCAAATCACCAGCGCTGCCGAGATAAATTCGTTTTCCATTGCTGACATCCTCGACGCGCGAGATTTCCGGAGCGCCGTCACGGGTCGCGCCAACAAGCTCAAATCCCACAACGTAACGGTTGCCGAAGCGATCGCGATATCGCGTGGGAAAATCGCGATAAATGCCGTGGCGAATCTGGATACCTGCGCTGACTACTTGAATCGTCTCGCGCACGAGCATGCTGCCGTCGTCGCGCACGTCAACGTCACTGTAATACTGGATGATGCGTTCACGCTGCGCAGCCGCCGGCGTCGCAAGCAGGCACAAGGCCGCGAGGCACAGAACCCAACCAGTTTGGACAAATCGACGCCGCATGTATCTCCGAGACCTAAAGATGTCCAAGGCCTAGCGCCCAAGATTCGAGATTGCCGCTATCTTAATCTAGAGTTTCTCTTTTTACGCGACAAGCCGGACCACGGGCTTCTTTACGGGCGCTTAGAAGTAAACGCTTGCTAATCCGCATACGGCCCCCCGCGCTCCAATCTCAGTATTGCTCCGTATGGTCTATGGAATAGCGTAAGCGCACCATCCCTGCGGAAGCTTGCCTACAGCTGATGAACGTGCCGCGTCTCCTCGAAAGGGCTCTTCCACAGGAGTGAGTCATGAAAATTGGTCTCGGAATTGGAATTCTCGTGCTGGCAGCGACTGCACTGCCGTCGATCGCAATAGCCCAGGACACTCCCACCGACACTTTCACGCACACCGTGACCGGCTGCCTGAAAAAAAGCACCGAGCCGAACATCTTTTCGATCACGGACGAAAACGGCAAAATGTGGGAACTTCAGAGTAAATCTGTGCAGCTCGACCAGCACGTGAATCACAAGGTTAGCGTGACCGGAAAAATGCCCCACAAAGCAAAAGGCAGCAGCGATTCTTCCGACAACGTACCTGCTGAAAATCGCCTGCGCGTGACCAGCCTGAAAATGATCAGCGACAGTTGCACGCAGCCGTAGCGTCGGTCAAAGGCTGTTCTCATCGCGGTGGCGCGATGCCAGCTTTAATGCTGCATTTTCTCAGTTTTATGTCGGCTCCGCGTATCCGCGAGGGTTGCGTTGGCGCCACTCCCACGCGGACGTGATGATCGAACGAAGATCGGATTTAACCGGCTCCCAGCCGAGAATTTTCTTCGCTTTGGCCGGATCCGCAATCAGCCGTGGCGGATCGCCTATTCGCGGCGCGTCCATCCGAATCGCAATCTTGCGTCCCGTCGCCTCTTGCGCAGCTTCGACCACTTCGAGAACCGAATATCCATGCCCCGTGCCGAGATTTAGAAATTCGGAATTTCCTCCGCCGCGCAAATATTCGAGCGCGCGAACGTGCGCGTCCGCAAGATCGCTCACGTGAACGTAATCACGAATCGCCGTTCCGTCCGGCGTGGGATATTTGTCGCCAAAGACAGGCACGACGGGCGCTTCGCCCGCGGCGGCCGTCAGCACGTTTGGAATCAAATGCGATTCCGGTTCGTGATGCTCCCCGATACGCTCGGTCGCGCCCGCAGCATTGAAGTATCGCAACGCGACAAACTTCATTCCGTACGCGCGATCGTAGGAATCGAGCAGTCTTTCCAGCGCGACTTTCGTCCAGCCGTAAGGATTTACCGGCCATTGCGGGCAGTCTTCGGAGATCGGCATTTGCTTCGGCTCACCGTAGGTCGCGCACGTCGAGGAAAACACGACGCGGCGAACTCCCGCGCGCAACAAATGCCCGAAAAAAGCGATTCCCTGCTCGACGTTATTCTCAAAATACTTTGCCGGCTCGCGGACCGACTCGCCCACATACGCAAGCGCCGCAAAGTGCACGCAGGATTCAATAGAATGCTCGGCAGTAATCCGCGCGAGCAGCTCGCGATCGCCCGCCTTGCCTTCGTAAAAGGGCACGCTCGGATCGAGAGCGCTGCGATGCCCGCGCGCGAGATCGTCGAGCACCACAATGTCCTCGCCTTTGTCGCGCAATACCTCAGCCGTGACGCTCCCGATATAGCCCGCGCCGCCGGTAACAAGAATCGCCATTCCATTGTCCCCTTGCTGGCCCTTGCTAAATCGTCCCGCACGCCGCCACAAGACCTTCGCCAGAATATCAGATGGAGTTCGTTCACGGAGGCACTCGTCCAACGAAATCCGTGAATATTTTTAAATGACCTTCGGAATGCGCGAAAAAACGATGTGCGCTGTATGTAGCCGCCGCCCGATTGGCGTACAATCTCTCGTGCCGCAAAACGCAAACACCACTTTCGACGTCTAAGTCTATGCGGCTTGCCAACAGGAGATGAAATGCGAAATCGCACCCTTATATTTTGCTCCGCGCTACTCGTAATCGCCTCCGCATTCGCGGTGCATGCGTTCGCGCAAGCAGACAAGACCAAGCGTCCGAGCCCACCTGCAAAAGCGGAATGGAAGTTTGCCGACGGCAAGAAAATCACCGTCGAGTACTCGAGCCCCAGAATGAAGGGTCGCAAAATCTACGGCAGCCTCGTGCCGTTTGGCGAAGTTTGGCGCGCCGGCGCTAACGAGGCGACCACATTCGTCACCGACGCCAATCTCGAAGTCGGCGGCAAAGCCGTAGCCGCCGGCAGCTACACGCTCTTCGTGATTCCCGATCAAAATAAGTGGACGCTCATCGTCAGCAACAAAACCGGCGAATGGGGAATTCCCTACCCCGGCGAATCGAGCGACCTCATGCGCACCGACATGAAAGTTTCAACGCTGCCCGCTCCCGTGGAAAATTTCACCATCGCGTTCGACAAGGGCGCCACCGGCTGCATCCTTCGCATGGACTGGGAAACCACTCGAGCATACATCGAAATCTCGAAACAAAAGTAACGGGCGGATAACTTAAAAAAGGACGAGGTAAAAAATGAGAATCACGCAAAATAAGTACACGGGAATCGTGTTGTCGGCTTTTTTCGCGGCGATAATTTTCGCGATCGCCGCTTTCGGAACGCATGCTGATACTCAGCAACCCCCCGCCGTCGGAATGAAGGCGCCGGATTTCTCGCTGACTTCGCAGGAAGGCAAGCAGCTCAGCCTCAAGGATTTTCGCGGCAAGTGGGTTGTCCTTTATTTCTATCCCAAGGACTTCACCAGCGGCTGCACGATTGAAGCTCACAATTTCCAGCGCGATCTCTCGCAATACGAGGAAAAGAACGCGGTGATCGTCGGCGTCAGCGTGGATACGGCCGATTCGCACAAGCAGTTCTGCGCGAAGGAAGGCCTGAATTTCAAATTGCTCTCCGACAGCGATCACAAAGTCTCGACCGAATACGGCTCCGTGATGGATTACAAGGGCGCCACCTACGCCGCCCGCAACACGTTCCTGATTGACCCGAAGGGCGTCATCGTCAAGGAATATATCGGCGTTGACCCAAGCAAGCACAGCGAAGAAGTTCTAGCAGCGCTCACCGAACTTCAAAAAGGCATGAAGTAAAATTCTGTTACCGCGCCACGCAGTCGTGCGCGCGGTTGCGCGTGCAAAAATGCGTGCTGCATCGTGTGCAGGAATGCGTGTAGCAGTGCTTGTTGCATTGCATGTAAATGATATGTCCGGACGGACCATGCCACGGAGGGCAGCCATGAAGCCGCATCTTGCGATAATTTTACTTTGCTTCGCGGCTGCCCTCACCTGCGCCGCCCAAACGTCGCCGCAAGACGTCGTCGCGCCGGGCGACAACCTCGTCGTCAAGGGAATTCCGCCCATCCCCCGCAGCCTCGCGGAAGAAGTGGATCGCTACAGCAACTTTCGCTCCGCCACAATTTCCAGCTGGCATCCGTCGAAGCGCGAAATGCTGATCGGCACCCGTTTTGCCGACACCGTTCAAGTCCACTTGGTTGAAGCCCCAGGCGCCGCCCGCACCCAGCTGACATTTTTCCCCGACGCGGCCCGCAGCGGCTCTTTTTCGCCCTCCGATCCGAACTACTTTGTCTTTAACAAAGATCGCGGCGGCGACGAGTTCTACCAATTTTTCCGCTACGATCTCGCCTCCGGCGCAGTCACTCTAATCACCGACGGCAAATCCAGAAACACCGATCGCGTCTGGTCAAGTTCAGGCGATCGCATCGCCTACGGCTCCACGCGCCGCAACGGCACCGACGTGGATCTCTACGTCGTCAATCCCTCCGACCCGAAAAACGATCGCATGGTGGCCAAGCTCGCTGGCGGCGGCTGGCAACCTCTCGATTGGTCGCCCGACGATCACACCATTCTTCTTCACGAAGAAATCTCAGCGGACGAAAGCTATCTCTGGCTATGCGACGCCGCCACCGGCGCGTTGACGGAAATTACTCCGCGAATCCCCGGCGGCGAAAAAATCGTCTACGGCACTGGCGGCGGCCAGTTTTCGAAAGACGGCAAGGGCATATTCACCATCACCGACAAAGATTCCGAATTTGAGCGCCTCGTCTACATTGATTTGGCCACCAAGCAGCACACGTATCTCACCGCCAATATTTCTTGGGATGTTGACGAGCTGAAACTATCGAAAGACGGCAAGAAAATCGCCTTCGAGACCAACGAAGACGGCATCAGCGTCCTGCATGTGATGGACACAATTTCGCGCCGCGAAATGAAATTGCCGAAATTGCCTGCTGGAATAATTTACGATCTTCAGTGGCACAACAATAGCCGCGATCTCGCCTTCGTTGTGAATTCCGCGCGCTCGCCCGCGGATGTCTATTCGCTTGATATCTCCACCGCGACAGTCGAACGTTGGACCCACAGCGAAACCGGCGGCATCAACACGGACTCGCTCGCCGAACCCGAGCTAATCCACTGGAAAAGTTTCGATGGCCGCATGATTTCCGGCTTCCTCTCTTCTCCTCCCGCGAAATTTACCGGCAAGCATCCTGTCATCGTGGATATTCACGGCGGCCCGGAAAGCCAATCGCGCCCCGGCTTCCTCGGCGGCGCAAATTACTTCGTAAACGAACTCGGCGTCGCAGTGATCCATCCCAACGTGCGCGGCTCGACCGGATACGGCAAAACGTTCCTCGCGCTCGACAACGGCTTCCTCCGCGAAAATTCCTACAAAGACATCAACGCGCTCTTCGATTGGATTGCCACGCGCCCCGATCTCGATCCCGATCGCGTTATGGTCATGGGTGGCAGCTACGGCGGCCACATGACGCTCGCCATTTCGACTTTCTACAGCAGCCGCATTCGCTGCTCGATTGACATCGTCGGCATGTCGAATCTCGTCACCTTCCTCGAGCACACCCAGTCTTATCGCCGCGATCTCCGCCGCGTCGAATACGGCGACGAGCGCGATCCCAAGATGCGCGAATTCCTCGAGCGCATTGCGCCAATGAACAACACGCAGCTCATTAAAAAGCCGCTCTTCGTTGTCGCCGGGAAAAATGATCCGCGCGTTCCCGCCAGCGAATCCGAGCAAATTGCCAATGCAGTCACGCAGAATGGAACGCCCGTCTGGTTCCTGATGGCCAACGACGAAGGTCACGGCTACGCCAAGAAAAAGAACAACGACTTCCTCGCGGAATCCGCCACCCTCTTCGTAAAAACATATTTGCTAAATTAAAAATTGAACTCCGCTCGGTTACAATCGTCAAGCTATGGCCGACGAAGTGCAATTACCCCTTGGAACGATCCTTAGCGGCGAACCAACTCTACCCGCGCCAATTCGTCCCGGGCCAATTCGTCTAGGAACATCGGCGTTCACACCAGATGGCTGGCAAGGCACTTTCTATCCGCCTGGTCTCAAGCCGGTTGATTTTCTCGGATACTACGCCACGCAATTCAACACCGTGGAAGTGGACAGCACCTTTTATCGCATTCCGACAGCCGCCATGGTAAAGCGCTGGAATTCGGTGACGCCACCGGGATTTATTTTCGCGGCGAAGGTGCCGCAAATTATCACCCACGAGAAACTTCTCAAGGACGCGGCCGAAGACTTAAAGCAATTTCTTGGTGTGATGGATCTTCTCGGCGAAAAACTCGGCCCGCTTCTTTTTCAGTTTCCTTATTTCAAAAAGGACACTTTCGCGCAGCCCGATGAATTTCTCGCGCGGCTCATTCCCTTCCTCGATACGCTGCCGCAGGGATATCGTTTCGCGGTCGAAATTCGCAACAAACATTTCGTGTGTCCGCCGTATGTCGAGGCCCTCCGCGAGCGAAAAATCGCGCTCGCGCTGATTGACCATCCCTACATGCCTTTCGTTTCCCAATTATTCCAGCAGTGCGATCCCATCACCGCCGATTTCACCTACATTCGCTGGCTCGGCGATCGCTACGCAATCGAAAGTGTGACCAAAGTCTGGAACAAAGTCGTCGTGGATCGCACCCGCGAACTTTCCGAGTGGGCCAAGGCCTGCCAATTAATTTTGCGCCGCGGCGTGAACATTTTCGCCTACGCCAACAATCACTTCGCCGGCCACGGCCCCGCCACCATCCGCCAATTCGAAGAAATCTTCAGCAAGCTGACGTAAGAACCTCGGCCCGTCTTCCGATTGCTGCAATTGCTCGTCGATCGCGTCCGGCGATTGAATCGGTCGTAATGCCATTCGCGAATGCGAGATTCGCCGACTATGGATTCACGTTGAGATTCGAGCTATTCTTGCGATTCGAGGCGGCGCCTACCTAGGGCGTCTGCGAATTGCCGGTGCGCGGAAGGAGTACTTTCATGAAATTCCGCCGGACGCTTTGGATGGCATTCGCCATCACGCTCAGCGCCTCGGCTGCATCGGGACAAAACCCGCCGTCAAATCCGCCTCAACCGGCTTCGCCTCCCATACCCCAGCAGTCCCATCCGGCACTGCAACATCGTCCTCAAGGTGACGACCAAACTTCCTTGCCGGGAACCGCGCGAACTACTACGGCGAACCCACCTGACGCGTCCTCAAAAGTCTCTCTGCTCGTCCCGGCCAATACTCCGCTGCGTGTCGCTCTTGTGCGCCGCGCGCGAATCAATCATTTCGGCGAGCCGATCGAAGCCGAAGTGGTGGAAGCGGTCTACGCTTTCGATCAAATCGTAATTCCAGCGGGCAGCATGGTCACCGGACACGTGGTGCGCGTGCTGCCACTTTCGCCGATGAACCGCGCGCTGGCCTACGCCAATGGCGATCTCACTCCGATCCGCCAATATCGTGTTGCCTTCGACGAATTGATACTTCCTGACAGCAAGCGAATTTCAGTTTCGACCACGGTTTCGCGCGGCTCGGCCGAAGTAGTCCATCTCGTCAGCGATCCCGACCGAGCCAAGCAGCAAAAGGGCGTAGCGACAAAAGCAGCCGAAAAGGCGAAACAGGAAGCCAAAGGCAAGATTCAAGATGCGAAGGATACGATGCACCAGGCCGTTGAGCAGGTGAAGACGCCCGGCAAAATGTATCGACTCAAAGAGTATTTCCTGGCCGAACTTCCCTATCATCGCCAGTACATCGAGACGGGCACGAGGTTCAATGCCGAACTTGATGCGCCGCTCGATTTCGGCACAACCACGCGGAGTGCTCAAGTGCTCGCGGCGATCGGCGCCGCACCACCTGCCGAAAGTTTACTTCAAGCGCGTCTTGAAGGCGAAGTGACTTCCGCAACGGCGCATCGCGGCACGCCGGTCTCCGCTGTAGTCACGGCTCCGCTTTACTCGCAAGACCACAGTCTGATTCTGCCCGCGAACAGCCGGCTCGTCGGTGAGGTTCTACAGGCGAAGCCCGCGGGCAAGCTCCATCACAACGGCGATCTACGCGTGACGTTCGAGCGCATCATCCTGCCCGACGGACCGGTCCAAACCGTTCATGGATCGCTCGAGGGCGCGGAAGTGGATCGCGCGGCACGGCTGAACCTTGATGCAGAAGGCGGCGCGCACGCGACCGATTCCAAAACTCGCTGTCTCTCCACGGGCCTCTCTATTGCTATCGCCGCTGCCTCCGCCAGGCCGGACATCGATCACGGCACGATTGACCCGGAAGGCGATCCGGGAGTCCGCACTGTCGCTGGCGGATCCGGAATGCGATTGGTCGGCGCGCTCGTGAGCTTCGCCGCGGAGTCGCATGTTTTTTCCGCGGCGTTTGGCGCTTACGGCGCTTCGCGTTCGATTTACGCGAATTTTCTTTCGCGCGGCCGCGAAGCTGTTCTACAGAAAGATACCCCCGTCGAAATCGGATTCGGTGGACCGCATCCCGGGTCGGCCGCGCGCAAAAATTGAATCGCCGTTTGTCTTGTTAACCTCCTAATTTGCGATCATGGTTTTATCGCGGTTATGCAGAGATGCCAGCCGAAGTGGCGTTCCAACCAACGAAACAACCGCTGCGGCATGATGCGGAAATACCATTCTTTTTTGTATGTGTAGTTTTTGTAATCGGAGATTCGGTACGGGAAAATGTGCTCGATCGAAATTTCTTGCATTTTCAGGCCCTGCTCTTCTAATAGCCGCCGCGCTTCCCCACGCGTGTAAAGGTAAGTAACAGGACAGCCAGTCTGCGCCTCCGAATGTCGCGCGACCAATTCATTCAATCGCCAGAATCGCCCCTTTCCATAAGTCATCAAAATCCAAAACACTTTCCAGCTGCGTCGATGGTAGACCATGATTTTTACCGTCGCGCCGGGCGCGAGATAATTCCGAATTTGCTCGAGGACCAGCTCGGGATGCGGCGTGTGGTGAATGACGCCAAACGAGTAAATGAGGTCATACGGCTCCACGGGAACGATCGCGGAAAGATTTTCGGCGCTGCCTTGATAGAACCGGATGTGATCCTGCAAGCCGTACACGCCGGCTCTCCGTCGCGCAATTTCAAGTGAGCGATCCGAGAGGTCCACAGCGGTGACGCGGGCGCCATGCCGCGCAAAATTAATGGTGTCAGTTCCAATGCCGCAGCCGATTTCGAGCACCCGCTTCCCGCTCCAGCGCTCGAACTGCGCAAAACCCGGAATGTGCGGCTCAACGAAATACTTGCGCGCTTCCACTTCATCGAAATATTGCCTCGAACCGACAGGACTCGATGAATGGCGGATGTTGCAGGGCCGCTCATTCCAATAATCCTGCACCTGCTCGATTTTTACGGATTCAAAATCCGCGTTGGAACTCTC
>DATBYF010000154.1:0-47277 GCA_036513895.1 Candidatus Acidiferrales bacterium | reverse complement strand
GCCCGGCGTAACTGGCTGTGCAGTGATGGAGTACAGGTTCCAGCCAGCGCAACCGCCCGAAGGAGCCGCGTTCGGTGTGTCGCCAGTTCCATCCTTGTACGTGAAGCTGTAGCCGCTCTTAATTCCGGTCGTCAGTTGGTTGTCGATCAAGAGCGCTTCGCCGCAGCTTGCTGTCGTGTCGCCAGCTGCCGCAGTGCCCATGTTCGCGATGCCTGGAGGAAAGCCGTTGCCGTACGTCGAAGCAAACGTCACAGCCGCAGTGTTCATCGTGCGGCATGAACCCACAGCCGAGGCCTCATTGGCCGCGATGCGGGCGCGGAGCAAGTTCGGAATGGCGATCGCCGCGATGATCAAAATGATCGCTACGACGATCAACAGTTCGATAAGTGAAAAACCCTTCTGATTCTTCTTCATTTGTCCTTCTCTCCTTAGAGTATTGACTTCCCAAGATCTTTTTTCGGGCTCCCTGGCGGGGTGCCGTAGGCTATAAGTGCACGTCCTCTGCCAACCCTCTTAAGCCGGTGCGCCCGTATTTCACATCCTCGCTTACGCTGCTGATAATAAACAGCTTACATTGACTTCGCATCAATTCCAAACTGCTGAAAACAGTTCCAGAACGGGGCAAAATTTCGAAAGTCGACAATTTTTGTCGTGCGTAATTGCCATCTTGCGGCACCGGTATTTTCATTACATTTGAGCCAACTATCGGCATATTTTATGATGCGCTTTTGACGTGAGATGTCAGACCCCGTGTTTCTTCGCGTAATGGCGGAAAGAACGATAGGTCATTTTCAGAAGATCGGCAGCACGGACGCGAACCCCTCCAGCACACTCCAGCGCAGCCAACAGATAACGGCGCTCGATATCGCTGATTTGCTTCTCGAGGTCTATGCCGCCGTCCGGGATGAGCATTTCTTTGCCTGAAGCAGCTGGAGTGTCTCTCTTTTCCTGATAGTAGCGAGCAATACGCTCTGGAATCCCCTCAACGGCAATGCGGCGTCCGGTCTCCAGGGCGACTGCGCGCTCGATGGTATTCTCAAGTTCGCGAACATTTCCCGGCCACTCATATGCCTCGAGGCGCTCGAGTGCCTTCGGCTCGATTCCCTCAATGTCTTTCGACATCTCCTTACGGTAACGCTCGAGGAACGTCCGCGCGAGAAGTGGAATATCCTCTCGACGTTCGCGAAGTGGCGGCAGATGAATGGGTATAACGCTCAAGCGGTAATATAAATCCTCGCGGAAGCGGCCTTCCGCGATTTCTTTCTCGAAGTCTTTGTTCGTCGCCGCGATTACGCGGACATCGACGTCATCTTCTTCCGTACTTCCGACCGGGCGCACTTTGCCTTCTTGAAGGACGCGGTACAGCTTCACTTGCATCGTCAAGCTCATGTTTCCGATTTCGTCCAGAAATAGTGTGCCGCCATCGGCTGCACTGAATAGTCCGCGCCGATTTTCGTTGGCTCCGGTGAAGGCCCCCTTTACGTACCCGAATAATTCGGATTCGAGAAGCGTCTCGGGAAACGCGCCGCAATTGATGGTGATGAAAGGCTTTTTCGATCTGGCGCTATTCTCGTGAATGGCGCGCGCTACTAATTCTTTTCCGGTTCCACTTTCGCCGGTGATGAGAACGCGGCTCGACTGAGGAGCGATTGTCTCGATCAGCTCGAAAATCTGACGCATCTTGGAACTTGTCCCAATGATGTGATCGAGACCAGTTAGCCGCCGAATCTCGCGCCGCAGGATGCCAGTTTCCTTTTTTAGCTCGATGCTTTCCGAGATTTTCTGAACGGCAACGCGCAACTCGTCAACGAGCTTGTCGCCCTTGATCACATAGCGATCCGCGCCGAAATTCACAGCGTCAATTGCCGTAGAAATTGTGGGCACGCCGGTGATAAGGATGAAAACAGCCTCGGGGGAAATTTCACGCGAGAGGCGCAGCAGCTCGACGCCGCTCATATCTCGCATGTTGATGTCGGAAACGATGATGTCGAACACTTGCGTTTCGAGACGCCGTCTGGCAGCTTCGCCGCTCGTAGCGGTCTCCACTCGATGACCATCCTTGCGGAAAGTGATCTCGAGGAGCTCGCAGATCGAGCGTTCATCATCAACGACTAGAATGTGAGCCATCGTTCCTAGCCTTGCCTTACAACTTCGGCTGTGTGCTGCGCCGCGACTTGCGGGCGCGATTTTCCTTTACGCCTTCCGTGGCCCATCCTAGGCAGCTCGACGCAGAATTCAGCGCCGCGGCCTTTCTCCGAGTCCACGTGGATGCGCCCCCCGTGTGCTTGCACGATTTCGTATACAGTCGCGAGTCCCAAGCCAGTTCCGCCCGGAAAGCCTGATTGGAATGGTTCAAAAATATGCGTCGCCTCGGCGGCATCCATTCCGATTCCCGTATCCCTGACGCAAATCCGCGCCCAAACCGGCTCAGCTTCCAGTGTGACCGACAACATTCCGCCGTCAGGCATGGCCCTCAGAGCATTGTTGAAAAGATTCCAAAAGACTTGTTTTAGCCGATCGCGATCAACCTGCGCGCGCAAATGCGAAGTCCGGAATTGCCGCTTGATCTTGTAAAGGCTGCTGAATCCTTGCTGGTGTTCGAGCAGCATCAGCGTTTCATCGAGAAGCGCGACGATGTTTTGCTCCGTGAATTCGTAATTCTTCTCGCGGGAATACTCGAGAAAGTCCGTAATGATCTGATTGAGCCGTTGCGATTCGCGAGTGACGATCTTCACGAGCCTCTGGTCGTCGGGCTCGAGTGGCGCCAGGCGAGCCAACTGTTTCAGCGCTCCCGTCATCGCCGATAACGGCTGCCGTATCTCGTGCGCGATGGCAGCCGACAACCGCCCGAGAGCTGCCATCCGATCCTGTACGGAGATTTCATGCTCGAGACGCTTCAATTCCGTCAGGTCCTGGAAATTGAAAACATATCCGCTCAATTGATTCTGGGCGGCGCGCAGCGGTGAGATCGATAATCCCAGATACCGGAGTATTCCATCGGGCGTCCGAAATTCGACATCCTCGCGCCTCGCCAGCGGGTTCCCTTCCTCGTCTGTTTGCACCGGCCAGTAGCCCGGGAAAATGTTGCGCACATCCTCGCCCTTCATCGTCGCCAATTCCCGGCCAATAATCTCTGCGCCCGACTTGTTCGAGACGATGACGCGCCCATTCAAGTCCGCAGTCAAAAGACCGCCACGCATGGATTGCACGATGTCTTCGTTGAATGCCTGAAGGTCCTTCAACTCTTCTTTCTTTTCTTCGAGCTCGTGTCCTTTGTGACGCAGAGTTTGCGCGAGAACCGATCCGAGGTAGGCGACCGCAAAGAATCCGAACAAGTTGGTCGCCATCCAGAATTGCAGTCCGCGAGCTGTTGGAGTACTTGCGAAGGTCCGCGGTATCGCGCCGTAGTAGGCCGCTTCCACGATGCTCCCCAACAGAATGAAGCTTCCCGCGGCCGTGAGCATCGCGCCACGCCGCGAAAACAGGATCGCGCCCATCAGAATGGCAAGGAGAAAAAGCAGCGTGAAATAGCTGTCCTGCGCTCCCGTCGTGTACACCACGAGCGTGATGAAGGTGACGTCTCCAATCACCTGGTAGGGCGCATTCCAGCCGTTCTTCGGCATGCTCTTGTAAAGAGCAACGGCGACGATGGCAAAGGTGTACCAGCCGACGATGACAGGAGCGAAGAAGTGAAGTGGTAGGGCTAAAGGAGATAGTTCACGAACGAGGAGTACGAGAGCGACCAAAGAAGTGATGATTAGGAAGCGGACGCGTCCTAACCACGGCAGCCAGTCGCGCATATTCTGTTTGAACTCCGTTCGGGATCAAGAGATGCCAGGCGCGCGGGGAGATCTGCTCGGCAGACTTCAATGATCCCATTCCCCCCGGACATTGCCTCGAACGGTGGCCCGGCTACGTTTATCGCCGGGCCCCGTTCGAAATATTTTCGCCGCGATTAGCCAGACAGCTTGGCAATCAACGAGAAGAGCGGCAAGTACAAGGAAATAACGATTCCGCCGACTACGACGCCCAAGAACAAAATCATGACGGGTTCGAGGAGCGTCAACATGTCCTTCACCGAGGCATCGACCTCTTCTTCATAGAAGTCCGCGATTTTTTGCAGCATCGCATCCATAGCGCCGGTCTGTTCGCCGACGCCGATCATTTGAGTCACCATGCCTGGGAAGACTTCACTTTCCTTCAATGGGTCAACCAACGAGCGGCCAGCTTCAACAGCCTTCCTGGTCTGCAGGATCGCTCTCTCAACGACGGCGTTTCCTGAAGTGCGCGCCGTGATATCCAGGCCTTCGAGAATTGGAACGCCGCTCGAAATTAACGTGCCAAGCGTGCGCGTAAATCGCGCCACGGCAATTTTTCGCATCAGCATGCCGATGATCGGAAGTTTCAATATCATCGTGTCGATTGCCATCCGCCCTTGCGGTGTTCCGTACCAGACCTTTAGCCCTATGACGATGCCAGCAAATACAAACACGATCAGGAATCCGTAGATGCTGCCCACGAATTGGCTCAAGCCAATGACGATGCGGGTGGGCAACGGCAACTCGGCACCCAGTCCGTTAAACAACGTGACGAAAACCGGCACGACCTTCCACAACAGCAATGTGATGACGAGGACCGCGATACCGATAACGGCCGTCGGATAAATCAACGCCGACTTTACGGCGCGCTTCAACTTCACGTTCTTTTCAATGTACGTGGATAGTCGCTGGAGAATGGTGTCGAGAATACCGCCCGTTTCTCCTGCGTCCACCATGTTGTAGTAAAGCGGGTCGAACACCTTGTCGTACTGCTTGAGAGAAGACGCGAGCGTCTGGCCGCCTTCCACCGACGCGCGCACTCCAGTCAAAATCTTTTGGAATGTCTTGTTTTCCTGCTGGTTCGCCAAAATTTCAAGGCACTGCACCAGCGGCAAGCCGGCGTCGATCATTACGGAGAACTGGCGCGTGAAGACTGCGAGCTCTTTACTGCTTACACCCGCTCCAAAGGTCGGAAAGGCAAACTCCTTCCCTTTCTCAGAGACCTTCGAGACATTAATCTGCTCGCGCCGCAACATGGACGCGAGCTCTGTCTTGCTCTGCGCCTGTCGTTCGCCTGTAACTGCAGCGCCCTGGCGATTCGTTCCACGAAATGTATAGACCGGCATGAGTTTCTCCTTCGTCCTTATCGGCTTTTATCGGCGAACTGGAACACGCGGCGTCAGCGGCGCCGACGTGACCCCACGATTGATTAAATCTTGTAATTCGTCTGGATTTGACGACCGGGCGAGCGCTACTTCCAAAGTGATTAACTTTTGGTAATACGCATTTGCCAAGCTCTGGTTGAACGTTTGCATACCGCTCTGTCCTGTTCCAGTCTGCATCGCGGAATAAATCTGGTGAATCTTGTCCTCCCGAATGAGGTTTCGGATGGCGGCGTTAGGGATTAGAATTTCCATAACCATCGCGCGACCCCGCCCGTCGATTCGCGGTAGAAGCGATTGGCAAAGAATGCCTTCCAACACCATCGAGAGCTGAGCGCGGACTTGCGGCTGCTGGTGCGCCGGGAAAACGTCCACGATACGGTTGATTGTCGAAATGGCGGAATTCGTGTGCAGGGTGGCGAACGTCAAGTGTCCCGTCTCGGCAATTCTCAGCGCCGATTCGATAGTTTCCAAGTCTCGCATTTCGCCGATCAGAACGACGTCTGGATCTTCACGGAGCGCGGCTCTTAGCGAATTCGCGAATGAATGCGTGTCCGAGTGGATTTCGCGTTGATTGACGAGACACTTTTTGTGATTGTGCAGGAATTCGATCGGGTCTTCGATTGTGATCATGTGCTCATCACGCTCGGAATTGATTTTGTCGAGCATGGCGGCAAGAGTCGTGGATTTCCCCGACCCCGTAGGACCCGTGACGAGCACCAATCCGCGAGGCTTATCGCACAGTTGTTTGACAATCGTCGGCAATCCGAGGGCTTCGAATCCCTTGATTTCCCAGGGAATCGTCCTAAATACCGCCGCAACAGCGCCGCGCTGATGGAACAGGTTTCCTCGAAAGCGCGCCAGGCTTTTCAAGCCGAACGAGAAGTCGAGTTCGAGGCTTTCCTCGAGACGGTGCTTCTGCGCGTCCGTAAGCACGCTGTAGGCAAGCGCCTTCGTATCGGCCGCCGTCAGTGGCGGCATGTCGAGCGGGCGCAGTTTGCCGTGCACGCGGATGCGTGGTGGGCTATTGGTGGACAGATGTAGGTCGCTGCCCCCCATCTCAATCATTTTTTTCAAAAGCTCGCTCAGGGTTATACCGGCCATGTTCTCTTCTCCTACAGCACAGTTTCGCGCAGCACTTCATCCATCGTCGTTTGGCCCAGCGCCATCTTGATCAAACCGCTCTTCCGCAAAGTGATCATCCCGATTTCGAGCGCCTTCTTCTTCAATTCGAGCGAAGAAGCTCCTACGAGGATCAACTCGCGAAGGTCATCGTTGATTTCCATCACTTCGTACAAACCTACGCGGCCCTTATATCCAGAGTTGTTGCACACGCTGCATCCGCGTCCGACGTACACTGTCGTATTCGGAACGTCGTCTGGCGCCACGCCCGCGTCAATCAATGCCTGTGCCGGAATCGGCGACGGCTCCTTGCAGTTCGCGCAAATCCGGCGGACGAGGCGCTGGGCGCATATCAAGTTGACTGACGTCGCCACAAGAAATGGCTCGATACCCATGTTCATGAGCCGGCTGATCGTTGAGGGCGCGTCGTTGGTGTGAAGCGTGGAAAGCACCAAGTGGCCCGTTAGAGCTGCTTTCACCGCGATTTCCGCAGTTTCAAAGTCTCGGATTTCGCCGACGAGGATGATGTTCGGATCTTGCCGCAAGAAGGAACGCAACGCCGAGGCGAAGTTCAGCCCGATCTGCTCCTTCATTTGAACCTGGTTAATGCCGGCCAACTGGAATTCGACGGGATCCTCGGCCGTCATGATGTTCGTTTCCGGCGTGTTTAGGCGCGCGACCGAGGAATACAAAGTGTTCGTCTTTCCAGATCCCGTCGGCCCTGTGACTAGGACCATTCCGTATGGCCTTAAAATGTTGCGTTCAAACTTCGCAAGTGATTCGGCCTCGAATCCGAGTTTCGTCATGTCAAGGCGCAGGTTCTCCTTATCGAGCAAGCGCATGACGATTTTTTCGCCGAAGAGCGTGGGAACGATGGAAACGCGGAAATCGAGTTCTTTCTTCTTGCCGTCTTTCGCGTACTTGATCATGATGCGGCCGTCTTGTGGCAGACGCTTTTCGCTGATATCCAGCTTGGACATGATCTTGACGCGGCTGGTGATGGCGTCCTTCAGTTTCAGCGGCGGTGTCATCACGTTTTGCAAAATTCCGTCAACGCGGAAGCGGACTCGGTACTCTTTCTCATAGGGTTCGACGTGAATATCGCTCGCTCCGCGCTTCACGGCGTCGGTCAGAATCAGGTTAACCAGCTTGATGATGGGCGCTTCGTCGGCGGCTTTTTCGAGATCCGCCAAATCCATTTCTGCTTCTTCTGCCGCTAGCTCCAGGTCGGCTTCTTCTCCGGCCAGGTCCTTCATCACCTTGTCGATTTCTTCGCCGGTCTCAATCGAGCCATAAAACTTCCCGATCGCTTCACTAATGGCCGTTTCCGATGCAACCACCGGTTCGACGTTGAATCCGGTCATGAACTTGATATCGTCCATGGCGAAGACGTTTGTCGGGTCCGTCATCGCGATCGTAAGGGTCGAGCCCACGCGGGAAAGCGGCACAATCTGGTAGCGGATGGCCGTTTCCTGGGGAACCAACTTGATGACCGAAGCATCTACTTCATAGAACTTAAGGTTAATTGAGGGCACGCCGTACTGGCGGGATAGCACCGCGGTAATGTCCTCGTCGCTCACGAGGCCCATTTTTACGAGACAGGTCCCCAGGCGGCCACCGTTCTTCTTTTGGTAGTCGAGCGCCTGCTTCAACTGATCTTGGGAGATCAGGCTGTCCTTTACCAGAATTTCGCCCAGCCTCGACGACATACTTCGGCTCCTGCGGCAGACTGCGCCGGGAAAACAAAGGCTAGCACGCGCGCTCGTCGTCGTCGGGCATCGCATCGTGCAGTCGTTCTGAAATAGGTACTCCCTGTACGTAGGTACAGGTGTGAATGCCAAGCCACACACGCGGCTTGACTTGCCTGCGGGGCGTCGTTATCTTCAAAACAAGATGCTCGCTGCTGCACTCCTTAGGCCGGAAAATGTCCATCGCATAATTTCGCAAATTGATATAGCGGCGCGGTGCCGGGGCATGTCGCAACATGAGAAGAACGGCGACGGGAACCTTGGCTCCCGTTGTCTTTTGTATTCTCGCGAAACTGATGTTGCCCGCGCCGGCCGGATGCGTTGCGCCGCGAAAAGCGATTTGAGGATTACGGAATTGGAGAAGCGACGTTGAGCCAGCGGCCGTGGACTCAAAAGCTGTGGCTCGCCGTCGGGGGACTGTCGCTGGTCCTGCTTGCCGCGGCTATTTTCACTCTCGGTTCGCTCAACGCTCCGGTTCATCCCGAGCGGAGCGATGCGCTGGTTATCCTCTTCGCGCTCTCGACCTTCATTATCCTGGCGTTCTTGGTTTTCGGCCTTGTTTTGCTCAGGAATCTTCTTCGCCTGTGGGCCGATCGCAAAGCCGGCCAGCTGGGATCTCGCTTCAAAACCAAGATGGTCTTTGGCGCGATGGGAATTGCGCTACTGCCGCTGGTTTTCCTCTTCTTGTTCAGCTACTCGCTAGTCAATCGGACGCTGAACCTCTGGTTTCCGAAACCGCTGGAAATTGCTAACGCTCAAAGTCAGAAGCTGCTTGATGAGTTAGGCCGTGAGGTCCACGAACGTCTGAATGATCGCGCGGCGCGCGCAATTCCTAAATATCTTTCCGACGGTGCGAGCGGCATTATGGACGACTCTCTCGGCCCGACCGCTCCACCCAGCGCTGCATGGGCTCTCGATCCGAACGGCCAGTTAATGGACGCTGCACCTGCGAGCCTCCGTCCCGACCATTTGCATAAAGCGCGTCTACTCCCTTCGGGCGCAGAGATCTGGCAAACGGATGGCGACACGTACATCACCGGCTCCGCCCCATTTGAGGGTGGTCGACTTTATGTCGCCAGAAAACTTCGTCCGGATTTTCTTGCGGGATTCAATACGATCGAAAGTGAAACGGACAACTACCAACAGCAACGCACGCACATTCGTCTTTACAAAAATCAAATCTTGCTGGCTCTTCTTTTGATTACAGTCCTCCTCCTCTTTTCGACGACATGGGTTGCACTATTTCTTTCAAAACAAGTGACGGTTCCGATTCAAGCGCTGGCTGAAGCGACCCAGGAAATCACGCGCGGAAACTTCGATCATCGCGTGACGGTGCAAGCGCAGGACGAATTGGGCACGCTTGTCTCGTCGTTTAACGACATGACCGCCCAGCTGGGCGAAGGCCGGCGGCAGATCAATGAATTTACGCGCAATCTCCAGCAGGCATTTGAAGAGCGCGAGCGTCGCCGCAAATTGATGGAGGCGATTCTAGAAAATATTCCCACCGGAGTTTTATCGCTCGATGCCGAAGGCAAAATCTCGCGCGTCAACTCGGCCGTTTCTACGATTTTCGGGGAGATCAGCGTGCAAGCGCACACGCTTTCGGAATTGTTCGGGGAAGAAGCCGCACGCGCGGTGATGTCGTTAATGCGGCGTGCCCTGCGCATGGGAGTGGCGTCGCGCGAAATCGAAATTGCCGCCTCCGGGCGTTTGGTCCGCACGGCCGTCACTGTGAGTTCGCTCGGCCCGCGTCGCTCGAATGCTGGATATGTAGTCGTGATTGACGATCTTACCGAATTGCTCCGCGCTCAGCGGGCCGCGGCTTGGCAGGAAGTTGCTCAGCGTATCGCCCACGAGATCAAGAATCCGCTGACTCCGATTGTCCTTTCCGCGCAACGTCTGAAACGCTACCTCGATAGGTTCGGGCGCTCGAGCGGGCCGCCGGCGCGCATGGAACTGGAATCGCTGGTTGCCGAATGTGCCGGCCTCATTGAACGCGAAGTGCACACGCTGGAATCCCTCGTCGATGAATTTTCGCAGTTTGCACGCTTCCCTTCCGCGCGTCTCGCTCCTGCGGACCTTAACTCAATTGTTTCGAGCGCGCTGGCTCTCTTTCAAGGGCGTCTCGAAGGAATTACGCTGCAGACGAATCTGGCGCCAAATCTCGCCGTCGTCAGAGCAGATCCCGAATTATTGCGTCGAGTGCTCGTGAACCTGATCGACAACGCTGCCGAAGCGATGGAGGGCTCGACTCTTCGTCAATTGAAGGTAGCTACGCGAACAAGAGCCGACGGTGATGGAGTCGAGATAGAGGTTTCAGATACAGGCCACGGCATTTCCCCCGTCGACAAGGATCGCCTTTTCCTGCCGCATTTTTCTACCAAAGATCGCGGTACCGGCCTGGGACTCGCCATTGCCAGCCGCATTGTCGCCGAGCATAACGGAACAATTCGCGTTGAAGACAATAATCCCATCGGCGCGCGGTTCCTGATTCGCTTCCCATCCGCAGAATCGAACGCGCAAGTGACTACCCCCGACTCATCCGCTGATGCCGCAGACTTTGAATCTGCATCAGGATTCATCATCGAAGGCGCGGACGACTAATCGTGCCCGCTTCCATCCTTATCGTGGACGACGAAAGGGGAATTCGCGAATCTCTTGCCCCTCTTCTTCGCGAAGAAGGTTACTCGGTCGAAGCTTTGGCTTCAGGCGAGGAATGCCTGAAGCTGCTTTCGGAGCGATCGTTCGATCTCGTACTTCTCGATGTGTGGCTTCCTAAGATCGATGGCCTCGCGACACTCGAAAAAATCAGCGAACTCGACACTCCTCCGATGGTCGTCATGGTATCCGGCCACGCCAACATCGAGACAGCCGTGCGGGCTACAAAGCTAGGCGCTTTCGATTTTCTGGAGAAGCCGCTTTCGCTCGATAAAACAGTTCTCGTTGTAAAGAACGCGCTCGATTATCTTCGGCTCGAATCTGAGAATCGCCGACTGCGAGCCGAGCTAGAACAGCGATTCCAGATTCTTGGCAATAGCGTACCGATGAAGGCGCTTCGCCAGCAGATCGCGCTGACGGCACCGACCAACGGACGCGTGCTGATCTACGGAGAGAGCGGCACAGGCAAGGAGTTGGTCGCGCGCGCCCTGCACGCTCAAAGCCCACGCTCTTCGCATCCCTTCGTTGAACTGAATTGTGCGGCAATTCCCGAAGAGTTGATCGAATCCGAGCTATTTGGCCATCGCAAGGGCAGCTTCACCGGCGCAAGTGAAGACAAACTCGGCAAGTTTCAAAACGCGGATAGCGGCACCTTGTTCCTCGATGAAGTCGGCGACATGAGCCTGAAAACCCAATCGAAGGTATTGCGCGCCCTCGAGGAACAGCGCGTTGAGCCGCTGGGATCGAATCAAACTGTTCGCGTCGATGTTCGCGTCATCGCCGCGACGAATAAGAAGCTCGACGAAGAGATTGCCCGGAACGCCTTTCGCGAGGATCTTTTTTACCGCCTCAACGTAATACCGTTCACAGTCCCGGCGCTCCGCGAACGTATCGAAGACATTCCGATCCTCGCGGCGCACTTTCTCGGCGAATTCTGCCGCTCGTATGGCAAGAAGCCGAAAGAGCTATCCACTGCCGCGATGGAAGTGCTACTGCAGTATCCATGGCCCGGAAATGTACGCGAGCTCAAAAATCTGATCGAGCGTCTAGTGATTATGAGCCCGGCGTCGCGGATCGAACCACATCACTTGCCCCCGGAGGTTTTCCGCGGCGTACCCAGCAGCCCGCAGAAACCTTACGCCAGCCTTCACGAAGCTCGCTCGGCCTACGAACGCGAGTTCGTGTTACGAAAGCTCGAGGAAAATCGGTGGAATATGACGCGCGCAGCCGCGGCCCTAGGCCTCGAACGCAGCCACCTTTACCGCAAGATGAAATCGCTGGGAATTGCGGGCGTACAACCTGAGCGCGCCGCGCGATAAATTACGGTGGGACTCGACTACGTGCCTTCTTCTTGCCCTGTTTCGTGCTCTGATTCTTGCTCTCGCTCCAGCTCTTGTCGTTGGCCCATCTCTTCGAGCTGACGCCGCCAGTCAATTTGCCGCACCAGAGCCGGTCTCTGCCGCCAATTCGGCTGAACCTTGACGAACAATTCCAGAAAAATCTTGCTTCCGAGCAATTCCTCGAGTTCTAGGCGCGCATCGGTCCCAATTTTCTTCAGCGTTGCCCCGCCTTTGCCGATCAAAATGCCTTTCTGTCCATCCTTTTCCACGTAGATAGTCGCCCGAATGCGCAGGAGTTTGTCGGATTCATCGAAGCTTTCAATGAGCACAGCGACTGAATGCGGCACCTCCTCGCGTGTCGCGATGATCGCCTTCTCACGAATGAACTCAGCCGCCAGAAATCGCTCGGGTTGATCGGTGAATTGGTCGTTTGGAAAAAAAGGCGGGTGCTCAGGTAGATAGGAAATCCAGCTCGCCGTCAACTCCGCGAGGCCGTCATCTTTCAGCGCGGAGATCGGAAAAATCTCGTCGAATTCAGCTTCATGGCTATAACGATCCATCAGAGGCAGCACGTGCTGTTTTTTGAGCCGATCCACTTTGTTCAGAAGCAGGAATTTCGTCCCGTGAAATCGCCGCACCCACTCCAGTGCGTGGCGGTCGCCGGCTCCAAAAGCCGCGGTAGAATCCACGATTAGTGAGAGGATGTCGATTCCCTCAACCGCCTGCTGCACTTCATCCATCATTTGCCGGCTCAAAACGTTTGACGGCTGGTGAAGCCCCGGCGTATCAATCAAGACGATCTGCGCGTCCTCGCGATTCACGATTCCCTGGATGCGGTTCCTGGTCGTCTGCGGCCTCGACGAAACGATTGCTACCTTCTTCCCAACAAGCGCATTCACGAGTGTCGACTTGCCCGCGTTCGGCCGTCCGATAACCGCAACAAATCCGGATTTGAAACTCATTCCGATAAGCCTTCAATTCTGCAGAAGTGAGTCCCACAGAAGCACACGAGTAAACTCTACTGAGTTCTTGATTCCGCCGCACCACTGACGCGGCGAGCCCTCAATCGCAGCACCTTACGCTGATTGGCTTCCAAAATCTCAAATTGCAAGCCGTCATGCTCGATTCTCTCGCCGATGCCGGGAACATGCCCCGCCACGCTGTTCAGGAAACCTGCGAGCGTCGCTGCTCCCTCGTGCTCCGATCCCTCAGTTACGTCAACTCCAAACAATTCCTTCAGCTTCTCCACTCCTACGCTACCCCGCAGCACGAGGTTCCCCGATGGCTCGCGGACCACATCCGGTGCCGGCACTCGATCTTCCTCGCCAATCTCACCGACGATCTCCTCCACGAGGTCTTCGACCGTGACGATTCCCGCGACCAACCCGTACTCATCGATGACGATCGCCATCTGCTGGCTCTTTCGCTGCATTTCCTTCAAAAGTTCCGAGCCAAATTTCGTCTCGGGCACAAACAACGCCGGCCTCATGATCTCGCGAACCGTGCGATGCCCCGCTTCCGTGTCCGGCACCTTCAAAATGTCGCGAGACACAACAATTCCCACGATGTCGTCGAGGCTCTTTTCGTACACCGGAATTCGCGAGAATTTTCGCTCAACGACAAGCCGTCGCAATTCTTCGAGCGTAGCGGAAGCTGGAATCGCGACCACGTCAGGCCGTGGTGTCATCACTTCGCGGACCCGTTTATCACTGAATTCCACCACTTGCTCGATCAGTCGCGCTTCATCGTGCTCCAGAATTCCCTCTTCCGTCGCAGCTTCCATCAACGCTTCAATCGCTTGTTGCTGTTCCGGTTGAGCCTCGGTATCGTCAGATTCTTCGGTAATACGCAAAAATGAAATCATCAGAACCATTGCAGCCTGTATCGGCCACGTCAAAAAAACGAAAAAGCGCACGATTGGAATCAGCGGCGCGATCCATCGCCCGGTCGCGCGCGAGATTAGCACGGACGGCAGAAGATGCATTGCTATCACCACTTCGGCTGTCAAAAAGAAAACCATCTCGACAACCGCTTCCCACCTGTCAGGAACAAAGAAGACGATGCCACGCGCGGTTTCGACCGCCACGAGCACGAGCCACAATCGTGTAATGAGGCTGAACGCAAGCGTTGCGCGCGGCCGATCGAGATGGAGCCGCGGCTCGATGTCGGATTCGAACGTATCAATATGCTCGTGAATTCGGCGCGTTGTCACGCGGCCCATTTCACGGTAAACACGATCAATGTATGAAAATAGAACGAGACCTAAAGTCAGGCCGAGAACTCCGAGTGTGTGTAGAAAGATCGGCATCCCTTAAATCAATCCGAGTCGCACGCGCAGCTGGCTTTCGAAGTGTTCCATTTCGCCGTGATCTCTCTCGTGATCGTAGCCCATCAGATGAAGCAATCCGTGCAAGATGAGAATTTGCAGCTCTTGTGCGAGGGTTCGACGAAAACGCCTTGCGTTCTGCCTTGCGACGACGGGCGATATTGCGATATCGCCGAGATATTTCACGCGCGCGACGGATTCGACCGTAGCCTTCCCATTCCGAGTTCGACGGGTACGGCTCGAGCGATCCGTCCGTTCGTCCGCGGAGAACGAGAGCACGTCCGTCGAGCCTTGCTTGCCCCGATACGTTCGATTCCACCGCGTCATTTGAGAATCGTCCACAAATCGAACCGATGCCGCGTCACTCGAAAGTCCCAGCATCCGAAGCAGCCGGCCAAAATACTGCTCAAGGGGTGCAAGAGCAACACGAACGCGGCGCTGATGATTCGTAATCATGGGCGGGGTGCCTATTGTTGCGGAGCGCGCGGGGCACTATCTCGAGGAGCTCCGTTCCCTGATTTCCGTCCCGAGGACTTCGACTGGGAACCCCGCTCGTCATAGGCCTTGATGATCCTCTGTACAAGGCTGTGGCGGACCACATCGCGCTCATCGAAATAAACGAACGCGATGCCTTCGATCTTCCCGACGATATCAATCGCCTCGACAAGACCGGACCGGCGATCGATCGGCAAATCGATTTGCGTCACATCGCCAGTAATTACCGCCTTGGAGTTGTATCCCAGTCGCGTGAGAAACATTTTCATTTGCTCGCTGGTCGTGTTTTGCGCTTCATCGAGAATCACGAAGGAATCGTTCAGCGTCCGGCCGCGCATGAACGCCAGCGGCGCAACTTCGATGATTCCCTTTTCAAGAAACCGCTCAAGTTTGTCGGCTTCGAGCAAATCGTGAAGGGCGTCGTACAGCGGGCGCATGTAGGGATCGACCTTCTCCTGCAGCGTGCCTGGCAGAAACCCGAGACGCTCGCCCGCTTCAACTGCCGGGCGCGCGAGAATGATGCGATTCACCTGCTTCGAAATCAGCGCAGACACCGCCATTGCGACGGCAAGATATGTTTTTCCGGTGCCGCCTGGGCCAATCGCGAAAACCATGTCGAAGGACTCGAGTGCTTCGATATAGCGCCGTTGGTTAGGGCTCCTCGGCGAAATGCCCTTTTTGCCAAAAGCTCGCGGTCCGCGTGTCGGCGAGAACGCGCCCCGCAACGGCATTTCAGGCTCCTGAGCGGCCATTCGAAATAGCGACTTCACTTCGCTGCTCTCGAGGGCATGGCCCTCTTGGACAAGTTCGTTGTAGTGCTCCACCACACGCGCGGCCTCAGCTACACGCTTGGTGTCGCCTTCGATTTCGATTTCGCTATCCCTCAAATTGGCGGTGACTTGGAGGGACGATTCGAAAAGCTTCAGGTTCTCGTCGAGCGTCCCGCAGAATTCCGACACATCTCCAAGCAGTCGAACGGTCTGTTTCATCTATTTTGGCGTCTTGATGCGGGTTGGTCTTCTAGTCGGTAAGCCACTCTAAATAGCGTAGCGCACGCCTTAAATGCGGTCAAGGCGGCCTGCGCGTACTCGACAGCGAATTTCCTCGCTGGCGGTGAAATTGACAAAGGGGGCAGCGTCGGTTAACTTTGTTACTTCAAATCAATTAAATAGCGTCAAACAATCAATTAAGGAGCGCTGAATGCCGCAAGGCACGCCGGTAAAGCACAAGAAAAAGACTAAATCGATCCTCAAGAATATTCGACAGTCTGAGCACCGCGCGATATCAAACCGCATTAATCGCACCCGCGTCCGCAACGCCATTCGCAGGATTCGCACCGCATTGACCGCGGGCGATGCCGCCGCTGCTGCGAAGCTGGTTGGCCCAACTTTTTCGGAAGTGGATCGCGCCATCCGCAAGCACGTTCTATCTGAGAATACGGCGAACCGTTACAAGTCCCGCCTGACGATTGCCCTCAACGCACTCCGCGCCGACAAGAAGGCGTAGCTCAGGGACAAAAATCCGAATATTCAAGTGGGTGGCTTACTCGGGTGCGTCTACGCTCCAGTCAGGCGGCAGATGACTTGGCGCTCGATGCGGGAGCGGCTAGCCGCGCGATCAGGAATTCCATCGATGCTCGCGGATTCGCGACCCCAGATTTCAAAAGGCTATCGGCATCCGCCAGCGCCGCGAGGCCTGCGGTGAGTTGATGAATCGAGAATCGGCGCGACTGGCTCATCGCGCGCTCGGCCGAATCGGGACTCATCTGCAACTGCCGCGCAGCTTGAAACTTGTTCATGCGCGGCGGCACTTCGCGCGCCTCAATTAACTTTCGATACATCCACGCGAGCGCACCCACGATCATGGGCGGCTGCTCGCCATCTCGCAACAGGCCATCCAAAAACACGAGCGCCGCGTCCGCCCGTGATTCCACAAGAAGATCACCCATTTCCCAAGCTGTGAATTTCCGCGCCGAGACAACGAGTCCCTCCACATCCTTCGCAGAGATCCTTCCGTTCGCCTGGGCGTAAAGAGACAGCTTCTCAATCTCCACACGAATCCGGGCCGGCTCCGCGTTAACGGCTTCCACCAGCAGGCTCGCGGCACGAGGCTCTAGCTCGGCGCCGAATTCCTTCGCCGATGAAATCGCCAAAGCTGCCGCCTGTTGGCTATCCATCTCGAGCGTAACCTTCAGAGCCTTCTCAGCAAGTAACCGCGCGAGTCCTTTGCGGCCATCGAGCGTCGAGGCTTCGAGCACAAGCACCGTAAACGGCGCTGGATCGCCAAGGTAATTCTTCAGCGTCTCGATGGCAGCGTCGCGCGCATCCTCGCCCAGATCATCAATCGCCTCCACTGTCTCGACGATCACAACCTGGTGCGGTGCCAGCATCGGAACTGTCACCGCGCGTCCGAACGCTTCATCCCACTCCCCGTCGGCCGCGGAAAATCGCGCCAGCGCCCAGTCGCGCGCGGCCGCAGGGACATAAGTTTCAATCAATTTGTCGCGGCAAAGTTTGCGGAGATAGACATCGTCACCGTAGAGCAGAATCGCAGGCACGGGCTTCCCGCTCGCGAGCTTGCCGAGAAGCGCGTCCATCTTTACGTCTGGCATCAGAAGCCCTCCACGACATCGGCGACCACCTGCGATGCGAAATCCCGCGCCATTCTTTCGAGGGCTGGATTCTGTTCTTCGAAGAAGCTTTTGACGTCGCTAGAGATCTGATACTCATCGCGAAATACCATATCTTTGTTCTCGTACACGACTTTCTGGTCGGCGTGGCCAACCAGACTTACTTTCGCGTGAACCGTTACGAGCATAGTGGTCACCTGCCCGGTGGTCGCGTCAAAAAGAATGGGGCTCGTTTCGATTGTCAGCACCTCGCCGTGCAGCACCGCATCCGCTGAATTCTCATTTTGCACGATTCGATACTTTGTGCGCGCAAGAAATTCATGAACGACCGCTGTCGTAAACCGCTGCTCAATTCGATACCGGTTTGTGTGATTCACAAAGGCTGGAACCGCGATCGTTTTCCACTCAGACGGAAGAATCGACGCCCGGCCAGCGACATGGTAGCCGCATCCGGAAGTTCCCAGCAAGATGGCAATCGTTACAACTGCGAGAACAGTGCCAATCGCACCGCCGTGAAGCAAGCGCCGGCCGTCACGCTGGAACGACAAGCAATTCCTCCGCGATTCGTACCGCGTTCGTCGCAGAGAGCCGAAGATTATCAGCAACTCCCCAAAGCCAAACGCTCGAACCCACCTTCGGGTCAGCTTCGATTCGAGCCAGCTGAATCTCGCTCTGGCCGGCCGCGCTGATGATATCCGGCGCTGCTTCGTCTTTCTCTTGGATATGCACTTCAAGCGTTCGAAACGCAGCCTCCATATTGAGGTAACTAGGAGCCGTCGCAAAATCGGCGTAAACAGCGAAAGAATACCCATAAAACACCGGCGCCTGAATCAATTGCACCGCTGGAGTGATCGTCCGATCCGCCAAATAGTAAGCGATGCCCTCCGCAATTCCCTCTCGAATGGAGTGCATCGAAGGCTTTCGTTCTTCGCCGAATTCCGGTAACAAATTGAAAGCGACCTGAGAATCAAATACGCTCCGTTCGATCGCGCGGAACGATAGTAGGTTTGTCGTCTGGGCTACGAGTTCGTCTACGCCGGGCTGGCCGGCCTCGGACACAGGCGGAAGAAACAGAATGGCAACGCGCGTCGGTTGGAAATCTTTGAGCGCCGCGGCCACAGTGGCCCCGATGATCACTCCGGAGCCCGGCGACGTATAGAGTGCTCTCTTTTCCGCCGGAGCGGGTGAAACAGAGGGAGGCGGTAGCACGCGATCGAGAGACGCTATCCAACCGAACGAACGCGCGTTGGCCGGTAAACCGCCGGATAAATCGATCACAATCGCGCCTGAACTCAACGCCTTTTCGTAATGCGCTTGCGTGAATTTCTCACTCCCCGTAAAAAACACGAAGCGGGCCTTTTCGAAGCTATCCGCTGTTACTTGCTGAATAAATGCCGGCTCGCCGCCCGCTTCAGTCAATATTCCCGCGGCGACGTCCTCGTCAAGCAAACTGATATCGGTGGCGGGGAAATTACGGTCTTCCAGAACCTGTTTGAGTTCTTTGCCAAGCAGCGTGGACGCTCCGGCAATGGCCACGCCTTGAGCGCGAGCGGACAGTGGGGACATATTTCAGGCGAGCCGTGAAGTAAGCCGATGACGAACCAACCGCACAAGTTCAAGCACGACGCCGTGTGCGCAATAGGCGGAAGCAATCAACAAGAGCGCAAGGTGGGAGTAGAGCACGATTGAGCCGACAATTAACGCGATGAGGACGAACGCGCGCGACGACTGCCGACGGTTCCATCGAATGTTCTTGAACGCAAAGTGTCGCACCGTACTCGACATCAAAACGCCAAGACCGACCATCAGTAGCAGCCAGAGCACCGAATACCTGACGCTGGTGATTGGCAAACCTACGGCGTGTACTGTCGCCGCAATCATTCCGGCGCCCGCAGGAGTCGGCATCCCGACGAAATATCCCGACCCGCCGGCCGCCATGCCTTGGACGTTAAAACGCGCCAGCCGCCACGCACAGCAAACAACGAAGAAGAAGCTCACGAGCCAACCAAGTTGGTAAATGTGAACCGCCTGGCCCGCCTCACTCAGCGGCAAACTGCGCACTCCCCACGCATAAGCCAGAAATGCAGGCGCGATACCGAAGCTCACCACGTCTGCTAGCGAGTCGAATTCCCTTCCGAAATCGCTGTTTGCGCCTAGAAGTCGCGCAATTCGGCCGTCCACCGTATCAAAGAGGATTGCGAAACCAATGGCCTTGGCAGCGTTATCCATATCGGCGACGCTTCCCTCGAGCGTCGCAAGAATCGCGTAGTAGCCACAGAGGAGATTTGCGACCGTAAATATTCCAGGAAGGAGATACGCGCCGCGGCGCGCAGGACGTTGCGTCACTCGCTCAGCCTCGCGCGGGTAGGCATCTATGCCGTTGGTTTCCATTTTGCCAGGATGCTCGATCCGCCGAATACTCTCTGCCCGCGGCGGACTACAATTTGGGAGTCATCAGGTAGCCAGACATCCACGCGGGAACCGAACCGGATCATCCCTACTCGCTCTCCCAACGCTACCTGGTCCCCAACGTTCTTCCAGCATAACACGCGACGTGCAATCGCTCCTGCTATCTGTTTGAAAACGATATCACCCGAGGGCGTCGTTACGGTTATGACGTTTTGTTCGTTCTCGACCGACGCGCGCTTGCGCATCGCGGCATAAAATCGACCGGGCCGGTATTCCACAGAGGTTATCTCGCCAGCGACCGGAACGCGGTTGACGTGAACATCAAAGACCGACAAAAAAATAGTGATTCGCTTGCCCGCCGCACCGTCGAGCGCTTCGTCAACGACTTCAAGCACATGCCCGTCGGCAGGAGACACCACCGCGCCAGGCTCAGTCGGAATTTGACGCTCGGGGTCTCGGAAGAAATAAAGCACGAATGCGCCCAGCAGGATAAAAACTCCGCCCGCAATCGCCAAGCCTGGCTTGTGATCCAAGACTTCCGCAAAAACGATGAGCAAAATACCCGTTATCAGCGGCGGCGCGGCAAACCTGAACCCTTCTTTTACCATCGGGGAGAGAGCGGCTCCTGTGCGGATACACTACCATTCTACCGTGATCGGTGCCCGGCGGCAGCGCCGCTAGTGGTAGGTCGGCTCGGACAAGAAGCGAACGACGAGTTGCTCCATCAGGTCTTTCACTCTTAATTTCATTTTCTTGAGCTGGAGTTCTTGAAGAAGGTCTTCTGAGTTTAGGTAGGTCTGCTTTCGAATCTCTTCCAGTTGGGCTTCGTACTTCGAGTGCTCTGCAGCTAGCCGCCTGAATTCTGCATCGCACGACAACAGCGTTTCCCGAATATCGCGAGAGGTGGTGGCCATCCGTTCCCTCCAGTCTGGAGCGCCATCGCTACATGAGCGTGAAGTTAACACAAATCGCGATTCGCAACCAACAGGAAATCGATAGCGAGAATTGAGCAGCGCAGCACTTTTAAATCAGAGGTTTTCTAGAGGGTCTCGCCGACGTCCATGAAAAGTGTTTGCTGTCGAATTGTTGGCCTTTCAGGATTACAAATTGCAGATGAAAGAGGGGCATTTTTTGTTACGATTAGAAATAGAAGTTGCCCTGTATTTTCAATAACTTACGGAGATTTCTCATGATTATTCACTTGACAAAAGTTGGGCTCTAGCTTAGTATTCGTCTTGTGAAACACAACCTTCAATCCTTCTTAGACTTACCAGCAGACGCAGAGACTCTGACAGCCTGCCGCAAGTCCCTTTTGATGGATGCCAAGAGTTTCCGCGTCGGCACCCTTTTTAGCATCTCTTTCCTACCCTTCTCCATGCGAGGCTCCCGATGAACCTAGTTGACGTGAATACCCTGTTTCCCACTGACGAAAAGTGCCGCGAATTGCTTACCCGCTTGCGCTGGCCCGAAGGTGTCCAGTGCCCGCGATGCAAGATGGCCGCTACGGAACTCGAAACCGAAAAGACACTTTACTACTGCAAAGAGTGTGACTACCAGTTCACTGTGACCGCTGGCACGATTTTTAATGACTCGCACTTGCCGCTGACGAAATGGTTTCTCGCAACGCTCTTGCTCTGCGAAGCGAAGAAAGGCATGTCGGCCTGTCAGATTCAACGGACGCTCGGACTCGGAAGCTATAAGACGGCATGGTATCTCTGTCACCGCATCCGCGCCGCGATGGTGGAGAGCCAAAAGCCCATGCTCTCCGGCAAAGTTGAGATGGACGAAACCTACGTTGGCGGCAAGAATTGGTGGAAAGGCAAGGGCGCGAGACTTGATAACAAAGAAGTCGTTATCGGCATTCGTCAGCGCGGCGGCGATCTTCGATTCTTCCACGCCAAAGATGTTAAGAGTGGCACCCTCGAAAAGTACATCCGCGAGAATATCAGCCAAGACGTTGACATCCTGTTCACCGACGATTTCAACGCCTACCGGAGCGCGGCGAAGCATCTCCGCAAAGACGGAAGGCACAAGACGATTCGGCACAAACTCCGCGTCTACGCAAAAGGCGACATCTACACCAATTCTGTTGAATCGGCATTCTCGCTGTTGAAGCGCGGCATTGTGGGTAGCTGGCACAGACTGAGTGCGAAACATCTTCAAGCCTACTGCGAAGAAATGGCGTTCCGATTTAATCGGCGCGACAAGCCCACTTTGTTCTTGGACACCTTGCGTCATATGGTTACGGCACCTGTGCTCACATTCGAAAAGTTAACCGCCTGAGATCAGTATCTTTGGAATTGTTCCACGGACTACTAACGTTGCGTCCGCAAAATTTTTCACGCGAGTCTTAAACTCATCCTCAGTGAGTCTATCGACGTTACAGAAGTCGAACCAAAGCCCAGCGACGTAGGAATCAACCACACGCATTTTCTTTGAATATACTTCTCCCATCATGTATTGGATATGCCCGTTACTTACCAAACTCAACCTGATTCCCTGCCCGACTCCTTGAACAAACTTACTCGCAATATCGACCATGTGCGAAGCCCAGCAAGCAGCCTGATACTCACTGAGGTGCTGGTGGTACATTAAACTTATTAGATAACGCGTCAATTCCACGTCGCCCCCGCCAATAGCCTCCCAACCACCAACAGAAACAGGCGATACTTGCGTGTTCCAAACACGCAAAAATTGACTTTCTTCTCCCGTTTTTGAAATAGCCACGAGCATTTGAAACTTAGATCTTCTATTAATGAATACCGTTTTCAACGACTGCGTGAGAATCGTGCGCACATCGACAATGGTCAAGCTCGACCCATTTTTTTCTCTGTCAGCAATGCCTAATTCGACTTGCTCCCAAACACAGTGCATATCATCTGGCTTATCAGAAAAGACGCAAGCAATCACACCTTTCTGATTGTCGAACCACGTGAAATAGTCTTTTATGCCTTTGAATTTAGCAAAACCACTGGTTAGTTCCATGTCGGAGCACAACAAAATCCATTCTCGCGCGGCGTAACCAATGCCAATCGTCACGGCTTCACTCCTTGCCTGAAGCCGCTTGGGATGTTTGGGGATGGTTCGCAGCTTCAGGGGCAAGCATCACCCCCGCGCCGTCTTTCGTCAAGTGAATAATCTTCAGATTTCTAATCGTTTTGGTGTATCGATTAGAATTGGCGCCTGCTGTCCGCTGCGTGACCGTTTCAATTGTGACAACCTAGATTTTGTGCTCAATTCAAATGGTGGCTGACAGAATAATTGCGTCCTCGACCGGTGCAACGTAATAGCTATTCCTTCGCCCCACACTCTTGAAATTATGCCGTTCGTAGAAGGCTATCGCCGCAAGATTCGAGGTGCGGACTTCGAGGAACGCCTTCCGTATCTGATTCGCCTTGCCCCAATCGAATGCAGCGAGCAATAAATCACTACCTACGTGACGGCGCCGCGCTGACGGTGCAACTGCAAGATTCAGAATCTCCATTTCGTCCGCCAGTTTACGCGCGACAATATAGCCCAATATTGCGTCGCGCTCTTCAGCGACCCAGCCCGCCATCGCTCCGGTCGCGACCCGTTCGTAATCCCGCCGCGTCCATTGCGCCAGCTCTGGCGACACTTCTTGGATCTCCAAGACACTGTCCACGTCCCGCGGCTCGAGCGTCCGGACCATCAACTTCCCTTCAAATGCATTTCCGCATCTGTGCGCCGTACGTAATTGGCATCAAGCTCAAGCGCCGTTATTACCTCTCCACGCGCTGCGCGTTCGATTCCCAATAGGCCTGCGACAGGTGCCAGAACTGGAGAAACCCGCAAGACCGCACACGCCGCAAAAGCTGAGCCAGCAAGCGCGTTACGCACGTACTCAGGCGACGGAGACGCGATCACCACATCCGTCGTGCCCGAAACGCATTCACGGAGCGACGACAAGAACTCGTCCGGGGCCGACACACAATCAGAAACCAGGGTTTCCATTCGGCCGCCCTTTTTTGAGTAGAGCGCCCCGTAGATCTGTCCGCGCCGCGCGTCGAGGATTGAGGCCACCAGGCCGTCTTGGACAGGCGACTCTACCGCAACTGCTTCCAGCCCGCTTACTGGCACAATTGGCCTGTGATACACCTCAGCCCAGCCTTTAACAGCCGTAAGCCCTACCCTCAGGCCGGTAAACGAACCGGGCCCCGCAATTACGGCATAGAGGTCAATCGCCGGCAGGCCAATCCCCAGCTCCGCCAGCATGAATTTAAGTTGACGGAACATCCGCGCCGAATAAGCCTCGTCGCTGGAAGTGGATACGACCCCCAAAATCGACTGATCTTTCAGAACGGCAAGGCTGCCCACACGGCTGGAAGTGTCGACGGAAAGGGTCAACATTTATGCCCGATTATAGGGCAATTCTTATGCCATTTTACCAAAAATTTACAACCCCAAAAATCGCGTATCTGGCGATATTTCATGGGAATACCTTGACTCTCTTGCCCTCGTGTGCCTAATATTGCAATAGCAGTTTGGGGAGGGGACTCCGTCCTATGGAATTCAAGCTAGGTGAGAAAGTCGTCTATCCGAACCACGGCGTCGGTGTCATAGAACAAATCAGTTTCGGTTACCTCAATGGCAAATCCGAGCGCTTCTACATGCTCAAGATCGTTTCCAGCGGCCTGAAAGTGATGGTCCCGCAGGCCAACGTGGATAACGTTGGTTTGCGCCCGGTAATCCGGACCAACCAGGCCGGCGATGTCATCACCTATCTCGAGAAAGGCCGGTCAGCCAGTCATCACGACTGGAAGCACCGCTTCAAAGAGAACTCCGAGCGGATGCGCACCGGTTCTTTGATGGAAGTGGCTGCCGTTCTGAAGGGTCTCGTCGCCCTCAGCCGGACCAAGCCTCTATCCTTCCGCGAGAAGAAAATGCTCGAGAGAGCCAAGTATCTCCTGGTGAGCGAACTGGCCACCGTGCGCAACACGACCGAGCAATTGGTGGAGACGAGCTTGGTCCGCGCGCTAGCCAAGGCACATCTCCAAATGCCGGAAGCCGCTAAGCTTCCGGATTAGCTGCAACCCAGCATTCCCGAATTGGAACGCACCATGGTCGAGGTCTGTCCCGGGCACGTATGATTCGCCCGGGCAACCTCGGTCTACTTGCGCCGGCTCCCCAGAATTCCTTCGATCTGCATCAGGTGATTGATGTCATGACCCGCGATCATCTCGGTGATCCGCTCTATGCTTTCTTCGCCCCTCTCCGCATGCATCCCGGAATACTTCCATTGTTCCGGCTTCAACGATTTCAAAAGTGCAAGATTGGCCGCCCTTAGAGTCTTGAACACTCCGAGCGCCGCGTGCGTATCGCGCTTCGAGTTATTTTCCGCCTCCGCCCACTTTTCCTGATTGTATGCTTCGATGGGAGTGCCCGGCGCGCCTAGGATTCTGCGTATCCGATAGCTCGTCACAATCTCGGCATCTTCGAGATGCGCGATAATTTCCGTAACGGACCATTTATCGGGCTCAGGCCGTTTACGAAGAGTGGTATTGGGGACGCCTCTAATGAGCTTTTCGATTTTCTCCGCCGTTTTCGCCTGAACCTTCAGCGGCTTTTTACCGGCGGCGTAGTTTTGAATTCTCTGCTTGTACTGTTCGATCGTTTCTTTCATTGCCCTCTCCTGTTCGCTTAGCCCCGATGATTTTATCCAATTTTAGCGTCTGGTCGAAATTGACAGGGATGGATCTGTAGTCCGCCAGAAGTGACAAATTGGCGGGCGAGAGTGATCCACATCGCTCGTTCTGCGAGTTCTATATTCGCCGAGGCTATTTCGACCTGTACGAAAGAACAGGTAAGTCCGGGCAAGGCTAGCTGCCGATTTTGGAAACAACCTGCACGCCAGAACGCGCAGACTGTTCTACAGCCCTTAAACTATTTCCGCGTTCCTTAAATCGAACTACAGTACAACCACGCGACCTCATGCGGCAGAATTCTGAACTTCAGATCACACGGCCCGAAGAACGGGAGCTCGAAACCAAGCGCAGCGAACTCGCCGCGCTCGAGTCCTCGCTCGCCGAGCGTGAAGTCGAGCTTGCGAGCCTGCGCGCCGAACTGGCGTCGTTCGAACGCAAATATCTTGCAGAAGTTGGCCTTCGCTACGCGGAACTAGACGAGCTAAAAGCGCAAGTTGCCGAGAAAGCCGCCGCGGAACAACCCGGCGATCCTCGCCTGCAGGAAGCCGCGCGTAGAGCTCGCGCTAGGGCGAAAGCGACTCGCTCCACTGCCGGTCCAGGCCGCGCTCACGCGCAACAAGTCTATGCGCCCACGCCCGAGATCAAGCGGCTCTATCGCGAAGTAGCTCGTCGGATCCATCCGGACCTCACGACCGATGATGCCGACCGTAGGAAGCGCCAGGATTTGATGGCTCAAGCCAATCACGCCTACATGGCCGGCAATCAGGCCGCGCTGACGCGAGTCTTCGAAGCCTATGAATGCTCACCTGAAAATGTTCGAGGCGATGGAGCAGGCGCGGATCTCGTGCGCACGATTCGACGAATCAGCCAAGTGAAAGCGCGCCTTGAAGAAATCGATGCCGAAATGAAATCGCTCCTCGCGTGCGACGCGAAGCGACTACGGAACCAATTCGACACAGCAGCGGGGAGTGGACGCGACCTATTTTCAGACTTGGCCAATCGTATTGATGCGGAGATCGCCGCAGCCCGCGCAAACCTGAGCGAACAACTCCAATGCGCTCACACATAATCGAAAACGCGAACGCCGGCGAGAAGCACGAGACCCAAGAGACGAGTTCGAGTGTGATTCCGGTTTCGAGTGCGCCTCCCGGCTCAAGTGCAATTGTCCCGCGCCGTCCCAAGGCTTTGGCCGTGCGAACCGCTGCCCTCGTCCGTCGCGGCATCCGCGATATCGGCCGAGAATCCAATTGGCTCGAGAAGCGGGTTTTCTCCGGTCGTCGTGCGTGCACCGCCGTCTCGGCTTCCGGCAAAGTTTCAGTATTTTTGGATACTGGGAACAGCGACACACTTCGCCTGGCAATTTACGATCTCGATTCTCCGATCGCAACGGATTCTCTGGCGGAGCCCATCGCAAAACATGACAATCCAAGCGATCCCGTTTCTTCCCTCGCCTGGTCGCCGACCGGACGCATCCTCCTCGCGGCCTCGAAAATGTCAGCCAATCAATTGCAAATATTTGACGCCGCGACGAAAACCCATCTCGACACGTTCAATGTTCCCGATCTGCCGAATGCCGCGTTGGCTTGGTCACCGGATGGAGATTTCTTTGGTGCAGCATTCGCCGTGGATCGAACGCTTCGAGTTTGGAATTGCGAGTCGGAGCTTCCCGCGCTGGCATCCATTCCCATAGGCTCACTCGACGTCACTCCGTCACTCGCCGCCGTCGCCATTGGTGATTCCGCGGAAGACGATGTGGTTTTCGCAGGTTTCGGGCCGATGGCATTTAATCCCGACGGGTCACAAGTGGCACTCGCTCTAAAATGCATGGGCGATTGGGCGGACGACTTTCTGCTCGTCGCTGCCGTGCCGAACATGCGCCGGAATTTATTCGTGCCCGTCCACGGCAATATCACGGCAATCACTTGGTCCGCCGACGGCCGCACTCTCGTATATTGCGCGGGTGGGCGCGCCTTCGCTGTTCCAGAAGGCTCTCTCGAAGCCTGTCCGCTTCCCTTCACCGCTGAACTCGCCCGCTGCCATCCCACACGGCCTCTTTGCGCGTGCTATTCCTCGTGGCTTAAAAATGCATCCAAAGGCCGGATCTTCATCGCCGACCTTCGCGAAGGCCGCATTCTGGACGAGTATTCGGCTGAAGGCGTGGTGGATATCTGCTGGAGTTACGATACGCAGCAAGCTTACGCCGTCACACACGATGGCCTAGCCTATGTATTCGAGCGAACGCTAGGCTGAGTCGGGTTTTGATGCAGGATTATGCGAGCGGCAGATTTGGTTCTGCATTGAGCATAGCGTCCGCGCTTTCCCCGGCAAGGTATCTTGGGTACGCCGCCGCTGCTATCATCGCTGCGTTGTCGGTGGAAAGAGCCCGGCTCGGGAAGTAAACTTCAACGCGTTCACGTTTTGCGGCTTTCTCGAATTCGGATCGCAATTCGCGATTCGCGGCCACTCCGCCCGAGACGAGAATTGACTTCGATTTAAATTCCACTGTTGCCGCCATCGACCTCCTCACCAAATCTCCGACAACAGCTCTTTGAAAACTGGCGATCAAATCGAGCGTCGTCTGCGAGCACTTCGATTTCAGCGCATCGGCCGTTCTTTCTCCTCGCGCGAGTGCTGCATTCCGCTCATCAATTTCCGGCTGCAGCTCGGTATGTTTCCGCAGATGATAGAACACCGCCGTCTTCACGCCGCTAAAACTGAAATCGTGAAGATTGCCGCGCATCTTCGTTTCGGCAAATCGAACTGCCGCAGAATCGCCAAAAGGGGCGAGTTGATCGATGATAGGTCCGCCTGGATATCCGAGCGCGAGCATCCGGGCGACCTTGTCATATGCTTCGCCTGCGGCATCGTCTCGGGTCCCGCCGATGCGCGCATAGCGGAAAGAATGCGCGAATGCATTTCCGTTTCCGTGGGCCGTCGCGTCGCTTGCGCCAATCTCGGTGATCACTCGATAAAGAATCGTATGACCGCCAGATACGATCAGGCACACCGCCGGCAACGCGGGCTTGCGTCCCGCAGCATGCGCCTCGAGAAACACTGCGTGAACGTGGCCTTCCAGGTGATTTACCGGAATCAGCGGCTTGCCGAGCGCCATCGCCAGCACCTTGCCATACGTGACCCCGACTAGCAGTGAGCCCACAAGCCCCGGCCCGCGGGTGACAGCAATCGCAGAAACATCCGAAAGATTCAATCCAGCTTGCACAAACGCCTCACGAACGACTGGCACAATCTGGCGCAAGTGCTCCCGCGATGCCAATTCCGGCACGACGCCGCCATACTTCCGGTGAATCTCCACCTGCGATGCCACTACACTCGACAAGATCGTATTTCCGTCGGCAACAATCGCTGCCGCAGTCTCGTCGCACGACGACTCGATCCCGAGGATGCGCGATTGCACTGCACTCACCGAGTTGTTATTCATGTTCACAGTGAATTCTCACGATTTTACAGCGTCTCGATTGATGTTAACACGGTGGCGTCGCGGGACCGCGCGAACGCATTGACGCATGGCTTCGACCAAACGCCGATATCACGCCGCGTACAGATTCTCGCTGATTGACACAGACGTACCCCGAACCTTATTGTGCGAGGTTCGCATATGCCACAGGAGGCGCATGAGTCAGCCGAAAAGAGTCAGAAAGGCCGTTTTGCCAGCCGCTGGGCTCGGCACGCGATTTCTTCCCGCCACAAAAGCACAGCCCAAAGAGATGCTACCCGTTGTGGATAAACCGCTGATTCAGTATTCCGTTGAAGAATGCGTCGCATCCGGAATCGACCACATCATCATCATCACTGGACGGCGCAAAAATGCCATCGAGGACCACTTCGATTCGGCGCCCGAACTCGAGCGGCACCTCGAGGAGCATGGCCGTCCTCTGATGGCCGAACAGATTCGGCAAATCAGCAGCGGAATCCATTTTAGTTACACGCGGCAGAGCGAAGCTCTCGGCCTCGGCCATGCGGTTCTTCTTGCCCGCGAACTTGTGGGCGATGAGCCGTTCGCCGTTCTGCTCGGCGACGTGATCCACGACGGAGCCGTGCCCGCGACAAAAGCGTTGATTGACGTCTATCAGAAGACCGGCCAGGGCGCCATCATCGTTGAAGAAGTGCCCCCTGAAAGAGTTCATCTCTACGGTATCGTGGATGCCGTTCCTGAGCCGAAGCTCGGGTTCGGCGACAGGCTCTTCCGCGTGCGCGACGTCATCGAAAAACCGGCTCGCGAACACGCGCCCTCGAACTTTGCCGTGACCGGCCGCTATGTTCTTCCCCCGGAAGTCTTCGAATACATCGAGAACACCAAGCCCGGGACGAACGGCGAAATTCAACTCACAGACGCCTTGCGGACTCTGGCCAAAGAGCAGGGCCTCTGGGCTTACAACTACGACGGAAGCACCTACGACGCTGGGGACAAACTCGGCTTCCTGCGCGCGACCGTGGAAATGGCTCTCAAAAATCCTGAGCTAGGCCCATCTTTCCGCGAATACCTTCAAGCGCTGAAATTGTAAACCTGAAACTAGACGATCGCGGCGTTCCGTACGTAGGCATGAATGCGGGCGGATTTTGCTGCGAGAAGCGGAACTGCGGCAGATTGATGCGAGCCCTATTAGCTACTGAAAACTATTCTTTCTTGCCTTTCGACTTTCCCGAAGATTCCTTTGCCGAAGTATCCTTCTTCGCAGAACCGCCATCCTTCGACGATGACGCGTTTTTGCTGTCAGCGCTCTCACTTGAAGACTTCTCGCTCGACGCCGCAGACGATCCCTTCCCCGCATAATCGGTGACGTACCATCCCGATCCCTTGAATTGAATCGCCGGCGAAGAAGGCAATCGGACAGCCTTGCCCTTGCACGCCGGGCACTTTCTCACTTCAGGAGCGGTCACGCGCTCGATGCGCTCGAACTTGTTCCCGCACTTTTCACACTTGTATTCGTAGAGGGGCAAACCAGAACTCCTTCCCGCTTGTCGCGCAAAGGAAAATCTTATCACGTTTGCCCGAACGTGAGGCCACACGCAATGCTGCGATGCGCATCGCCATAGCCCGCAGCGCCGCGCGTACGTGGTTCCTGCTGTGTTAGACTTTCCGCAGCGTTCGGCTGGCATGCAGTCACCAGCGTGCGAATGCAAGAACTTATCGATGCCCCGTCAGGCCCCACCTCGAAGCGAGCCGGACTCAGAGCGGCAGCAGGACGAATCTCCGCTTAGCATTACCCCCGCTACCGGCAAGGGCTGTCTGTACCTCGTAGCCACTCCAATCGGCAACCTTGAAGACATTACCCTCCGTGCCCTGCGCATTCTGAAGGAAGTTGATTTGATCGCGTGCGAGGATACGCGCCAGACGCGCAAGCTGCTCTCGCACTACGACATTCATACTCGCGTAGAAAGCTACCACGAGCACAACGAAATGACGCGAGCGCCGAAACTTGTCATCGAGCTCGAGCAGGCGGCTCAAATCGCGCTAGTGAGCGACGCCGGCACACCCGGAATTTCCGATCCCGGATATCGCCTCGTCGCCCTCTGTCTACGCCACGGGATTCAGGTCGTGCCCGTGCCTGGTCCATCGGCGCTGGTTTCAGCGCTCGCGGCCTCGGGAATCGCCACAGACGAATTCGTGTTCATCGGGTTTCTGCCGCCGCAGATTGGCGCGCGCCACGCGGCGATCGAATCCCTGGCCGGCGAGCCGCGCACGCTCGTCTTCTACGAAGCGCCGCATCGCGTGGTCGCCATGCTGGAAGACACGCTAGCCATCCTCGGCGATCGCCATGCCGTTATCGCCCGTGAAGTGACCAAAATCCACGAGGAATTTCGTCGCGGCCGCATCAGCGAATTGCTCGTCAGTTTTCAGGAGAGGCCGCCGCGGGGTGAAATTACCGTAATCTTTGCGCGTGCCGACGATCGCTCTGCAGTGCCATCTGAAGGCGAAGCGTCAGATTTGACAGTGCCTTTGCCTCGCCGCATCGAAGACCTGATGAAGTTGCAAAACCTTGACCGCAAAGCCGCGCTGAAAATGGCCGCTCGCGAACGCGGCCTCTCAAAACGCGAGGCCTATAAGCAGCTTCTCGCCGACCGCAACAATCACTGAAGGAATTGAGAACTAGCGGAAATTAACCCGAAGAGAACAGCTGCGTCAATTTACTGGAGTTGTGGTCGCCGGAAAAGTAGCGTGAAGAATCAGTTCGAAAAACGTATCCACGCGCTCGCGAATTTCTTCAGTTGTTCTCGCCGTATGAACTTCGCGCCGCAGCACTCCGCCGTTGCGAATGCCGTGAGTGAAATACGACGCAAATTGTTTCATCTTGCCTATCGCATCCGGCATCCCGGACTCAGCCAGCCTGCGGTAGTAATCTGCAATTAGCTGATAGCGATCTGAATCGCTAGGATCGTCATATCTTCCATTCGCGATGAACTGCTCGATCTGCCGAAAAATCCATGGATTGGTTGTCGCGGCGCGGCCAATCATCACCGCGTCGCAGCCGGTTTCTTCGACGATCCGCAAGGCGTCCTCGGGAGTCCGGATGTCGCCGTTACCAATCACAGGAATTTTCACCGCCTGCTTCACGTCGCGCGTCACGCGCCAATCCGCCGATCCGCTATATCCTTGCGCGCGAGTCCGCGGATGAACGGCCACCGCTTCAATTCCGCAACTCTCCGCCATGCGCGCCACTTCCACCGCCACGATATTGTTTTCGTCCCATCCCGAACGCAGCTTGATCGTCAAAGGAATCCGCACAGCGGCGCGCACACTTCGAAAAATCTCCGCGAGCAGATCCAAATCGCGCAAGAGCCCTGACCCGCCGCACTTCACCACTTTCTTCGCCGGGCATCCCAGATTGATATCCACCTGATCGAAGCCCAGATCTTCCGTCAGCGCCGCGGCCGCCGCCATGACCGCGGGATCCGCCCCGAAGAGTTGCGCCGCGATGGGATGCTCGTCCTCTTCGAAAAACAAATATCGCAACGTCCGCGCCGCGCTTCGCGTAATTCCTTCGGAGCTCGTGAATTCCGTCATGATCAATCCGCAGCCGCCGAGTTCGCGAATAACGCGCCGAAAAACTGTGTCGGTAACTCCAGCCATAGGCGCCAGGATGGTCGCCGGGCGGATGACAATATCGCGAATTTTCAATTCAGATGGGAACATCGGTGTGATCAAAGCAGCGTTTCGTCCATCGTTGCCGGCTCTGCATCGTGCGAATCATCGCGGGCACCACGTGCCTTTTCGGAAATCATCGCTGGTGCTGAAGGAACACTTACTTGAGCAACCGTTGCCGATACGCCCGCGGCTGCAGCCGCCGCAAGCGCGCGCGCCGGCGTCGCCGTCTCAGGATTCGCGATCGGTGTCGCGGTGGCGCTCACGGGGGACGTAACAGCCAGCGAGGCTTCTCGATTCCCGCTTCGCAAAAATGCAACCACGTCTTCACTCGATCCGCCGAAGAAATTCTCAACTACCTGCCCAAGCGCTTGCCGTCGCGCATCATCGGCGCTCAAATTCGCCCGGTAAATGTACGCGCGCCCTGATTTCCGCCGCTCCACTACGCCCTTCCGCGCCAACCGATCCATTATCGTCATGATCGTCGTGTATGCGCGCGGCCTTCGTGGCGCGAGAAGATCCCGGATTTCCCGCACCGTACCCTCGCCGATCGGCCATAGCGTGTTCATGCAATCGAGCTCAAGCGGCGCCAAATCGAGCAGCGATCGTCGCGGCGACACTCCAGGCGTAATCACCGGACGATCCTTGGGCGCGAATTTCTCCGCTTCCGTCACCTATTTTTTCACCGAGAAACTTCCCTGTACTGGAACCCCCGCGTCAGTTGCAGGAGCAGCCGTTGGCGCCGCCGATTTCTTCGTCGCCCCACCCGAAAGAAAATCATCCTTGCGCAGCAAATTTCGCCGCAAAGAAGCATTCCGCTCCGTCCACTCGCCGTCGCCTCCGACTCCGTCAAGCGTCGCACGCATTGCCGCCATCTTCGAATCAAGATCGTCGAGGTAATGCAGCGCAATTGCCTCGCGGCACTGCGGCAGCTTCGGCGAACCAAATTCGTACGATCCGTGATGGCTCAAAATCATATGTTCAATGAGCACAGCCAGCGGCCGAGGAAAATCCGGAATCGCGTCAATCTTCTTCCGCACAAGCCCGAGACCCAGCGCGATATGCCCGATCAACTGTCCCTCAGTCGTATACCCGAAACCGCGCGTATAACTAAGCTCTTCCGTCTTTCCGATGTCATGCAGCACGATGCCCGCCAGCAGCAAATCTCGATCAAGCTCCGGATAATGATCCGCCACACCCTGCATCAACCCAATCACGCTAACAGTATGCTCGAGCAATCCGCCGATAAAAGCATGATGCATCGTCATCGCAGCCGGCGCCCGTTTTAGCTTGGGCGCAACCCCTGGATCCTCAACCACGCTCGTCAACAAGCGCTTGATCCAGGGATTCTCTACCTTCGCAACGGCATCCCGCAACTTCGCGTAAAGCTTCTCAACGTCTTCCTTGGTATGTGGGAAGAAATCGGCAAGATCGTAGTCGTTTTCCTGCGCGGGCAGAACCTGCTCCACGGTCAACTCGATTTGATCGTTATATATCTTCGCGCGGCCCTGCACCTTCACGATGTCATCACAGCCGAACAGCGCGCCCGCGTCTTCAAACTTGTCCCACATCTTCCCGTCAATCCGGCCCGTACGATCCGATAGCTCAAGCTGCAGCCACGAACGCCCGCTTTTCGAAGATGTTCTAATTTCCTTCGAATTAACAAGAAAGAGCGACACAACCTGCTGCCCATCCTTCAAATCCGCTATGAATATCAACTTCATTGGCTCGTCGTCGCCTTTTTAGCCTTTCTGCTTAATTTCTTGTCCGGGGCATCAGGTGTAGGAGTGACTTCCTTGATTCCCACATTTGTCGAAACCGCGGCTGTGTCCACGTAGCCCGGCTTCACTACCACGTAGCTTTCCTCGCGCAACTCGCCCAGATAATTGCGCAGAATCGGCGCCATGCGTTCAGCGTAAATTCTATTCTCGATTTCAGGCTCGACCTTTTCGACCGGCTGTTGTCCCGCTTCGAAATGCTCGAGCACCTTCAAGATTTCAAAGCCAGTCTTCGTTTGAATCACGTCAGTCAGCTGATTCTTGTTCAGCGCGAACACGGTATCTTCGAGCTGCTTCGAAAGCTGACCACGCTCGAATGCGCCAAGTTCCCCGCCGTCTTTAGCCGTCGGACCTTCCGAGTTCCGCTTCGCCAATTCCGAGAACTCGTCGCCCTTCTTCAACCTTGCCAGAAGATCGGCGGCTTTTTTCTGAATCACGGCCACTTGTTCCGGCGTCTTGCCTTCGGTGCTCAGAAAAATATCGGCAAGCACCACCTGCTCAGGCCTGACAAAATCCTGCTTATGCTCGTCGTAATATTTCTTCACGTCGTCATGCCCGATATCCACGCGCGATCCCACCTCGCGCCGAATCACTTCCTGCGTCAGCAGTTGATTGCGGATACCACCCTTGTAGTCCTCCCAAGACATTCCCTGCCCCTCAACCGCCGCCTGCAGCGCCTCCATGGTCGGAAAATTATTCTGCTGCCGCACTTGATCCAGCCGCTTGATGACGTCGTTCTCAACGCTGATGCCCAGGTCCTTCGCCCTTTGCTGCAGCAAAGACTGATCGATCTGATCGCGCAGCAGGTTTTTCTGCCGTTCCTCGTACAGCGTGTTCAGCCGATCCTGCGTACACCCCTGGCAATCCTGCTTCACTTCCTCGCGTAATTCCGACTCCGACTTCTGATACTCCGAGAATGTAATAATCTCGTTGTTCACCCGGGCGACAATTTCTTCCACCACTTTCCCGTTGCCCGAGCCCTTCATATCAACTTCTTTCGCGTCCTTCGCCTCGGTAGGCTTCACTTGCGCGCGAACGCTGGACGCAGCAAGCGTCAAGCTCGCCGCAGTCAAAATCATGATTGCAGTTCTGTTCATTCTCATTGAGTTTTTCCCGAACTGAAAGTTTAACGCTACGATTGTAGTTGCAGCAATATGTTTCGCGCGGCTTCTGCGACCCCTTCGCCTTCGCTCTTCCACTCAAACCACAAAACGCCGCTCGGATCGAGCCGCATCCCGCGCTTTCCGCGAATCACGCGCACCAGCTTTTCCGGCTTGACTGGCGTTTCTTCGTAAAATTTCACCGCCACAAGATTGCCGCGCCGTTCGATCGAGGCCACCGCGAGCGACTCCGCCAGCGCCTTCAACAGAGCGTAATCAACCAGGTTCTCAACGGCTGGCGGCAGCGCGCCGAACCGGTCGGCAAGTTCGCGACGCACTTCATCGCGCTCCTTTTCATTCGAAACGCCGGCTATATGCTTATAGATGCGCAATCGCAGATTTTCGCTTTCTATGTACTCAATCGGAATTCGGATGTCCTGCCCGAGATTCAGCGTCGCTCGACGATCCGACGTGACCGCCTCGCCCTTGCGCTCAGCGACCGCCCGCTCAAGCAGCCTGCAATACAGATCGAATCCGACTGCGACAATCTGTCCGTGCTGCTCGCGCCCAAGCAAATTCCCCGCGCCGCGCAATTCCAAATCGAGCGCCGCAATTCGAAATCCCGCGCCGAGATCGCTGAATTCCTTCAGCGCCGCAAGCCGCTGTCTCGCCAGAGTTGAAAGCGATCCCTCCGGCGGAACAAGAAGGTAAGCGTAAGCATGCTGGTTCGATCTGCCCACGCGCCCACGAAGTTGATAAAGCTCCGAAAGGCCCAGCCGGTCGGCCCGATTGATTACGATCGTATTGGCGCGCGGAATGTCGAGCCCATTTTCAATAATCGTTGTGGACACCAGCACATCCGCATCGCCGCGAACGAAATCCAGCATCACTTTTTCGAGCGCCGCTTCATTCATCTGCCCATGCCCGACAATTACGCGCGCCTTCGGCACAAGACGCTTCACTAGCGACGCAACCGAAGCGATTGATTCTACGCGATTGTGCACGAAGAAAACTTGCCCGCCGCGATCCAGCTCGTGCTCGATCGCGCGTTTCACGACGGACTCCGAGAACGGCGCCACGACCGTTTGGATCGCCAGCCGGTCTCTTGGCGGCGTCTCGATCACAGACATATCGCGCAGCCCGATCAGCGACATGTGCAGCGTGCGCGGAATCGGCGTCGCGGACATGGACAGCACATCCACATTCTTGCGCATTTCCTTGATGCGTTCCTTGTGCGCCACACCGAACCGCTGTTCCTCATCCACCACCAGCAAACCCAAATCCTGAAATTTCACGTCGCGCGAGAGCAACCGATGCGTTCCGATGACGATATCCACTCGTCCCGCTTCCAGTTCCGCCAGCGTCTTCTTCTGCTGTACGGCTGTACGAAAACGGCTCAGCATTTCGATTCGAATCGGAAACGCCGCGAATCTCCGCCGAAATGTGTCGTAGTGCTGAAACGCGAGTACCGTCGTCGGCGCAAGCACAGCCACTTGCCGCGAGTCTGACACAACCTTGAACGCCGCGCGCATCGCCACTTCTGTCTTGCCGTAGCCGACGTCGCCGCAAAGCAGCCTTTCCATGGGCTCGCCTGATTCGAGATCGCGCTTTACGTCTTCAATAGCCTTCGCCTGATCCGGCGTCTCCTGAAATTCGAACGCGTCTTCGAACGCCTTCTGCCACGGCGTGTCCACAGGATACGCGTGCCCCGGCGCGGACTTTCGGTCGGCATAAAGCGCCAAAAGTTTCTCCGCCATTTCGCTGACCGATTTCTTGACGCGCGCCTTGCGCGTCTCCCATACAGTCGTCCCTAGCCGGTCAAGTTGCGGTACGGCCGCGCCGAGCGATTGATATTTTTGCACTAGATCCACGCGCGCGAGCGGCACATAAAGTCTCGCGTCTTCTGCATACCGCAGCAGCATGAATTCCCCGCTCACTGCGTCCACGGCAAGCTGGCGCAATCCCTCAAATTGTCCGATTCCGTGGTCTACGTGCACCACGTAATCCCCTGGCTTGAGATCGGAAAAATCGCTCGAGAATGCCGCGCTCTGCGGCCGCGCGCGCGATCGAGCCGGCGCGGGAATCGAATCGAACAAGTCTGAGTTGCCATAAAGAACCAGCTTCGCTTCGGGAAATACAACGCCCTCGGCCAGCGGCGCCTTCAACAGCACCAACGCCGGAACCGTTCCGCCACTGCTGTCCGCCGCGAGGCGCGAACCAGTCGCGCTCTCATCAACATCACCGAGCCGAAATGGCAATTCATTTTCGTGACAGATGTCCGCCAATCGCTCGGCTTCGCCCGTGCTTCCGACAGAGACCATGACCTGCTGCCCGCGCTCGATGTGATTACGCACCTCTGACATAAACATGCCGACGTTGCCGTGATAGCGCGGCGTCGGCTGGCATTGAAGGACATGCTGCTCATTTGCACCGTCTACCGCTAAATGCTCCAGCAGAAGCTGCGGGTGAGTAGACAGCGCGCTTTTCCATTCCTCTGCCGTCAGAAAATATCGATCCGGCTCGGCCGTAGCCGCAGGTCCCATCGCTTCTTCGAACTCGGCCGCGAGACTCTCTCGTTTCAAATCGAGTGCACCGCGCAGCGTCTCCGGTTCGTCTTCGAGCACGACCGCGTTCGGCAATAGCTCGAACAGGCTCGACTTGACGTCTTCGAGAAGTGCCGGATGAAATTCCCAGCCCGCATAAAATGCCGCGGGCATTCCTTCATCTTCTCGGCCTGTCACCGAGCGCTCGCTGAAGCGATCGAGCAGTTCATTCCGGCGTGGATAATCCGTCAGCGGCAGCAGCGTCGCACGTTCGAGTGGGCGCAGCGAGCGCTGGGTATTCGGATCGAACTCTCGCAAAGACTCTAGGGTGTCTCCGAAAAACTCCAGCCGAACCGGCGCATTCGACTCCGGCGAAAACGCGTCCACTATGCCGCCGCGAACAGCGAATTGTCCTGGCGATTCGACGGTTTCGCGACGCTCGTAACCTACGCTTGTAAGATGTTCGAGAAATTCGTTTTGAGGGACTTCTTGCTCACGTTCCAGCGGCGATGCCAGCGCTTCGTAAAAACTCTGCTCGCGCAATCGCATCAGCGCGGCTTCCAACGGCGTAACCACGATGTCCGCCTCGCCCAGCGCTATTCGCCACAACGCAGACGCACGCGCTTCCGAAATCTCCGCGTGCGGCGAACGCCCTTCCCAGGGCGATACTTCCTGCGATGGAAGGTATGCCACGCGGCTTGCCGGCCTTCGCGCGAATGCCTGGAAGAAATACCGGAGAGGCTCGAGAAGTTCTTCAGCGCGGCGGTTTGAATCCACCAGAAGTACTACAGGCCGAACAAGCGTAGCTGCGGTAAACGCGACGACAATTGTCTTCGCCGCATCCGTCAGGCCGGCCAGCCGCACTTCGCCTGGTTCTCGGCGCAGCGCGTCAAGACACACCTCCACCGCGGGTCGGCGGCCGACCCGGCCCAACAGCTCAGCCACCAGCGGCAGTATCATGCGCGAAGACGTTGAATCCGCAATATCAGATTCGTCGTCGAAATCCCGGGTTCCACTGGAATCGATACCACTCGGCCCCCTGCGCCTTCCACATCTTCACGGCCGACGATCTCGTCCGCTCCCCAGTCGCTTCCCTTCACTAGAATGTTCGGCAGAATCGCCGCAATCAATTCCCGCGGCGTCGGTTCATCAAATACAACCACGTAATCAACGGCCGCCAGCCCAGCAAGAATTTCGGCGCGTTCGCCCTCAGGCGTCACCGGCCGGTTTGCGCCCTTGTTTTTCCGTACGCTCGCGTCGCTATTGATTCCAACGATCAGCACGTCGCCGTGCGATTTGGCCTGTTCCAGCAACTTAACGTGCCCCGGATGAAGCAGGTCAAAGCACCCATTGGTGAAGACGATTTTCTTCCCCGCGCGCTTCAGGTCCTGCACATCGAGCCGAAGTTCGCTTCGATTGCTCACTACTCCCAAATTGTCCGCCCTTCGTCACTGCGCTTCCAAGAAACCAAAATTGTACCACGCGCCAATTCAGGCGCCCGTTGCGCCCGCCCCTCAATTCATTCGACAACCCATTTTTTGCCTCGCCCCTTGCGCCAGAATTTTGATGCTATACTCCGTTTCTGCGTCCAGCTTCCCGATTCCCCAACGGGGTTGAGAGATTCGAATGAAAGATATCGCAATCGTTGGCGGAGGCCCCGCCGGGGCCATGTGTGGCGAGCAGTTGGCCACTGCCGGATTCAACGTGACGCTTTATGACGAGCACCTCGCATGGGAAAAGCCCTGCGGTGGCGGCCTCACTCATAAAGCCATTAGTCTCTATCCATTCCTGCTCGACGGCCCGCATCCGAAGAAAATCGTTCAAACCGCTGAGCTTATTTCGAGCGGCGGTCAGCGCGCCCGCTTCCAGATGAATCATCCAATCGTCATTTACTCTCGCGCTGTGCTGAATGGCTTGCTTCTCGATCGCGCCGCGGCAGCTGGCTGCACCACAATCCGGTCGCGCGTCACCCAAGTGGACACGAATGACGGTCGCGTGAATCTCACCGTGGGCGGCGAACATAGATCTGCGGATTTCGTCGTGCTCGCCGGCGGTGCTCGGAACCAGATGCTGCCTGAGACGACCGCTCTGGAGGCCGCCGACCTCGAGATGACCCAGGGGTATTTCGTCCCCACCGAAGACGATCACATCAAAATCAAATTTCTCAAGCAATTTGAAGGCTATATCTGGTCGTTCCCTCGTGCCGATCACGTTTCCGTCGGCATCTGCGGCAAAATGTCGAAGCATTCCAGCCAAATGCTTCGCCGCCACCTCGATCAGTTTGTAAAAGACGAAAATATTTCGCTCGATGGAGCTCGCTTTTACAGTCACGTTCTTCCATCGCCCCAGGCGCATACGCTGCGCCGCCGCCGCATTGTCGGCCGCAACTGGGCTATGGCGGGGGACGCTGCCGCTTGCGTTGATCCCATTACCGGCGAGGGCCTCTTCTACGCGCTGCGCTCGGGCGATTTGCTCGCACACGCTTTGATCGCCGGCCAGCCCGAGACTTATCCAGCGCGGCTTCGTGGAGAAGTTTCTGCTGATCTCGAATTCGCAGCGCGAATTGCGCGTAAAGTTTTCTGTGGCCGCTTTCTCGGCGGCGCAGTGACTACGCGCATGGTCCAATTCCTCAATCACAGCGCCACTTTTCGCGATCTCATCCGCGACGTCTTCAGCGGCGCGCAAGATTACCGAAGCCTTAAACGTCGAATGTGGGCGCAGTTCGGAATTACCGTTGCCGAGTTTACGAAGAGCTTCGTTGTTCCTGGCTCGTGCGCCAATTCATGCAAAGATGCGCCCGGCGCGCTCGGTGGCGGGGAGCCCGCGAGTTGACCTCCGAGAACCGCCACGAATACCCGAAAATTCCCATCGGCTCCGAATTTAGAATTGAAAAAACAGTCCCGCCCGAATGGACAATCTCCGCATATGATCAGCGCCTTCCTTCCGTATTCTCGACGCCTGCGATGATTGGCATGATGGAAGTTGCGGCGGCACAAGTCGCGCAGCCGCATTTGCCCGCCGAAACGATCACCGTTGGCACGCGAATTGAAGTGGATCACCTGAAAGCCGCGCCCCTGGGAGCACAGGTTTGGGCAACAGCCCGCCTCGTCTCGCAGGACGGCCGCGTGCTGACTTTCGAAGTCGAAGCCGGTACCGCGGATAAGATTATCGGGCGCGGCCGCGTCTTCCGCGCCATCGTCGAACCAAAATCCTTCAGCGCCAAAGCATCCGCGCGCTCCTCACCTTAGCCGACGTCCTCTCCGCGATGGCGGCCACCAAAAACCCACCGGGCCTACAATTATTCACCCCTCGTCTCGAGCTTATTTCCGCTACGGTCGAGTTGGCGCGAGCGGAGATAAACAACTTGCCCGCATTCGCCGCTATGCTCGACGTTCCCCTGCCCGCTGCCTGGCCGCCGCCATTGAATGATGAAAAATCGCAGCGCTTTTTGCTGTCCGCGCTGGAAAAATCAGGCCCGAATGAGACTGGCTGGCACTTGTGGTTTTGTATCCGCCGGGATCCGCGCGCCCTGCTCGGCAATATTGGATTTAAGGGCGCCCCCAAGGACGGTGTAGCCGACATCGGTTACAGTCTGCTCGAAGCGCATCAGGGAAATGGATATTGCACCGAAGCCGCGCGCGCTTTGATCGGCTGGGCGTTTCAGCATTCCGAAGTCGCCAGGATTGTCGCTGACACGCTTCCCGAACTCGCGCCCTCCATCCGCGTCATGGAGAAGTCAGGCATGGAATTTATCGGCGATGGGCCCATCGAGGACGGCATGCACACGATTCGCTACGAATTGACGCGAGAGCGGTATATGCAGCTATACCACTCGGGGTGACAGAAGCGGTTTTTCAGTAATTTGCCAGCCGGAAAAAGTGGAAGTTAGTATTCAGGCCTGCGGGATACAGCAGCGGCCGCTTTGCGAGTCGGCGGCGGCGTAATTGTTGCCATCTTGCGAATCATGGCCAACACAAGCTTTTTATCGTCATCGGAAAGCGTTGTGCTGTACTTCTTAATTTCCGCGAGAAATTTAATCTCTTCTTCCGACAGTTCGCCCAGCATCTTGCGCGTCTCGCGGTCTTGCGCCGTATCGCTGCCGGGGAAAAAATCCGCCAGGTTGATTTCCATCGCTTCGGCTATTTTCGCGAGCGTCTCGAGCGACGGCACCGTATGACCGTTCTCCACGCGCGAGAGGTAGCAGCGCAAAAGCCCCGTGCGGCGCTCGATATCGCCTTGTGAAAGGCCCCGATCGCTGCGGTAAGACCGGATAACCTCTCCGATATTCACCTTTGGTTTTTCTTTTGGCACTGAGTGTGTCCCTCTCGACGCGACGCGCCATCTTAAGCATCCGCCGTATACACGCGCAAGAAGTTTCTCGGCAATATGTTCCATGTGTTGTGAACACGTTAATCCGGAGTGATCGTGCATTGCTGCATTTTTCGTGAGAACTCCGCGGCCCCTGTTTTGAGGGCCGCCCGCCCGACATTCCCGTAATCCGCCGCAACCCTACTTCGAATCCAGCGCATCAAACCCCGCGTCGGTCCACGGAGCCTAGTCGCGGCGAAGGAACTTAGAAATGAACGCAAAAGTAGCAAAATATTTGATTCTCTCGGCGGTCCTTGGCCTCGCCGCAATCGCATTCCCCGCCCTGCTTCATGCCCAAGCCCCTCCGGGCCCCATCACCCCGGCTCCGTCCACCGACGATTCGCAGCCCACGGCCCAGCCAAAACGCGAGGCCCCGGAACAACATCAGCCTCCAGCCACTCGCGCCAGCCTAAACGGTTCTTGGAAACTAAACTCCGACCAAAGCGACGATGGCCGAGAGAAGGTGCGAGACGCCAAAAATGCACAAACGAATGGCAATGGCGGAAACGGCGGAGGAAACGGCGGTGGCGGCCGCAGCGGCGGCGGAGTCGGCTTTCCCGGCGGTGGCATCGGTTTCCCCGGTTCAGGTGGCGGAGGTGGGGGTGTTTATGGACGCCATGGCGCTGGCAACGGAAGCGATATCGAAAACGCCGATGATCGAGCCCACATGCAGGAACTAATCGATCCGCCGGTCACAATTCACCTCGCACAAAAAGACAATGAATTCGATCTCGCCGACGATACCGGCAACAAACGAGAATTCTACACGGACGGCCGCAAGCTGAAAAAATCCAAGGATCTCTCCGACCAGGAAATCACCGCCCATTGGGAAGATATTCGCCTCGTCTCCGACGAAAAAACTTCCCATGGTAATAGGATCTCGCGCACCTTCGAGCCTCAACCAGGCGGCAAGAAGCTGGTCGAAACCGTTCGCATCGAGAGCAACCGCAATCAATCAGCCGTAGAAATCCGTTACGTCTACGACCTCATCCCACAAAATAAATCCTGAACTCCGACAAAACGCATTCAAAAACCGCGTTGTGATAATCTTGCGTCCACAACAAAGCTCGATTCAATTTTTCCGGGAGACGCAATGGCGCAGTGGAAGGAACTCGAACAGCGATTCACAGAACGCCTCAGCCTGAAACGCCGCCCCGTCTCAGTAACAATCCTCGATAGCGAGCCCACAAACATCCCGAAATTCATCGGCACAGAACCATCCGGTTGCAGCTTCTGGCGATTGGCCGCCGATGGCAAAAGCTTCTACACGGTTCCGTCGGACCATTTCAATTGCCCGGTCGGCAGCTACACCCACAAAATTGACTTACCCGAACCACGAAAAAACGAACTCAACGAGACGCTCAGTCTGATGTTCAGCGTCCAATATCTCCAGCTCGAGGATGTCGCCAAAGTTCCGCAGCTTCCGAAAACTCCAACAGCCGTCGTCTACGCGCCGCTCGGAGATTCGCCGATCGATCCGTCCGTCGTCCTTTTTGCCTGCCGCCCTCGAGCCGCGATGCTTCTGCAAGAAGCCGCCAGCCGCGCAAACGCCGCTTCCCCGCTCCCGATTCTCGGCCGCCCGACGTGCATGGCAATTCCCGCGGCAATGTCCATGGGAACAACGGCAAGTCTCGGATGTATTGGAAATCGCGTCTATACGGGAATCGAAGAAGACGATCTGTACATCGCCGTGCCGGGAAATCAACTCACCGCGGTAGATCAGGCCCTAGAGACGATTGTCGCCGCAAATTCGGCCATCGAGAATTACGCGCGATCGCGTCGCGCCGCTTTATCTAACGTCTGAAGATCGAGATCTACGCACTTGCCGCGTTTGTCGGCGAAGAGCGCCTCGTCAACACGCCTCATAAATTCAAGCGCCGTCTCGCCCGGATGATAATCTTTCCATCCAGCGGAGAAGTGCACCGTGATTTTCGCGCCCTCGTATTCCACCGTGAGCACTCTGAGCCGGTCGATGACGTGCTGTACTTGTCCGCTCGGGCATTCCGGCAGCACCACCATAAATTCGTCGCCGCCAATTCGTGATCCCTGATCGGATCCCCGAATCGCACGCCGCAGCCTCTCGCCAAACTGCATCAGCACCACGTCGCCGGCCGCATGCCCGTGCGTATCGTTAATTTCTTTCAGATTGTCTATGTCCATCAGCAGCAAATTCAGCGGCCGCGCATGTCGAATCGCCCTCGAAATCTCTTCCTCCAGCCGCTTTTCCGCTGATCGCCGATTGTAAAGCCCCGTCAACTGATCGAGCGCCGCGAGTTTATAAACTTCCGTCGCCAAACTCTCGACGTTCGCGAGCGATTGAATTTGCTGCGACATCTGCTGCCGCAAGCGATTCAAAACTACCTGCTGGTAAACTGTGTAGCAATTGAATAGCAGCACCAGGCCAACCAGCCCGCGAACCGCCTCTCCCAGGCCGAACGATGGTCCCGGCATATCTCCGCGCAACAACGACGGAAACACAAACGACGCCACTCCCATCGTAAGTAGAAGCATGATGGCGCACGCTGCCGACCACAGCCACCATTGGCGCCGGTCCATCCGTCGAAGATCAGCCGAAATCTGAGCTGCGGTCACGTTGGGCTGCGCAGACGTGAGCGCGGGAGCTGTAGCTTGCGCCATAAGGCCTCTGAGAGGTTGCTCCTTACTGATACCTTAATCGTTCGCATACAACCAGTTGAACGCGCCTCCCTGTGCCAAACTAACAAACTGGCCGCGCGGACATTTGCCCTCAGCGCCCCGCTTCAAGAGCTTGGTGACGACGACAGAGTCACGTCGGGACGGTCAGGTCATCGGTTCAGTCACCGTGAGCGGGGCGTAATCGTAACGGAAAGGTCATGTCGAACGAAGTGAGGGATCTGCGGATCGTATAGAAAGGCTCGATTACGTTGACATCCATCGAGACTCAATTGAGAACCACTTCGCTCATTCCTAATTGACTTGCCTCCGAGGAGCCAGTCTAATGATTTTCATAACGCGCTCGTATATCGCGTAAGGGTCACGCGAAGTTAACGCGCCGAATTTTTTCTTGCGTTCTGCCCGCGCGGCCGATTTCAGCACTTGTAGCGCCGGCCTTCAGGCCGACATCTTTCATTTTCCGAGCGGTTAGACTGAGATGCTTCACCCATTAAATTGAATTCCTATCGCGCCGCAGCAAATCCAGAGCGCAGGACATGCCGCTGAGCATTCCCGATCCCAACACAACCACGACCAACGCCCCACCAGCCGAGCCTTCCGGGCGTCGTTTCGGCACCGCCCGCTCCGCCTCGCTCGTCGCCGCCGGTATTTTTTTAAGCCGCATCTCCGGTCTCATTCGCGATCGCTTCTTCGCCCACTACTTCGGCAATTCCGACGCCGCCGACGCATTCAAAGCCGCCATTCGCATTCCCAATTTCCTTCAGAATCTTTTCGGCGAAGGCGTCCTCTCGGCTTCCTTCATTCCCGTATACGCCGCGCTCCTCGCCCGCAAAGATAAAGAAGAAGCCGAGAAAACTGCGGGAGCCGTTTTTTCGCTTCTCGCTCTCACCGCTTCTGGTCTGGTTCTGATCGGCGTTCTAGCCACGCCCTGGCTCATCGAGCTCATCGCGCCGGGCTTTTCCGGTGATAAGCGCCTGCTGACGATTCGCCTGGTGCGCATTCTTTTCCCTGGTGCCGGCCTGCTCGTGCTCTCAGCGTGGTGCCTCGGCATCCTCAATAGCCATCGCAAATTCTTTCTCTCCTACACCGCGCCCGTAATCTGGAACGCCGCGATGATTGCCGCGCTGATCGGATTCGGCAGCCGCATGGCGCAATTCCCTCTCGCCATCGTCCTCGCCTGGGCAGCCGTGATTGGCAGCGCGCTGCAAGTCGGCGTGCAATGGCCCGTCGTCATGCATTTGCTCGGTCACTTGCGCCTAGCGCTCAGCTACGAACGCGAAAACGTGCGCACCGTCGTTCGCAATTTTTTCCCCGTATTCGTAAGCCGTGGCGTCGTTCAAATCAGCGCGTATGTGGATTCACTCATCGCCAGCCTTTTGCCCACCGGCGCCGTCGCCGCGCTCTCTTACGCCCAAACTCTCTACACCCTTCCGGTCAGCCTGTTTGGCATGGCTGTCTCAGCGGCGGAACTCCCCGCCATGTCCGGTCAGCTCGGCGGCGAAGAGGAAGTCGCGCGTGCATTACGCCAGCGTCTCGACGCTGGCCTCCGCCAGATCGCCTATTTCGTCGTTCCATCCGTTGTGGCATTTCTCGCTCTCGGCGATGTCGTCGTCGGCGCAATCTATCAGTCCGGGCGCTTTACGCACGCCGACGTAATGTATGTCTGGGGAATTCTGGCGGGCTCAACGGTTGGACTTCTGGCCTCCACGCTCGGCCGCCTTTACTCGGCCGCTTACTACGCGCTTCGCGACACGCGCACCCCTCTGAAATTCTCCATCATCCGCATCGCGCTGACCACGGTCCTCGGTTATCTCTGCGCGGTTCCGCTTCCCCCGCTTCTCGGCATTGCACCGCGCTGGGGCGTCGCGGGCCTCACAATTTCAGCGGGAATTTCCGGATGGGTCGAATTTCTTTTGCTGCGGCACTATCTGAACAAGCGCATCGGCCGCACAGGGCTTTCGGTCGGCTTTGCAGCAACGATATGGTCGCTAGCAGTCGGCGCGGCGGCGGTCGGCTGGGTGATTCGCTGGGCTGTCGGCCCGCATCCCCCAATTCTTATGGCCGCAGCCGTCCTGGCGCCCTACGGAATCATATATATTGGCGGGACGATGCTTTTAAATCTTCCCGAAGCCAAATCGTTTGGC
>DATBYF010000153.1:0-51149 GCA_036513895.1 Candidatus Acidiferrales bacterium | reverse complement strand
GCGCGCGTGCGCCCTCGCAATTTTCAGCGCGCCTTCGATAGCCTCCGTGCCGCTGTTCGTAAAGAAAACGCGATCGAGGCCTGACCACGCCGCGAGCTTGCGTGCCAGCGGCCCTTGAAACTGATTGTGAAACAAATTCGAGAGGTGTATCGCGCGGCCCGCCTCACGTCGAATCACTTTGACGACGCGCGGATGAGAATAGCCGAGCGAATTGACCGCGATCCCGCCAAGAAAATCGAGATATTTGCCGCCTCGGTCGTCGTATAGATAGGGCCCTTTCCCATGCGAAAACACGATCGCAGGGCGCTTGTACGTATTCATGAGGTAGCGCGCTTCATCGCGGCGAATTGTCGTCTCAGAAGCACCACGACTTGCCGCGCCGCGTTTTGTAACACCACGTTTTGCCGCGCGCTTTGTCATCGTGCCGCCGCCTCATCGTCCGCAGTCTCGAACATCGGCGTCACTTGCGTTCCCTGGCCATTCCCCCCGTTCGCAGCGTGCAACAACGCGTCCGGGCTCGTGCCGCCAACAATCCGAACCTGTTTCACACCGCCTGCCAGCGCGCGTTTCGAGGCTTCCAGCTTCAACACCATTCCGCCCGACACCTTGTTCTGTCGAATCAGCATTTCGATGTCGCCGCCATTCACCGCTTGTAAAACTTCGCCGTCACTGAGCACGCCCGCGACATCGGTGAGGAAAATGAGCCGGTCCGCGCGGCAATATTCGGCGCACGCTGCGGCCATATGATCGGCATTGATGTTGTATAGCTCGCCGTCGGAGCCAAGTCCCAGGCACGACGCCACCGGAACCAAATTCACCCGCCAAAGCGATTCCAAAAACTCGACATTGACGCCGGTCAAATATCCGACGAAGCCTAGTCCACCTTCGATTTCGTTATGCACCAGCGGCTCTGCCGTAAAGCACGCCGAATCCGTAGCGCAGATCCCGATAGCAGGCTGCCCCGCGAGCGAAACTGCCGCTGCCAATTTCTTGTTCAGCAACCCGGCAAAAACCATCACTGCAATTTCGCGCGTCTCGCGATCCGTCACGCGCAAGCCCCCAACGAATTGGCTTTCGATCCCCATGCGTTTCAGCGTGGATGTGAAAATCTTTCCGCCGCCGTGCACCACCAACAGCTCGTTTCCATCCCCCGCAAGCTGAGAAATTTGTTGCGCGATTGTCTGGACCGTCTTCTCGCTCTCCAGCAGCGCGCCCGCAATTTTTACGACCAGCCTCATAGCAATCCCGTCGTTTCCGAATAACCCTGCATTCCATTGAGATTTTGGACCGCCTGCCCGGCAGCGCCCTTGCCGAGATTGTCGAGGCAGGAAACCACGATTAGCCGCGATCCCGAATCGTCGAGCACGAAGCCGATGTCGCAAAAGTTTGTCCGCGTCACATCCTGCAACTCCGAAATTTTCCCCGCGGGCGAAATCCGAACCAGCGGATGGTTCGCGTAGAAGCGCCGGTAAACAGCTTCAATCTCTTCGGCCTTGCGCGGCTCGCTCAACCAAACGTACAGCGTCGAAAGAATTCCGCGTTCGATTGGCAGTAAATGCGTGGTGAAGATCACGTCCGCTGCGTCGAGGCCGGTGTGCTCCAGCACTTCCGGTGTATGACGATGCTTGAACAGCCCGTACGCGCGAAAATTTTCATTCACTTCTACAAATTGAGTTTCGCGTTTCGGCTCTTTGCCGGCGCCGCTCGCGCCCGACTTGCAATCGCAAACCACGCCGCGCGATTTGTCTATCCATCCGCTCTCCACCAGAGGGCGCAAGCCAAGTATTACCGACGTGGGATAGCAGCCAGGATTCGCAACCAGCTGCGCGCCCGGTAATTTCTCCGCGTAGAGCTCAGGTAAACCATAGACGGCCTGCGCCAATACTTTGCTCGATGGAGCGGCCAGGTTGTACCAATGACTGAAAGTTTCTGGGTCAGCAAAACGGAACGCGCCGCTTAGGTCCACAACTTTCAGCCCCGCGTCGAGCAATTCCGGAACGATTTCGACCGATGCTTCGTGCGGCGTCGCAAGAAACGCGACACTCGCGCCGCTTTCCTTTATGGCTTGCACGGAAAAAGTGCGGCATGGCGCGTCGCCCCATCCGCGCAATTGCGGAAAAAGCTCGCTCAGGCAATGAACGTTCGCATAGCTCTCACGAAGATAGAACGTCGGTTTTTCGATGTTGGGATGTCGAAGAAGAAGCCGGGCCAGCTCGTATCCCGCGTAACCCGTTGCTCCGACGACGGCGACTTTTAATTTCTCGGTCATCGCAGCAGGCCTCTGAGCCGCTTTTCGAGAGCGGCACGCGCCGAACGCGATGGCGTGATGATAAGTACCGTGTCGTCGCCGGCCAGCGTCCCGGCAATTTCGCTCCAATGCTCTGCGTCAACGGCCGCGGCCAGTGGCTGCGCCCCGCCCGGCGGAGTCTTCAATACCAGAAGATTTTGCGCCGGACGAACATCTACAAGAAATTCGCTCACCGCCCGTGCGATTGATGCGAGAGCAGGAGGTTCATCCGCGACAGCTGTCAGCGGGCGGTATCCCTCGGAAGTTTTGACGAGCTTCAGCTCTCGAATATCGCGGGAAAGCGTCGCCTGCGTGACGCTCAATCCACGCCGGACAAGCTGTCTTCGGAGCGCATCCTGATTGGCCACCGGCACTTGTGCCAGCAGGTTCAGAATCTGTCCTTGACGGTATCGTTTATGCGTACTCAAACCTTTCTCTGACTGAATATGCAGTCACATGAATATTCATACAGATACGAGCTGCTGTCAACAGGGAGTTGTTGTAAGAGAGGGAGATTGGGAGCAAAAAAGAAGTTGTTAGTCGCCGGTTGCGATCGCGGGCTCGCTGAACTGAGCTTGCCCCATTTTCAGCAGCGCGTCTTCACGGCTGCGTGTCAGACGATCGAACCACTCGAGCCCAGGCAGCTTCGCGATCGTTTGGTCAATCCGCGCGGCGATTTGCGCGCCCATCGAACCGCCCAGAATGAAGCTCAATATCCATTCGACTTCGCCATCTGGCTTCACGCCGCCGCCAACCGGGAGCCAAAAATGTTTGATGATGAAAGTGGTCAGCCGTTGAGCGTTGCGGTGCTGCAATTGGCTCTTCGCCTTGTTGTAGTAGAACGAAAAGTGCCGCCGCTCGTCTTTCGCGAGCCGCCGCATGATTTCCGCGAGGATCGGATTTTGCGTGCGGCGCGCTATCACGCCATATCCCTCGATCGTCGAAAGTTCCGAAATCGCTCCATACGTCAAATAGGCGCCGTGGAAATGCCGCGATAGCTGGCAGATCAACGACGCTCCCATGTCTTTCAGCCATTCCTTGTATGAAGTCGCGCGCTGCACCTCCGCGGCGCGATCGCGCGAATGTTCGATGCCGCAAGCGGTAAGAAATTGGCGGATCGTACGCCCGTGAAAATGTTCTTCATAGGCCCAGCAACTTAGAAATGCAGTGGTGTCGGAATCTTCAATTGCGCAGGTGGAGAGTATGCTTCGCAAATAGACAATCGTGTGCGACTCGATGTCCATCATGTACGTCAGGCCACGAATTTCTTCTACCGTGAGCGGATATTTGGCGGCCTCACTGAGGTCGAGATCGCTGATATCGACTTTCTTCGAGTTCCGCAGATATCGCTCGAGATCAAATTCCGCAACCGTCGTTTGAATAGCCGCCATTGGCGTTGTCCTCTTCGGAATGATTTCAGTTCCTGGAGAGAGTACGCACGGACGGACTGATTGGATTTGGCGCCGGCAGGGCTCCGCGCGCAAGGCGCAGCTCGATGGCTTCTGATTTGGGTGAGTTTAGTTTCCCGCGCCGGTCCTCATGCGTCCGCGATGAGAATCCGCTTTGGACCGTTCCGGTTGGGTCGGGGGAGCCGGGTCGGATGTTACGAATGCAAAATCAGGTGGTTTCGGCGCCGCCATCTGCGGAGGAGTGACGCTTTCGGCCGCCTGCACGGCTGAAACCGTCCATTGCCAAGCGGCGAAAACTGCAACCAGTAGCGCCAGCGCCACCCCGATCCAAACAAATCCCGGAAATCCTCTTCGTTTCGGAGACTTTAACGCCAAGACCGCTCGAATGGCTTCGACATCGGTTGTGTGGACCTGCACGAACACCCGGCCGTCGGCGGGCTTGGTCGACGTATCGTCAGCGGCAGCGACTTGAACTGCAAGGCCTGTATCGTCTGTATTTCCAGTAACTTGCGTCGTCAAGGTTGAAGCCGGCCTATTCGCTGATTCCATGTTCTACCCTCCGCTGATACTGAGAGCGTAGAAGGCTCGACTGTGGCGCACAATCGGCTTAAGGTAACGAAATGCTGGTACTTCGGTTTAGTGGCGGCGTAGGACTGAGTGGTCGGAACCTAAGTGTTAATGCCACGGCGAACTTAGAATGAGTTGCCACGTCCCACAAAGAACGTGGAGAGCTCTCAGGGCTATGGACAGGACCTAACCCATTCGCTAATCCTAATGGTGCTGGGTATCCTTTACCTTTTTCTTGGCGTGCTGTCTGTTACCTTCACCTTTCGGGGGCGTGCCCGAGTCACACAAAACGCCATGACAGGAAAATGAGTGGGCTTTGGAGGTTCAGAAACGCATATGGACGAGCATCGACTCGGCGAGATGATCGACAAGTTAGTCGTTGAACGCCAGCATGAGAAGGCCGAAAAATTTCTCTTGCATGAGTACAACATGGCCGAAAGCATAGGAGACAAGCCCGCCCTGGACGCGATTCTCGCTCAACTGGTGTTCGTCTATGCAACAGATGATCCACCAAACATTGCCGAGGGTAAGCGTTGTTGCCTAAGTCGAGAAAAGAACCGTAACACCGCCTATAACATGCTGCAAACCGGAATGTTTTTGTTCTATCCCGGCCGCGATTATTCGGGAGTGGTGGCGAAGATGCGCGAAGCGATCGCTAAGGGCAAAGAAGAAGATACCCGAACTGTTTACGCGTCGTTGGGTCTTCTCGGACGTGCACTCTTGGAATTGGACCGATTAGACGAGGCAACCGATGTCCTGATGGAGATCGAGAAAATGCGTCTGGACGCGAAGCCATTTGTTGTCGGCGACGAAACCGTTTTTTTGGAAAGTGCTTTCAATCGAGGGTTAGAAGTTAAGTCCGTAAAGAAAATTGCAGCTGCCCTCGCGCCCTTATGTCGCGATCCTGAATTTCGAAGACGGCTTCAGACACTAGCCAATAGGTGAATAAGCCGATCAGCTATGAAATTGGCGGGCGTCTTGTGTGCCAGTCGGTGAGCTGTTGATATAGATTTGCGGCCGCAAGAACCGCTCGCTCGTTACCGCACCGTGCGACCAATTGGATGCCAATCGGCAATTTCTGCGACGTAAATCCGCAGGGCACGCTAATGCCCGGCAATCCGCACAGATTTCCAATAGCTCCAAGCGGATCCGGGAAACTGAGATTTTTCTCGAGATTTGTGTCGAGCGTACTCGCCGCCAAGGGTAGCGTGGGAGCCGCGATCACATCAAATGTATCGAAAATTCCGTTGATGCCTTCCTGGCAGATCTCGCGAACTTGTTGCGCGCGGATATAATCGCTCGCCGGAATCTGTTCATTCACGTAACCGGCCACTCGGCCCAGCGGATCGGCCAACTCCGCGACTTTGCCGCTCTCGATCAGATCTCGGAACGCGGCAGCGCCTTCGACACTGATGATCACTCCGGCCACTTCATCAAATGGCCCGGCAGGCAATTCAGCGTCTTCAATAGCGGCGACATGTTTCTTGAGAGCGTCAAAAACATCGTCTACGGCGCCGGCAATTTCAGGATCGCATTTTTTCCACGCATTCGTAAGGCGTCCCACGCGCAGGCGCGGCGATGACGCCGCCAAACCAATTTCAAATTTAGCTTCGCCTTCCGAAAGGGAACTGCGATCGCGCGAATCATGCCCGGCGATCGCCGCCAGTATCAGTCCGCAATCTTCGGCTGATCGCGCCATTGGGCCAATCTTGTCGAGCGAGTAGGCAAGCGCCATGGCACCGTAGCGGCTCACTCGTCCAAAGGTCGGCCGCAGCCCGCTGATTCCGCAAAATCCCGACGGGCAAATGATCGAGCCCCACGTTTCCGTGCCGATTGCAAACGCGGCAAGCGCCGCAGAAACGATTGCACCTGATCCGCTCGATGAGCCGCACGTCCAACAACCTTCATTCCACGGATTTTTCGCCGGACCGGTGAGCGAGGCAGACGCGAACCGATAACCCATTCCACCCGCCAACTCGATCATCGCCGCCTTGCCGATCAAGACCGCGCCGGCGCGATTGAGCCGTTCAACCACCGCCGCGTCGTAGTCGAACGTCTGGTTCGCGTACGGTCGCGCCCCCCACGTGGTCGGATAGCCTTTCACCGCGAGCAGGTCTTTCGCAGCGTAGGGAATCCCATGTAATGGCCCGCGATAGTGGCCTGCGCCAATTTCTTTTTCGGCGGCATGCGCCTGTTCGAGCGCGAGATCGCGCGTCAATGTGACGTAAGCATTGAGCTGCGGATTCAGCCGCTCGCTTCGCGCAAGATAACTCTCTGCCAATATGACGGGTGAGAGCTTCCGCGCGCGAAGCCGCCGGCCCAGTTCGCTCACAGGCAGATAAAGGACGTCGTCACTGAGCATCATGTGGTTTTACTCCCCGGCGCGACGGCTTCGCCGGAGCAGGTTTGGCATCGGACACGAGTTTCAAAACAGTAGCTGGCTGGCTACTGTTGTCTAGTGGATACGCTCGCAACCGAATAAGGGGTTTTTGGAGCTCAGTCGATAGTCTGCGAATTTCATCTTTTTGCTCGAGTGACAGCCGCTCGCCATACTTCCGGAGAATCGCGGACGCTCGCGCCTCCACTTGAGCCTGATCTTCCGCAGATAGTGGGGTAGAAGGGGGCGATTGCGCTTCCAGATTTGCGAGATCCGTCAGTAATCCGGGCGCAGCTCCCAACGCAGTCGGTGCAATCGCAGCGCCGGCTGCTGCAAGCGCTGCTTTTAACGCAAAATCACGACGCGACAGCAATCCTGCGCTCTCGCCTATTCGAGGATTCATGGAGTTGTGCTCTCCTGAAATTTGGTGCTTGAGACTAAATGAAACGCGATGCCTCGGTCAACACTCTCGCCGCCCGTTACCTCTCGTTCACATATCGCAAGATGTTTCGTGGAAGCCGGCGCTGGCCGGAATAGAATTTGAGCATTCGCGCAGCGGCGAGTCCGCCGACGATTTTCGCGAGCAACATTCCGGTGTCCGTTGTGTTCGATTTGTTGGGACTCATCTCAATTTCGGCAGTCCGAGCCGTGATTCGGACGAGGAGGATTATTCATGAAGATGAAAATCGTAAGCATTTTCGCAACTGCAGTCTTGATGCTGGCGTTGACGTTCCCCGCCTCCGCGCCTGCGGCGCCTCCGAATGGCAAGCCGCCGGCCACAGCTCTACCGGCGGCGCCGGAACGCCATCCCGAAATCCATGACGCGCTCGAGGCTTTGCGCCGGGCGAGGGCTCATATGGATCATGCAGCCCACGATTTCGGCGGCCACAAGGTGGAAGCTCTTCGCGCGACCGACGAAGCGATTCGCCAACTGGAGATTTGCTTGCAGTACGACAAGTAAAGAACGTTCTTATATCGGGCTTTCAACGGCGGCGTCTCTTGCGTGGGGCGGGAGACGCCGCCTTTTATTTTGCGAGAGGAAAATTGTTGAGCGGCCGCTGGATGCAACGAAGTATTGGAATCACGCCACGCGGAAAAGTTGCCGACCGCTACAAGTGCCGCGTGCACGAGATTCTGAGTTTGCGTCCATTTTGTTTTTCGCACAATTGTCGGAGGCAGATCGGGATGAAGTCAGTCGGTAGAGGAGTTATCGTCGTCGGATTTTGCAGGTGGCTCTGGCTGCTTTCCTGACAGAATATCCTGGACGATTTGGTTGGCGATTTTGCGGCTTGTCGGGCAAGCGGTGTCGTTTATCCGGCATTGCGCAAGGGTTAGGCGGCAACCGCATGTGCAGGTTTCAGAGTTCATGCGCTTCAGAGCGACCTGTTTCTGCGCGGGAGACAATTTCGAAAGATCCACGCCAGGCAGTTCTGTCGCATTCTTGGCGTTCTTGATAAAAATCTGGCCAGTATCCTCAAACGTCTCGATCTTGGCGTCAACCGACATTCCCGCGAGCGCGCGGATTTCGCGGTCATATACCGCTACCGGGTAAAAGCCCACGTGCTTCTGCACGATCCCGCCATCTTTATTGATCACGAATAATGTGGGCAGCGCCGGTACGCCACCGAAATCGGTTTCAATTTCCTGGGTCACTTTCATGATGGGATAATTAATGTGAGCTTGCCGTGCAAAGGCCTTCAGAGCCTCCGGAGGGGCTTCATCTTCGGAGATGGCGAGAACTTGCATCTGATCTTTGTATTTATCTTGCAGCTTGATCAGCTCGGGAATCTCTTCGCGGCATGGCGGGCACCAAGTGGCCCAAAAATTGACCAGGACGACCTTTCCCTTGTACGCAGCGGTGGAAATAACGTTGCCATCCAGATCGTGGGCCATGAACAGGGGAATCGGCTCCGGATTCTTGACGAAGTGGATCACGGAGTCGTCGTTGTCATCTTGCCCGTCGGATGTATCAGCAGCGGACTTGGCCGACTCTTTGGGTTGGGCGATAGCTGCGTGAGCGGCCAAAGATGCGGGGCGAAAACTTCGGACGCCGCCGAATGCTGCGACGAGCAATGCCAGTCCTGCGCACGCACTCGCGAGAAGAATTCCAATTCGATTCATAAAGTATTCGCAACTACCACAAACATTATGACGCGGAAATCGGCTTTTCACCAATAGGACATGAGACGAATGACAACTGCGGCGCCGCTAGACACCGGGAGGCAGGTATCGCGGAACTGCAGAGTGCCAAAGTGCTGCACGAAAGTCGATTCGGCGCTACAGACGGGACTAAACTTTGCTAGAAACAAGAGGTATCCCCACAACGGGACTCGGGCATTCCCGATTTGGTCTTCGCGGGCAGCCTGGCAGTATTACCTTTGCGATTAAATCTCACTCTTTCAGCAACATGACATTTAAATGTGGCCCAGGAGTTTAGGCCTCACGCTTGCTCTATACGCGGTTGCGGGTCGCGTTCCGAACGAAAACGATCCGCGGAGCGAAGTGAGCGAGGAGGAAGGGGCTTGCTCACTACGCGAAGTGGGTTGTTCCCACCTGCCTCTGAGAGGGAAGCTAGGATGGATGACCCCATGACCCGTTCACGCCTAGACCGGGTCAATGGAACGCGACCTTTAGGGGCCCCCGATCCCAAGCGGGGGCCCCAAATCTTTCCGCTATTCTGGTATCACACGCCTCAGCACGGGAATCCGAGCACACCTCAATACGTTTTCGACCACCGTTTCCTTCAGCCGCGAGGCGTCGTAATCGAAGTGCAGTAGCTTCTTGTCTTCCTCGAATCGAAATCGCTGCAGGCCGTAGGTGTTTGCGAATTGCCCGAGAGCTTTGAATTGCTCTGGCTGGAGGGCGTGTTGGAGTTCGTAGGTTACGGTCATGTAAGTCATGGCGAGGATTATACCAAGTTAAATCCCACGCACACTGGATGCGTTCTGCCAAGAATACATCCGTAGCGCGGGCATCTTGTTTACCCTGAGCTTCGAAGGGCCGGCAATCTTCCTACCAGCGGCGATAACCGAAATTACAGGCAAGACGCCAGCATCACGTTCCTTCACTGACGGCGAATCAAACGTCTTCACAATTGCACATGGCGCAAGCGCAGCGCGTTTGCGATTACCGAAACTGAGCTAAATGTCATGGCTGCACTTGCGATAATCGGGCTTAGCAGCAATCCGAACCATGGATAAAGCATGCCTGCTGCGATTGGAACGCCGAGCGCGTTGTAAACGAACGCAAAGAAAAGATTCTGGCGAATATTTCGCATCGTGGCGCGACTTAGATTACGTGCCCGTGCGATGCCGCGGATATCGCCTTGCACTAGCGTAATGTCAGCGCTCTCGATGGCGATGTCCGTGCCGGTTCCTGTTGCGATGCCGACGTCCGCTTGCGCCAGGGCTGGCGCATCGTTGATCCCGTCGCCGGCCATCGCGACGACGCGCCCTTCAGCCTGCAGTTTCTTTACGATGTCAGCCTTTTGCTGCGGCAGAGTATCCGCGAACACATGATCGATTCCCAATTGCTTGGCGACGCTCTTAGCCGTTGCCGCGCTGTCTCCCGTCACCATCACGATTCGCATGCCCGAGCGATGCAGTTGAGAGATTGCCTCCGGCGTAGAAGCTTTCACAGGATCAGCGACGACTAGAATTCCAGCGGCCTTGCCGTCAACCGCGGCCAGCATCACCGTTTTTCCTTCGCGCCGCAGCTTCTCAGCGCGTTCGGGCCACGCGCCGAGCGTAATTCCCAAATCCCCCAAAAACGCCGGATTACCAAGCGCAACGCGTCTTCCCACAACGGTTCCGACTACTCCTTTGCCTGGATAAGCTTGAAAATCCTGCGCGCTTGCCAATCCCAGACCCTTCGCGCGCGCACCGCCCACGATTGCTGTTGCCAGAGGATGCTCGCTCGCACGTTCGACAGAAGCAGCAAGACGCAGCACCTCGTCTTCGCTTAGCCCGGCTTCCGTTTCGATTCGCTCAAGCTTCGGGCGGCCTTCTGTGATGGTCCCCGTTTTGTCGAGTACGACTGTGTTGACTTTCTCGAGCGTTTCGAGCGCTTCCGCATTCTTAATCAGCACTCCGGCGGTGGCTCCGCGGCCTGTACCCACCATGATGGCCATCGGAGTGGCGAGTCCCAGCGCGCACGGGCACGCGATGATGAGCACCGCTACGGCGTTCACGAGGGCGTGTGCGAATTTTGGGTCCGGTCCCCACATTGCCCACACCACGAATGTCAATGCCGCCGCCAAGATGACCGTCGGAACGAAATATGAAGCGACAACATCGGCCAGCCGTTGAATCGGCGCGCGAGTTCGCTGGGCCTCGCCGACCATTCGTACGATCTGCGCGAGGAGCGTGTCCGAGCCGACTCGCTCCGCGCGCATCAAAAAACTTCCCGTGCCATTGACGGTTCCGCCAGTCACGCGGCTGCCCGTCATTTTTTCGGCGGCGATCGGTTCGCCGGTCACCATGGATTCGTCCACTGCGCTCGAACCTTCGATTACGACTCCGTCTACGGGCACGCGTTCGCCTGGGCGTACGCGCAATGTGTCGCCCACCGCGACTTGCTCGATAGGAATATCCTCTTCACGCGCGGAGGCCGTTGTGGCGCCACGTAGCACCCGCGCTGTCGTCGGCGCCATTCGCAGCAGCGATTGAATCGCGCTCGATGTGCGGCTGCGCGCTCGCAATTCGAGCACTTGGCCGAGGAGCACCAGCGTCGTGATCATTGCCGCGGCTTCGAAATAAATGGGAAGATTGCCGCCACTCGTTCGAAACGTCGCAGGAAAACCGCCGGGGAAGAGAACTGCGGCGACACTGAAGACGTAGGCGGTCCCAGTTCCCAGCGCGATTAGTGTGAACATGTTCAGGCTGCGATTCACAACGGATGCCCATGCGCGCTCGAAGAACGGCCAGGCGCCCCAGATCACCACTGGCGTCGCGAGGAGAAACTCAAGCCACGATATCGCTCGCATCGAAAGCACGTGCTGGACGGGCTGACCGGGAATCATGTCCGACATTTCAAGCAACACGACGGGCAGGCTCAGCGCCGCGGAAACCCAGAAGCGGCGGAACATCATCGCGAGCTCTGGATTTTCTTGCGTCTCGGCCGAAGCTGTTCGCGGCTCGAGCGCCATCCCGCAGATCGGGCAAGTGCCGGGCCCGGCCCGAACAATCTGCGGATGCATGGGGCAGGTGTATTCGGTGACCTTCGATTTGGAGACTAACGCAGACGACTGTGCGCGCGTGGCATGTTCTCCGACCAGAAATTTCTCGGGTTCTGCGGCGAATTGAACTGCGCAGCCTTCGCCGCAGAAGTAGTACGTCTTTCCTTCACATTCGCGCCTCGCCGCGGACGTATCAGCCTCAATCGTCATCCCGCAAACTGGATCTCGCTCTATCATTCCCTTTGCCATTCAAATGCAATTCTGCGAAAGAATAATTACAGATGGGCTGCATAAATACCGACGGAATTCGTGCACGCCTACGTAATGCATCGCCCTATGGGTCGCGCGCGGTGGCTGGGCGTCGCGTTTGCACTTGGCATTGCGTCCGGAACCCTTGGAAGAGAATTGCTACCGCGAACGACTCGCTTAAAGCTTTATTTTTTTTCAAGTAATCCCTGCATGTACGCCGCGATGTCGGCGTCGTTCCAATCTTGCTCGCCGACGATCTTCCGCGCGATGCGGCCTTGGCGGTCGATGATGTAGGTTTCGGGATACATCGCCGTCCCATATTCAGAGGCCAGTTTTTTCGTCGTATCCCGGTAGGTCGGATAGCCAACGTTGTAAGCCTGTAGGAACTGCTCGTAAGCCTGCTCGTCTTCATCCATGCTGATGCCGAGCACCGTGCCGCCCATCGGCGCAATCCGCGCCTGCAGTCGGCTCAATGACGGTGTTTCATCCACGCACGGCGGGCACCACGTAGCCCAAAAATTCAGCACAACAACTTTTCCGCGCAAATCGGAAAGATGCATCGGCTTTCCGTCGAGCGTGAGTGCAAAATCTCTCGCAGGCTTGCCCATCGGGCTCGCCTCGCCCTGCCGGTAGTCTGGCATCGCGAACGCCACCAGCAGCGCGACGATGCCCCCGAGCACCAGTACTGTCAGCAGATTCCTCTTCAAGTCCTTCATCGCTACCATTATAATACTTTCGTCGTTTGATTCTCCGGCGAGACCTTTCCTACCCCTTCCGCCCGGACCCTGACCATGATCTCAGCCATCGTTCCGGCTCGTGACGAAGAAGCGAGCATCGCCCGCGCCGTCGAGTCTCTTGAGGCTCAACCTGAAGTGCGCGAAATTATCGTCGTGAACGACGGCTCGACCGATCGCACCTCCTCGATCCTCGCGGAGTTGGCGTCGCGCATTCCGTCGCTTCAGATCCTCGAAACTGGCAAGCTCCCAGAAGGTTGGATCGGCAAGAACTACGCTGTGACACTCGGGGCGCGTGCAGCTCACGGTGACTGGCTCCTCTTTATTGATGCGGACACGGTGCTCCAATCAGGTGCAGCGCGCCGCGCCCTTTCCGATGCGCTCGAGTATTCCGCTGCCCTCGTCTCGTACTCTCCGGAACAGGAAATGAAGTCGCTCGGCGAGGAAATCTTGATTCCATTCGTTTATACACGCCTTGCGGAGTATTTCTCATTCGATCGCATCAACGATCCGCGATTCCCGGACGCCGCCGCAAACGGCCAATTCCTGATGATTCGCCGCGATGTGTACGAATCGGTTGGTGGCCACGCCGCAATTCGCTCGCTCATCCTCGAAGATGTTGCTCTCGCGCGGCTTGTGAAAAGTTCCGGTGAAAATATTTATTTCGCGTCGGGGCAGGGAATCGTGCGCACGCGGATGTACCGCTCATTTCGCGCCATGTGGCAAGGATGGACAAAAAATCTGTACGTACTAACCGGCGGCACTCCCGGCTCAGCGGCACGTGAGTTCTTAGAGACCTTCCCGGGGCTTGACATCGCACTACTGGCATTCGGCATCGTCGAGGCGCGCCGCGGCCACTGGTACGTTCTCATCGTCGCCGCACTTGTGCTCCTCAGCAGCCATGTCCGCTACGCTGGCGCGCTTCGCCGGAATCGTCTTCCGCTTTCGATCATCCAATATTATTTGGCGGGAGCGAGTCTCTACGGCGCGGCACTAATTGCGTCCTATTGGAAGACTGCTCACGGTTCGATCGCTTGGAAGGGAAGAAAATATCCAGCGGGTACGCCCTGACATGGCCCACGTTCGCATCACACGCAAAATCGAATTCTCGGCGGCCCACCGCTACCACAATCCGAAATTTTCGGATGAGGAGAACCGTCGAATTTTCGGCAAATGCAATAATCCTCACGGTCACGGGCACAATTACGTCCTCGAAGTTACGATCGCCGGCGAACCGGATCCGATGACCGGCATGGTTCTGGATCTGAAAGAGTTGAAAGACATACTGCAACGCGAAATCGTGGATCGCATGGATCACCGCTTCCTAAATTACGAAGTTCCTGAACTCGCGGGCGTGATCCCGACTTGCGAAAACATCGCGCAGGTCATCTGGAATTTGCTCGATCCCAAAATTATCCACGGGCATCTCGATCGCGTGCGGCTCTACGAATCACCCGATCTTTTTGTGGATTGTACAGACGGAGACGCGGCATGACTCTGACACTCAATCGCCGCTACGCTTTCGCGGCATCGCATCGCCTGCACAGCCCGCAATTGAGCGATGACGAAAATCGCCGCATCTACGGCAAGTGCAATAATCCCTATGGCCACGGCCACAATTATGTCATCGAAGTGGGCGTGTCCGGCCCCGTTGATCCAGAAACAGGAATGATCGCCAATCTCAGCGATCTCGACTCCTTCGTGCAGCGCGAAGTTTTGGACGTTTTCGACCACACTTACTTGAACGAACAAGTTCCAGCATTCGAGAAAAGTGTGCCGACTACCGAAAATCTCTGTCGTGAAATTTATCGCCGTCTCGAAAACTTTCCGAGTGCGAGACTCGAACGCGTGCGCATCGAAGAAACGAGCTTGAACAGTTTTGAATATTCCCGCGAATCCCGCGATTCCGCAGGAGGCAATTCCAGATGAAAGAAACCATTGAAACAATATTGAAAGTTTCTGAGCCGGAAGAAACCATCGCAGATCACGTGCGCAAGATTTTGATTCAACTCGGCGAGGATCCCAACCGCGAGGGCCTGCGCCGCACGCCGGAGCGCTTTGCGAAAGCCCTCCAATACCTCACCAGCGGCTATCGGCAGGATCCCGATAAACTGCTGAACGGCGCGGTCTTCAGCGTTTGCTACGATCAGATGGTGGTCGTGAAAGATATCGAAGTCTTCAGCATGTGCGAGCATCATCTTCTTCCGTTTTTCGGCAAGTGCCACGTCGCGTACATTCCCTCGAAGAAAGTAATCGGTCTCAGCAAAATCGCGCGCCTCGTCAACATGTTCGCTCGCCGCTTACAAATTCAAGAGCGCCTTACCAGTCAAATCGCCAAGGCAATTCAGGAAAAGCTCAGCCCCGAAGGCGTGGGCGTAATCATCGAGGCGCGGCATCTTTGCATGGTGATGCGCGGCGTCGAAAAGCAGCATTCTTCAGCCATGACCAGCGCGATGCTCGGCGCCTTTCGCGAAAATAAACAGACCCGCGATGAATTTCTGTCGCTTATCCGCACGCCAAAATAATTCTGAGGTAACGATGCCGACAGACACCGTTTTGAAGCCGCCGACCTACGACGATATCGTCGCTGCTCGTCCGGTCATCGCCCGCCATCTGCGCAAGACTCCGTTGATCTTCAGCCCGTCGCTTTCCGAGGAGCTCGGCTGCGACTATTACATCAAAGCCGAAATCTTTCAGCCCACCGGCGCATTCAAAGTCCGTGGCGGAATTAATTTCATGGGGACGCTCGACGAGAGCGAGAAGCGCAATCAATTCATCTCCGCCAGCGCGGGGAATCACGGCCAATCGCTCGCTTACGCCGGGCGAATTTTCGGCACGCGCGTCGTCGTTTATATGTCCGCCGAGAATCCGAATCTTTTCAAGGTCAACGCCATTCGCCGCTTCGGCGCCGAAGTCCGCCTTCATGGCCACAATACCGACGAAGCAGTTGCGGAAGCCCAGCGAGTCGCGTGCGAGCAAGGCCTTCGATACGTCCATCACGCCAACGAGCCGAAATTGATCGCCGGCGTCGGCACCATGGCGCTCGAAATTTTTGAGGAGCTACCCGACGTAGATGTCATCTTCACTCCGGTCGGTGCGGGCAGCGCGGCTTCGGGCAACTCGATCGTCGCCCGCCATCAGAATCCCAATGTGCGCGTCGTCGGTGTGCAATCGGATCAGTCTCCTGCCGTCTGGCACGCCTGGAGCGATGGCCATCTGCGCAAGCATCCACTACAGAAGACCGAGCACGAAGGCATCGGCACCAGCGTCCCCGCCGAACTGACCACGCCGATCCTTCGCGACTTACTCGCCGATTTTCTTCTCGTATCCGACGACGAGATCAATGACGCGATCCGAATCCTCGCGGAGCAAACGAAGTTGCTCGCAGAAGGTGCGGGCGCGGCGTCGCTTGCGGGCGCGCTCAAGATAAAAAACCAGCTCCGCGGCAAAAAAGTCGTCGGCATTCTCAGCGGCGGAAATCTTCCGCTCGATCGCCTTGCGCGCGTTCTCGCGCGCGCCTCTGCCGCTTCGTGACAAAATCGGGCTCTCTTTCACCGGGGAAATTTCTTGCTTGGCCGCCTGATTTTGGGCTACAGTAATCCCTGTAGACGAAGAGACCAAGTGCAGAGATAAAGGTGCGCGTCACGGAAGGGGGAATGAGTTGAACGAGGCCAAGTTGGAAATGATCGAGCAGTATCGCCAGCATGCCAAAGACACGGGCTCTCCAGAAGTGCAAATCGCCCTGTTAAGCGAACGAATCAACTACTTGACCACGCATCTCCGTTCCCACGTCAAGGACCACGCCTCACGGCGCGGGTTGATCATGATGGTCAACAAGCGTCGCCGGCTTTTGGATTACTTGAACCGTCGCGACCCGGATCGGTATCGCGAGATTGTCGAAAGACTCAGTTTGCGCAAGTAGTGCGGCATTCCCAAGCGGCCTTGGCCGCAACCGCCTCCCTAATTGCTTAAGCAAAGTGTCTGGCCCAGTATCGGGCATGGCGGTAGTTTATTCGCAGCTCCGAGCGCTTCCGCGCAGCTTCTCTCCTTCGTTCTGTTCCTACACTGCAAGGGATTATCTCCCGCAGATCTGAATTGCGTTCGGATTGGTCCGGGCGCGGAGGGTTTTAAAGTTTATGTCGCATCAAGTTAGTGTTGAGATTGGCGGTCGCACGTTGACGTTTGAGACGGGAAAAATAGCCCGTCAGGCCCACGGGGCCGTCGTGGCGAAGTACGGCGATACGGTATTGCTTGCCACAGCCTGCATGGATACCAGAGCTACGGAGAAGGATTTCCTTCCCCTAACCGTGGATTACCGCGAGAACACATACTCGGCCGGAAAGATTCCGGGCGGATTCTTCAAGCGTGAAGGACGGCCATCCGAGCGCGAGATTCTTACGTCGCGGCTGATTGACCGGCCGCTGCGGCCGCTGTTTCCTGAAGGCTGGTCCACCGAGACGCAGATCGTCGCCATGGTTCTCTCGGCCGACAGTGAGAACGATCCCGACGTAATCGGTGTCACAACTGCGTCGGCCGCTCTGTTTTGCTCGAATATACCTTTCGCTACGCCGATCGCCGCTGTTCGTGTCGGCCTGATTGATGGGAAGCTCGTCTGCAATCCGACCGTCGCCGATCAAAAGACGAGCCTGCTGAACATCGTCGTCGCGGGCTCCGATGAAGCTATCGTGATGGTCGAGGCTGGCTCGCTCGAAGTTTCGGAAGACACTGTCACCGACGCGCTTGCCTTTGGCCACGAGCAGGTTCGCAAAATCATTGCAGCAATTCGCGAGCTTCACGCGAAAGTGCAGCCGAAGAAGCTGGCCGTCGCCCCTCCGCCGTTTGACGAAGCGCTCGCCAAGCAGATTGAGCAGAAATTCGGCGCGCGTCTGCACGATTCGCTCGATACCGCAAAATATCCCAAGCTCGAGAGCTACGCTCTCGTGGATGCCATCAAGAGAGAAATCCTCGAAGGCATTCCCGAAGACGATGAAGACAAGCGCAAGCTCGCCTATCGCGCGTTCGAGCGCCTGCGCGAGAAGTATTTCCGAGAGGATATTCTCGTCCGGCGGCGCCGCCCCGACGCGCGCGCCTTCGACGAAATTCGCAAAATCACCTGCGAAATCGGCATGCTCCCGCGCGTCCATGGTTCCGCGCTATTCACGCGTGGTGAAACGCAGGCTCTCGCGACCGTCACCCTCGGAACGAAGGAAGACAAGCAACGCCTCGATCTTCTCTTCGAAGAAGAGTCGTTCAAGCGCTTCATGCTGCATTACAATTTTCCGCCCTTCTCGGTTGGCGAGGTCAAATTCCTTCGCGGTCCCGGCCGGCGCGAAATAGGCCACGGCGCTCTCGCTGAACGCGCTCTAGTAAGTCTGCTCCCGTCCGAAGAAGAATTCCCTTACGCCATGCGCTGCGTCTCGGACATTCTCGAATCGAACGGTTCATCCTCGATGGCCACGGTTTGCGGCGGCTCGCTTGCGCTGATGGATTCCGGTGTTCCGATGAAATCGGCCTGCGCGGGTATTGCCATGGGCCTCGTTGTTGAGGGCTCGAATTTCGCGGTTCTCACGGACATCGCCGGCGCCGAAGATCATTACGGAGACATGGACTTCAAAGTTGCCGGCACGCGGCAGGGAATTACGGCGCTGCAAATGGACATCAAAGTTGGCGGCGTCAGCATTCCCATGATGAAAGAAGCTCTGGCGCAAGCTCGCAAAGCGCGTCTCGAGATTCTCGATATCATGGATCGCACCATTGATAAGGCGCGGACCGAAATTTCACCGTATGCTCCTCACCTTTTTATGCTCACGATTCCGACGGATAAAATCCGCGACTTGATTGGTCCGGGCGGCAAAAAGATTCGCTCGATCACGGAGTCAACCGGCGTGAAAATTGATGTCAACGACGACGGCAAAGTAAACGTCTTCGCCGCTGATGGCAAAGCCGCGGAAACTGCCCTCAAAATGATCCGCGACATCACCGCCACCGCCGAAATCGGCAAGACCTATCTCGGCACGGTGGTTCGCATCGCCGAATTCGGCGCCTTCGTAGAAATTTTCCCCGGCACCGACGGCCTCCTGCACATCAGCGAAATTGCTGAGCAGCGCATTCGTTCGGTTCGTGACGCGCTGAAAGAAGGCGATCAGGTCATGGTCAAGGTCCTCGCGATTGAAGGCAATAAGATTCGCCTCAGCCGCAAGGCTCTTCTGAAGGAAGCGCGCGATAAACAGGAAAAAGGAACGAGCGCTTAGTTCATCTGGGTTTGCAGAAGAAAAATTCGCCGCACAACGAGACGGGAGGCGCGCAATCGCCTCCCTTTTCTTTTAGGCGGGGCTTGAGAGCCGTTCGATATTCGCGCCGAGGTCACGAAGCTTGGCTTCGAGGTATTCGTAGCCGCGATCGAGATGGTAAATCCTGTCTATGTATGTCGTATTCTCCGCAACCAACGCTGCAAGAACGAGCGATGCGCTTGCCCGCAGGTCCGAAGCGATTACCACGGCGCCGCTCAGTTTCGATGGCCCGCGCACGATCGCTTGCCGTCCATCAATTGAAATATTCGCTCCCATGCGAATCATTTCGCTCGCGTGCAGGAAGCGATTCTCGAAAATCGTCTCCGTGATCACGGATGTTCCTTCTGCTTGCGTCGCGAGCGCCACATATTGCGCCTGCATGTCAGTTGGAAAGCCCGGATACTCTTCCGTCGTAATATCCGCGGCGCGCATCCCGTGAGGCGCACGCACGCGCATGGAACATTCGCTCAGCTCTTCAATTTCAACGCCGCATCCTCTCAGATGATCGAGTACGACAGTCAAATGGCGCGGCGCACAGTTCGTCAGCGTGACATCGCCGCCCGTGATCGCCGCCGCAGCAACGAACGTTCCCGTCTCGATGCGATCCGGAATCACCGCGTGCGCCGTCCCGTGCAGTTTCTCCACGCCTTGGATTAGTAGTTCCGAAGTGCCCAATCCTTCGATTTGTGCGCCCATTTTAATGAGCAGTTCCGCGAGGTCGGTCACCTCCGGCTCTCTGGCCGCGTTTGTCAGCACAGTTTCACCGTCGGCCAGCACCGCTGCCGTCAGAATATTCTCCGTGCCCGTCACCGTGATTTTGTCGAAATGAATTTGCGCCCCATGAAGCCGCTCGGCGCGTGCTTCCACATAACCGTGATCCACAGTGATCGCCGCGCCCATTTTTTCGAGCGCCTGTATATGAAGATCAATCGGCCGCGCGCCGATCGCGCATCCACCAGGTAGCGACACGCGCGCGTAGCCGAATCGCGCCACCAGCGGCCCAAGCGTCAGCACCGACGCGCGCATCGTTTTCACCAGCTCGTACGGCGCTTCCGCGTGCGAAATTTCTTCCGCGCTGATCGTGAATTCAGCCGGCGGATAAGATTCGCTTTGCACCTTCGCTCTCATGTGCGCGAGCAGCTTTGCCATCGTGATGATGTCGCGGACCGCCGGAATGTTAGTGAGGTGTACTGGCTCGTTAGTAAGCAGCGCCGCGGCCATCGCCGGCAGCGAGGCATTCTTCGACCCGCTGATTCGCACCGTGCCTTCGAGCCGCCGTCCGCCTTCGATTTTGAATCTGTCCATGCGTTTATTTTCTAGAGCGTCCGCGCTGCGTCGCGCCGTTTTCGAGTGCTTTTCTCAAATCGCCGCGCGCAGCCGCAATACGTTTTCGCGCTTGGTCACGCGTCGCTCCGCCCTTTAGCATCACTAGCGCCGTCCGCAAATCGTGTCCCGATAGACGCAATGCGTGTTCCGCCTCCAACGCCGTCTTTCCGCTTGCCTGTTCGAGTATCCTCACCGCTCGTCGCCGTAACTTCTGATTTGTCATCGCTACATCGATCATCATATTGTCGTAAACGCGTCCCGCACGCACCATCGCTGCTGTTGAAAGCATGTTCAGGACCATCTTCTGCGCCGTCCCTGCTTTCATCCGCGTCGAGCCTGTAATCACTTCCGGCCCCGTCTCCGCCGCAATCGTAACCCGCGCCAATTTTGCGATCGCCGCCCCGCGATTCGCTGTCACCGCCACCGTAAACGCTTTGCGTCTCCGCGCCTCGCGTAGCGCTCCGAGCACAAATGGCGTCGTCCCCGCCGCCGCGATGCCCACAACTACATCGTTCGCGCGCACACGCCGCGCAGCAATTTCGCGTGCACCCGTCGCCGCTGAGTCCTCTGCGCCTTCTACAGCATCCGTCAGCGCACGCCGCCCTCCGGCTATGATCGCCTGCACGCGCTCGCTCGACACCCCAAACGTTGGCGAACACTCGGACGCATCAAGCGCACCCATCCTTCCGCTCGAGCCTGCGCCCACATAAATCAATCGCCCGCCGCGCCGAAACGCTTGCGCTACCGCATCCACGGCTCGCGCTATCGCTGGCAGCTCTCGCGCCACCGTGCGCGAAACGCTCGCATCCTCGCGATTAATAACTCGCAAAATCTCGAGCGTCGTCTTGCGATCCAGGCCGGCCGATCTTGGATTGCGCCGCTCCGTCGCAGGCAATTTAGACGCGCGCGATTTCATCTTCGGAATTATAACTTTGGAAGTGCTTCATCAAGGAGAGAACACCGGAGTGTTTCGAGAATGTATCGGATGAACTAATGGGCCGCGGCGCGCCCCGTCGCGAGCCCCAGCCCCTCGACAACGGCATCGTGCAAAATCGGCCGCACTTGCCGAATCTTGATGTTTTCAGCCATTGGATAAACGCGATTCGTCAGCAGAATCACAAATAACTGTTTGTCAGGGTCAATCCAGATTGACGTGCCCGTAAAACCGGTATGCCCAAAGCTACGCGTCGAGAAATATTCTCCGCTCGACGAAGGCTCAACCGGCACATCCCAGCCGATCGCTCGCGCGGAGTTTCCGATTTGCAGGCGCGCCGTGAATTCATCGATCGTCGCGCGTTCGAGCAGCCGGTGCTGCGCATAAATGCCGCCGTTCAGCATCATCTGCGCAAATATCGCGAGATCCCCAGCCGTCGAAAATAATCCTGCATGCCCGGACACGCCGTCCATGGCAAACGCATTCCCGTCGTGCACCTCGCCCTGTATCACGCCCTCGCGCCCTTCCGCGTTCTTTTCCTCTGGCGGAATCAGCTTTCGCAGCGATTTCGGCGGCTCAAACATCGTGTGCGTCATCCCGAGCGGCTCGAAGATTTCGTCACTCGCAAACGCGTCGAGATCCTGCCCCGTGAGCCGCTCGATAATTCCGCCAAGCAGCATAAAGCCCAAATCCGAATATTCGACTTTCGTCCCGGGCTGCGAAACAAGCGGCTCGGCAACGACGCGCGCAATTACGTTCTCCTTGCCATCAACTTCTTCGTAAAATTTCTTGTGCGCCGGCAGCCCGGAATCGTGGAGCAGCAAATTCCGCACTGTTACCTTCGCGCGCCAACCTGGATTCGGATCCTTCGCCACGGCATTCATCCATTCCGGTAAATAGCGCGACACCGGCAAATCAATATCCATCCGATGATCTTCCTCGAGCAGCATAATCGCCGTCGTCGTCGCCACCACTTTCGTCACCGAAGCGAGGTCATACATCGTGTCCGCACTCACCGCCGGCGAACTCTTTTCGTACGTAAAACGCCCAAACGGATGCACCGCGAAATTATCGCCATAGCCGACGGCGAGCACGCCACCGGGAAACGCGCCAGTGTCCACGGCCTGATCGAGAACTTCATAAGCGTGCTTCAGCCGCCCGTTTATCTCGGCCGAAGCAGGCGCGAGCCTCATCGAATATTTCGCAGCGGAAATTCCGTCGCCGCGCTTCGCTACACCCGGCACCGTCACCGGAATTTTGCCGCCGATCGCGCTCTCGCCAAAAATCGCCCGCGCCACAGCCCGCTGCGAAATATCAGGCGTGCTGAATTCCGCAATCCAAGTCTTCGCGTTCGGAAATCGCTCGATCAAGTACGGACTGCCAAACGCCGCGACGATCACCGGTTTCGGCCCTGCGATCAATTCATTCACAATTGCCACTTGCTCATCCGGCAGTCCGACACTTCCTTTGCGGTCCGCCACGCGCACATACACCGCCGCGATCGCCACGTCATACGTATCAGGCGCCGGCAATTTAAGCGCGCTCACTTTCGAAAATTGTGTGTCCGCTCGCAACACAGTCACCTTATCGACTTTCGCCCGAATTTCATCCTCGAAAGCCATGCCGGGATACGGATCAGAATCGCCCGAAAGTTGCACAAGCAGCAGCCCCAACGGCCGCGCCGCATCCAGCGGCAAAGTGTGCGCATCATCGCGAAGCAACGTCACGCCGCGATCGGCGATATCCTGGGCCGCGGCAATAAATTCCGGCTTCCCAAATTCCGCGTTAATCGCATCAACATCCACGAACCGATCCTTATCAAGTCCGAGCCGCGCCTTCGCGCGCAAAATCCGCCGCACCGCGTCATCCACTCGCGCCATCGGAATCCGCCCGGACTTCACTGCGTCTTCGAGCCCCTGCAACGCCGCATCGTCATTCGGCGAAAGCAGCAGCACATCAGCGCCCGCCGCAACCGCGCGTGCCGCAACTTCGCCTGGGGGATAAAGCGACGTCACGCCGCCCATATCGAGCGCGTCAGTCACAATCAATCCATCAAATCCAAGCTCTTTTCGCAGCAAATCCGTCAAAATGTGCGGTGACATCGTCGCTGGCAAGTTCGCATCCGGCTCGAATGCTGGCACGGCAAGATGTCCCGTCATAATGCTGCCAACGCCCGCCGCAATCGCCGCACGAAATGGAACCAGCTCAACGCTCTCCAGCCGCGCGCGATCTCCCGGCACCGTCGCGAGCGAAAGATGCGAATCGACACTGACGTCGCCATGCCCCGGAAAATGTTTCGCTGTCGCCAGCCCGCCATTCTCCTGCACGCCGCGAATAAATTCCGAAACAAACTCCCCGACGCGTTTCGGATCCTCGCCAAACGATCGAGTGTTAATGATCGGATTGTCTGGATTGTCGTTGACGTCGGCGTCGGGCGCGAAAATCCAGCGAATTCCGGCGGCACGCGCTTCGAGCGCCGTCACTTTGCCCACGGTATAAGCATCTTTTGGATCGCCCGTTGCGCCGATAGCCATCGCGAGAGGAAAGCCGGTGCCTTCATCAATTCGCATCGCCGTGCCGCGCTCGAAATCCGCAGAAATAATCAGCGGAATCTTCGCGCGCTTCTGCATTTGATTTCCCAGCACAGCCGCCGCGTAAACGCCACCGCGCTCGATCCCCAGCGGCTGCCGTCGCGTCCCAAGAATGAATCCGCCAACGTGCTTCTTCTCCACTTCGTCAACGAGATCCTGATAATCGCTGCTCTCCGTTGATGTAAATTCGCCGAAGTAATACACCACAAGCATCTGCCCGAGCTTCTCCTCGAGCGACATTTTCTTCAGCGTTTTTTCAATCCAGGCAGAGTCGGCGGGTGCGCGTTTAGATTTCGCGCGTGCGGATTTCGCGGAGCGGCTTGCAGGTGTCATCGCAAGAACAAAGCATAGCAGGAAAAAGCAGCGTCTACGCATTCACTCGCGCCCGATTTCCTGAATTGACCGCGGAATTGCTCTCTGAATTGCTCTCTGAATTGATTGCTGAAATGAAGATTCCCCGACTAACGCCTCTTCGATTGACGCGGCCATATCCTCGCTGTATATAGCACACGGGTTTATTCGAGACAACCGAACCGCCTTGCGCTCATCTATTTCATTTCTCTCAATTTTTATCGTAGCGACTCTCTCTATCGCCGCGATTCCGTCTGCACACTCGATGAAGCCATCAGCACCCAGTGGCAAAAACGCCAGCCCACGCGTAAAAACTGGCATCGACGTTCTGGAAAATGAAAAGTTCGCGCCGCTACGTGGCAAGCACATTGGCGTGATTACAAATCAAACCGGCGTGGACGGCGCAGGCCGCCGCACGATCGATATCCTCGCACACGCACGCGGCGTGCAACTCGTCGCCATATTCAGTCCCGAGCATGGCCTCGCTGGCCGCGAAGATAATCGCGTCGCTTCAACAACGGATTCCGCTACAGCCCTGCCAGTTTTCAGCCTCTACGGTGAAACGCGGAGGCCGACTCCCGAAATGCTGAAAGGAATTGACGCGCTCGTCTTCGACATCCAAGACGCCGGCGTGCGCTTCTACACCTTCATCACCACAATGGCCTACGCAATGGAAGCGGCGGCCAAGCAACACATCGCGTTCTACGTGCTCGATCGCCCGGATCCGCTCAACGGCGAAACGATCGAAGGTCCAATGCTCGATCGCGACCGACTGTCATTCGTCGGTTATTTCCCGATGCCGATCCGTTACGCTATGACCATCGGCGAACTAGCGCAGATGTTCAACGCCGAAAATAAAATCGGCGCGGACTTGCACGTGATCGCAATGAAAGGCTGGCGCCGTTCCAAGTTATTCCAAGCCACCGGTCTCACGTGGATTCCTCCCTCGCCGAACCTGCGCACGCTCAATGCCACGCTGCTGTATCCGGGGCTCGAAATTCTTCAAGCCGGCGGCATTTCGGTTGGCCGCGGCACTCCGGCTCCGTTCGAGCTATTCGGCGCACCGTGGATTGATACTGGAAGGATTGATGCTGAAAAGATTGACGCTGAAAAGCTTACCGCCGATCTAAATCGCCGTAATATCGCGGGCGTTCGCTTCGCGCCCGCTCACTTCACTCCAACGTCGGGAATCTATGAAGGTCAGTCCTGCGGCGGCATTTCAATTGAAATCACCGATCCCGAAAAGCTCCGCTCAATGACGATGGGTCTCGAAATCGCCTCGACGCTCACGAAAGTGTATCCGCAAGAATTTCATGTCGAAAAAATCATCCAGCTTCTCGGCTCCGCTTCAACGCTCGCGCGTCTTCAGAAAGGCGATGCGCCCGCCGACATAGTCGCAGGCTGGGCCGATGACCTCGCCGCGTTTCGAAAAATGCGTAACAACTATCTCTTGTATCCCTCAAATTAGTCGTCATGGCGCCCCGTCCAAAAGCATGGCTCGCATGGAGCACAGGAAAGGATAGCGCCTGGGCGCTTCACACTCTCCGCCAGCGCCGCGAGTTCGACGTGGTAGCTTTGCTCACCACCGTGAACCAAACGCACTCCCGCGTGGCCATGCACGCCGTGCGAGAATCCCTGCTCGAAATTCAAGCAGACGCCGCCGGCCTGCCGCTGATCACCGTGCCGATCCCATCGCCGTGCTCAAATGAAATCTACGAGAGCGCAATGGCCGTCGCGATGAAACGCGCTCGCGACGACGGAGTCACGCACGTTGCCTTCGGAGATCTCTTTCTCGAAGACATCCGCCGCTATCGCGAAGAAAAACTGGCCGCCTGCGGAATGACCCCGCTTTTCCCAATCTGGCGGAGCGACACCCGCGCGCTCGCAGAAGAAATGCTCGCTGCCGGCCTTCGCGCGATCGTCACTTGTGTTGACCCATCGCGCTTAAGCCGGGAATTTGCAGGCAAGATTTGGAATGAAGCTTTCGTGCGCGAGCTTCCGTCCACCGTGGATCCCTGCGGCGAAAACGGCGAGTTCCACACATTCGCCTTCGCAGGCCCGATGTTCGAGCGGACAATTTGCATCGAGCCGGGGCAAATCGTCGAGCGCGACGGCTTCGTTTTCGCCGATGTGCTTCCGTGTGAAGCTGACGGGTCACGCGGCTGATTGCGGCTGCTGCGTCTCACCGGTTAAACTCAACTCGATGCGCATCTGCTCTTTGCTTCCTTCGGCCACCGAGATTCTCTTCTCACTCGGCCTCGAAGATTCGGTCATGGGCGTGACGCACGAATGCGATTTTCCGCCCGCCGCGTCAAAAAAGCCTGCGCTCATACAGCCGCGTCTCGACCCTACGGCGCCTGCGGCCGTCATCAATCAGCGCGTCAGCGAAATGATCCAGCGCGGCGAAAGCATTTACGCCGTCCGCGACGATTTGCTGCGCGAGATCGAGCCCGATCTCATCATCACCCAGGATCTTTGCCATGTCTGCGCCGCGTCGCCGGATGATTTGGCAACGGCGCTCTCGAAATTGAAAAAGCAGCCGCGCATCTTGATGCTCGCGCCGCACAAGCTCGCCGATGTCTGGGATGACATTCGCCGCGTAGGCTCTGTCACTGGTACTGAAAATGCTGCGGATTCTCTCGCGCAAAAGTTACGTACCGAAGTCGAAGCGATTCGCGCCGCAACGAATTCCTCGCGCGCGCGGCCGCGAGTGGCTTGCATCGAGTGGCTCGATCCTCTATTCAACGCCGGGCATTGGGTTCCGGAAATGGTCGAGTGCGCAGGTGGAATTGATGTCCTCGCGAAAGCCGGCAAACCCTCCGTGCGGATCACGAGCGAAGACGTTATCGCCGCCCAACCGGACGTCATAGTCGTCATGCCTTGCGGTTATGACGCCTCACGCGCCGCAAACGAATTTCGCTCGACCGCATTCCCGCAAACTTGGCGTGATCTCCCGGCAGTTCGAAATGATTCCGTATTCGCTGTGGACGCAAACAGCTATTTTTCCCGCTCGGGTCCGCGCCTCGCTCAGGGGGTCGCCATCCTCGCCAAAATATTCCATTCCGATTTGATAAATTCCGAAGCGCCGGCGATCGCATGCGAGCACATCACCACTGCGGCCTAGCGAGGTCCGCGGCTATTGTTTCGCGGCTTTCCAGTGCCGGTAGAAAAGAAGTCCAGAGAGCATAATCGCAAGTCCAATCGAGGAACGTAACGGCCGGTCAATCCAAATATTTAAGGTAAGCGCAGCCGCTCCCACCAAAAATAGTCCGGGCACGACCGGATAACCCCATGTTCGATAAGGCCGCGGCATGTGCGGCGCAATTCGCCGCAACCGAAACATCGCCACCACCGAAAGCGCGTAGAAAATCCACGCTGCAAAAACGAAAAGCGACGTTAATTCTTCGAAAGTTCCCGTGAGCGCCATCAAACTTGCCAAAGTTCCCTGAAAAATCAGCGCGCCCCCTGGAGTCCGGAATTTCGGATGCACGCTCGCAGTCATCCGGAAGAACAATCCGTCTCGCCCCATCGCGTAAGGCACTCGCGCACCGCTCAAAATCGAAGAATTTAGGGTCCCCAGCGCCGAGACGATCATCGCCAGAGTCACCCAGAATGCTGCGCTGTGCCCCGCAATACTCACGACCACATCCGAAGCAACATGCTGCGACGCCGCCACTGCAGGAAACGGCAGCGCGTAGAAGCACACCGCACTGAACAGAAGATAAATCACGGTCACAAGAATCGTTCCGCCTGCAAGCGCCAGCGGAAAATTGCGTTGCGGATTCTGAATTTCCGAACCCACGCGATTCAGATTTTCCCAGCCGTCATACGCCCACAGAGCAGCGGCGAGCGCGGCAAGAAACGCTCCCAGCGTGCTCGCAGATTCGCTCGCGGGCCAAAACGGATGAAAGTGCGCGCTGCTTCCGTGCGCAAATAGAAATCCTGCCCCCACAATGGCAACAACCGCTGCAACTTTTAGAACAGTCAGAGTCACCTGCACCTCGCCGCCGAGCCGCACGCCAAGGTAATTGATGAACGTAAAAAGCACGATCGCGGCGACGGCCGTTGGTTGCGCCCAGGTGAAAACAAAATCGTACGGTTTGCCACTGAAGGGAAGCGTTACATGCCAGATAAAAATCGGCGCGGCGATGGCAGGAATCAGGAAGCTGAGAAATCGCGCCAACCCCGCGGCAATTGACGATGATGAGGAAGTTTCACCGACCGTCGAATGCATCCAGCCAAACAGAAATCCCCAAACCGGGCTCAGACCTTTGCTGAGATATGCATACTGTCCGCCCGCTTCTGGAATTGCCGCGCCCAGTTCCGCAAACGAGAGCGCGCCAAAGAGCGAGAGCAACCCGCCCACAATCCATGCAGCATAAACGACACTCACCGAGCGGCCGACAGACGCCATTTCGCCCGGCTTCAAGAAAATTCCCGTGCCAATCATCGTTCCGACGACGATTGCGACAGCAGCCCATGACCCGAGCCCCCGCACGAGGCCAAGCTGTTTTGCTTGCGGCCGCTTTTTCTCTGTCATTCGCTGAATCTCTCGGACGCGGTCGCGCCACCCGCTCCCGCGATGGCGCTAGCAATAGTTCCTGCAACAAACGTAATCAGAGTGCCAGCGACGACGTACCAAGTCCAAGCCAAGGGCGTGAAAAGTTTCACGGCAAGCATTGCAGCGAGCCCGACAAACATTCCAAAGAGCGCGCCCGTCGCATTCGCGCGCCAATTCCAAATGCCAAGTAAAAATAATCCAAGCGTCGCCCCATAAGTCAGCGAAGCGATCGTCAATCCGGCGACGAGCACAGGCCCCCAATGCACAAGGCCCAGCGCGCCGAGTACAACGCCCCACACCAGCGTCATGCGCCGCGATTTCCTCAGCAGCGCCGATTGCGAGGCCGCGTCGCCCAAAATCTTATTCTTGCCGAAGTCCATCATCGTGGATGACGCGAGCGAATTCAGCGAGCCGCTCGCGTTCGACATCGCAACAGCAAGAATCGCCGCAAGCACCAATCCCGCAAGTCCAATGGGCATCTGAGTCACAATAAACTCCGGAAAAATCCGATCAGGATCCGCCGCAACCATCCCCGGCGCAGCATGCTGATAAAAAACGAAAAGCATCACGCCAATCACTAAAAACAGCGCAAACTGAAAAAATACGATGACGCCGCTGCCCAGCAGCGCAGTTTTCGCATCACGCTCCGATCGCGCAGCCAGCAATCGCTGCACCATTGTCTGATCCGTCCCGTGACTCGCCATCGTGAGAAATGTTCCGCCGATAAGACCCGACCAAAATGTATAGCTTCGCGTCAGGCTCAACGTGAAATCAAAGATTCGCAACTTTCCCCCAGCCGCTGCCGCGGCTTGCGTTAGGCCGATCCATCCATCCGGAATCCGATGCAGCAACAAAAAGAACGCCGCGACCGAACCCGTGATGTAAATAAGAAGCTGCAGCACGTCCGTCCAGATTACGGCTTTCAGGCCGCCCTCAAAAGTATAGAAAAGCGTGAGAACGGTGACGATCGCGATGGCCACGCGGTCGCCCGTCCCAAACGCGACGCTCACCACCTTGCCCACGGCCGCTATCCGCACGCCCTCGGCCAGCGCGCGCGTCACCAGAAACACCACCGCTGCCGCCGACTTGACCCGCGGCCCAAACCTCTTCTCCAATAGCTGGTATGCAGTATAGAATTGGCCCTGGAAATACCGGGGTATCAGCACGACGCACAGAATTATCCGAGCCACCAAATAGCCCAGCACAAGTTGGAGGAATCCAAGATTGCCGCCAAAGGCAATTCCCGGTGTGCCGATGATTGTGAGTGTGGAAGTTTCGGTGGCGACGATCGAACACGCGAGCGCCCACGCTGGCGCTGATCGGCCACCAAGAAAATAGTCGCGCACATCTTTCTGGCCGCGACGGAACCAAACCCCGAGCAGCGCGACGCCGGCGAGATAAAGCAGCACAATGCCGAGGTCGATTTGGCTGATCCGCATCCGTTTAAGGTGAGAGGCGCGATGCTAACTTCGCGCTCTCGATAGTGTCAAGCAAACGCACAACGCGTTCGTCACGAAATGCGCAGACCCCTTCACGAACTGCGAATACCAAGGAGCAGCCGGCAATGAGTTATTTTCTCGGATTCGATGGCGGCGGCACAAAAACGGATTGTGTTCTTCTCGACGCCGATGGCCACGTGCTGCGCAAAGCGCAAGGCGGCCCTTCGAATCCGCTGCGTTCAGGCTATCCGAAGGCTTGGTTTGCAGTAAGCGGCGCGGCCGATGCAGTGCTCGCGCGCCAATCCATTCGCGCGATGGATATCAATGGCGTCTGCGCCGGATTTGGCGGTGCCGGACGTCCTTCTGTCGCACGGCGCATGAGCACGTTTCTCGAACGCTCCTTTCCGAAAGCCGAAGTAAAAGTTACCACCGACATCGAAATCGCGCTGGCCGCGGCGGCGCCCACCGGTCCGGCCGTTGTGCTGATGGCCGGAACGGGCTCGGTCGCCTACGGCCGCAACGCCGAAGGCAAAACCGTTCGCGCGGGCGGTTGGGGCCCCTGGCTCGGCGATGAAGGCAGCGCGTTCGACATCGGTCGTCGCGCGCTCACCGCTGTGCGTCGCTACGATGATGGACTCGGCCCCGCGACAATTCTTTCCGCGCGCGTGCTCAAGGCGCTCGACTATCGCGAGTGGAGCGGCGTCATAGAGCACATTGCCAAAGATCCGGACGAAGTCTTCCCGCGCGTTTATCCGCTCGTCGCGCGCGCGGCGCAGGAAGGCGACGAAGTCTCGCGCTCAATTCTCACCGGCGCAGCGGCGGCGCTCGTCGAATTGGCCGAGCACGTGATCGTGAAGCTCGGCCTCACAGGCGAAGCGTTTCCGCTGATTCGTTCCGGCGGCGTTTTCAGCCATTGCGCATTTCTCGATTCGCTTGTTGATGCGCGGCTGGCCGAGATTGCATCGCGCGCAAAAATCGGCCCGCTGCATACTTCTCCGGCCGAAGCCGCTGCGCAGCTTGCTCGTACAGCCGCTCGCCGCGCTGCCGATGTCCACTGATTCCGTTGCCGATGCGGCAAGGGCGCGCCAGGCGCCCGCCGAAGAAATCCCCGCGCTCGTTCACGACAAGAACGAAGTCGTGCTCGTCGCGCTTCTTGAAAATCCCGCGCTCGACGAATCGCATGTCCACATTTTGATTCAGCGTCTCGACATAAGCGCGACAGTGGTGGCTGCAGTCGCGCAACAGACGAAATGGCTCAAGAACGAATCATTGCGCCTCGCCCTTGCCGTCCACCCGCATACGCCGCCGCGCGTCGCGAATCCCATAGTGCGCCAGCTTTTTGTATTCGATCTCGTTCACGTGAGCCTGGCTCCGTCGGCGCAGCCCGAAACACGCCGCATCGCGGAAGAAATGCTCATCGGCAAAATTCCGCAAATCCCCATCGGCCAGAAGCTGACGCTCGCGCGCCGCGGGCCTTCTCGCGTTGCCGGCGCGATCATTCAGGAAGGCCACGTCGAAGCCACGACGGCGGCGCTCGGTAATCCATTCCTCGCCGAGAGCCAGATTCTAAAAGTTTTGGCGATGAGCGGAACGCCGGCGCGCGTCGTGACCGCGATTGCCGAGCACCCGAAATGGTCGTGCCACTATAATGTCCGGCTCGCGCTGGTGCGCAACCGGCATACGCCGCTCCGCGCCATCATGGCGTTCCTGCCTAACCTAACCGCGCAGGATTTGAAAGATATCTCGACGCTTCCGGGCATTCCGCCGAATATCAAAGTGTACATCCAGCGGGAAGTGGCGCGGCGCACGAGCAGCAGAGGGAAGATCCCTCACCGCTGAGCTCCACTAGGAATCGAATGGCGAACAAATCCAAACAGGTTCGATGGATTACGATCAGCGGCGGCGTGTTGTTCGTCGGCATTTTGATTTGGTCGTCGTTTCGGCAAACGCAGGTGAAGTACGAAGTTTGCACGACATTCAACGGCGCATCGCACTGCGCTACCGCTTCGGGGTCGAATCCCGAGGAAGCCATTCATAGCGCGCACGACATTGACTGTTCGTTGCTCACCAACGGCCGCGACGAGTTGATGCGCTGCTCCGATTCTCAGCCAGCCTCCGTCCGCCAGATTCAGTAGGTTAGACGCTGATCGTGTCTCCTTCCCCCCTGCAAAATTGTCTCGATTAGAACTGGGCGGTGATGATTGTTTTCTTTGAGTTACGGCGATTTCTAATCGTTTGGGTGTCTCGATTAGAAATGAAAGAAAAGCGAATAGGGAATGGTGAAAAAGGGTTTGCTTCGGCTTCTTGGGCGTTCCTTCCTTCGTCAGACCCTTCCTGCGTGAGGATGGTCTCTTCCTGAGTCAACGCAGCCCCCTTGGCGTTGTTATGGTGCACGAGTGGTCCTCTCCCTGATAACTCTATATTAATCATACTGTTAGGGTAATTAAATCGCCTAATTATATCATGGGCGTGGGGAGCATGCAAATGCACGGCGTGTAAGAGTTGGTGGAAGTGGTGGGGAATCAGTGGTATTCGGGCCTTACAGACTTACGAAGATCGTGCTTTTTTGTTTCCCTTAAACTAGATTCGGTACCGGCGATGAGTTTTCTTGCCGCAGAGGGCTACGCGTGTCAGGCGTTCCATTTTGGAACTCGTGTGGGCGCCGCCTCCCAGCGGGCAGGTGGAAAAAATAGGCTGCGCCCCTTAATTATAAGAGCGAACGGCGTTCGAGGTGGGGACTGCTCTCGAACGCCGCCTTGATTGTGTGCAGCGGTTTCAATTTTGCTTAGGCTGCCGCTCTCGAGCGCTATGCGGTGGTGATTACGCCATTCATGCCGTCGGGGAAGAAGCCGCCGCTGGTGGTGCCTCCGCCGTAGACGATCGAGAGCACCTGGCTAGTGGTACGGATGATGGCCAAGGCTTGCGAATTGACTGTGAAGAAATTCTTGCCTGATGGCGGCGGCAGCACGTCGAGACTATCCACCGGCGTCGTTGGGACCAGATGCTCCTGGACTTGTTTGCGAATATTGCCGGAGTGCAGGGCCTCGACCGCCAGAATCTGGGCCGCAACCTGCAAGTATTCCTTGCTGGTAATTAGCGGAGCCGCGCCGGCGTAGGCTGAAACGCCGACATCCTCGAAGGCCCGCGCCAACTGCAGAAATTGCCGGAGGTTTGCAAAGCCAATTCCCAGCGCTTCGAGATTGATGGCCGGCTTGGCCACTGCCGCCGAGCCGAGTGCACCACGCAGGAGAAGAACGTGCTGCTGCTCGTCATAGGCGAGTTGTTCAGCGATGTCGAATGCGACTACCCCGCCCAGATCGCCGAAGGGAAAGAATCCTTCGCGGAAATTTACTTTATTGCCGCCGGTGGTCGGGCCGGGAGTTCCGGTACCGGTAACTGCGATGCCGCTTTCTTCAATCGTCTTTCCGGTGGCGGCTACGGTATAGAATTCAGCTTCGAGATATTCCAGATTTAAGGCGAAATTCAAGATGTCGGCATCGGTGATGGCTGCTTGAGCGTGAACCGGGGAAGAAGTGAGCCCCAGACGCGCTGCTCCCGGCAACTTGTCCAAAATGCCCATCTTGCTTCCGATCATTAGTGCCCCTGCGGCGCTCAGGCTCGCCATCCCTACACTTTTGGCAAAGTTTCGGCGGCTGAAAGGCCTGTCCATGCGTGAAACTGGCTTGTTATCGTTTTCTTTATCCATAATTTGTCCCCTTTTGTCCTTCTAAGATTGACCCAAGGCTTACATAGAGGAATAGCCTACCCCGGCGGTAGAGTGCGCCAGAATGATTGAGATGCCTTAGACTGGTCCTTCACTCGCAGTACGCAATACAGAGGCTTTTGGATTGAAAAATTCGCAGGATTATCGCGCATGTGACGCGCGAGACCTTTTGCTAAGCTGAGCCGCTGTCTAGGAGTCCCGCTGGCGGGAGAACCGACTTCACGTGTCCCATGAGTTCTGTGCCCTTGAACTTTGAAACTATCCGGTCAGCAAACGGATCGCGAAGTGATATTGAATTGGCGAGTTCCACGTACTGAGTAAACACGATGATCGATACGGAGGGCAATAATCTCTTCAATTCTTTGGCCGCATCCAGGCCGTTCAAATCGGGCATGGCCAAATCGAGAATGATGAGCTCGGGGCGATGCTGCAACGCGAGAGCGATCGCTTCTACACCATTTGTTGCTTCCGCGCAGAGGTCATAACCTTTTTCGGTTTCAAACATCCGACACAGCATTTTACGAATTAAAGGATTGCTATCGGCGATTAGGACAGTTCTATTTCCGGCCATATCGGCTCTTTTACGGGGATACGGGGATGCGAAAAAAGAGCTTAACACAAGCGATAAACACTGGCGATAGCCAAGTAGCTTCTGCGCCGAATCAATGAATCCTCTTTCGTGGGGACACGACTGAAACTTTTTTCAGCTGCTGCTATCTAACGTCCAAGTACCCACAGTAGAACAGGGAAGCGGCGACGCCAAAGAGAAACCGTCGCTTCCCTCTTTTCTTTCCGTTCGGAAAATTCATCGGCTTCTAAAATTACGAGATTGTGGCGCCCGATACGGCTCCGGAAGGTGGGAGAAGCGATCTGACGTGTCCTATAAGGTCAATCGGATTGGACTTCGATACAATCCGGTCAACCAGCAGTTCTGCGTTCAGCCACTTATCGGTAAAGCTCGCGTGCTGAGTAAAAAGGATGATCGGTATTGCGGGCATTAATCTTTTCAATTCTCTCGCCGCTTCAAGCCCGTTCATGACGGGCATGGACAAGTCGAGAATGATGAGGTCGGGACGGTGCTTGAGAGCCATCTCAATTGCTTCTACGCCATTGGCGGCTTCCGCACAGACTTCGTAGTCTTTTTCGATCTCGAAAACTCGACAGAGTGTTTTGCGAATCGCAAAATTGTCGTCTGCGACCAGAATCGACCTGCGCATTTCGCCCTCTGCTTTGGTTATAGAGCGAACCGACCTGTTAGCCAACCCATTTTCTAACACAAACGTTAAACGTTGGCGATAGGGTGTTCATTGTAAGCAGTCTGGGAAGCCCAGTGTACCCTTGAATTCATGAGAATTGTGCGGTAGCGTACACGCAGCCGAGATGGGTTCGGCTCGCCGCAACAAATTCCTTGGTGATGGGACACCCATGGAACAGTCAATCGAAGATGTTATTCTCGAACTTCTCGAACAAAATAAGAAATGGTGGGAACAAGCAGCAGCCACATGCGAAGCGAGAGCCGTTCATCTTCCATCGGGGGAGAAGGAGACGGAACAACTTATGGGGGCCGTTTATCGGGAACGTGCGGATAAGCACTCGCAAGCAATCGAGGGGCTGCGTAAGAAAGTCGAATCGGCACATGGTTGAAATCTCTAAGGAAGTTTTTTCTACGCAGTAGACCGCGATGCGGTGATTTTGTTAGCACGAAAACTCCAACGCGAAGGTTAACCATGCCGTTCTCGGATTTGCTGCGAGCATTGACTTTTCTCAACGACGCGTCACAATAAAGATCCCTTTCAAATTTCTTCATCCGGCAGTGGACTGTCCTCTTCAGTCAATCGCTCACACTTGAAGCTGATTTCAGGAGTCGACATGCCAATAGATGTTCTCTTGGTTGAAGACAATCTTGGCGACGTGCGGCTAACACAGGAAGCCTTACGCGCTGCTGATGTGTCTGTCCGCTTACACGTGGCTATGGATGGTGTGGAAGCCGTGGCATTCCTAAAGCGAGAGGGCGTTTATCGCGAAGCTCCTCGCCCAGAACTTATTTTGCTCGATCTGAACCTGCCCAGAATGGACGGTCGCGAAGTTCTGGCTTACATCAAGACAAATGATGAACTGAAAGCAATTCCTACCATTATGTTGACGACTTCAGACTTGGAATCGGATATTGCGAAAAGCTATCAGCTTCAAGTGAATTGCTACGTCAACAAGCCCAAGGAATGGAGTGCGTTCGCGAACCTCGTGGAAACTGTTGCTCTTTTTTGGCTGACAAAAGTGAAGCTCCCTCAGCAGAGACAAAACGAAAGACCGGATGTTGGAATAATCGCGAGTGCAAGCTAGTTCGTCTTCGCGAATAATCGTTAGGCCGTCATGCTCCAACCATGATCGAACAATTCTTGAAGCTGTGAAGAGAAATAACTGATTCAATCCGCGGATATCTCGCGCACCGAAGAACCGCGCCCTTCCAAAACAAAGAGTGTCGGCAGCCTCTTCGGCTACACCAAACCATTGAAATCACTATTTGATGAAATGCCGGAGTGGTGTCACGCATCTATTCAGGTTATGTCAAAAGACAGATAGGCTGCGCCACCCGCCACCCTTACTGCACCCAAACGATTAGAAATCGCCGTAACTCAAAGAAAACAATCATCACGACCCAGTACTAATCGAGACAAAATTGATAGGGTTTTTTCAAACGTTTGAGAGCGCAGAGGGAGCAACTTTAACCGACTTTATGTTATACCGGCAACCGCAAACCCTGGGGCTTGAATGATTCATCGAAGCTCAAATTGGAGAGGGGACAGGAGAATAATCATGAAGAAGATTTATGCGGTTGTAACGCTCGCCGCGGTGCTGCTGGCGACGACTCTGCTGCTGGAGAGGACTGGTAGAGTTGCTGCTGCGGCGCCAAGCGGCATCAAGAATGTGGTTCTGGTTCACGGCGCATTCGCCGATGGCTCTGGCTGGGAAGCCGTCTTCAACATCCTCACGCACGACGGGTACTCGGTCGCCGTAGTGCAGCAGCCGGAAACCTCGTTCGCCGAAGACGTCAAGTTCGCAACGGCGATGATCGACCGGCAGCCGGGGCCCGTGGTTCTCGTCGGCCACAGCTACGGCGGAGCCGTTATCACCGAAGCCGGCAACGATCCAAAAGTCGCCGCCCTTGTCTATATCAACGCCTTCGCGCTGGACGCCGGAGAAAGCTGCGCCACCATCGAGAAAGCCGTGCCCCCTGCCGGACAGGGCATCAAACCTACCGCCGATGGCTACCTCTACATTGACCCGGCATCCTTCCATTCCGATTTCGCAGCGGACGTTCCGGAGTCGAAGACGGCATTCATGGCGGTGTCGCAGGTTTTGTTCTCGCTCGACTCGTTCACGACGCCTGTTAAGATTCCGGCCTGGAAGACGAAACCCACTTGGTACATGACGTCAACCGCAGATCATTCAATCAATCCGGAACAGGAGCGCATGATGGCCAAGCGCGCCAATGCGAAGACCGTCGAAGTCAATTCCAGCCACGCGGCCTACATCTCTCATCCCCAGGAAACAGCCAAGCTAATCGAAGAGGCTGCCACCTCCGCGCCCGTCCATCAATAGCCTGCCAGTCTTGATTGCGGGCTTATTGGGGATGACGAACGTGACGCGCGGTGTTTAGGTCATGTTAGAAAAACAGGTTGCCACCCGGCGCGAACGCGGTGTCACGGCGATTGACGACTACGACGCTTTCGATGGGTCGGCCTTCACGTCCCACTGGAATACCTCTCCTAGTGGGACGTTGAAGACCTGGGCAATCCGGAACGCAGCTTCTAGTGATGGCGAGTATTTTCCCGCCTCGATGGCGGCAATCGTCTGCCGGGTGAGGCCGATGCGTTGACCAAGCTCGGCCTGCGACATTTCGCCATTCATGAAACGCAGGGTGCGAATTCGATTAGAAATCGATCCTTGCCTCATGATGATGCCTGTAGGCGATAGCTCGCCACGACTAAGGTGTAGTGAACGACTTCCGCGGCAACGATCGAGAGAATCGCAGCGTTGACGATAGTCCATCCGGTGGAGTTGAAGGGCATGAGGCAGCCAACCAGAATCATGCCGGCCATAAGCACGTAGTAAGCGGCACTGAGCGAGCGGTGCTCGATGGCGCGATCCCGTTCGTCGAGTGGCGACAGCTCCCCTCGAGGGGCGCCCAGACGGAGATACAGATAGCCGGCGCCCAAAATGACCGTACGCACAATCGATGCCAGCGCAAACAAGCCAAGCGGGTGTAGGTGAGGGAATGGCTCCCAATCGAGAGGACCCCTCGTAATAAGCACAAAGTACGGGCCATAGGCGAGAGCCATGGCAAGCAACGATAGCCAAGCGAGTTTCTCTCGGTACGACATTTCAGCCTCCTCAGTCAAGGTGGGCGTAGTGTATCTAATACTTAACAATATGTCAAGTAAAACTGACATAGTGTAAACAATAATTTACCCATTTCTGCTTGGCCTGGTTTGTCCCCCGAGTCGCATGAAGATGCATCCGGTAATCGGAAGAGCATCGGTGCCGCTCAGGCCGCGCCCGGGGGGAGCCATCGTTAACAGCCTGTTCCATTCCGCGTCACTTCACGGCAGCGTTATACCGCGGGTACTGGATTCCAGTTGGGAAGCTTGACATTCATAATTCCAGGGATTTTGAAGCCATGATCTGTGCCGGGATGCTGGGAATGACTGGAACGGCATGGCTGGAGATTAGGCCTCGTGGCGTCAAAAGATCAAGAAACGGTATTGTGCCCCAACTGCGGAAGTTTGGAGACGCGCCGATCTAAAAGGCGCGGTCTTTTTGACCACGTTTCGTCAGTCCTTGGATTTCTACCTTATCGATGTGAGAGCTGCGACCACCGCTTCTTGAAATGGAGTTTTGGCGCCAGTCGCGAAGTGCGCTCAGATTGATGATCTGCCCTACAGAACGCAAATTTCCGGCTGGAAATTATCGAAGGCAGTTTCAGGCGGATATTTTATCTTTAGCGCGGTATGCGTAAATACGCTTGTAGCAGCCGTTACAGCGAAAAGGACGAACTGAAGTAATCCAACAAGCGATCTGCTCTGCGATACCCTTGCGTTTCGAGCGGTAAATATTGCTACTGCCACAGATGGGACACTTGTCGGAACGGATGATGTGGACGATTTTCACAAAAGAATAGGCGGCAGAATCGAGTTCTTGAAAGAAAGGCGCTAACGACCCCCGTGAGCCGAAGCTCACAGCCTGGGCGGGGGCCGTTCATTCGCCAGTGTTATAACCATCGCTCGCAACGACGCGAACCTCTCGCAGTTGCGAGGACTCAGCCGGTTAGTGTTAGCTAGCAGACGTGAGGTTTGAGGCTGCGTTCGCGAAGACCGAGCTGATGGTGTTGCCGAGAGTCTTCATCGTGGTGATCGCAACCAACGCAACGAGAACCAACAACAGTGCATATTCCGTGAGGTCCTGGCCAGCATCCTCGCGATAAAGCCGAAGCATTAGTTCCTTCATTATGTAATTTCCTCCATGAATTTCGAAACTGGGACGAACACCTGTATTGGATAGTGCAGGTACGGTGCCAAATGGGGAAGCCGCCAGAAAACTAGAAGTACTGTATTTTCAGGGGATTAGCAAAGAGACGATTTGCGGCGGTGGAACAAGTATGCACATAGGCGAAAGCATTTACCTCTTAAACTCGGCGGCATTCACATGCCGATGCGGGCGGCAACTCATACCAGGACGGCACCGCCATCGACTACGACAGTCTGACCGGTACCGTATCCTTCCTGCATCAGGAATAGATAGGCCTGGGCGATATCGGAAGCTTCGCCTACACGGCCAACAGGGAGACTCTTGCCTACGCTTTCGAACAGGCCTTCCCGTTCTTCGGCGCTCATGTTCTGCCAGAGGTTCGTTCGCACGACTCCCGGCGAGACTGCGTTAACCCGTATTGGCGCCAATTCGACTGCCAGGGCGCGTGTTAGGGCTTCGATGGTTCCGCAGACACTTGCCGCGATTACCCATCCTTTGCGCGGGCGCTGGCCGGCGATTCCGGTTGTGAGCACGATCGAGCCCTCCTTGCGGATATAGGGGCTTCCGTACTTGACCGCGGCGAGTGCGGCCCAGTAGCGCAACTCAAAGGCGCCTCGAGCCTGTTCGAGATCCGTAGATGCCAGGTCATGCAAATGCAGGCTATCGCCGGCGGTGAATACCAAGTGATCGAAAGGGCCAAGGCTGGCAAACAACGCTGCGACCGCTTGCTCGTTTGAGACGTCTAGCGCGTGCCCCTGTGCTTCTCGACCGATAGACACAACCGCCTTCTGAATGCGTTCCGCATTGCTGGAGACGATAACAACCTTGGCTCCTTGCGAGGCCGATTGTTGGGCTACAGCCAAGCCAATCCCGGATGAGCCGCCCAGCAAAACTACGCGCTTATCGCGCAAACTGTTTCCTTGGTGCATTGAGATCTCCTTCGAGCTTATCTGAGTGATATAGCTAGAGATGACCTTCCGACGATATGCGTTTCATGCAATCCGCGCCACGAGTGGCTGCGTCCGGCAATGCGATCAACAGCAGACGCGCTCAATCGATGAACCGATGGGTCGAAGATTCCGTTACTCCTCCGGGAAATCGGGGCGCGCGGCCGCGGCTGACGCCGGAGAAATTTGATCGCGGATTTTTTCGGAGCGCTGAAGAGCTCCTCCACCGCATGAATGCGGGGGCTACCATCGAGATGCCAACGCAGATATCTCACTTTGGTGGGGATGGCAACGTTGATGCTTGTTGGCGCACCGGAGCAACCGCAGATCCGAGGGGCGTCTGAATCGAGAATTGCGGATTTTCATCTATAATGCGAGGCTCGAAGCGGTCGCCGAGGGCGGGACCGCCCGAGTAAAATTAGGACTGTGTGAGCAGAGTCTTAAACTCATTCTCAGGAGGAAATTGTGTTACGCATAAACGACGAAGCTCCGAATTTCAGCGCAGAAACTTCGCAAGGCACGGTCAATTTCCACGAGTGGATCGGCAACGGCTGGGCCGTACTGTTCTCCCATCCCAAAGACTTTACGCCGGTGTGCACGACGGAACTCGGTTATATGGCCGGGCTGCAGCCCGAATTCGACAAGCGCAATTGCAAGATTATCGGCTTGAGCGTGGACCCGGTGAGCAGTCACAGCAAGTGGGCCGCGGACATTGAAGAAACGCAAGGCCACAAGGTGAAATATCCGATGATCGGGGACCCGGAACTCAAAGTAGCTAAGCTTTATGACATGCTACCGGCCGATGCCGGCGACACTTCCGAAGGCCGCACCGCAGCCACGAACGCCACCGTGCGTACCGTGTTCGTGATCGGTCCGGACAAGAAGATCAAGCTGATGCTTAGCTACCCGATGAGCACCGGCCGCAACTTCGACGAAGTGCTGCGCGTGCTCGATTCGATGCAGCTCACGGCGAAGCATAAAGTGGCCACGCCAGTGAATTGGAAACAGGGCGAGGACGTCATCATTCTGCCAGCGGTAACGGAGGAAGAGGCCAAGCAGAAGTATCCTGGGGGCTGGAAAGCGCCACGGCCTTATCTGCGGATCGTTCCCCAACCGAAGTAGCAGCGGCGAGCGAGGTGATGTCGCGTGATTTTTAAACAGTTCTACCTGCCGTGCCTGGCTCATGCGTCCTACATTATGGGAGACGAGGAGACGGGCACGGCGGCAGTTGTTGACCCGCAGCGGGACATCGACCAATACATTTCGTTTGCTGCCGAGCATGCTCTCGAGATCAAGCACGTATTTCTGACGCATCTACACGCTGATTTCGTCGCCGGGCATTTGGAATTGCGCGATCGCGCCGGCGCAACAATTTACCTTGGCGCCGCGGCTAAAGCGGGCTACGCGTTTACTCCCGTTCGCGATGGCGACGTTCTCGAATTCGGAAAAGTGCGCTTGAAAGGGATGGAAACGCCGGGGCATACGCCAGAGTCCATCTCCATCGTCGTCTACGATCTGAACATCAGCGATTCTCAGCCGCAGGCCGTACTCACCGGCGACACTTTATTCATCGGCGATGTGGGGCGGCCCGATCTGCGCGCGGCACTCGGGTGGTCGGCCAGCGAACTCGGCGGCATGCTTTTCGAATCCGTGCACGCGAAGCTGTTGGCGCTGCCGGATCAAATTCTGGTGTATCCCGCGCACGGCGCGGGTTCGCTCTGCGGGAAAGCGCTCAGCAAAGAGACGGTCTCAACGCTCGGCGAGCAGCGGCGATCGAACTATGCGCTGCAGCCCATGAGCAAGGAAGAATTCATTCACGTGGTGACCGCGGATCAACCGGAAGCTCCGGCCTACTTCAACTATGACGCTGTGCTGAACAGCCAGGAGCGGCCTACGCTCGATCAAGCGCTGGCGCGCGAGATGAATCCGCTGACGCTGGATGCTGTGTTGGCGTTGCAAGCAGAGGGCGCACAGATCCTCGATACGCGTGACGCCGGCGAATTTGCTTCGGCGCATTTGCTGGGAAGTATCAACATCGGGCTGGTCGGCCAGTATGCGACGTGGGCCGGAACCGTGCTCGACCGAAACCATCCTATCGTAATCATTGCGGACCCTGGGCGGGAGAACGAGTCGGCCGTTCGGCTCGGCCGCATTGGGTTCGATCACGTGGCTGGATATTTGCAGAACGGGTTGCAGAGTCTCGAATCGCGGCCGGAACTGATCGCGTTCACTGAGCGCGTCAGTGCGCAGTACGCCGCCGAACTTTTGTCATCGAATGAGCCGCCGTTGGCGATTGATGTGCGCGCGCCGCGTGAGCGTGAACAGAAACATATCGCGGGCAGCGTGGGACTCCCGCTTAATCATCTTTTAGAGAATATGGACACGCTGCCGAGAACTCGGCCGTTGCTCATCTACTGTGCCGGCGGGTACCGATCTTCGATCGCCGCGAGCTTGTTGCAAGGATGCGGATTTGAGGCCGTCAGTGAGATAGCTGGTGGCATTACGGCATGGGAGGCAGCGAAGCTACCTGTTGTCGCGGGGCAGGCTTAGAAAACTGCGGTGCCGGGCTAGATTTTGTCGAGGGCCTGCTCGAGGTCGGCGATCAAGTCTTCGATGTCTTCGATGCCGACCGATATGCGGACGAGGCCGTCGGTAATTCCGATTTTGTGCCGGATATCCGCTGGGATCGAAGCGTGCGTCATCGTCGCAGGGTGCGAAATCAGAGTCTCGACGCCGCCTAGGCTCTCGGCGAGCGAGCAGAGTTTGACGTGATTCAAGAGCTTGCGCGCCGCTTCGAGAGTGCCGAGGTCGAACGAGATCATGGCTCCAAAACCCCGCTGCTGCCGCTTAGCGAGTTCATGCTGCGGGTGCGAGGGCAAGCCTGGGTAGATGACGCGGTCAACTTTTGGGTGTCCATGCAGGAACTTCGCGACCGCCATCCCGTTGGCATCGTGGCGCTCCATCCGGACAGCGAGCGTCTTCACGCCTCTCGAGACGAGAAAACAATCCATGGGCGCGAGGCCAGCGCCGGCTGAGCGCTGGATGAAATAAATTTTCTCTGCGTCCTCCGCGCGAGTCAAAACGGCGACGCCGCCGGTGCAATCGCTGTGGCCGTTGAGATACTTGGTCATCGAATGGACGACGATGTGGGCACCAAGTGAAATTGGTTGTTGGAGATAAGGGCTGAGGAACGTGTTGTCTACTGTCAGCGTGAGATGGTGATCCTTGGCGATGCGACCGCATGCGGCGAGGTCGGAGACAATCATTGTCGGGTTGGTTGGAGTCTCGACGTAGAGCATTTTCGTGTTGGGACGCAACGCGGCGTTGATTTTTTCGACAGAAGACGTGTCCACGTAGCTGAATTCGAGCCCAAATTGGACGAGAAGCTGGGTCGTCAGCCGGAAAACGCCGCCGTAGACGGAATCTGAAAGCACACAGTGGTCGCCGGGGCGCAGAAGACGGAAAACGGCGTCAATGGCGGCCATCCCGGTGGTGAAGACATACGCGGAAGGCGCGCCCTCGAGCTTCGCGAGGCAGCGTTCGAGGGCCTTTCGGTTCGGGTGATTCGTTCTGGCGTAGTCGTATCCCTTATTCTGGCCGAGCGCGTCCTGAAGGTAGGTGGAAGTCTGGTAGATCGGCGCAACGATTGAGCCGGTGGCGGGGTCGGGCTCCTGGCCTACATGGATGGCGTCGGTGGAAAATCCCATAAATGCGTTCTCCTCGATATTCTGCGCTTGCGCGACGAGCGAAGCGGCTTGCGAAACACACTCAGATTGCGCACAATGGCTGGCGAGCGTGGATTGCACGACCGCCGGCGAGATACTCTTTGGGTTTCTGAGAGTTCGTAACCGGCAAAGCGCTTGCGCCGAAACTGACTCCTCGAAGTTAGCCCAGGGAAAGCGGTCAGTCAAATTGCGCGCTAGCCCGTGTGACGCGGTGGTTAGAATTGTCACGGCGATCGGCTAACGGAAGCGGGCCAACGGTCCGAGGTACTCATTTGAGCGGTTTTACTCTTCGTCGGTTGGCCATTGGTACCCTTCTGACGATCTTTCCTGCTTGGTCGACTGTGGCTGCGCGGCAACAAAGTGATAATCCGCCTCCACAGTCATCTTCACCGGCCGCCCAGACCGGGCATTCCGAACAGACCCCTGAGCCAACGCAACCGGCAAAGCCAGTACCTGCTCCAAAACCTGCCGATCCGCCGCAGAAAGACGCAAAATCTGACGATGCGCCGGAATCGAAACTCAGAGTGAGTGTGGTGGCGGCTGATACTGGGAAGCCGGTCGCGAATGCGAGTGTGTATATACGATTTCCCGAGGGCAAAACTTTCTTCACGCGCAAAGATAAAGAAGCGGAGATGAATTTCAAAACGAATCAGGACGGCAGCGTGAAAGTGCCAAGCGTGCCGCGAGGAAAAATTTTGGTTCAGATTGTCGCGCCGGGTTGGCACACGTACGGAAAGTGGTACGAAATTGTGAAGGACGAAGAAGAAATAAATATTCGCCTCGATAAGCCTCCGCGTTGGTACTAGCTTCGTAGCTGATCAGGAATTTTCTGCTAAAGTGTTTTTAAAACTGCTTGGAGTTTCTTCGCGTGCCCTTGAATGCATCGTTCTTCCACGTGCTTCACTGAAAACAGACGCATTTGCCCTGTCGTGGTGCAAAACGCATAAACGATTGGTTTCGCGGGTTGTTTTGTGCAAGAGGGGCGGCTTTTCCACAAGCTTTTCAACACAACTGTTGAAAACTTTAACGAGAAATTATTTTTAGTGGCGCGAATTTCGAAGTTGCGGCGGTGAAATTGCTGTGCGGAGTTATTGGGGCGATGTCTCTCCACGGTTGGGCGAAAACTTTTGATGGCGGATTGGAGTTCGTCGCGACACATTGAGCGGCGGCGCGGAAAAACGCCGGCAAGATGCCGGCGCTACGATGGAGTTTGTGGCTTCGATGAGATTTTGGTGGATTGGGCTTGATTGTATCCGTAAATCGCAGGCAGGATGCCCGCGCCACGATGATCGAGGTGTGGCTCCGATGGGGGAAATTGCGCTGATTGGGCGTGATATTATTTCTTTTTGCTCGGTGATCTTCCGACCTTGATGAAATCGCTTATCGTGAATGCGGATGACTTTGGATTGACGGCCGGCGTTAACGCCGGGATCGTTCAGGCGTTTCGAGATGGAATTCTCACCAGCACGACGTTGATGGCGACTGGTGATGGGTTTGATGACGCCGTGGCGCGCGTTCGTGAAAATCCGGGGATCGACGTTGGAGTCCACCTCGTGCTTATCGGGGGCAACTGCGCGGCTCCTGTGAATGAAATTCCGTCGCTCGCGAAGGAGAGTGGCGAGCTGCCGAATTCCTTGTTGGAGCTGGTGGGCCGGGTTACGAGCGGGCTGATCCCCAGCGAGGAAATCGAGCGGGAATTCAGGGCGCAAATCGAGCGCGTGATCTCGGCAGGCATTACGCCATCGCATCTGGACAGCCACAAGCACACGCACGCGCATCCCATTGTGATGGAAGCGCTTTTTCGCGTGGCGCGGGAGTTCGGCATTAAACGCATTCGCAAGCCGTTCGAAGAAACGGCAAGTGCGCCAAAATTGCCGGAATCGAGCGGCGCGGTGACGCAGCGCTTCTTGATGTCGGTCGCCAGCATGACCGCACCGGCGTTTCGCAGAGGCATCAAGGCATATGATCTGCGGGCTCCCGATCATTTTTTCGGAGTAATGTTGACGGGGCAATTATGCGGCAGGGCGTTGCGCCAGCTGATCGAGCAGCTTCCGGAGGGCACGAGCGAAATCATGTGCCATCCTGGGATTTGCGACGCGGAACTCGAGAGAAATTCGACCAGGCTCAAGAAGCAACGGCAGGTCGAGCTCGAGGCGCTCCTCGACGCCGAGGTCGCCACGGCGGTTCGCAGATCGGGCGTACGGCTTATGCCGTACCGCGACCTCAACTAAGAGAAAATGAGGCACTTGAGCTGAACCAGTGAGAGAATTAGAGGCAATGCCGCCGAAATACTCAGTCGTCGTGCCCCTCCATAATGAGGAGTCGAGCATCCGCGAGCTTTACGCGCGGTTGAGCGATGTGATGACCGGCCGCTACGAGCCGGTGGAATTCGTTTTCGTGGACGATCACAGCCACGATGGAACCGCGCTGATTTTAGCGGAGCTGGCAGGGCTCGACGGGCGCGTAGTGGCGCTGCGGTTGAAGAGAAATTATGGTCAGACCGTCGCGCTCTCGGCCGGCTTCGACTATGCCGCGGGCGAGATCATTATTTCGATGGATGGCGACCTGCAGCACGATCCAGCAGATATCCCCGCGATGCTCGATGCGTTCGAGGCGACCGACAGCGACATCGTCAGCGGCTGGCGCGAGAAGCGCGTCGACAATTACTTGCTGCGGCGTCTGCCGTCGCGCGTGGCGAATTGGATGATGGCGAAGTTTTCTGGCGTGGATATCCACGACTTCGGAACGACTTTCAAGATATACCGGCGCGAAACTATTAAAGATATTCGACTTTATGGGGAGCTCCACCGGTTCATTCCGGCGCTGGCGGCGTGGAACGGCGCAAAGGTAACAGAAGTTCCGATCAAGAATATCGTTCGGCCGAGCGGGCAATCTCATTACGGGATTTCGCGGACGATTCGCGTGTTCTTCGATCTGCTAACGATTCGCTTTCTGCTGCGGTATATGACGCGGCCGCTACACTTCTTCGGTCCTCCGGGAATCCTGGCCGTGTTTGGCGGCGGAGGGATTCTGACTTTTCTGTTTTTCGAGAAGATTCTTTTGGGGACCCACCTGTTTCAGGAGCATGGGCCGTTACTCGTGCTGGGAATGATGCTTTTCTTGTTTGGCTTGCAGGTGCTTGCCGTGGGCCTGATTGGCGAATTGCTGATGCGGACGCATTTTGAGGGGCGTGACAAGCCAATTTATCGCGTCGAACGCATTGCCCGAGCGGATCGAACTGCTGCGGCGCGGACGTCTTAATCGATAAACTAAAATTGACGTATCATCCGCGACCGTCTATTACCGCCTGGAAGGGAATTGATATCGAATCTTCGATAGTTTTGCCATTCCTCACCCACTGGAGAAACTCAATGAAGGCTGCTTGTCGAATTGCAATCGCTGTGCTGTTGCTCGTCAGCTTATCGCCCGCGGGCATCGCCCAGATGGGCATGATGCGAACGCCGGACATGTCGGGTATCTGGAATCCGGTGGTCGGCGCGGGAGGATCGTACGAGATGCAATCGGCCGACGGCAAGACACGCCATTTGGATATTTTCATCGCGGGCAAGGAAAGCGTCGGCGGGAAGGACGCGTACTGGCTGGAAATAGCGACGGAAAGCGGCCAGCGGCCCGGCGCGATTCTGATCAAGACGCTGACGATCGTTGACGGCACCAACAGCCAGGCGAGCCGCACAATCATTCAGATGCAGGGCCAACCTCCGATGGAAATGTCTGAGCAGATGATGGGCGGGCATCAGTCAAGTAAATATAGCGACATCCGCGATCAGGGGCAGAATATGGGCAGCGAGACCGTCACCGTCCCCGCTGGAACGTTCGTATGCGACCACTGGCACTCGAATAATGGCGGCGACGTCTGGATTTCGCCCAAGGTGCCTCCGTTCGGCCTGGTTAAATCCGTATCCAAGGATGGAAACACGACGGTTCTCGCCCACGTTCTCACGGACGCGAAAGATCGAATAACAGGCACCCCGGTGCCGTTCGACCCGATGCGGATGATGCAGCAGGGAAGGCCGCCGCAACAGTAGACCAGCAGCAAATTTCACAGATCTACGACGAAGTAACAAGAGGCGCCTCGGTCCGGGGCGCCTCTTTCATTTTCTGCTTGGAGGCAGGGCGCGGTGCCAGTAGGATTCACCAATTACTTCGAGGAGACCCATCGTGGCTTCTACGGAGGACAAGTTTTACCGTGCCCGTGTTCTTGAGCGCATCGACGTCTCAAATGATTTGTGGAAGTTGCGTGTAGACCCCGGCGGCGAGTTTGATTTCGTCGCCGGACAGTACGCGACGCTTGGCGTCCACACGCCTGAAAAGCTTGTCGAGCGCGCTTACTCCATCGTTTCTTCGCCATACGAAGAGACTCTCGAAATATTCTTCGAACTTGTGCCGCAAGGCGATTTGACGCCTCTCCTGTTCCGTTTGCAGCCGGGCGCGGAGCTAAAGATCCGAAGGATTGCCAAGGGCCGCTTCACGCTTGATTTGCGCAGCGGGCATACCAATCACTTAATGATTTGCACGGTGACCGGCGTCGCCCCATTCGTTAGTTATCTAAGGACTTTTTATCGAGACTGGAGAAATCGAGAAACGCCGGGCGATCATCGTTTTTATCTCATCAATGGAGCGAGTCGGTCCTCGGAATTTGGCTACCGCGAAGAGATTGAAAGGATCGCGGCCGAAGTTCCTTGGCTCAAGTACGTGCCAACGATCAGCCGGCCATGGGACGATCCCGCGTGGGCCGGCGAAGTCGGTCGCGTCGAGGACTTGATTCGGAAATATGCTGACCAATGGAATTTGACCGGCGCAGACACAACCGGATACTTGTGCGGTCATCCTGGGATGATTGAGCTAGGTCTGGGGATTTTGAAGCGGCGGGGATTTGCAAACGCATCGTTGAAACAGGAAGTGTACTGGGTGCCAGCAAAGTGAAGCCGCTCCACTCGGGCGCCCTGAGGCGCCCGGTGGATTGGAACGCGCCGCGTGGTGGGGTTAATTTTTTGGGCCCGCGGCTGCGATCTGGTCAATGGCGTTGTCAATGGCCCGGAGTGGCGTTGAGACGTGAACCGTTTCGCCGTCGTCATCAACGTCCACCACGATGGCGCCATTGTGCGTACCGACCGTGACGTGCTGGTTTTCTTCTCTGACTTCCACGAATGTGGTGTCGCCTTCTGATTTCAGGGCATCAATGGCCGCGTGAATCGTCGGGAGCCACGGCCTGACCTGTTCTGACGCGTCCTGAAGATTCTCTTTCGGAACGAAGCGGAGGCCGGTATCGAGCACCATTGCCGGAACCATTAGCGAGACGTGCGTTCCGCCCGGTTTTTTTTCGTGCACGCGCACACTGACGAAGCCTTCGCTGGAAATCACTCCGCCTGCAGCGACGACGGTCCCGAGAGTTCCAAGAGCGAGTTTGGCGAGCAGTATCATCGTGTCCTCACTTTCGAGCGCAGCGACGCGGCTACTTCGAGCCGTCGTTCTGCGAATCAATCCAGATTTTTACGTCTTGGGTTCCGTCGTGCACGGTTACGAGGAGCGCTTCACTGGCGTTGCTCAGTGCGCGAATCGCGGCTACGAGATCGAGTTCCTGCTTCTCGTTGGGGACGAGCGCGTTGACGACCGATATTGGAATGGTGATATCCACGTTCTGGCCATGCTTTTTGTTCGATTTGTCCGGTTTGGCGGATTTGTCTGACTCATCTGAATCCGAACTCAGATCGGTCACGTGGATGATGAAGTTGCCTTTTGACTTGGCGACGCGCACTTCCTGGTCTTTTTCCTTCACGGTTACGAACTCGTTGTCAGGTGAACTGGCTACGGCCGTGAGCAGCGCGCGGACGTCCACATCTTGCATGTCCATATTTCCAATCGTGACTTTTCCGTTGCGAAGGTTACCGTTGTGAATTGTGGGGATTACTTTCTCGGCGAGGGATAGGGGAACATTCACGCTGACCATCTCGCCCTTCGAAGCGTCGTTGACTCGAACGTGAATGAACTTTTCAGGGGTGGTAGCGGCGGCCGTTTTCTTGACGGCTACGGCGCCCATCACCACGACACCCGCCAATAGACAGAGGACCGCACCCAGCTGCAAATTTTTATTCATCTCATATTCCTTTCTATCGAACTGCTGGTGGGATATACGGAGGTGGGTTAAGAAAAGTTCCGGTCAGATTAGAAATTTTATCCTTCGGGCGAGGATTGCCGTGAATTGAGTTTGGTTCCCGGAGGCGGGATCCTCCGGGCTCTGATAGAAGGATTGACTAGTCAACGCTTCATTTGGATTTGAGAGCGAAATAAAGCACGGCGAGCGGGGGCAGCGTGATCTTCAGGGAGAATTGCTGGCCGTTCCAGGGTATCGGCTCAGCCGTGACGCCTCCGAGATTGCCGACATCGCTTCCCCCGTAATAGGAGGAATCGGAATTCAAAATTTCGTGATACAAGCCGGCAACGGGCGCGCCGACTCGATAGTCGTGCCGCACGACGGGAGTGAAATTACAGACGACCAGCACGAATTCTTTCGGGTCTGCGCCCCGCCGGAGGAAGGCTAACGTGCTGCGATCCAGGTCGTTGACTTCCAGCCACTCGAATCCCTTCCAGTCGAAATCAACTTCGTGAAGAGCAGGGTTGGAAGTGTGCAGCCGGTTCAAATCAGCGACTAGGCGCTGAACGCCTCGATGCGGTGGAGAGTTTTCAAGCGACCATTCGATGCTTCGGGTTTCCGCCCATTCGTGCCGCTCGGCTAGTTCGCAACCCATGAAGAGCAACTTCTTGCCTGGATGCGCGTTGAGATAACCGAATAGCAGCCGCAAGTTCGCAAATTTCTGCCAGTCGTCGCCGGGCATTTTTGAGAGCAGCGACCGCTTGCCGTGCACGACTTCATCGTGCGAGAGCGGGAGGACGAAGTTCTCGGTGAATGCGTACATC
>DATBYF010000152.1:0-10871 GCA_036513895.1 Candidatus Acidiferrales bacterium | reverse complement strand
ACGGGCACATCGCGCTCTATCGAAATCAGGGCGATGGAACGTTTCGCGAAGTCACGGAAACCGCGGGACTTCACTCGACGATCTCGGCGAGAGGCATGACGTTTGTGGACTACGACCACGACGGCGATTTGGATCTTTATGCGACGAGCGCGCCGACACAGGGTGCACAATCGGATGCACCTGCAATGCGGAGTGAACTCTGGCGCAACGATGGAAACGGCACGTTTACGAATTGGAGCGCGGAATCGGGTCTTGGAATCGCAGCGAGCGGCGTCACCGTCAGCGACATCAACAACGACCGCGCCATTGATTTCATCGTGACGAGCGCATCCGGTGTGCCATCGGTGCTCTTCAATCCTCGCGAAGGCCAATTCAAAGCGAGCCAGCCGTGGAGTAGCGAAATGTCTGCTGCGAGCAACGGTGTCGCGGTTTTTGATTTCGACAAGGATGGCTGGATGGACATCGCTTTCACGCATCCTTCTGTGCCAGCCGTCACGCTCTGGCGCAATGTGAACGGAAAACACTTTGGGCCGGTCGCTCTGCCGAAGCTCGATTGGACTCAAGCGTGGGGCGTGGCCGCGATCGATTACGATAACGATGGCTGGATTGATCTCATCGCCGTCGGGGAAGATGCATCGGGCGGGAAGATCGCGCTGTTTCGCAATGAAGGACCGGCGGGCTTTCGGGATGTGACGAAGGATGTCGGGCTCGACAAGATTGCGCTATCGCATCCTCGCGCCGTAGTTCCCTTCGACTATGACGGCGATGGCGGCGTGGATTTGCTGATCACGCAAATGAATGCCGCCCCGGTACTGCTGCGAAATATTGGCGGCAACAAAAATCATTGGCTACGCTTGTCACTCCAAGGCACGAACGACAACAAAAGCGCGATCGGGACGAAGGTGGAAGTGTTCGCCGGCGCGATGCGGCAGAAATTCGAAGTCTCAGGTGCGACGGGATATCTCGGCCAAGCGCCTGCGGAGATTCACGCGGGTCTCGGCACGGAGACGGAAGCCGATGTAGTGCGATTGCTGTGGCCAACCGGCGTGCTGCAGGATGAAATTCACGTCGCCGCCGGATCGCGCAAGGAAATCAACGAGATTGATCGCCGCGGCAGCTCGTGCCCAATCGTTTTCGTGTGGAATGGCAGCCGCTACGAATTTCTCGCCGACATGATTGGGCCTGGAATCGTGGGCCATTGGATTGCGCCGGGCCAGCGCGACCTACCCGATCCCGACGAGTATCTCAAAGTAAATGGATCGCAAGTGGCGCTGCGCGACGGCAAAATTAGTTTCAAAATGCTCGAGCCGATGGAAGAGCTCGATTATCTCGATCGCGTTCGCCTTCTTGCCATTGACCATCCTTCCGATGTCGAGGTGTATCCCAACGAGCGCTTCGCGAGCAATCCTCCTTTCCCGGAATTCAAAGTGATCGCCACTCGCGACGCGCACGCGCCGGTTGGAGCCTGGGACGACCGCGGACGCGATGTTCTGCCGTTCCTGCTTGAACGTGACCGGAAATACGTAGCCGATTTTTTGAGCGGCCGATACCAGGGATTTGCGGCGATGCACACGCTTGAGCTCGATCTCGGCGAATGGAAGGCTTCGCGGCCACTGAGACTTTTACTCGACGGCTTCACGGATTACTTCACAGCGAACTCGATGTACGCGGCGTGGCAAGCGGGGATTCAGCCGGTCGCGCCATATGTCGAAGCGCAAGACGCTTCCGGCAAATGGACTCGAGTAGTGAATGACATGGGCTTCCCTGCCGGGTTGGCGCGCACGATGGTCGCCGACTTGACGGGTAAATTGCCGGCGGGCACGCGGCGGATTCGTATCGTCACGAACCTGAAAATTTATTGGGATCGAATCCGGATTGATAATTCGTCGCCGGAAATTCCATTCAAAACGAGCGAGGTTCCCTTAGCCGATGCGCGGCTAGGATTCCGTGGATATCCGCAAGTGGTCGAAGGCAATCCGAAGAACGACATTTATTACATCCACGAAAATGTGAGCGCCACGGGTCCGTACACGCGTCAAGCCGGCTATTACACGCGCTACGGCGACGTGAAGGAATTAGTCTCGGCGTCGGATAATAAATATGTCATCTTCGGCTCAGGCGATGAGGTAGCCGTGAATTTCGATCCATCGAAGTTACCGCCGGTTCCTGAACACTGGACTCGCGATTATTTCTTTTATGCCGACGGTTTCGCCAAGGATATGGATTTCTATGCGGCGTACGGCGATACAGTTTCGCCGTTGCCGTTCCACACGCGTGTTCCTTATCCATATCCGAACGAATTGGGCTATCCTCTCGATACGGATCATCTGAATTACATTTTGAATTACAACACCCGGCCGGTAAGCGGACCGGCAGGACCCAGCCTGCTATTCCGATACACGAAATAGCGTCACAAAAGCCGCCTTTTAGCGCGTTTCAGTTGCGCGCGACGATGTGATGTTCGATCGGCCATAGCACAACACGCGCCACCAAAAGCTTTCTGTCTTCATCCAACATCGAGGGGATTATTCGGCGAATGAAGATTCATATGCGGAAAATACAACGACACTGGCGAATGCTCGCGATGGCTTTTCTTATCTCCGCCCTACTGACGCCAACGCTAATGGCACAAACGTCCGGCCAATTAAACGGGACTGCGATTCTTCAACATTTGAATGCAGTCATCAGCTGGTATCGAGCCGCAAGCGCCGGCGTCGAGTCGAGCGGTCAGCCGAGTGACGCGATCTACCACGACAACGCGCGAAGCCTGGCGCTTGAAACGACCCAACTCGCCTTTCAGTCCGCTAAAGCTGAGGCTGCACTTATCGCAGCGGATAACTCGAGCAATGCCGCGAATCAGGCTACTTCGACACCAATCGGGCAGCCCGACTACACCAAGATGGAAGCCAATATTACTACGCGAATCGACACGATTCAGTCGCAGTTGGATGCCGTCAACAAGCAAATTACCACTGCGCCGAAGCGGAATCTGCCGACGCTGGCGTCGCAACGTGACAGATTGCAAGGGGAACTCGGACTATATAAGACCATGCTGGATGCAGTTCAAAAAATGTCCACGTTTGTCGGCAGCAGCGGTGAAGGCGGCTCGGCGGGATTGCTTGGCAGTATCACGGACCTCGAAAAATCCATTCCCGAGCTTGCCAGCACGTCGAAAGGCCAGAATCCTGTCGTCAATTCGAGCAGCCAGCCGGGAATAAAGCCGTCGCCGGCCGGGCTGATTGGGCAGACGGAGCTGCTCTATTCCCAAATAATGAGCATGCATTCGATTGACCAGCTCGTATCTCAAACGATGAAATTGCGCAACACCGTCAGCAATCTTCGGCAACCATTGATAGCCCAGCTGAAGGATACCATCCAGCAAGGGCAGGAACGTGCGAATCAGCCTCCATCAACCACTCCGGCGCAATTAGATGCCGAGAAGAAGGCATTTGACGACCTGACGGAGAGATCCAAGCGCCTTACAAAAGCCACACTGCCGTTGAGCCAGGAAATCATTCTGATTGATCAAAGCCGGTCGAATTTGCTCGAATGGCGGCAATCAATCTCAGCCGAATACAAAACCGTATTGCGCGCCGTGCTGGCGCGAGTGTTAGTCATCGGAATCGCCCTGGCGCTGCTGATGATCTTTTCCGAAGTTTGGCGCCGGATGACGTTTCGTTACGTAAGCGACCCTCGGAGACGGCGGCAATTTCTCACCATGCGCCGCTTCGTCACCGGATTTCTGGTGTTGATCGTCCTGGTGCTCGGATTCGCCAGCGAATTCAGCTCGCTAGCAACATTCGCGGGATTCATCACGGCGGGCATCGCTGTCGCCCTGCAAGCGGTGATTTTGTCCGTCGCCGCGTATTTCTTCGTAGTCGGCCGGTACGGCATCAACGTCGGCGACCGCATTTCGATCGCGGGCGTCACCGGAGATGTAATTGATATTGGCATCGTCCGAATGTACTTGATGGAATTAGCTGGAACGAATGTGGACTTGTATCCCACGGGCCGTATCGTGGTCTTTTCGAATTCTGTGCTATTTCAGGCGACGACGCCTCTTTTCAAGCAGCTTCCGGGCACGGAATATACGTGGCACGAAGTGGCAATTTCAATGGCGCCGGGAACCAATCATCAGGCCGCACAAGACAAATTGATGGCCGCCGTGAATTCGGTCTACGACCATTATCGCAAGGAAATCGAAAGGCAGTTTGGATCGGTCGAGAGTCGGATTGATGTTCGAATGAGGGCGCCATCGCCTGAAGGGCAACTTCGATTCGGAGATACGGGCCTCGAATACGTGGTGCGCTATCCGGTAGAACTTCGGAATGCGGCTGAAATGGATGGCAAAGTCACCAGGGCGGTTCTGGACACGATCGGACAGTCGCCTGACATGCAGTCGGCTGTTACGGGCTCGCCCAAGATCCGCGCAGTGATTCGGGGATAGCGGACTAAGTGTTGTGGCCTCGCCATAATTGCGTATAAGTCGCTGTGAAGCAACGACTTAGATAGAGAATGAGCAGGCACTCGCCCCCTTGATTGCCTACTGGTAGAATGTTAGGTTCTGCATACCTGTAGGCGTACAGTGCATTCAGCCGGGCTGGCCTGATAATGGAAACATCGCCCCGATCCAATTCGACGAACGATCGTAGTCCCATCGCTGCTGGGCTCGATTCCTGTCCCTATACGTATTGGCGCGTCGAAGGCAGCCTGCTGAACCTCACCGCTGTGCGCCCAGTGGGATTTTTCGCGTGGAATGCTCAGAGCTTTCTTGAACGCTGGGCGAGGCGTGGAACGATGGGTGTGCTGGCTGTGGCGCGGCCGATTTTTTATGCAACGCATCGAGTGGGCGCTACTCGGCTGTTGCACACCGTGCTGAGAGGCGTGAGCCGTGATCGGCTGGAGCTGCTCGGTCAGGAATATTTTGAGTACGTTTTCAAGCCGCGGCTGAAGCCCGCGGGCGTCGCAAAACTAAATGAGGCCATCGCCGGCGGCGAGCGCATTGTTCTCGTCAGCCAGGGGCTCGATCACATCATGGGGCCGCTGGCCGAATATCTGGGAGTCGAGAGCTTGATCGCAAATCGACTGGAATTTCGTGATGGGATGGCGACCGGAAGGCTGCTCGACCCGGTGATCCGTCCGCGCGGACCGCTGGCAAAATTGATAGGACACCGGCCAGATGGGCGAATCAGCCGGGAGAAATTGGCGGAAGATCTTGGCTATGCCGAAAATCCCGAAAATCTCGAGCGAGCGATCCGACCCGCGCGACGAGAGCCCGCGAAAGTAGAAGCCGCTGTGGTTCACTTTCCCGGACAGCCTGGGATCGCGCGACTTTCGGTGCGCGAGTCGCTCGCGGGCAAGAACATTCTGCTGATTGGAGCGACCGGCTTCATCGGAAAAGTGTGGATTGCGAATTTACTTCACGATCTGCCGGAGATTCGAAAGGTTTACGTCCTCATTCGCCGGAATCGTTCGCAGACGTCGCTCGCTCGATTTCAGAAAATTGTGGAAGAATCGCCGGTTTTTGGCCCGCTCGCGGAGCAACGTGGTGCACGGCTTGCGGAATTCCTTCGCGATCGCGTGCAGGTGGTCGAAGGCGATGTGACGAAGCCGGGGCTTGGGCTCTCGCCGGAAATCGCCGCGGAGTTGGCCGCGAAGCTCGACGTGATCGTCAATTCCTCTGGATTGACGGATTTCAATCCGGATTTACGGGACGCACTTTCCTCGAATGTACACGCGGTTGCGAACGTACTGAATTTTCTTGCCACCTGCCGGCATGGGTCGCTGCTGCATCTTTCGACGTGCTACGTTGCGGGCAAGCGTGATGGCCGCATCCTCGAAGAGATCAAGCCGAACTATACGCCCGTTGGCGCGAAAGATTACGACGCAGAGAAGGAAATGCGAGCCCTCGAAGGATTGATTCGGGAGACGGAAGCGCGCGCCGAAAGCCCCGAAGTCACCGCGGAATTGCGGCGCCAGGCTCTGGCCAGCGAGCACGCAGCAAAGGATTTGCATGGTGTGGCGCTCGATAATCAGGTGCGCAAGAACCGGACGCGCTGGATTCGCCAGCAAATGACGGCAGCCGGGACGCGGCGCGCGAACGAATTTGGCTGGCCGAACACTTACACGCTGACGAAGGGACTGGCGGAATCGCTGATCCAGAAATTCATGGCTGCTTCGCCTCAGATTCCTATCGCGCTGGTGCGGCCGGCGATTGTCGAATCGTCAATCGAAAAACCATTTCTCGGGTGGAACGAAGGCATCAACACGTCAGCGTCGCTTTCCTACTTGCTCGGAACATATTTCCGACAACTGCCAACGAATGAGCGCAAGTGTCTCGATATCGTTCCAGTGGATCTCGTTTGCCGGGGCATGACGCTGGTCGCGGCGGCGCTCGTTCAGAAATGCCACGCGCCGGTTTATCAGATTGCGTCGTCAGTGACGAATCCGTGCAACATGCGGCGCTCGATCGAGCTGACCGGGCTCGGTCATCGCAAATATTATCGCGCACAAAACGGCCTTGGACATCGCATGAAGATCAAGTTCGACGCGATTCCCGTGTCGAAAGCTCGTTATGAGAAATTATCGGCTCCGGCGCAGAAGGCTTTCGTGCAGGCAATCAACCGCAGCGTCGCGCCGATTCCATTCGTGAAGCCGCCGCTGGCGCGGCAGGAACGCGAACTCGACAAGGTCATCAAATTAATCGCGCTATTCGAGCCCTTCATTTTGCACAACGATCATATTTTTGAAGCGTCGAACATCGAGCGGCTGGCGGTGGCCTTGCCGGAAGAAGAGCGCGCGGATTTTGGCTACGACGCCGGCTCTCTCGATTGGTGGGATTACTGGATCAACGTGCACATTCCGGCGCTGCGGAAGTGGTGCTATCCTCTCATCGAAGGACGCGCCCCGGAGGCGCAACCGCGTCGCAACGTGCCGCTAGGCGACACGCCGGAGACCGGCGCGGGCGCAGCGGAAGCGACACGAGCAGCGCCGGCGACGTCCTAAACACCCAAACACCGTGGCCATATTTCTGACCGGCTCGACCGGCTACATCGGCGCGCATGTTCTGGCGAATCTCCTCGAGAATTCCTCGGAGAATGTAAATCTTCTTGTCCGCGCTCGCGATGCGAACGAAGCGCGCGAGCGGCTCTGGCGCGCAATTCAAATTCACATTGATTTTCCGCGCTTCCGCGATTTACTGGATCAACGCATCGCGTTTTTTCGTGGCGATCTGACTGGTTCGAAATTCGGCCTCGAAAACGACGATTATCAGCGGCTCGTCAAGACCACGGACTCTGTAGTTCATTGCGCCGCATCGCTCAATCGCAAATCCGAGAAGGCCTGCCTGAATGTGAATTTGCGCGGCACCCTGCAAGTGATCCAACTTGCCTCACGCGCGCACTCCGATCACGGCCTGCGGCGGTTCAGCCATGTTAGTACGGTGGCGGTGGCGGGAATGCGGAGCAATGAGGTGGTGCAGGAAGCCAGTGCGATTGACTGGGATCGATCGGATTACGACCCTTACGCGCGCACGAAGAAATTTTGCGAGCATATGGGACGCGAGCTGCTGCCCGATGTTTCGAAGCTGTTTTTGCGGCCGAGCATCGTGCTCGGTGATAGCCGGCGCGCGGAGACGACGCAATTCGATATGGTGCGCGCGTTCGTGTTTCTTGCCGGCCTGCCCATGCTTCCCTTCCGTCCAGGCGACCGGCTCGATATCGTTCCCGTTGATTACGTGGCTGACGCGATTTCAACGCTGCATTTGAAAGACAAACCGCGTCACGAAATTTACCATCTTTCGTCGGGCACGGATGCTGAGACGTTTCAACAACTTACCGAGGCGCTAGCGAGCGCGCAGGGGAAGCGCGGGCCGATATTTATGCCTGGACTCGAGAAGTCGTCAACGCGAATGGTGAATTCGCTGGCGCGACGCTCGGGCAAACTAGGGGGCATTGCGACGTTGCTGAAAGTTTTTCTGCCGTACCTGCTTTGGAACACGGTTTTCGACAATTCGCGCGTGGTGGCGGAGCTTGGGCGCAAACCAGCGCCCTTTTCGAAGTATTGCTACGAACTAATGCGTTTCAGCCGCGAAAACAATTTCAAATATAGCTACATGGATTGGCCGAGCGCTGGGAACACGGCGAAAACGGCATCAGCATCTGCTGCAACTGAGGAGTCTAGGGCTACTCGATCATGACGGACGTGCTGCTCGAAGGGTGGGTAAGCGGCATTATCGAGCTGGAAAAGCTCATGTGGATGCTCGGAACGGGCCGGAGCTGGCGTCCGGGCGATAAATTGAAGCTGCTTTTTGCAGGGTACAACGGCACACGGAACACCGGTTCGGATGTCCGCGTGGAGGAGATTCTGCGGCAGGTGCGGCACGTGCTGAGCGCGGAAAATCTCGACCTTTCGGTGATGACGCAGAGCTTTGAGAACTCGCGGGGCTATTTCGGTGACGCGCGGCAAGTATATTTGCCGGACGTTTTTCCGCCATTTCTCTTTCGCGAAGTGCCGCAGCACGATGGCGTGATTGCGTGCGAAGGCTCGATGTTCAAGAGCAAGTTCGCTAACGCGCTGACGACAATGATTATCGGCTCGCTAGGAATCGCGTCGGCGCAGAACAAGCTCAGTGTGGGCTACGGCGCGGAAGCCGGCGAGATGGATCCGCTGTTGCGGAAGATGTGCAAACGATATTGCGCGGATTCGCTGATTATCACTCGCAATCCGGAATCGCAAGATGTACTGGGAAAGCTTGGTGTTTCAACGGAGCTTGGAACGGACACCGCGTGGACATTTGAGCCGTACGGCCCTGAATACGGAGAAAAAGCGTTGCGCGATGCGGGATGGGATGGGCGAATGCCGGTGCTTGCCGTGTGCCCGATTCATCCGTTTTGGTGGCCGGTAAAGCCTTCCATTTCGAAGTGGATTTCGCACGCGGTGGCGGGGGCATACAAAGAAAGTCATTACCGCTCGCTTTATTTTCATCGTTCGGGCGCCGATGTGGATGCGGCGTACGAGAAATATCTTTCGGGAATCAGCGGCGCGGTCAAGAGGTATACAAAGACGCGGCCGATGTTCACAGTTCTGGTCGCGATGGAAGCGCTCGATACGCGTTCGTCCGAGCGCGTAAGCGAAAAGCTGGGCGGCGCGCCGATTTTTTCTTCGGAACGCTATAACATGTACGAGCTTGTCAGCATTCTACGCTGCAGCGATCGCATGGTTTCGTCGCGGTATCACGCCATCGTCACGTCCATGCCGGCAGGCGTGGTATCCGCGGGCGTCACGATGGACGAGCGCATTCGTAACATCATGCACGAGCGCGGTCACGATCACCTTTTGCTGCGCGTGGACGACCCGGACCTCGAAGAAAAGCTGGTGGTGATTCTCGAACGGCTCGACAAGGACAGCGAAAACATTCGCGAAGCACTCGCGGCGACCGTGGTTCGCAATTTGCAGCTGATGGCGCGCATGGGAACATATCTTGAGGCCCATGTGGCGCGTCGCTATCCGGAATTTCCGATTCGCGGCGGCTCGCGAAGCTGGGAAGAGTATTTGCCGCCGATGAGCCCGCGCCTGGAACAATTGGCGACGGCGCACGCTTGAGCGAGGCTGCCTGACTCGATGAACTTTCTCGGAACACTTCTCGAGAGACTGAAAAGTGCGGGCGATGCGCCCGTGATTCAGGAGATCCACGCAGATCGGCTGGAGACAGCTTCCGGGAAGCAGTTGCTCGAGCTGATGGCGAAGGCGCGGGCTTACGTAAAAAGCTGCGGACTGAAAAAAGGCGACCGCTGCGCGCTTCTCGGACCGAATAGCATTCGCTGGGCAGCGGTTGATCTTGCGCTGATGGCGGAGGGGATTATCGTCGTGCCGCTTTACGCGCGGCAGGTTCCTGCCGAGCTTGTGGCAATGATGAAAGATTGCGCGCCGGCGCGGCTGCTTTGCTCCGATGGGGCGTTGCGCGACTCGATTACTGCGATCTGGCCGCAAGCGCCTGCAACGGCGCTGTTCGACGAAGTTTTCGCGGCCGCCAGCAGCGAGACAAGCCCTCCTCTTGCGCTTACGGACGACGACGCCGTCACAATTATTTATACCTCTGGAACTTCGGGCGAGCCGAAAGGCGTTGTGCTGAACGTTCGCGGCGTCAACCACATTATTCCCTGCACAAACGCCCGTCTCGACGAATTGATGGCGCTGTACCCAAGGCAATCGCGGCCCGATCGCATTTTTCATTACGGGCCGATGAGCCTGGCGGCATCGTGGCTTGTGATGCTGACCGCGCTGAGCCGAAGGAGCGTCCTTCTACTTTCGATGGATCTGAAGCGGCTGGCCGACGAAATGAAAGTCGCGATACCGGATTACTTTATTAATGTTCCGATATTGCTCGAGCGTATTCGCACGAAGATCGAAGCACAGATTTTCGAGCGAGGCGGATTCGCCGCGACGCTCTTCGCGCGAGCCAAGGCAGCTTACGCCCGGGAGCAGAGCGGCAAGGTCCGCTTCGGCGATGGGGCGTGGCTTAAATTGGCCGATGCAATTATGTTTCGAAAGATCCACAAGACAATCGGCGTCAACTTGAAAGCGCTGATTTGCGGGTCAGCTCCGTTGGCGGTGGACACGCAGTTGTTCTTTATGATGATCGGCATTCCGGTGTTGCAGGTATATGGGCTGACGGAAACCACGGGCATTTGCACTCTCGATGATCCGCGTCATCCGGTTCCCGGCTACGTCGGAGCTGCGATTCCAGGAATTGAAATGAAAGTCGGAGATAATGAAGAAATTCTCGTGCGCGGTCGGAATGTTTTTCCAGGCTATTGGAATCGACCAGAAGCGACGGCGCAGACTTTGCGCGACGGCTGGTTTCACACGGG
>DATBYF010000151.1:0-56171 GCA_036513895.1 Candidatus Acidiferrales bacterium | reverse complement strand
GAAAATCTCGCCATCACCTGCGCGCGCTCCATTGCAAATTTCGGCATGCGCAGCGCGTACCACAATTTCGTACCCATGCGCGCCCACGGGTTTCGCGGGATGGCGAAATGATCCACTTGGGTGAGCGGGATTCCAGCTACCGCGAGGCAATACTGAATCGCCTGGACCGGCAAACCAGCCGCGTACTTTACGCGATTGAAGCGCTCCTCTTCGGCGGCGGCGAGCAGCTTGCCATCGGCAACGATGGCTGCTGAGGCGTTGGCGTGGTAGGCGTTGATGCCGAGGATGATCATGCGCGTGATTCCGTGAAGCTGGCGGAGTTGCCTTGCTCGATGGTTTTGAAGATCGGCAGGGTTAAACGGCTCTCGAAGGGGGGTGCAATTTTGTCTCGATTAGAACGGAGGTCGACTCTTTGTTTTCTTGGATTTAGCGGCGTTTCTAATCGTTCGGGTGTCTCGATTAGAAATGAGCGGGATACTCGCTTTGTCCAAGTTTTGTGCAGCCCGTTCATGAGTTTGTTCAGCATAGCTCCGCGACAACCGTAGCCCAAGATTTACGGGAAAGCAAATGCCGGTTTTGTAAGGTTCCAGTACCAGGTAAAATCAGCGAAGATCCGCAAGCGGGGGAATGCGAACTCTGAAATAAGATTGTCTGCGGCGCGGCTTCGTTTATTGTGTGGCGATTGAATCCGAAGGAAGGGATTCCAAGCTCTAAACTTGAAACAGGCGGGCAAGAACATTGAGTGTGAGAGAAAAAGGTCTCAGCAAATTTAGGAGTTCGAAAAAGTCCAAGCCAAAATCCGCGACTAAAAACTCTCCTGCCCGGAAGTCTAACTCCGAGTCCTCGAACGTGAAAGGCTCCGTCACTCTACATTTGGAAGCTCAGCAAGGAAGGCCCTTCACCGAAGCAGAGCTAATTGACGGACTTGATGAGGCTCTTCGAGATGCTTGGGAAAAGCTTCGCGCCTTTGCCGCAGGTCTTGGCGCTCAGCGCATCTATGCTTCTGCGCTTTCGATTATGTTTGCGAGGAAAGTTTGTTATTTTTTTGTGAGGCCGAAGAAGACATTTCTCGAGGTTTGGATTTTCCTCCCGCGTGAAATCGAAGGGCTGAGATCCATGCACGGACCTACCAAGAAAGCAAGGTATTGCAACCTGTTCAAGCTTGTTCACGCTGATCAGGTGGAGGGTCCGCTGACGGACTGGATACGTGAGGCGTTTGATTTCGCGCCCGGCCTGGGATGATCGTAGTTTCTAATGTTTTAATCTCGCGTTCTTTTGGCGAGTCCGCATCCGCGCCTGAAGCCGAAGAAGTTGAAGCGCGGATCTTTTCGGAGCGCTGAAGCGCTCCTCCCCCGTATGAATGCAGGGGCTCCCACCGAGACGGCAGGAGTTAGCCGATGGAGAAAACTACGCGGGGCTTGCCGGCGGCTTTGTCCCAAACTTCTTCCGCCCGGGAAAGCGGTACGACCTTGGTGGCTATTTTTAAGCCTGCGGGCTGAACTGCTACGAAGACGCTCTTGATCGCTTCGAGCAGTACTGACATTCGTGCACTTTTCACTCCGCTGCCCATCAACATGATCGCCGATGAGCGAAGCGCCGCACCTGGCAGAACGATGTTCTCTTCACGACTAGCTCCACACACGAGGACGAAACGGACAGGCGTGGCGTCCTCGACAGCTTTCGCGATTGCCACAATCACCGTCTGCGCGCTCTCACCCCAGAGATAATCAATAACAACATCGATCCCCGAGGCGAAGGTGTGCATGAGAGCATTCTCGTACTGCTTTGCTCCCGATGGGTGCAGCGCGCCCAGAGCGAACGGAATGACGATATCTGCTCCAAGCTTCTTTACTTCCTCCAGTTCCTCCGAATTGCGACCTGTAGCGATGACCGTGCCAGCGCCCAGGTACTTCGCTGGTTGAACAGCAAGTCTGCCTGCCGTTCCGGTCGCACCGTTGACAGAACCGTGTCACCGGACACAAGGTGAGCTCGCTCAACGAGCGCGGCCCAGGCGGACATGCCAGGATTTGCGGATGGCGGCAGCAGTGATGTCATCGAGAACGTCCGGTAGTTTCACGCACCGATTGGAGCTCACGGAACAGAACTCGGCGAGAGCCCCGAAGGGCGCTTCAGGCAAGACAAAATAGACTCGCCTCCCATCCTGCGTTATACCAACACCATCCGACCCAGCGACTTAGGGAAAGCCGTCGTCGGAACTGTAGTGCGACCCGAGGCTCGCGATTTTGAAAACTGACTCAACGCGGATGCTCGTACGGAAATGAGTTCTTCTCCCGCCCTCGCAGTGGGTGTTGGGAAATCGCCGTAGATGGGTATCTTGCCTGCGGCCGTGACAACTGCTGCTTTCATGTTAGCGCTCCCGTGATTATCAAAACCGAGATCCGGTGATGAAGAAGAGGCGGCCTTGAATTGGCTGGGTCTCGCTCACAGTGATTGGTCCCGGAGACGGGGCCTCCGGACTCTGACTGACGGGAGATCGTGGGCGACAGCATCGGCCTCCGGCTCTGACGAAATTTTCATCACGTTTCCTCTGACGACGACCGGATCCGCGGCTGAAGCCGGAGAAATAGGTACGGTGAGCTTTTTCGGAGCGCTGAAGCGTTCCTCCCCCATAAATGCGGGGCCGCCACCGAAGTCCTCACGTCTCGTGAGCCACAGGCGTTATTCGACGTGGTGCTTTGCCCATTCGTTTAGGACGTAGAGGCTCCAGGGGCGGGCCCAGGTGGTTTTTTGCGCTAGGAAATCGGACCAGACGGTTGCGGCGGCTTGACGGGGGATTAGCGGGTCTAGCGAAGGGAACCAGTTTGCGATGCTGGCGGCGACGCGGTCGCGCAGTGGGCCTCGGAGCCATGTTTCCCAGGGCAGCGTGAATGTGCGCTTTTTTTGGTTTACGACTTCTTCGGGGAGGAGATTGGCTAGCGCGGCGACTAGCAATGCTTTTGGGCGTTCGGTGTGACGCTTGGATGAATCCGAGAGGCCGAGAGCGAACTCGACGACGGGATGATCGAGGAAAGGGACGCGGACTTCGAGAGAATGGCGCATGCTCATCGCGTCGGTGTCGCGGAGCAGGACGTTGACCATGTAGGAGCGCAGTTCGAGCCAGGAAGTTTTCGATGCGCCATCGAGTGTGGCAGCCTCCCTTGAGATTTGTTCCAGCCAGTTTCTCCAATCGCTGGATGTTGAGGAGCCTGCCGAAACGGCTGCCTGCCAAGTTTCCGGGCGTCGTGACAGAAGGGCCATCGCCTGCTCGGGCGGGAACAGCGTGCGCGAGAGGAAATATGCGTCAGGGAAAAATGCCGGATCAGACCAGGCCGACGCTGCTTTTCTTCCTGCATCGCCGGGGGATAATTTTTGACCGAGCGCTTGGACTGCGGAAGCGGTGGCGCGACGGAGGCTTGCAGGAGCGGCTTGGGACCATTTTGCGACGCGGGCGAGTTGCGGCGAGGTGCGAAACGTAGAATAGCCGCCGAAAACTTCATCGCTGCCCAATCCGGATAGCGCGACTTTCAAGCCTGCTTGGCGTGCGGCCCAGGAGACGAAGTAGGTGTTGATGCCGTCCATACTGGGTTGATCGAAGGCAGCGATGGCTTCGTCCATGCGGGCGAACATTTCTTCGCCGCCGATCATTAGTTCCTGATGCGTGGTACCGAATCGCTTGGCGGTACGGCGGGCGATTTCGGCTTCGCTGAAATCGCGCTCGGGGAAGATTAGCGTAAAGGTGTGCAGGCCGGAACGTTGCTGGCTGGCGAGGGCGGTGAGCGCCGTGGAGTCAATTCCGCTGCTGAGGAAGACACCGATTGGAACATCGGCGATCAGATGTTTTTGCACTGCGTCTTCGAGAAGAGCGCGGAGCTTTTTCGGCGCGTCGAGTGCGTTTCCGTTGTGACTTGGTTCGTCTGACTTTGCTGTTGCCAGATTCCAGTAAGGCTTTGGCGTCGCGGCGGCCGGGGACTTGGTATCAATCAACATCGAATGGCCGGGCGGGAGCGAGGAGACGCCTTCGACGAAAGTCATCGGTTCGCTCACAGCGCCGAATAGCAGGTAGCTTGCGACGGCTGCTGGAGAAATTTTGTGCGCGATGAGGCCCGAGGCGAGAAGTGCGCGGACTTCGGAGGCGAATACGAGCTTGGCATCGGCAATCGCGAAATAGAGGGGTTTGATTCCGAAGCGATCGCGGGCTAGGAAAACTCGGGCGATTCCGCCACTGCGTCCGGATGGCATTTGAGCGATTGCAAATGCGAACATGCCACGAAGGCGAGAGACGCAATCCGCACCCCAGGATTCGTAGGCGTGGACGATGGTTTCGGTGTCAGAGTGCGTGTGGAACTGGTGGCCGAGGCCTTCGAGTTCGGCGCGCAATTCGCGGAAATTGTAGATTTCGCCATTGAAGACGATGGCGACTGTGCCGGTTTCGTTCCACACGGGTTGGCCGCCGCCGGGAAGATCGATGATGCTGAGGCGGCGCATGCCTAGCGCGGCGCGGGGGGAGACGAGGAAGCCTTCGTCGTCGGGGCCGCGGTTGGTCATCGCCGCGTTCATGACGCGAACGATGTCCTCTGCGTCGCGAGGATTCTCGAAGCCGATGACACCACAAAGACCGCACACGTGATTCGACCACCAGGAGACAAAAGATTCGACTGCAGGAGCGAACGCGGCCCGACATCAAGTTTACTCTATTATGGAGATCTCTCGGAGGAGATCGGGCGGCGAGCACCGGATGGTAAGTTTCTTCGCGCGATCGCGCGGCTCGAAATTGGAATTCGGACTGTTCGCGCAGCGATTTCTTACGAGATATCCGGTGCCGATATAGTCAGTTGGAATTCGGCAAATTTTCCCGGGCGCGTTCGGGTTGGTCGGCAATGATGCGAGGGCTAGATTTCAGGAAGAAGACGGAAGCAACAAGTTCGTCCGTTTTGTAGTCCTTTACATGGTTGTAGGAGTCCCGAAACCAGATGGCGTCGGAATCGGTTGCGGATTGGACGGAAGGCATGTCGGTGTCGTAAAGAATCACAACGTCAGCCTTGTCTTGTCTAAGTGCTTTTGTCAGCCAGTTGCGGCCGTATTCTCGTTTGAGCTTCGTAGTTTGCGGCGTGACGAGGCCGCCATAGTCATAGATATATCGACCTGTCCGAAAGCCAATAAGCCCAATGTGCTCGAGGAAAATTCGTCCGTCACTTCTAAGATCTTGCTCGATTAGATCGGATATGGATGGCCAGGGTTCGAAAGGAGCCCCCTCGAATAACTTTTTCACACTGTGCAGCGCCAATCCGATAACGCAGAGTGAGATTAGCGTCATCGCAGCCGCTGGCCGGAATCGGAAGTGAAAAACTTGCAACCCGTGAGCGACCCACCACCAGATCGAATAAACCGCAACAAGATAGAACGCCCACTTCGGTGGTATCACGTACCACGAGAACAGCGGAGCCCGGCTTGCAAGAAAGGCAGCGACGAACAATGGAACGAACACAATCATCGGGCGGAGATCGCGATGTCGATTCCACAGATCCAGAGTGCCTGGAATGAGCGCAGCCATCGCAATGGCAATAACCGCAAACCCCCAAACACCGAATCGCTGCGCGGGGATGAAGGCAGACAAAAACGTGAGCGAATAGTGCCAGTCAGCTCGTTCGAACGCACCGTGGTGCAAAGCTTTGCCGATGACGGATTGCGGGATTATGCTTCCGAAATAGAACTGCGAGAATGCGAGCCAGGACAACACGCCGCCGAGAAATATGACAAGTGGAATAGCCAGCCTGCGCTGAGGACGCCCCCGCCTTTCTAGTAGGAGATTTCCTCCGAGTGCGACGAGCCAGATGCCGGTATCGATCCGAGAGAGAAATAGAAGTATGCCGACGACGGCGACGGCTACTAATCGATCCTGTACTGCGAAATAGATCGAAAGCGACATCAGCAGCAAAACGAGAGGCGTTTCCATGCCTGAAGCCGCATTGACGATGAATGAAGGAAGGAACGCTAGAACGCACAGATACGTCCACTTTACCTCGCCCGTGATCCCGGCGCGCGCGATCAAACGCTCGGAATAGTAGAGCGATCCAAGAGAAGCGAGCGTGCCGATGGTCACCGATATTCCTTCGAGATGATTGACGCCAACAAATTTTGCTATGGCCGCCAAGAGGAAAGCATTGAGCGGGCTGGTCGTCCCTAACACTCGTTCGCCTGGATTAAAAACAAAGCCGAGACCACGTACAAGATTCGAGGCATAGCGGAGAGAAACGTAAGCGTCGTCGAAGAGCCCATTCGCAGCGGAGTGAATTGCGAACACGCATCGAATCCCGCCCGCGGCCAAAATTAGGAACCAGAGAAACCATTTCTGATTGTCGGCGGGAATTCCGGATTCCGGAATCGCGAGAGCTGGACTCCGATCGCTTGCCTGGTTTGTCATTCCGGCGTCAGTTGCCTCGTTTGAAAAAATCGGGTTCTAAATTCCTTCAGTAGTCCGAGCGTCGCAGCATTTTCAAAGTTACTAAACTCCGATATGTTTGCACGCCGCCGACCAAAGCCTCATACGGTCGGCGGTGGATTTCAAGAACTGCTTGATCTCATTCGGGCACCACGCAGGTAAATTCAATGCCGCACGTGATTCGAGAAACTCAGCCAGCTCCAGGACTCGGTCCAGAATAACATTGCTGCTTGGAGTGAAATCCGAGCGCAAGGTATGCAGGAGCCAATCGGTCAGCACAACTCCCCAAAATTCGTACCGGAGGTCGTCCACATAGTTGTGCGGGTTGCGCCGATGATTGACGAGTGGACGCCCAAACGCGACGTGATAGGGAGTGCCATGCATTAACGCGAGCAGGAAATATCCCCCCCAGATATCTCCGTATCGATCCAGTTTGCCGCCCGGGACCGGACAGCCCATAATCACAAAGATAAATGCGGGAATCAGATCGCGAACCACGCTCGTGTTTTGTGTGTTCACGGGCGACCAAGTGCTTTGTTCCAGGACCAACGTGTCCGGACCGTTGTACGCTATCGATTTGACTTTGCCGTTAAGCCACGTGGTCGCGTCCACATCTGGTTCTGCCAACCACAAGCCCTCCCTGATTCCGACTCGCACGCTTTCGATCGGCACGGTAGGCTCGGATTTGTTGAACTGACCTCTTAGTTCAAATGGGAAGCCGCGAGGATAGACAAGACGTTGCGGTTCGAAAGACAGGTATTCGCAAATGTTGTGGAACCGTTCGGGCTCCCGGATCAGACTTCCATTCCAATTTTTGCCGGTGTTCTTATGATGACCGATGAAATCGTCCTCGGTTGGAAAGTTGTCGTCGTCGATCGAGATGAGAAGTCCGCAACCTTCTTCCAACGCCTTCAGATATCCAAAGACCCTGCGACCGTCGGTATTATAGGGGACGGTAGCGTAGAACGGAAAAAGACTGCCCCAGTCGTCTTGTTGTGCGACGTCAAAATAAACCGTATCCAGGCCCTTTCGGGAGATCTCTCGAGCCATGGAACCCGCGCTCGCGGGTGTCTTGCGGTCGGCCACGACCCAGACCTTCACGTCATCCAAATGGCCAAATCGGGAAATATTTTCGTAAAGATCGTTGAGGATTGCCGGCTGGTTGATTGTTGTGAAAACAATATGACAGCTCTTTTGCATGAATACCTTTTTCGCCGGCCTCTACGAACGGCTGAGGAGAACATGGAATGCAGTTCTGACATAGCGGAAATTTCGCAAAAATGTGTTCACACTGCGACCTTCCCTGCGACCAATCCACACGGAAGGAACTTGATCGACATGAAAACGCATTTTAATGGGCTTCACGGTTGTTTCGATGCAAATCTCGTGCAGCGTGCCCTCCCACTGAATTGACTGAATCAATTCCTTACTGAGGATTTTGAATCCAAATGTCAGATCCCCAATTCGCGTCCAAAATAGAACTTTGAAAAATTCTTGAAAGACCCAATTCAGGACCAGCTTTATCGGATCGTAATTCACGAATTTGCCGCCCTGCATCCAGCGATTCGCGACGACCTCGTCGCAGCCTGTGTCGACAATCTTTTGAACCATGACATCGACCGTTTCCGGGTTAGTTTCGAGGTCGGCGGCCATGAGGGCGACGTAGTTACCTGAAGCGGCCTGCATACCTTCGCGATAGGCCCAGCCAATCCCCGGATTGTTCTTCTGAACGACCAATTTCACACGAGGTTCGCGCGCCTCCCATTTCCCGCAGATTTCGAATGTTTCCTGCGATGCCTTGGGTGACGCGAGCAAAAGGATCTCTTTAATGTAGCCACGGTCGCGGCGCAAGAGCGTTTCGATCGTCTCGTTGATGGAGAATGTCTCGGTGTAGACCGTTACAACAATCGACAGCTGTATTTCTGCAAGGGACGGCTTCTTGACGGTCACATGGATTCCTGTGACCTGTTCTGCCGATCAAAGTTTTTCAACGCTTATTCCTTCGATTAATGACACCTTGCGGTAGTAGCTTTTTTCGAAGAGAAAGTCAAACGCAAACACGGTGTTTCGCCACGCTCCCGCCTGCGTTCAGCACCGCGGACTTCATTCGCGACGCGCGTCAGCGGTTCGTGAAGATCCACGAAACAGGTTCATCACGTAAGCATTGAATCTGATTAAGAGAACACAAAGCGTCGAAGTCTAACTCGGCTCGTGCAGGAAAGTCTGAAACGCCCGCCAGAGCCGCTCCCGAAACCGCAGGTAACGCACGCCGAGATGCGCTTCACTGTACTGCCGCAACCCGAGACGGGCCAGAAAGAAAATCAACACACACAAAATTGATATCGTTGTTGCCGTAAACGACAGTCGCTCCGCGAGGAGCGTGACGAAAACGGAATCCTCCCAGCCTGGTATTGTGTGAGCGAGCGTCGAACGCAGCAACCCCCCAACGACCGGGAGACGGGCCAACCGGAGATGGACGGTGTCCTCGTAGGTATAGGCCAAGGGATAGCCTGGAACGCGCTCGAAGACATACTTGAACATCGCGGGTTCGGCAAGATTCTCGCGTGTCAGCAAACTGCCGTCAGGACCGCGAGGTATCACACGAAAAGACGGGTCCACCACAATCCACCGATCGTCGATGCGGACCTCCGCGACGACGTGTTTTGCCGCCTTGCTTTCATTTAACAAGAGTAAACGACGCGATGGGAGACCGCTTGCGTTCGCGAGGTTGGTAAAGGCGTTGGTCGCCGTGCCGCACACGCGCAGGAGGGCCTTGTAGTTCAACGTTTCTTCTGGGTCCCGGGTTGCGATGCCGCGCGGATCCTGACCGGCGCGGCGCGCTGGACCATTCGACATCCAGTTGAGAATTGTCTCCACCTTTTCAATGGGGGTGGCACTAGCTGGAATGATCGCTTCGGAGAATCCTTGAAGATATTTTCGCGTCGAATATTCCCAAGCGAAGCTATAGATGCAAAGGGCCGTGGAAAATACGAGCATCGCGTTTACGAAGTACCAAGCTGCTTCAAATAGAGGTTTGCGCTTCATTGTGCCATCGTCTTTTCAACGCAGCGCCGGTAGAGTTCTTCCATTTCGGCGACCGGCTCATTCCATGAAAGCTCACGCGTGACCTGGGCACAGCCGTCACGATATAAATCCCTCAGATCCTGTTTCGCCAAGAATGATGTGAGCGCGGCTTCAAGCGCCACAGCATCGTGCCGTATCACCTCACCCGCACGTCCGGCGATGATCGGGGCGACCCCGCATTGTTCCGTTACGATCACCGGTGTGCCGCAAGCCGCTGACTCCGCTGCCGTATTTCCAAAATTTTCATGTTGAGACGGAAGCACAAAGACGTCAGCGTCTCGGTAGGCGGCCCATTTCTCGTCGCCATACAAGGGTCCGGTAAATCTGATGGCTCGTTCCGCACCGAGCTTGGCGCTGAGTTGCTTCAGTTGTCGCAAATACGAAAATTCTTCTTCAGGCCCGGCGAGTACAAGTATCGCGGGCGTACCTCGCCCAGCGTTATTTCGCCAGGCAGCGAACGCTGCAATTAGAATCTCAGGACTTTTCTTTGAGATGAGACGTCCTAGGTAGAGAATGAGTTTCTTATCTTGAGGGATGGCCCAACGAGCTCGAAAGGTGCCCGCGACGGGCAAGGCGGCTGGCACGTCAATCCCGTTCCGTCGCACCACGACGCGGCTTTCTTCAATTCCCTCGGCTAAGAACTCCTGCTTCTCCTGGATTGATGTCGCGATCAAGAATTGCGCTCCACGAGTGAGCCTTTCGCCGATGTTCCGATGATAAAGCCTTTTGAGTCGAAAGCTTCGGATGATCGGACGGAACATTCCGATCGGCTCGAGGACATATGGAACGGAGGAGCGTGAACAATAACGACCTATTGCCGGTCCAATGAGGTCGTAAATCCCATAGATGTGCGCGACATCTGTCTCCTGGAGCCTTTCTTGGGCAAAGCGTATCACATCCGGGTTAAGCGTGAGGCTCCGATATCGCGCGATTGTGCGAAGGTAAATGGTTTCCACTCCGTCGTTTGTGCTTCGCCAGCCCCACCTGCATCGCGTGAGATTCTCGAGCTCTGCAGCGTAGCGGTTCACACCAAAATCGGCCGTAAGCACGGTGACCGAATGACCCTTAAGCGCGAGCCTCGTGGCAATAGCACGGACCTTGGTCGGAGGGCCGCCCGCAGACAGAAAGGGGTAATAGGTCTGCGAGATTTGAAGAATGTTCAAGGGGTCCGCGTCCCGGGACATACCTGTGCGAGAACGTCCCGAAGCCGAGCTTCAAAATTTTCGAAACGGAAATGCTGTAGCACACGTTCACGGGCGCGGCGCGCGATGTCGCCAGCGAGCGCCGAATTCGTAAGGAAGAGCGCCACGCGCTCGGCGAGTTTTGGGACGTCTCCGTGTTGCACTAGGAAACCTGAGATACTGTCTTCGATGATATCGGGAACCCCACCGTGATTTCCACCAACGACCGGTATGCCGAGCGCCATCGCCTCGAGAAAAACCATGCCGAAGCCCTCTCCGCTGCTTGGCAACGCGAACACGTCGGCATGGCGATACGTCGCGACAAGTTGCGCACGGGTCAGCCCGCTGACAAAATGGGTTCGTTCTCGAACTCCCACTGACTCAGCCAGTCTCTCAAGGGCCGGCCGATCATCTCCTTCGCCGGCAAAGACGAGGTGAAGATCAGGTGCGATGCGCTGAAGTTTGGGAAGGGCTTGAATGAGCGTGTCAAAACCTTTGTATCGCTCGGCTGAAGACCAGCGGCCGACCGCTAGGACATATCGTGCCCGCGGAATCGAATCGGGCAAGGGCAGCGTGTCTGCGACGCCTACCATCTCGAAGAACGCGGGATCGAGACCCCAGTGAAGCACACGAATACGCTCGATCGGCAGATCTTGGATTTCATGGAGCTTTTGAGCCGTGTAACGGCTCGGCGCGAGCACGCAATCGGCGCGAAGAAGGGCGCCTCGCCGCAGCTTGCCGAGGGGATGCCAAACCTCAACACCGTGGGACATCACGATGAGCTGGAATCCACGCGACCTGGCGCGCATTGCCGATGCAGGGACCGCGAGATTCGGATGCGCGGCAACCACGAGTCGTGTGCCCTTGTGCGCAATTTTGAGTGCTTCGAGAGTGAAGCGGGATTTTGATCGGTCGAATCCTTTAAATTCAAATTCACGGTTGTCAGTTGCGGCTTTGTGGTGTCCAACCGGGTCGTTCAAACTTAGAAACTGTGCTTCCCAGCCCAGCTCTAGCGCGATTCGCGAGAGGACCGTTGCCGTATGGCGTCCGGCCGCTTGCACGCCGCCGACCGGCAGGAGATCCGGGAAAAGCCCGACAAGCGAATCGCTCACCGAGTCCATTCTCCCACGAGGCAAGACAGCGTTTCCACCGCATCGCTATCGGAGCTACGACGCTCGATGAACCGTCGTGGCCTTGGGATTTTGCTTTCGGCGCAAGATCTCCGCAAAGATTTCGCGAAACTGCTGCCCGTTTCGTTCCCATGTGTACTTTTTGGTCGTTTCTGCTGCGGCCTCTCCGATGCGTTGCCGCAATTCTTCATTCTCGCAGAGCAGCCGGATTTTGGATGCGAGCGTCTGAACATCATTGGGATCATTGAGAATAAAGCCATCCACACCGTCCGTCATGATCTCCGAAGTGCCATTTGTTATGGTAGTTATCACCGGCAGCCCGCACGCCATCGCCTCTTCGGGCGGCAGGGCAAATGTGTCTTCGATGGACGGCCCCACATAGGCGTCGGCTGCGGCATAGTAGAAAGCAACGTCCTGCCGTGATGGCAGGAAGCGAACGCGTCCGGTGAGCCCCAACTTGATGATCAATGACTCATAGGAATACCTTTCGTCATTACCAGCTACCAGGAGAAGCACGGGTAGATCGGCGAGACCCACCAGCGCCTCGAGGAGCGTAAAGAGGCCTTTTTTCCGCCAGTCGTTGCCCACAAGCAAAAGCACGATCTGTCCATCGCCGATCCCGAGTTCCCGGCGTGCTTCCGAGCGGCGCGCGAGCCGAGATTCTCGACTGAAAGTCTTGTGGTCCACGCCAATGTAAACGACCGGAACCGGGTCGTGCGGGCCGTAAAACCGATTCAGATCATTCTCGGTCTTGCGAGCATACACGATAAGTTGAGCCCGAGGTTTTGTATAGAGCTTGCGTTCGAGAAACTTCACGACGCTGTAATAGAGCCGCCGGTGGATCAGCCACGGCCATGAGCGTATCGAATTTCGTCGAAAGCTGATCTCCTGGCCCATCTGGCGCAGGAATTCCGCAAACACGATGTGGACTGAAATCGCGTCCGCATCGAGGCAGTTCGTGCCCGGAGTGTACACAAGGTCGTACGCGATATTGCGGACGCGGCGGTCCCACCAGCGCCAGAGATGGTTGGCAACAAACCACCAGGAAAAGTTCAGCAAATGGGGGCCCGGGATTTCCGGAATGCGATGCCAGCGGAGTTTCGTGAGTTCCATATCTTCCACTCGCTGGCTGTATACATGAACCTCAAAATCTTCGAGTAGCTGAGAGATCCATTCCGCCACCTGCCGTTCGGTACCGTGACGCTTGTCTATAAACGGGGAGACCACCGCGAGAGTCGCTCTTCGTGGGGACATGTCGTGCTACGCCGAAATACGTCTCGGTTCGTGCGGTACGGGGGCCGGAATGCGGTCCGACGCGACTATCTCCGGCAGACGAAACAAAATTCCAACGAGAAGCCACAGGTAAGCATTCATGACGTAGTCCTGGTAAGTATTGATTGAGCCGAAGGTCTGAGGAAAAAGCACAATGAATGCAAACCAGAATGCCATAAATCCTACGGGAAACATGCGCGTCTGACGAAGCTTCAAGACTGCACGCCAGCAAGTCACAACGAGGGTCGTCGTCCATGCAAGCCATAGAATCAAGCCGACAATTCCGAACTCAACTACGATAGTCCCAAACCCGCTCTCGACACCATAACCAGGCAGTTTTTCGCCAAGAAACTTTGCAACATATTGCGAACCGAGAGAAGTCGTCCCCGTTCCGACCCCAGTCATCCAATGGGGCTCTGCGAACGCGAGTTCCAAATTATAAATAGGATAGTCCCAAGTTCGATCGCCCAGTTCGAATGAACTACTTCCCGGCGAGAGAGTCTCCGAATAATATGCCCACTTGCCGCCAACGGCTATAGGATAAATCGCGGCAGCGACGGCAATCGAAAACCCAATCATGATTATCGATCGGCGAAGAGCTTTGAATATTCGATAGACCTGCCGAGTACGCCATGGAGCGCCCCAGATGAATGCCACGCTCGACACGGCCACGCTGGCCAGACTCAGGACAACGCTGCCACGCGAACCCGAAAAAACTACTCCCACGGCCACGATACCGAGACAACTCCAGACAATCCATCGGCCACGCACCATGTGCAGCAAAAGGTAGCCAGTCGCACCCAGCCCGAGGACGATCGCCAGCAACATAAATGAAGAGTAACGACTCGCGCTGACGAACACCGCGGTCGGCAAATTAATGATCTCGCCCGAGATTGGCGTGATCTTTTGAAGGCTTGCGAGATCCTTAATTTCGGGCGCAAGAGTGCTGGGATTCAAGAATTGCGGACCAACAATCGACTGGATAATTCCTAAGATCGAAACGGCCGCAGCCAGTAACATGCTCGTCGTTAAAAATCGCCGAAGATGGTCGTCGGTTCGGATCAATGCATACCCGACGAACATCAGCCCAGAGTAGAGAAAATAAACCTTGATCCCCAGTGCACCGTAAAGAGGGCTCGGAGAGTAGGGATTGAAAGCCTGCATCACCGCGAACCAGAAAAAAATCACAAGCGGCATTGCGAAAGGCGGCCTAAAGAATTTATCGCGATGCCGACGGACGGACAGGAAGAGCGAGATGTATATGAGAAGAACCAGCGCGTCCTTTCCGAAGTAAATGGCCATATTGTTGCCCATGTACTTACGCAATAAGTCTTCGAAGATGACCCAGAAGAGGAACAGATAAAAGCCGGTGCGCCAGTCTTGTAAGATGACGCTGCCGATCACGCATACCACGCCGCCCAGGAAAACGTAGATCAATTGGTCGACTTTACCGTTGGCGATCCAGTCAGCCATTTCCCAGGCGGACGCAAGCCCGGCAATCAGAAGTCCCAGACCCACTAAAGTCTGTTCCCTTACTATTGAGGTGCGCGCGCTTAGCATCTAGTTTCTCTACGTTCCTAAAATTGAAAATCAGTCAGATCCGTTGGCCGGACAGTCCGTCACGACCAGCCGTTGAAAACTTGTGAATGCATAACCCCACATTGCGGCCGTGAATCATACATTCTATCGTGCTCGCGTGGGCGGTGATAGTGAAAGTGCTGGTCTTTTTGAACTGTTTGTTGAAGAGCTGACAAGTGATCCAAGATTGTCGGCAAATTTCTCAGAATGGATTCAGGAACGCCTCTTCATGTTGGGGACGAAGATTCGATTAATTCAAATTTTGATCATGGACCGGCAAGCCTTTCGCGAAGGCACAGACCTAGTGAAAGAAATCGCCGTGAAGAAGGCAAATTACCGCGCCAACGGAACGATAGAGCTTCGCTCCCCGGCATTTTGTGTTCCCTCCAGAATGCTTGCTGGAACTACAGTTGTACGTGCGAGGTTCTATTTACCACAATTTACTTCTAAGGGTAACGGCTATGGGAATACTTCTTGCAGGATCGCAATCAATCGGCTTCATCGTTGGCGAGCCGGAAGAATGCGCCGGGCCACAATTCGGATGATCGGTGAGTCGAGAATAACTGACCTCTGAATGCTATCGCCAGCCGATGTGAAAGTCTCGTAACCAAGCTGGGCGAGTTCGTCTAGCGAGGAAGCAGGATCGCCTCCGTTGGTCCGAATCATTTCGTTATGCAGTTCAACAAATAGCAGCGGTGAGATTTGTTTTAGCGCCGCGCTTGCCCCGCGAAGCACAGCTGCCTCATGTCCTTCGACGTCGATCTTGATGTGCGTCGGGTTGCCAAACTGCCGAACCATTTGGTCAATCGTTATGGCCCCAGTTCGCGTCACCTCCCGTTTCGAGCGTCCCGTCGCCATTTGAAAGTAGCCATCGGAAAACACGCCTGTACTTAGTAGGTCGATTTCGCCGCCAGCGTTGCTGACCGCCGCTTGGATAATTTGGATTCGGTCGGTGCACTTGTTGAGATCGGCTTGCGTGCGGATCATTCGCGTTGCGGTCGGAGAGGGATCGACAGCGATTGCCGTTCCACCAAAGTGTGCCGCTACAAGACTGAAAATGCCGTAGTGAGAACCTATGTCGAATAAAGACATGTCACGACCACAGTAGGACACAAAATTTCGGAACTCCTCACCCTGCTCGGGGTCTCTGACTTGATCCCGGTATGCAATCCTGTAGGCTCGCGGGTGGCAGATCAGCGACAAGTTGGGCCCAAGCTGTAGTGTTTTGGTGGTCCCGATTGAGAACATCGCGGAATCCCACAGCCATTCAGCCGACCTTGACGGCGACCGGAGCCAGTTTCGCAAGGGTCTCGGCACAACTTCTCTGGCTAACTTCGTGAGCAGCTTGGGCCGCATTATATTCGTATCCTGCCTTTGAATTTCACACTCCCCGTCGAGTCGCGATTTCGAATCCATTTCTGAGCTTTCCCCATCACTTTTTTGAGGCATCGCGATAGAGCTGAACGTGATTTTCGATCATCCTCCGGCCTTGAAATAATTCAGCGGCCCGTTCACGAGCTGCGGCGCCAAGTTCGCCCACGAGTGCTCGGTTGTCTATAAGTCGCGACATGCAATCAGCAAGAGCCTCAGAATTTCCGAGAGGGAATTTGAGCCCGGTATCACCCACGATCTCGGAAAGACCCCCAATGTCCGCGACGATGGTTGCTTTCCCGCGAGCCATGAATTCCATTGCGGCCAGCCCAGCGGTTTCTTCCCAGATGGATGGCATTAAGACAACGTCAGTGTCGCTCAGTGAACTCTGCAACGCCACGCCTTGGAGGAATCCAAGAAACTGTACTTCGTCGGTCAGTGCATATTTTGCGACCAGTTCCTGAAGGTTCTCTCGTTGAGGGCCGTCACCAATGAAATCGACGTGGAATGAGGCGTGTCGTTGGCGCAGAGCATGCGCTGCCTCAAGAATCAAGCTCAAACCTTTAATGCTCACAAGGCGCCCAACGTACGCAAAGCGAAGCACAGACGAAGAGGTTGCTGGCGAGATTCCAAACCTAAGTTCCTCGGCTATGCCGTGATAAACCACCTTGCAACGAGGCAGATCGACGCGAACTCGGACGTGGTCCGAAACGGCAATATTAGTAGCCACACGGCGGCAGAGCCAACGTCGCGGAAAAGTCAGCGCGAGCATCCGGATGCTCTTGGAGAATCCGTCTCTTGCAGTGTTGCAGTGAATGCATTTCAGGTACTGCCGCTGCGAGAAATAGCCGGGACAGACCGTTTGTTTGGGTTCGTAGAAGAGCAGGCCATTCGGGCAGATCGCATTGTAGCCGTGATGCTCGACAACGACCGGCTTCCGCAGCAACCAGCCGAGCGTCAAAGGAACCAAGCTCGGTCCGGCGAGGTGAATTAGATCGGTTTCGCGCAGAAGCGAGGCGAGCTGCCAGACTCCCGGCATTCGCACAACGCGATATGGCAGCGCCATGTCGTCCATTTCGCCTCGCGGCGTTTTTGTGACGAGAGTAACATCAATCGATTCAGAGCCCGCGCCGTCACGACTCGCAAAACCTTGCGCAAGAATCGTCGCGATTGTTTGCACTCCACCTATGGTCGGGGCCCAGTCGTGACTGTAGAGCAGCAATTTCAAGAGCGGATTAGGTGCGATCCTTCAACGGTCCCACGGCCTTATCGACGGCCGCGACCCACATTTGGATATTATGTTGGGGCGTCCATGATTTCATGCGCTCTACGGCTGCTGCTCCCATTCTCTTCAGCTTCGCGGGATCGTCGAGCAGTTTACGAAGAATGTCGGCGAGCGCATCCACTTCCCCACAGGGGAATATATAACCGGTCTCGCCCTCGCGTACGAGGTCGTATTTCCCGCCGACGCGGTCACTGACAATTACCGCACAGCCACAAATCATCCCTTCGTTCATGACTACACCGAACGATTCGTATTCCGAGGGAAGAACCAATAGGTCGGATGCCACGTATACGCGGGGAAGTCCCGATTGATTGACGAATCCGAGAAAGCGCACTCGTTCGGCGATTCCGAGGTCTTGGACCTGCTGTTCAAGTGCCGCTCGGAGGTGTCCATCACCGGCGAAGACCAGATAGCTGTTCGCCACCTTGGCCCGCCAAAATGCCTCGACCAAATCACCAGGCCTTTTTAGCGATTGCAATTTCGCACAGAACAAAACGACGCTCGCGTCTGCAGGAATGTTCCACGATCGCCGGACCTCACCGCGATCCACCTGCGCGGATTGCTCAGTCCACCAATCGTTGTCCACTACGCTTCCCGCTAGGAATATTCGATCCTCAGCAACGCCTAGCGACTTAACGTACTCGAATCCGCCGGTGGAGGACACCAGCACGCCCGCAGCCAGAGCGAAAACTCGTTGCAAGGCCAAACGCTTGACCAGCAACCGCAGTGGGGAATGGGTATTCGGCGTTCGCATCAAATGCGCATCTGTATGGAAAATGATCGCTGTCCCGTGACACTTGGCGGAAAGCAGAGCGGCCCAGGCTTCGGGGAAATTATATCCGCTGACATACAACACATCAAATTTGCCGTTTCTCACCAAATTCCAAATCTCTCGATAGAGCCGTATCAGCCCCCACCCCCTCGTTTTTTTTCCAGATTGATCTTTCTTGCCCAGTTCAATCCACGGATATCCCTCGAGTAGAGGAATATCCCAGGAGATCTCGATTCCAAAACCGCGATCCGCGTAGGGTCGGGCTCCGCGTAGGCTGAGGTATGCGACAAGCACGTCCAGTTTGGCATTTCTGGCCATGAGACGAATTAGAGGCGAAACATACTGAACGGGATGGGTAGCGAGTATTAGTAGTCGGTATTTCTTCTCTGTCATCGTCGGCCTTCTCGCTCTTTGAGCAACGACACGAAACGCTTGGCGACCGCATCCCAGGAAAAGTACTCCGCCTGAGCACGAAGACTACGTTCATGAAGCTCGCGCCACACTTTTTCGTCTGCGAGAACTTCGACTAGCGCATTCGCCAATGCTTCTGTATCATGCAGGCGAGCAAGCCGGATTCCCGCGCTCTCAATAGCCGGGTCGACTCCGACTTCGCCGAAGCCGACAACGGGAAGTCCGCAAGCGATACCTGCGATCGCAGTTCCTCGATGCGAGTTCATCAGTCCCCGGACGAAAAGTAAGACGTGGGCGGTTGCAAGCGTCTTCGTAATCTCGTCTGCAGGGATGACTCCTCGCACGCGAATCTCGATTCCTGAGCGGTTTAGACCTTTTTCCAATAACGCTCGGGATTCTTCGCAGCCCCGCCCAAATATTTCAAGCCGCACGGGGCCGAGACGGTCATGTGCGCCTCGCACCGCCATTGCAATTTCTTGGACCTCCCTCGCGCCCGCCCCGGCCTCGGTGACGCTGAACACCGCGATGATTTTCGGAGTTTGCCGAGTTGAATAGGTTCGTGATTGGCAGTAGCTCGGAACGTTTGCGCCGATCGGGATAAACGCTGCGCGGCGTTGGTCGGGTGGTAGCCACGGTACGCTTTGCAGCGGAACCGTGAAAGCGCTGCGCTCGGATTGTAGATACAACTCTCGCATAGTCCAATTCTGAATTCGCCGCCGAACACGATCACGCAAGCGCGTGCCTTCGAATGGATAAGCATCATGGAAGACAACTGCGCAACGCACCCCACGCTTATGGAGTAGGCGCAGAATTCCGCGAACTCGAAAGGAGAAACCACGCCGCGACCACTCTAGCGCGGTGTACTGCAAGATAACCCAGTGTCCGGTCCAGCTTCGGCTCTCGCGTGAAAGCCAGCGCATCGCGCCCAACCAGCCGCGCTCCGCCCATGGGACTCGCACGATATCCAATTCGATATCGTGTCTCTGAAAGGCCGAAGCGAGGAATTTGCAGTAGTCGGCAACACCGTCCGTGGGCTCGTCTCTTCTCCCGAGCAGGGCAATAGCTTTCATCCGAAGATCTACTGAATGCCGCGCAACGAGCACGGGAGCCGGGAGGAAGGTGCGAACGCGCCCTCGGCCGCGTTCATTTTTCCACCAGGAAATTTCCGAGGATCAGCGCGTCGAGTCCGGAGCTGTAAAACGTCCGGATGGCATCCGTGGACGAACAGACGATAGGCTCGCCGCGAAGATTGAAAGACGTATTCATGATCACGGGCACGCCGGTCCGATCGCCGAATTCCTTAATGAGCCGCCAGAAAAGAGGGTTCACGTCGGGCTCAACAGTCTGAGGCCGCGCACTCCCATCTACGTGCGTGACGGACGGGATTACACTGCGTTTTTCCGGCAACACCTGCGACGTGACGATCATAAAGGGCGAGTCCGGGGGATTTTCGAGATAATCTCCCGCTACTTCCGCGAGCATCGACGGGGCAAATGGTCTCCACCACTCGCGAAATTTTACGGCGTTGTTCACGCGGGCATTCATTTCGGGGTCGCGCGGATCGGCCAGGATGGAGCGGCTGCCCAGCGCACGCGGGCCAAATTCCATGCGACCTTGAACCCAGCCTACAATTTTCCCGGCGGCGAGCAAATCGGCCGCGGCGGAGGCTGGATCGGAGAGCTTCGTGTTGCGAATCTTATAGGTCTGCAGCGCTTTTTCGATCTCGGAGCCTGGAATTTCGGGACCGAGATAGGGATGTCGCATGCGATGGAGCGGTAGTTTGCCGCCGTTATCAAGGTACGGAGCGAGCGCCGCGCCGAGACAAACACCATCGTCGCCTGCCGCCGGCTGAACGAATAACTGATCCACCAAACCCGAAGTGAGAATCTTGCCGTTGGCTTTCGAATTCAGCGCGACACCACCGGCGAGGCATACACTGCGGCACTTCGTGGTTTCGACGGCGGCCCGGACCAGCGTGAACATCGCGCGCTCGCAGACTTCCTGGACTGCGAACGCAATATTCTTGTGCCGATCGGCGATATCGCTCTCAGGCTCGCGTGACGGGCCCAGCAGTTTTTCAATCCCGGCGATAGGGGAAGCACTTGTTCCGAACAGCGTCCGTGTTTCCACGCGATAGGGATGATCCTCGGGATCCGCAAATGCGCTCAGGCTTACGCCGGGCTCACCGTAGGGCGCGAGGCCCATTACTTTCCATTCGTCGCTGTTTGGCACAAATCCGAGGAATTGAGTGAACTGTGCGTAGAACAAGCCGAGCGAATTCGGCCACGGAATCGTCAGAATGTGCTCGAGGCGTCCGCCGTGGCCGTGCCATAGTGAGGTTGCTTCCCAGGCGCCACGCCCATCAATCACGACAACGGCGGCATCATCGAATCCGGAAAATGCGTACGCGCTGATGGCGTGGGCTAAGTGATGATCGACGAAGCGTATTTGAGCTTTCGTCGGACCAAAATTGCGCAAAAACGGTTTCGCGCCACCGCCCTGATGCCACATGCTTGCGGAGTAGCGGGTCGAATTCAACACATTGAGATATGTCGCCGGATACCTGCTCGTGGCAAAGCTCGCTAGGTCATGGCGATATAGTGCGCCGGGTCGCGGCCAACCGAAGCAAACAAAATCCAATTCCGTCGCCGCCACGCCGGCGAAATCGAGGCACGCCCTAATCGCACTTACGGGGAAACGCGCGTCATGCTTTTGCCGGCTCAACCGCTCCTCGGCGACGGCGAATAACGTCTCGCCATCTCGTGTGATCGAGGCCGAGGAATCATGCATTTGCGAGTAGTTGATTCCGAGGCTGATCAACCGAAATCCTCCGAGGCCTTGATGCCCCAGCACCAGGCCATTTGCGTCCCTTCGCCGGAGAATCGCAAAGCAGTTGCGCCTGCATCACGAAGGACCGTACCGACCTCGCTTGCCGTAAGAGCCACGCCGTGCCAACTGTTCCCGACCATTTCGGGGTCCAAACCTAGGCCGGATGCAACCGCGCGTCCGGCGCGCTTCATGCCCGCTCTCCAGAATAGATTGACAATGCCCCACGCCGTACGGCCGCGCCAATTCATCAGCGGTTTCTGTGCTCCGTTGTATTGAAAAAGAAAAACTCCCCCTGGCGCCAACACGCGGATCACTTCGCGCAATAAACCATAAGCAAGCGAACATTGGGGCAGGTGCTGGAGCACGAGATAACTAAACACAAAGCTGTTCGACGCAGTGCCTATCCCGGTCAATGTTGCCCCATCGGCCAGAATCCACTGGATGTTGGAAAAGTCGCTCAGGCACTGTTTCCCTTGCTCCTGCATCTCGGTCGAAACGTCGACCGCTGAAACCTGCCCGAAACGCCGCGCGAAGCTTCGCGTCATGCGTCCCGCACCGCATCCCACCTCAACCATTGATTTGCCCGCCATTTGAAAGCTGAGCTGGTTCAGAATCGGCTCGACGAGACGTTTATAGTCCTCTTCACCTGAATCGAAAAAAGAGTCGACGTCCCAATCGGAGCGCCAGCTGGCGATGTAATAGAATGCGTTCTTGCGGGCGCGCTCGTCCCAGTCTTGTCGAATCGACTTCGTTACTCGATCGCTTGTCATCCGTCCTTCCACTGAAACGTCGAGCCTCACCATTGTTTCGACGCCATCGCACATGGTAGCTGCGTTAACGGCCGCCAGACCGCGTCTTGAGCTTGACCCGATCGAGCCATGATAGCCATCGTTATTTCCCCGCAGCGGTGCCGCGCGAAAGCGCTTTTTCCCGAATGGCTGCGGCGGGCGAGGGTTCACCGGTCCAGCCGCGATAGCGGCGCAGGTTTTTCTCGGAATAGATATTCCTGAGTTTATAGAACGTCCGAGGCGGCAGGATCAACGTAAGAAGAAGCGAGAGTTGCTTGTAGACCCGGTATCCGAAAGGTGCACTCGAATGATTCAGCCGAAAATCATCCTGCTCAACGAAATAAGTCTGCCAAGGCATTCCGCCGTCGAGCGCCAATTTCATCCGTCCGACCGTCACTAGTATCGGATCCACGATTATAAGAATCGATTCCCTCGGGATTTCGCCTGCCGACAATTGCATGATCAGTTCCTGAGCGAGGCAGGTGAGCGAATTTAACTTTCGGCGCATACGTGTGGGATCGTCGGCGCTGAATTGGTATTGATTCTGATCGTGCAACCGGTAATGAGTTAGGCACGCCGGAAGCAGCACGGCGCTGCTGTACGCGATCGACATGGCCGACATGAACTCGTCCGCTTCGACGACCAGAGCGTGAGGGATCGGCATCACTTTCCCCAAAACGCTTTGCCGGATGGAAACCCGGCTCGTACCGAGAAAACACATGTAGTCTCGGAAAGTTTGCGCACCCTTTGCGGACTGGATATCGAAGCATCCCGGGAACTCAGGGGAAATCGCCGAGCTCGATCCGGTCGCGAAATCATGCTGAATGATCCCGTGGCCAACGACGCCAGCCCAAGGGTTTTTCTCGAATGTTGTCATTACTTCGGTCACTTTGGATTTTTCCCACCAATCGTCGCCATCGAGAAACGCGATTATTTCTCCGCGGGCTTCCGGTATGCCGAGATTGAACGCGGACGCCTGGCCGCCATTTTCCTTACGCAGGTAGCGCAGCTGAGGCGCAAACTTTTTTACGATCTCGGGCGTGCCATCTGTCGAGCCATCGTCCACCACAAGAATTTCCATCTCGCTCGACGGGAAATCCTGCTCGAGCACGCTCACGATCGCCTCTTCAATGAAACGCTCGTGGTTGTAGGTGTCGATCAGCACGGATAGCATTGGCGTCGTCATGGAATTGGGTCGTTTTGTGGCAACTCCGCTGCAATCTGTTCAATTAGGCAGCATATACTCGCGCTGCAAAGCCCGGCAGCTTGGGATCACGCAAGTTCCTCGATCTAAGGAGAACCGCTCAAACGATCACGCGAGGACGGTCGCAACAGCCGTCCCAACGATTCACGAACCCGCTTGAAGCGAGTTCTGACACCTTCGAGTTTGTCAAGATGACGATAGCCCAGAATCAGTGCCGCAAACACGGTAATCCACGAATAAAGTATGTGCTGCGGGCTCATAATCGCCGCATACGTCACGGGATATCTACTGAGATGGTACGCCAACCTAGTCCTGTCCGGCGATGAGAGTTGGAATCCATCCTTTTCCTGTAAGAGCTCCCATTGCCGAAAGTAAGCAAGCAAGCATGGGTCCGAGGTATCCCATCTTCGCTCGAGAAGCCAGGCTCGCATTTCATCGATACATGCTTGACGGGTTTCAATGCGTTTTTGGATCTGCTTTCGTTCCGCGGGCGCCCCGCCTCGCGAGTAGAATAGATTCTGGCCGTGAACTCTGTACCTCATCAGACATTCTGGGATAGCGGTTACTGGCCCCAGAAAAATCGCCAAAGCGTCAAGAAACACGTCTGCCTGGATAGTAACGGCCGTCGGGACCGGAGACAACAGATCCAATGCGTTTCTTGTAAACACGGTCGCAGAAGTGGGCGCAATCATGTAGCGCAGCATTTTCTTGGCGTCTTTGGGTAGTTCTCCAGACACCTCAGAAAAGTACCCGGGCCACGTGGCCCCCCCGCCGGGATCCCAGTACACGTAATTGTGATAAATCATCACGGATTCGGGATGTATCGCGTATTCGTGAGCTACTCTTGAGAGCTTGTTTGACTCCCACAGATCATCGGCATCGAGTAACGCAATTAATTCTCCAGCAGAGTGTTCAAAACCAAAATTGAAAGCCGATGCTTGCCCACCGTTCGGTTTGTGGAGATACCGCACGCGTGGCGCGTACTTGCGAAGCCGGTCCGCCGTGTCGTCCGTTGAACCGTCGTCTACCACAATAATTTCCATTTGGTCTACAGGAAAATCCTGCGCAAGCACGCTCTCGACAGCCTCTTCGATGAAATGGCCGTAGTTATAAGTATCGATTAGCACCGTTATGAGCGGGGCTCTCATTGCCGTATTACCCAAGGTAAACTAAGTTCTTGTCCGGAAGCCCTGCAACGTGCCAATTCTGAATCTCCGTGCGCTGCAAATGGGACGGAAATGCCCAAAAATAAAAACCATACTTCAGAACTCGTCCAATTTCCCACGCACGACGTTTCGATGTGCTTGGGATAATGGTCGTCGCTAGATCTGGGACCATCATTGATGGGGACAAGACAGAAACCGAATTTGCTCCTAATAGGTTGCTTCATTGTCCTCGCCAGGGGTCCGAACCTTTTTAACCGGCACCGGGAAAGATGCCCGCAGGGATACCTGCTGCCCCGCCAAATCCTAATCTAACGTATTGAATACCTTCTGTTCCGTTCAGATGATCTAGAGCGCGCCAGCAGTCGATTACTGTACGACGTCCATCGTGCCCGCCCCATTGCGCGGCAGGAATTTCAAGGAATTCTTTCCATGGCGTGGCTAGAACCACGACGCTGGACTGAGCGATACAGTCCTGAGCAGAAGGAGCGATCCGAAGAGATTTGCAGGACCTTAACACGTTAGAGAGTTCCGCGGCGGGGTCGTAGACAACAACTGAAAAATCTGCGGATATAAGTTCCTGAGCGAGCAAGAGCCCAAAAGACTCTTCCACAACGTCGGTGTTTGGTTTGTAGGTGAGGCCAAGAATGCCGATGGAATGCCGACCGGAGTAATGAGTTCTTACGATTTCGGCAATCGACTTGATTTGCGCCCGGTTGAATACGTCAGTAGCCTCCGCGAGACCTGAAGAAGCGCCTACGCGTGAGGCCAGGGCCGCCAGTGCGCGGTTGTCGCGCGGGAAGCAGGGACCGCCATAACACACGGCACCTTTCAAATACTTGGATCCGATGCGAGTATCGAGCCCCAAGGCGTCGGTGACGACATTGACGTCCGCTTCCGGCAGTTTCTCGCAGAGGCGCGCGAGCATATTGGCGTAACTGATTTTCGTCGTAATGTACGTGTTGACGGCCAGCTTGGTGATTTCGGCGTTGATCCAATTCATCCGCGCGATGGCGGGCGAATTCTTGCAGTTGCGTTTGTAGATGGTCGAAAGGATTTCACCGGAGTGTGGGTCCGATTCTCCGATAAGCAAAAAATCCGGATAGTAGAAATCGCGGATCACCGTTCCCAACGCGATAAATTCCGGGCTGTAACACAGGCCGAAGTCCGCTCCGCATCGTTTGCCGCTGGCATGTTCCAGCGCGGCTTTGATCGCCCCTCCGGTCGACCCGGGCATCACCGTGCTCGTCAATACCACCACATGGAAAGTTTTTTTTGTCGCCAGGGCGTGCCCGATGGCTTCGCAAGAAGGAAGAGCATAGCGAAGCGAGAAACCGCCGTCGGGTTCGCTCGGCGTGGCTACGACTATAAACGTCACGTCCGAGGCGCAAACCGCGCCTTCGATGTCGTGGGAAGCGGAAATGCGATCACCGGATTCCCCAAGCAACTCTGCGAGGCCCGGCTCGTGGACCGGAGGCGCGCCGCAGCCAATAGCTTCGACTTTCTGTGGATCGATGTCCACCGCGTGAACGGCGAACCCGCGTGCGGCAAAGCACGCCGCCATCGGTGCCCCGAGTTTGCCCAGACCTATAACCGACAAAGACGAGATCATCTGGCTTCCTACCTCCTAATAGACAAAAAAGTAGTCTAATGGCTTCGAGCCCGGAACAAAAGCGTATCAAGTGTTAACAGAGATGCCGGACAGTCGAAGTACTACGCCTGCTCGAACTAAAAGACACAGCTTGATTACCGAGAGAGAGCGAGTACGCAATGCCATCATGAGGCTTCGTATGCTTCAGCACTAATGTAAGATTTTTCACGACGTCAAACTGAAACACGGATGAAAACGGATCGCCCCTGAACACTTCGCCGAACCCGTGGCGTGTCGGCGCACCCGCCCGGCGTGCGCCATCGAAGCCAAATGCGGGAGAAAATCACATTTGATGCGGCCGACATCAATAGAAATGAAACATTCCGCATTTGCATTATTTTGGCTCCCTTCGTATTCTAAACTTCAACCTGAATGAAAATAGCCCTCGCTCAGTTCAACCCAACCGTTGGCGATTTTGAAGGGAATGCGGCTAGCATCTTGAGTTTGGCTTCGCAGGCCAAACGGCGCGGCGCGGAGCTTGCTGTGTTTTCCGAGCTCTGCGTTTGCGGCTATCCCCCCCTCGATCTTCTCGAACGTCCAACTTTTATCAAGCGCAATCACGACACTCTAAAATCGATTGCCGCCCAGATGCCTCTCCCCGCCGTTGTCGGCTATGCTGGCCATGTCACACACGGCAGAGCAGGGAAGTCGATCTCCAACAAAGCCTCCCTGATCTGCAACGGCAGCGTCGTCTTCGAACAGAGCAAGATGCTCCTGCCCACCTACGACGTCTTCGACGAATCCCGCTACTTCCAGCCTAGCGAGCGACAATCCATTTATTCCCTGTGCCGCGAGCAGCTCGGGATCACCATCTGCGAAGACGTGTGGAATGACAATACCTTCTGGGCCAAACCCCTGTACGCCCGCGATCCCGTGTCCGAACTTATCACCCAGGGCGCCAGCATTCTCCTGAACATTTCCGCCTCACCATACACCATCGATAAGCGCTTGCTGCGTATCGATATGCTGCGTTCCATCGCTCTGCAACATAGGCGCCCGATCGTCTATGTCAATCAGACCGGCGGCGACGATTCCTTAATTTTCGATGGAGCGAGCATCGCCATCACGAAAGACGGCAAGATCGGCGCGCAAGCCAAAGCCTTTGAGGAAGACCTCGTCCTTTTCAATACCGTCACCGGCCAAGGTGACATTCGTGAACAGCCCGACGAAGAAATCGCTTACGTCTATCAGGCGCTTGTCACCGGCACCCGCGACTACGTTCGAAAGTGTCAGTTTACCAAGACCATAGTAGGCCTCAGCGGCGGCATCGATTCCGCCGTCGTCGCCTCCATTGCTGTTGCCGCAGTTGGTACCGATAACGTCCTCGGTGTCTCCATGCCCGGCCCATACTCTTCCGAAGGCAGCAAGACAGACGCGCACGCTCTCGCGCACAATCTTGGGATCGAGTTCCTGACTATGCCCATTACCGACATTTTCGACTCCTATAAGACAGTTCTCACACCTATCTTCGACGATCGCGCACGCGACGCCACCGAAGAGAACATTCAGGCGCGCATCCGCGGCAATTACCTCATGGCTCTCGCTAATAAATTCGGTTTCATGGTTCTCAGCACAGGGAACAAATCGGAAAACGCGGTCGGTTATTGCACGCTCTATGGCGATATGGCAGGCGGTCTCGCCGTCATCTCCGATGTGCCCAAGATGATGGTCTATGCCCTAGCCGAGTACATCAACCGCGAAAGGGAAGTGGTCCCCGCGTCGACAATCGCGAAACCACCTTCCGCGGAGTTGCGCCAGGATCAAAAAGACACCGATTCCCTCCCGCCATACGAAATTCTTGATCGCATCCTAAAAGTCTGTATCGAAGAAGTGAAGGCCCCCGAACAAATCGCTGCTGAACTCGGCTTCGACTTGAAGCTCGTGCGCGAGATCGTTTCGCTTGTCGATCGCAACGAGTACAAACGCAAACAGGCCGCCCCTGGCTTAAAGATCATGCCGCGCGCTTTTGGGTTTGGTAGGCCATTTCCGATTGCCCAGAAATTCATTCCGTGAACTCAGAGAATTCAATGAGCAAAACACTTAAAGTTGTCGCCGTCCGAGTGATTCTATTGACAGCGAACTTCTCGTCAGCGCGGCAACTCGCGGGGCTGTTCAGAATTCAACGGCAAAGCTGACCGAGGTCATAGCGGACAGCCGAGGAGTTCGATCGGGTTAAGCGGGTCCGCGATCGCAAAGAATCGGCTCGGAGATTCAAACGCTGGGAGAAAAAAGTACAGGGCGGGTGAACGCGAGACAGGTGATCCTGCGCAAAGGCAGTAGCATCTTTACGAACGCGAACCACCTCTTCGGCCGCCGCGGCCCGCCATTCGCAAGTCCGAGAAAATCTTCGAAAAACTACGCTGAATGAAAAATCTGACGGGCCAGGCCTACAGTTGCAATGAGTGTCTTATGGCAGTCGCGCAAACATGCCAGCCGAAATGCCGCTCGAGCCAACGGAATATTGGCTGCGGCATTATGCGAAAATACCACTTCCTGACGTATTTGTATTTTTTGTAGTAGGAGATTCGATAGGGAAAGATGTGCTCGACTGACAATTCTCGCACTCGTAGTCCGTGGTTTTCGAGCAGTCGGCGTGCTTCCGCGCGCGTGTAGAGGTAGGTGACGGGGCAGCCGGTTTGCGCTTCGGAGTGTCGCGCGATGAGTTCATTTATTCGCCAGAATTGGCCTCTCCCGTAGGTAAGCAAAATCCAAAAAACTTTCCAGCTCCAGCGATGATAGACCATAATTTTCACTGTCGCACCCGGCGCCAGATAATTTTCGATTTGCTCGAGGACTTGCTCGGGATGCGGCGTGTGGTGAATCACGCCGAATGAATAGATCAGATCATAGGGCTCAGCGGGGACGAACGCAGAAAGATTTTCGGCGCTGCCCTGATAGAACTGGATGCGATCCTGCAAACCGAAGACCTCGGCCCTTTGGCGAGCGATTTCGAGAGAGCGGTCTGAGAGATCCACGGCAGTCACGAGAGCGCCGTGCCTAGCGAAATTTATGGTGTCGGTTCCGATTCCGCAGCCGATTTCCAGCACTCTTTTACCCCGCCAGCGCTCGAACTGCGCGAAACGCGGTATGTGCGGCTCCACAAAATATTTGCGCGCTTCCACTTCGTCGAAGTATTGTCGCGAGCCGACGGGGCTCGACGAATGCCGGATGTTGCAGGGTCGATCGTTCCAATAATCCTGCACCCGTTCAATTTTTACTGCTTCGAAACTCATATCAACCGGAATCCCGGATTTGGACATCTGGCTTGCACGTCGTACGCTTTCCTGCGACACAAAGAATCTGCCACCAGAGCAGGCCCTAGCGAGATCAGCGGCGTTCCGACAGCTCGTTTTTGCCTGTTCTGATGAGCTCCGACGTTCTCCATCGCGTTTCCTACGTACTCTTCGCAGTTGTACGTAGTAATCAACACGCCGAGCCGCGTCTTCGTCCTCAATGCCACGCCAAACCTCCTCGTAGAGTTCTTGCCGCTCTCATGGCTTCCGCATGGGCCGCGTACCTGTTTTTCTCCATCCCAGCGCGCTCCTCACTGGCCTCGTCACTTCCAACACCTGATGCCACACTGCGTTCTGCCAAGCAATTACCGCCCGCGTCGCCGCCAGCGTGATACGTTGTTTTGTCCTCCACCAGGCGTACGCCATTTTGTGAAACCGATTTCGTTTTATTCCGGCCGTCGTTAAACAGTACGGAGAGTGGGAGATCGTGCGAAAGTGTTCTAGCCCTCCCGTCAGCTGAAAATTCCGAGCGGCTTCCTCTCCGAACCATACGCCCTTGATCCCGCCCGAGTGGTGCGAGTAATCGTGGTTCTGATGGACAGCGACCACCAACCGCGAAGCATCTACCACTGCGCCCCCCGATGACATGGCCTTCCACACTAGCCAATTGTCCCAGCACGTCCGCCCGATTGCGAACTCGGGAATATTCCCTCCAAATGTGCCGCGCGAAAACGCAAAATAGTCAATCCAACTGGGCGTGCGCTGCCTTCCGGAACGCAGCGCTAACTCCCGAACCTCTCGGTCCCATTCCGGGCAGCCAAACGCCAGCGGCTCCGTGATGTCTGTGTCCCATCGTCGCCCCACCATCAAGAACCGATGCTCCTTCGCCTTCACTTTGTCGAGTGCCGCGCGAAAGTCTGATAACAACACGATGTCGCAATTCACGTAGCACAGCAGGTCGTGTCTACTGATCGCCTGCGCCTTTTCAAACATCGAACTGACGAGAATTGTTCCGAATTCATTTCGTCCCACTTCCGGCTCGTGCCGGATTCCCAAGTCTTTCGCCGCTTCCGACGACCCCTGATCCTCCCCAAATAAAATAATCTCCACGTCCGTATGCAGTAAAGTCCAACTCTTCAATGCGTTTCTCTGAATCACGTTGAGGTGTCCCCGAAACGCCTTTGCCGTCGTAAAAATCGTCAGCATCTTTCCTCACACGTCCTACTGGTACGAAGTCAAGTCATCCAGGAACCCGCTTACATTTCGCAGAAATGCCAGCTCACACAGCCGCATCACGCCATGCTTTGGACTGCGATTCAAGTCCGTAATGTCGATCGTCCGTATCCCGCATGCGCCATGCGCTTGGCAACTTCAAGTAATTTGTTCTCGCAAGGGCTGCAAATGCAAGCCTCCACCACAAAAACATCTGTCCTCCCCCCGCACGTTCGTTGTTCCTACTAATCACTGGTTGCCGTGAAACTCGCGATTTAAGACCAAATCAAATTTCCGCGGCGCGAGGATGTTTCGACAATCCTTCTACCTCAGCGACGGCGTTTCGTCACCGATCAATTCGAGTCAGAATGCAAAAACTTCCAGTCCTGTAGGGCGTTACGCTGAATAATGGCGAACAGGTTCCTGAAACGCTTTGATGTGGGGAAGAGTGTCAGCATTCCTGGTTCCTGATCAGTTCGTGCAACACATTTAAGGACTCTTGAGGGACGGCGACAAAATTGCCGTCGTACTCGTCCGCTGTCAAATCCAAGCTCTCTAAAAGTCCGGCGCTCGATATGCGAAACCAAGCAAAGTTTCTCTCATGTAGGTGTCTAATTATTTCTTTTGCGCGGTATCCCCAGGGCTTAGTACGGATGTCCTGCACCTCGGCAAGTATTACCGGGCGTTTGCAGCCGGTGAGGAAGCGTTCGGACCCCTGGAGGAATTCTAGCTCCCCACCTTCGACATCAAGTTTGATGAGGTCGGCGTAATCGATTTGCCACTCTGTTGCCCAATCGTCAAGCCGTTTGACATTTACACGAGTAGTTGAGGTGGCACACGATGTGACCGGGGGCCTGAGGCTATTGCATCCTGTTTCCTGACCCTCGACAACATAAAGTTGCACCTGAATGTTACGGCTTCCGAGCGCAAATGATTCTACAATTACGTTCCTTGTTCGATTGAGTCTGAGATTTAGAAGCAAAGCTCTACGTTCCCTGGGAGATGGCTCAAAGGCGATGACTCTTCCCGCGTTGCCCACACATTTCGAGGCCAACAGTGTATAAAGACCGTGGTGTGCGCCAACATCCAGCATTATCATCCCCGGTTTAAGAAAATTCTGCGCGAATGCCCGCTCAGCGGTTTCGAACCCGTCGGAAGTTAACGTAGAACCAAAATAATCGTTGCGCGCCACGAACCAAGCGCCATAGGACAGGCGGACTGGAACCGGTAGCTTGGGAAATAGCCGCCTCCATCGGGCGTAGAAGGACCTGGATTGCTCGTGCAGTGGCTTTCGCAGGAACCTAGTTATTCGGGTTAGCATGGCGTGAGTGTCGATTGAACTTGTACATTGCTGCAGCGGTTTAGCGAGAGATGCCATCGAAGGGCTTTCCGTTCTCGAAGTGGGGGCTCGAATGAAATCTCTCTTCCGTGAACACCTAAACGCTTGGGGGAGAGCAGGGTGTAATCTCCATGGTGAGCGCCAATATTTAGAACGGTCATCCCTAGCCGGGAAATCAGCTCGACAAATTTTCGTTCGGTCTTTTCAAATTGTCCCGATGCTAGAAGCGCGGATATTTCGTCGCGACGTCCGAGCCACCAAGCGTCATAAGATAGGCGAAGGGGAAAAGGAATGCGTGGGAGCAGCCTTCCCCATCGAGCATAAACGGATTTGGCTTTTTCACTTAGGTGCATTTTGAGGAAGCGCGATATGCTGGGCACGCTGCCTTGTGAGAATTTGGGGGAAGAACTCACTTACCCGACTCCGTGAGTGATGAGATAAAAAGATCGACACGGAAATTGAGCAGTCCCGCCCAATCGTCAGAGCGGTGGCCGAGAGGTTCGGTAGCAATGACCATATCGGGGACGCAGTACCAGGAGTCTATGAGATTACCCTCTTCATACAAACTGACGAGCCAAGTGTAAGAAGCCGGGCGAAGAGGAAGCGATGGAAACCGGTAGAAAAATTCGTGTTCGCCGACCGCAAGCATAACACCGTCGTTCGCTGAGCCCCAGACGAGTTGGCGGTCATTGTTAAAAAGCGCGATGCCATGATGTCCGTTTCGGACGGGTTCATTGACCTGTACGGTGAATCTAACGTTGACGGGACCGAGAGTGGTGACGGCGTGCGGGTCGTCACCTTGGGGATCAGCGATTTCCCATTTCAAGAAGCGGCCTCTCGAGTTCGTAGCGCGGGCCCGGGCATGGCAATTCGACTCGCCCCGGGCCATGGTTGATTCGTAGGAGGAGACGACTTCGTGGGTATTGCCATCGAGGCGGATGCCGCCGTTGTCGATCCAAACGACTCGGTGACAGAGGCGGCGAATCTGATTGAGCTGATGGGTGACGAGGACAACGGTGCGGCCGGCACGGGCGACGTCACCCATTTTGCCTAAGCATTTCTTCTGAAAATTCATATCGCCCACGGCGAGGACTTCATCGACGAGGAGAATTTCCGGCTCGAGATGAGCGGCCACGGCGAAAGCAAGACGGACGTACATGCCGGAGGAGTAGTACTTTACCGGCGTGTCAATAAACTTTTCGAGTTCGGCGAACGCGACAATTTCATCGAATTTACGGACGATCTCGCTCTTGCTCATGCCAAGAATCGCACCCGACAGAAAGGTATTTTCTCGGCCGGTAAGCTCGGGATGGAAGCCGGTGCCGACTTCGAGGAGACTGCCGACACGGCCGTGTATTTCCGCCCAACCAGTCGTGGGTCGGGTGATGCGAGAGAGAATTTTAAGGAGCGTCGTCTTCCCTGCGCCGTTTCGGCCGATAAGGCCGAGGATTTCACCCTCGCGGACGTCGAGGGAAACATCTTTCAAGGCCCAAAAAGTTTCGTCTCTTGTGCGGCGAAATACCGACAGAGGTGATTTCAGCAAGCGGCTGACATGATCTCGGAGGAGAGCGTTCTGCTGAACGGCGCGGCGATGGTAGCTCTTACCGAGACCTTCCCCGTGGATGACGACAGTGCTCATCTATTGTTGGCCTCAACGGCTGAAGTTAAATGGGCACGACATGCCGTGCCCCTGCAACTATAAAGAACCAACGCGAAGCTAGACGCGGTCAGCAACGGTACCCTCCATGCGCTGAAAGAAGAACAGGCCGCCGAGGAAGACGACCAGGACTGCGGAAGCGGAGGCGAGCAGGATCAGGCCCGGGGGCTCACCGTGGCCGGTGAGTGCCCAGCGGAAGCCATCAATGACGCCAGCCATTGGATTTAGGCCGTAAAGCCAGCGCCAGCGCTCTGGAACGAGGCTGCTGGGATAGGCAACTGGCGAAGCGAACATCCAAAACTGTATGAGAAACGGAATAACGTACCGCACATCGCGATAGAGCGCGTTCAAGGCCGAAAGCCACAAGCCGACGCCCAGCGCAGTGGTGATCGCTAGAAGAAGCATCACCGGCAGCCATACCGCTGCGATGCCTGGGTGCAACCTATATCCGATCGTCATGCCCACGAGGACGACAAAACCAATCGCAAAGTCAACGAGTCCGGAAAGCACAGCCGACATAGGCAGAATCAATCGAGGGAAATAAACCTTGGTGATGACGCGCTGGTTTTCCACGACAATGTTCGTCGTGTTCTGTAAGGCACCCGAGAAGTATGTCCATGGCACCAACGCAGCAAAATAGAAGATCGGATAAGGCAGGCCTTGTGAAGGAAGCTTCGCGAGCCGCCCGAAGAATAGTGTGAACACCGCCATGGTTAGAAGTGGCTGCAAGACGACCCACGCGATGCCGATAGCCGTTTGCTTGTAGCGAACCTTGATATCGCGCCACATAAAAAAATACAGCAACCCGCGGTACTCCCACAGCTCCCCGAATGGGATTATCCACCAGCGACCGGGCGGTGTGATGCGAAGCACGGGAAGTTCCCGAAACGGATTGGATCTCGCGCTTGCTGCGACTGTACTCACTCCCGTACCTCCGCGTGTTGTGATTTAACTTGCTTCACATCCTCTTCCTCGAACTGAGCGATGTACGAATTGCAGTGCCAGAATGAGTTCAAAATTCTAGTTAACTGACCGAGGCCACGACAGCATATTATAACGTGCAATTTCGTCTCCATGACCGCGCATCACCGTGGTTGCCGCGAGGGGCACTCGCCTGTGCGCCCAGGTCCACCATTTGCGAGATTGCCGAGAGCCTTAGTGTATCCCGCAGCCTTGTCGATAAAACCCTGGCGAATCGCGAGATTATTGGCGCTGCAATCAAAGCAGGTTAAATGAGCGGATTCACTGTCCACAAATCAGATGTTTGTTGTCACAAGCTCGCGCAGTACTCTCACCCTAGCATCTCTATCGATCCGTAACCTCGAAGAAATCCACCGCCACGCCTACTATCTCCGAAACGAATTGTGATTTTTGCAAGTGATTGCGTCAATCGCACTCTGGCTAAAGGAGAATGGAAGGGGCGAAAGCCGTGTCCTGAACTGCCAGATGGATGGCAGAGTGAAATATACTCCCGCGGCCGTGCTGGCTCTCCCATCCAGACTCGCCCTCCCATCATCCCCACGAGTCTCACACAGATCGTCAATCCCAAGCCTGTGCCGCCATACTCGCGCGTAACCGAGCCGTCCGATTGGGAGAAGGCCTCGAAGATCTTCTCGTGCTTCTCAACGGGCATGCCGACGCCCGTATCTTTCACCGTGAAATGCAGGATGGTGGCAGTCGATGCTGTCGACGGCTCGTCCACAAAACCGCAAAACTTCCATGTTCGGTGAACTCGATGGCATTGCCCACCAGATTGACCAAGATTTGTCGAATCCGACCAGGGGTCAACAGAAGAGCGTCAGGAATTACTTCTTCATTCTTCCGTCATACGGTACAGGCAATTCAATTTATAAATGCAATTTTATTTATGGCCCCGGCGAACTTGTCGCGACGCCATCGTCAAAAATAGGCTTGGTCGGCTTTATGGGCCAGATGCAAATACCGCATGGATGTATTGTAGATAGATCACACGGTGCGCAACGCCCCGCCGCCGCAACGAAATTTTCGCCGGATTGGAATAACGTGCCCCCGACAACAACGACGGACAAGGATGAGGGGGAAAACGTGTATCCCGTGAGCGATGGCGTAACCGTGTAAGTTCCGTCGGCAATGCCGCTTGAGAAAGAATAAATTCCGAGCGGGCTGCTGGATGTCGTAGTGCCGCTTCCCGCGCCGCCGAGGTTGACGGTCACGCCGGATATGCCCATAAAGCCGGAGAGTCCTGCGTTGCCAGCCTGCCATGCACTTCCTGTCGTCTTGGTACCTGAGCCGGAGCCTTCGATGCCGGGGAAGCCCGATGTAATCGCGGAGTCCGTTATAGCCCCGAAGTTTTCCAGCGTTCCGTTGAGGTAACAGCGGACGGAGGTGCCGACGACCACGAGCCGAAGCGTATCCCCTTGCGCGTTCGTGTGTGCCGTGCTGCTGGTCGCCAAAAGAGTATAAGTTCCTGCAACGACCTTGTAGAGCACACGGGTGTTACCGCTGTTTTGGCGATAGAAGTACCCCGTCAATGCCGATGTCCCAACACGAACAGCCGGGCCGATGTCGGAAGTGCTGGTGAAAACTGAAGCGAGGGTGATTTGCGCCCACTGGTCGTTTGCAAAAGTTGCGCCCTGCCAAGAGGCCAAAGCATTGTTGCTGACGAGGGCCGTGTAAGTAACGGCGTTGGCAAAACTTTGCATCGTGCCGCTGTTCTCAACCCAGTTGGAATTGTAGGCGTGTAGGTCGGTGTTATTTGCCGCGATGAAATTATCGAAATAAGGGAAAGCGGTCGCCGTGAAATCCCCCGCTGCGAAGTTTGTCCACTGCGTGCCGCTGTTGCCTGTGGCGTAAGTCGTCGGAGCGGCCCATTCGCCTGCGCCGCCAACAGACCAAGCGAAGATACCGGGGCTTCCTGAAGTGAGCGAAGTGTCGGTATACGTGATGACCAGTTTGCCGTTGTGGTAAACGTAGAGCCCGGTGCCGATGGCCGCGAGCGTGTACGCGTCTCCAACTTGGTCGGTGATGGCCGAAATCGGTGTGTCAGCATCGGCGAGGAAGCTGTCCGTACCTGATTCTACCTTCCACAACTCAACGTCATACACTCGATGGTCGGAAGGCACTCCTTTTTTTCCGACCGAACCTGAATTGGTGCCGATGCTGAGAAAATATCCGTTCTGTCCATTCGACGTAGCACGTACGGCCACGCCCACGTTGCTGTCGCTTGGCGATTTGCCAGTGCCGCTCGAACCCGTTTCGTTTGAGCCGGGGCTTGCATTCGATACTGAAAATGTTCCCGACCCAAGCGATGTGATGATAAATCCCGCCCTAGGACTATTGTTCGCCGAGTTCGTCATTCCGGTTACGTAAATTTGTTGCGTGGAAATGAGTGCCGCACCGCTCGTGAGCGTGTAGGCGTAGGTCGAAGTACTTAAACTCGAAGTACAGGCCGTAATTGCGACGATAGAGGTGAAGGGTGCGATGGCTGATATAGTCGCCTGCGCCCACTGGTCGTTATTGAAGGAGAGACCAGTCCAAACGGATAGGGCACCACTTCCCGGCAACGAAGACGGAGCAAAGGAGTTATTGAGAATCTCAATTCTAGCGCTAGAATTTCCTCCGCCCTCGTCCACTCCTACCGGCGTGCTCCAGTTGTCGCCAAGCGAACCATTCGGGCGATTAAAGTTGTCGAAGACAAAGTGTTGAGCGTGTGCGACTGAGGCACACAGGAAAACGAGAAAGAACAGGTTTATCAGGCCGGTCTTCATGTCAGTTCATTACCCAATAGTCCAACCACACCGGATTTGTTGAAAATGTCCCAAGTTGATCGTGAAGCTCGTATTTGCTGATACTCGCAAGACGCGGCACGGTGAGTCCTGTATCGCCCGTGGTGTTGCAGTTCACGGAAAGACGCGAGCCACCGCGACGATTGATTGGACACTGCCGCGTCGATGTGATTCCCTACAACATTATTTCGCTAACATAGGCGGGTTAGTCCACTTTGGTACAGGTTCTTATGAGTAACTAGAATAGCTATAGTTTCAATATCCAGGCAGTTCTACGGATTAACGCAGGGAATAGAGGACATATCGTTAGCTAATTGCCCGAAGGCATTTTCGACCCCTAAACTGAACGCCTGCGGACGAGGCCGGGTATTGTTACTCACTTTGAGTGAGAACCCCAGTTGCATTGATAGACTTGCACCGGCGCCGCCGCGCAAGGCCCCGGCGAAGACGATGAGATATTTCATTTTGGTTTCGGCGTTAATCGGATCGCTGCTGATCGCTGGGTGCACGTTCTCCAGATCCTCGGGTAGTAACAAGGAGCGTGATGCTGGCCGTCATTGTAATGAGCCAGAAAACTCACGGAACTGTGCCAGCGTTTGTGGCGTATTTTGTGCCATAACTCTGTCTAGGCAACGCCGGTAACTGCTGTCATCGCGTGTCAAATGCTGGCCGTGATCGTGCGCCCAAAATCATTTCTTAGTGCGCGGCTATTTGTACTTGTGACCACTCACAGAGTCAGGAATTGGATGATTCGCATTCGCGTATCGCTAGGAGGCGTCAGAAGGCTTCGCAATTTCGCTAAAATCGTCAGCCGTTTTTGCGATTGCACGGCTGAAACGAACGGCAGAAGAATAAATGGTCCAGACAGTGGCGGATATGCCATTCAGGCGACAAAACGATTTGATTAACTGAACACGGGTGAATTTTGCCTGCGCATTCTTTTGGTTCTTCGTGTACAAAGTGCCTCGGTGCTAGACTCAAACTCTTGAAACGTGCGGGGATTTAGAATGCTCCGAAAAATCTGTCGTTCCGTGTGTGTTCTTTGCGTATTTGCGTTTTCCGGAGGCTGCGCCCAACAAACGCCGCCGCCCATCACCGTGGCCGTCAGCCCTCAATCCACGGCGATCGCCACGAACGAGAGCATGCAATTCATCGCCACCGTGAATAACGACACCACGGGCGTCATCTGGTCCGCCTCAGATGGCACCATTGACGCGACCGGTAATTACACCGCGCCGGCCGGACCCCAGAGCACCATCGCAACGATCACGGCGACGAGCAAAAAGGATATGACCAAGTCCGCAAGCGCCACCGTCAAAGTCGTCGCGCCGGGGCAAGTCGCGGCCACGGCCAACGTCCAAGTGGCGCAGTACACGATCGCGCCGCCGGCTGCGGGAAACGTTTCCGTGCAGTTCGGTACGGACTCCTCGTACGGACTAACCACCTGGACCCAGCCCGTCCCGCAGAGCGGCGGTGCCGTCGGCCTCTTCGTGGCAGGGATGCGCGCAAACACTCTCTACCACTTGCGCGGTATCGTCCAGTTCAGCGACGGCATACAATTCACCGACGCCGACCAGACCTTTACCACTGGCGCTCTGCCCGCGACGATGTTACCGATCTTGACGGTCACGACGACCGCGGGAATGACGCCGCAGAGCGGGATCGAGCTGTTAGATTTTGCGGCTACAAATGGAACTACTCAGTTTCCCATTGCAGTGACAGACGTGAGCGGGAATGTTTTGTGGACCTACACTGCGGGACTCCCGGTGAATCTCAACCCCAATCCGATTAAATTGATGCCGAATGGGAATTTCCTAATCAATTTCAGCGGTTCGAGTCCAGACGGTGCCAGTTCAGTCCTACAGGAAGTGGACTTGACAGGGACGCTCATCTGGCAGATGACCGCGGTACAGCTCAACGCGGCGCTCGCCGCTGCAACGTGCGCTGGCTGCAATATCACAGTAGTGGGAACCCATCACGATTTTGTCATGCTACCGAACGGCCATCTGATCTTGATCGCGTCCACGACACAAGTAGTGTCCGGAACCACGGTGACGGGTGACGTACTCATTGACGTCGGCGACATGGACACGAATCTTGTGCCTAAGCCCGTGTGGCTCTGGAATGAGTTCGACCATCTGGACGTCAGCAGGCGGCCTTACGCTTTTCCGGACTGGACCCACACCAACGCCATCCTCTACTCGTCGAGCGACGACAACCTAATCATCTCCATGCGTCACCAGAATTGGCTGATAAAGATTGATTATAACAATGGTATGGGAACCGGGAACATTCTATGGCACCTCGGCTACCAAGGGGACTTCACGCTGTTGAAGGCCGACGGATCAATGGACACCGACCTCACTGACTGGTTTTATGCCCAGCATGGCCCTTCGTTTGTGACCTCGAACACGAGCGGCAAGTTCTCTCTTGTTCTCTTCGACAATGGAGATGACCGCGGCGTCTCTGTTGTCGCGGGAGGTACATGCGGCGTGGCTGGTCAGCCAGCGTGCTACAGCACGGTCTCTCTTTTACAGCTCGACGAAACGGCCATGACCGCGACCCTGGCATTCCATCCAACCACCCAAGACTATTCTTGGTTTGGAGGCAACGCGGAAGTGCTCAAAAACGGCAATATAGAGTACGACGAATGCGGTGCAACGGCGCTACCCGCGGACAATGCGAAGATCTTTGAAGTCACACAGACTTCGCCCCCACAAACCGTCTGGGAAATGCAGATTGCCGGGCAATATGCGTATCGCGGCTTTCGCTTGCCTAGCCTTTATCCCGGTGTGCAGTGGTAGCGCCAAGCCGATTTCGAGGCATCCTGTGACCGCGTCGGCGAAAATGCGAGACTTACTTACTGGCTTTTCGTAGGCTGCATTAACGATTCAGCCACCAGAACTCCGGACCGATATCAGAAATGACTACGTTAATTAACAGCATCGTTATGGCTTGCATTCCGTTCTGCCATGTCCGTAAATAGCGTGACGGTATTCATAAGAAACGTCTGGCCTAGGTTCGCGGCTGTTGGGCAATCGTCATTCGTCCACTCAATTCGGGCGAGGTCCTGTCCGCTCAAGTTGTTTAACGTCAGATTTTTCGATGTCGTTCATCAATGCGTGGCGATGCAGAATGTATCGCTCCACATTGTCCACAATCGCCACCGGCACAACCGTGAATTGATTGTGAGTCATCTCGCGCCAGGATATTGGCCCTCGTGCGGGCACCAGATGGGTACCCCACTGAAAAATGAAGCCTAGATTCCAGACGATAAGAATCGCGGTTGCGCCGTAAGCCAGAATCTTCGCACGTTGGGCATTCCAGAATTCTTCGATAGCAGTGAAAGTGCCTGCAAGACCGATGATGAAAATCGGCGTCAACGGTAGGAAGTAGCGATTGCCAAAGGACGAGAGTCCGTCCCAGAACGGCGAACACGCGATCAAGTAGTCGTAAGCAAAGAGAATCGTTATCAATATTGCGCCCAGTTGCCGATCCAGCCGCAACACCACGAAAAGTCCGAGCGCGGCAAAAAGAATGATCGGCGTCCAGCTTACCAATCCGTGGTCCGATGAAAAGAGAATCCGAAGCAAGTGCGGCCGTAGCCATGACCATTTTCCTACGTCTCCATAGCCCGAAGCGAATGGGCGGCCGTAAATGACCATGCGTGTAATCGGGGTCGGGAGAAACGCGATGATTGTTGTCACCATAAACGCCAGATTACCCAATACCAATTGTCCTAGAGATCGGTTATTCGACAACCGTCGAATTCCTTTGTAATAGTGCTGCAGCGATTCCATCACCGGCGCTAGCAACAAGAACACATTCGGGTAATAAACGTCCATGAGCAGCCCTGCAATCAACCCCAGTATTGCCCATTGAAAAATCGTTCTTGTCCCACGCGTCCGATCCCAATACCAGAGAAATAGAGCCACAATGAACGCGGAATGTGCATGAGACCACGACGGATTGAAGTACATGTAGACTGGCAATGAACTTGCAAACCAGATGCCGATGGTTGCAAGCAATGCCCACCGCTGCGGGAAGTATCGCCGCGCAAGTTCAAATGAGATTAGTAACGCCAGGAAGCCGTAGAGCGCCGTTGCGAAAGCCATCGTATCGAGGTATGGCCATGAAAAACCGTCGGCGGGGATATGCGCGCCGAGCCGGTCGGCCAGAACCACCGTTCCGTGCACAACGATCAGAAATGGCGACCACAAAATGGATGGACCTATTGCAAAATGATTGTCGAGGTGGCCCGTCGCTGTATAGCCGGCTTGCTTAGGCTTGCCATCCGGGCCGACCCGATACATTTGAAAACTCTGGTTCGCGTGCTGCCAGTCTTTTACAAAATCGAGGCGTCCTTCGATCAGCATGGCGCGCACGTACGCGTAATAGCCCACCCCATCGCCCCGAACCCACGGATTCACCAATGGCAACGTGATAAGGAAAAGTACCAGGAGCGCCTTTTGCGAGCCGCTGATCCGCATGAGTGGATTTTTGAGCTTCACTTAACTTTTGTGCTGGCAGCGAATGCGCTTACTGGAAGCATTCGGCTCAAGGCGACGACCGATGCTCCGCGTTGGGGCGATTTTTCTTTCGAAAATTTCACCAACTCAATTAGACTGCGTACCGAGCATCTGTGCTCGAATCGTTGGTGCAGACGCGCACCGCGGTCCACCTTGTGATCGTGAGGTGGCGCTCACGAATCGCGGTGAGACGTTAATCGCGCAATTTCATTGTGCCCGCGCGGGTTGGGTGCCCGCGCATACCGAAATCGCCTGCAGCAAATTCTCCGCCACGAACTCGCATTGCCGGGTTGTCATTTCAGGATACATTGGCAGCGACAGAATTCGCGATGCGGCACTCTCCGTGATAGGGAAATCGCTCTTGCGATAGCCCAGGCTTGCGCAAGCTTCTTGCAAATGGATCGGGATAGGGTAGTGAATTCCTGTACCGATGCCGCGCGCCGTCAGCATCTTCTGTACTTCGTCGCGACGATCCAGTTCAATCACATAGAGATGATAAACATGCGTGCATTTCTGTGCTGTCTTTGGCAGAACGATCGGAGTCCCCGCCAATAACGCGCTGTACGCGACGGCGTGTTCGGCGCGAGCAGCGTTCCACTTGTCCAAATGCGGAAGCTTGACGCGAAGAACGGCGGCCTGAATCGTATCCAGACGTGAATTTGTGCCGATCACTGGGTGCTCGTATTTCACTCGTTGCCCATAGTTCCGAAGCCGCCGAACTTTTTCCGCTGCCGCAGCATCATTCGTGACAACCATTCCCCCATCGCCATACGCGCCGAGATTCTTTGCAGGATAAAAACTAAATCCTGCGGCATTTCCCAGAGCCCCGGCACGCCGCCCGTCATACCGAGCTCCGTGCGCCTGTGCTGCATCCTCGATGACGATTAGTCCGTGCTTCTGGGCAATTTCGAGGATTGGCTGCATGTCAGCGGGCTGCCCGTAAAGGTGCACTGGCATGATTGCTTTGGTCTTTGAGGTAATCGCCGCTTCGATCGCTGCCGGATCGATATTATAAGTTTCACCGTTGACATCCGCTAGGATCGGCCGCGCGCCAACGGCCATGATTGCGAGAGCCGTGGCGATGAACGTGTTTGCAGCCGTAATAACCTCATCGCCTGGTCCAACGCCATAAGCTCTCAACACAAGCTCGAGCGCATCGAGTCCGCTTCCGACGGCGATCGCCTCGCTCGTCCCGACATATTTTGCAAACTCTTCTTCAAAAAGACGAACATCATCGCCAAGAATGTAGTCTCCGCGTTCGACAACGAGCATCATCGCGTCCGTAACGTCCGATGCGATCGACCGGTATTGCGCTTGCAAATCAACGAATGGAATATTGATTTGTTGGGTCATTTCTTCACGCCGAATCCCAAATAAACAACGGGGCGCAGAATGCTCCACCAACCCGTTATCGGTTTCATTTTTGTGTAGCCCTGCTCGCGGGGCGGATACACCTTAGTCACGGGCACCTCGCAATGCCGATATCCCAACCGGATCGTCTTGAACAATAGATAGGGTTCCAATTCATATTTGTTAAGCCAATCCTGACGCCAGTTCACGCGCGAATCGCGAAGGATCTCAGTGCGAAAGGCCCGAAAGCCGTTCGTAGTCTCCGTGACGTGCTTTCGCGCGAACATCGAAAACAAGATTGGATGTACGAATCGAGTCGCGACCACACGGTACGCAGGCGTATTGCCATAGCCGCCGCCGGGCAAGAACCGCGATCCCTGAACGAAATCCGCGCGACCTGCAATAATAGGCTCGAGCAATCGCGAGATTTCATTCGGATCATCTTTATCGTTGCCGGCCTGAATCACAAGGACGTCGTAGTTCTTCTTGAGCGCGTATTCAAATACCTGCTTCATCGCCGCGCCGATACCGTGATTCGTCGAGTTGCGCAAGTGGACCCAGTCATTCCTGGGTAAGGACTCTATTGCGCCATCCGTTGAGCCGTCGTCCATCACGAGCAGGTCATACTGGCGCGACGAGAGGTGGCGGGAAATCGTGCGCCGAATTTTATCACCTTCGTTAAATGCAAAGATGGCTGCAAGCGTCTTCATTTCTCAGATCGATTGGACCGCACCACCGGACGAGGCAATGCCGGCACCGTCGTCCATTCAGGACGGCGGCGTACGTCAATTCCATTTACATAGGGCTTCACGATATCAAACGGGCACTCTAGCGCATCTACGTCTGAAATCACACGAGCAGGCGATCCGGCCACGACGGCGCGTGCGGGAACGTCGTGCGTGACGACACTTCCCGCGCCGACCAGCGCATTTTCGCCAATAATCACGTGGGGAAGTATAGTTGCCCCAATGCCGATTTTTGCACCGGATTTGATGGTGGGACCTTGCATGCATTTCGTGCATAGAGGGTGAGGATCATTCGCAAGTAAAACGCCCGGCGCTAGAAACACATCATCTTCGATCGTCGTGTATTGCGAGATGTAGACGTTGCAATGAATTTTTACGCGCGAGCCGATCACGCAATCGTAATCCACCGTCGAATTGTTCCAGACAGCGCAATCGTGCCCAATTCGATTGCCCTCTCGGATGACAACATTGTGCCCTGTCTCAAAGTGATCGCCGATCTGGACCGATGCATAGATCACACTGCCCGAGCGGATTTGCGCCGAATTTCCAATGCGCACGGGCAACTTTTCTATAGGACGTCCCGGCGGATAACCCAGAATGACCCCGGGATCAATCGAACAGTCATGCCCGAACTCTACCGCGACACAGTTGAGCACTGTGCGACCTCCACCGCTTTTCCGCGCTGCGCCATGGAAGCTTCAATCGCCTTCAAGGTGCGTACGACAGTTTCTCCGGTGGCGCCGTCCGATACCGGCTTCCGTTTGTAACGAATCGCTTCGATGAAATCCGTCGCCTGATTCCTGAGTGGTTCGCTATATTCCACTTTCGGGCTGATGATGTCACCGTCGCGAATCAGCAACTTGAAATCACCAAACGATACCGCATCGGTTTCTCCGACGGCCACGCCCTTCTCAAATATGCGAACGCGCTCGAGATCATTCAGATCGTCAAACACGAGACGTTGCTGGCTTCCCACGACGACAACTCTCCTGACCTTGTTGGGATCGGCCCAACTCACGTGAATGTTGGCGATCACGTCGTTACTGTAGCCCAGCGTGATGAAGCCGACATCCTCGCGAGCATTACCAAGTGAGTGTGATCCCACGGCGCTTGCCCATTGCGGTTCTTCATCAATCAGATAGTTGAAAATTGAGATGTCGTGCGGAGCCAAATCCCATATTGCATTGACGTCCCCGCGAATCGGACCCAGATTCGTGCGGGTCGAATGCATGTAATACAATCGGCCGAAAGCAGACGACTTTACGCATTCGTGCAGCTTGCGTACGCCAGGGTTATAGAGAAACGTGTGAGCGACCATCAACACGCGTCCGGATTTGATTGCGAGTTTGCGCAGAATGCTGCAATGCTCTATTTCGGTTGCGATCGGTTTTTCGATGATTACGTGGCGTCCAGAGGCCAAGGCCAGCTGGGCCAATTCGAAGTGCGTCGAGGCCGGGGTAGAGATAATCACCGCGTTTACATCGTCTCTTCCTAGGAGTTCTGCAGCCGTGGCACAAATGTGAACACCCGGGAGTCGCGACGCTGCGCGTTGCCGCCGTTCAGCCTGAGCATCGCAGATGGCCGTAACGCTCGAGTCGCCCAATTCATTGAATACGCGCGCGTAGTTCGGCCCCCAGTAGCCGTACCCAATGATTCCGATGCCTACCTTCAACGACATCTGGACACCTTCCAGCGCATCTATTTGAAGAGGCCGTAGTGCACAATGCACCAAACCGCGCGAAAAGCATCGCGCCACGTGATTTTCTTGCCTTGTGCGTATGTCCTACCATTATAAGAAATTGGTACTTCGAAGACGACCCATTTGCCATGGGACACCTTAGCAGTAACCTCGGGCTCGAATCCGAAACGGTTTTCTTTGAGTTCAAAGCTTTGGAGGACTTCGCGACGGAAAACTTTGTAGCAAGTCCAAACATCAGTCAAGCCAAGATTCGTGAATATGTTGGAAATGAGAGTCAGGGTTTTATTTCCGACTAAGTGCCAGAAATAAAGCACGCGGTGAGGGCCGCCGAGAAATCGCGATCCATAGACAACATCAGCTATTCCGCGATCAATCGGATTGAGGAGCGCGCCGTAGTCTCGCGGATCGTATTCAAGGTCGGCGTCTTGGATCAGGATTAGGTCGCCGCGGGCCTCCTGGATGCCTCGACGCACTGCCGCGCCCTTTCCACGGTTGCGGTCCTGAAACAAAACGCGCAGGTTTCGGGAACAAAACGTTCCCATTGCCGTTTGCTCAGGAGAGTCGGAGATGGGTGAAGCATCGTCGCGGACCATCGAGGCAGATGCGCCCGCGAATTTCCTCGCACCCAACAGTTGACTGTCAGTGGAGTTCACGATTTGCTGTAGGATCTCACGCGTGCCGTCCGTAGAATAGTCATCAACGATCAAGATTTCCTTATCAATATCTACATCTTGCACACGTCGAATCAATTCGGCGATAGTTGCCTTTTCGTTGAAGACAGGAATTACAACCGACACCCTGTTTCTGGACATGCCGTTATCCATGTCACGTCCGTCCCAAATGATCCGTTTGGATTGTGTGTTGCCTAGCCCAGAATACCGGAGAAACTAAATTTTGAGAGAGGCTCAATTCAAGCAAGGAGGATACCGGTAACGGCTCCACAGGCTGAGCAAAAGTACAGGGAACGCTGGTGTATCCGATTCGGATTAGGAATGCTTCGCGTCCACCGCTCGCCGCTACGAAACCGCCCTTCCCAGGCAGAGCGCGGACCCACGACGATGAAGGATCGGCACTAGAGCAACTCACATCGCGATCGCGTCAGCCGACCGCTCCGTACCTGTCTTTAACTTTTGCGCAGTGTCCGGGTTCCGTTTCGTAGTTTGAAATGCAATCACGCGATCGATAATAGCTGTGAGCGGGATAGACGGGCGGAAACCAGTCAGGCCTTCCAGCTTTTCAAGCGCCGGCACACGCCGCGGCATGTCTTCAAACCCCGGCTCGTAGGCTTGGTCGTAGGGAATTAATTCAATCGGCGATTCACTTTTCGTTTGCTCTCTCACTTGGCGAGCAAGTCCCTCAATCGTGATTTCGTGGTTACTGCCAATATTGACCACTTCTCCGATGGCCGCGCTTGTTCCGACGAGCCGGAGAATAGCCTCCACGGAATCGGAGACATCGCAGAAACAACGCGATTGTTTCCCGCTGCCGTAGACGGTAATCGGCGAACCTTCAAGCCCCTGGCGTACGAAGTTCGGGAGAACCATGCCGTATCGTCCAGTCTGGCGTGGCCCGACGGTGTTAAACAGCCGGGCGATCACAACGGGTTGCTTGCGCTCCTTCCAATAGGCGACGGAGAGAAATTCATCGAGCGCTTTTGATGCGGCATAGCTCCAACGACCGATTGTTGTGGGTCCGAGCACGAGATCGGCATTCTCATGAAACGGCACTTTCTCACTCTTTCCGTACACTTCGGAAGTAGACGCCGTGAAAACGAGTTTCTTCTTTCTGCAGGCCGCTTCAAGAACCAATTGTGTGCCGTTTACGTTTGTTTCGATCGTGCGCACAGGGCTTTCGACGATGAGCCGAACGCCAACTGCCGCCGCAAGATGAAACACAACGTCAGATTCATCTACAAGCTCAGCAAGAAGCATGCGATTTTGAATTGAATCGAAGACGCACTGTAAACGCTCGTGGCTCTTGAGGTGCCGAATATTCTCGACGCTACCTGTCGAAAGGTCGTCGAGGATGATGACGTCGTCGCCCCGCGCCAATAAACGTTCGGCCAGATGCGATCCGATGAATCCTGCTCCTCCGGTGATTAGCGCGCGCATGATTCCTCCTATGATGTCGGGGCTGAACCGCTGCCCGGGAACTTGGATCTTTTACCAGGAGCATCTTCCCCGTAGCCATATCCGTAAGCATAAGGATAGTAACGATAAGAATAGTAATAATCGGGAGCACTCGAATCGACGGCATTCAAGACGACGCCGAGCAATCGAGACTTGACGGCTTGAAGAAGGTCGCACGTGCGGGTGAACGCTTCTTTGGGCGTCTCCCCGCTGCGTACGACGAGAAGAACGCCATCGGTCAACGCCGACAGGATCACTGCGTCGGTAGCGGCCATAATGGGTGGAGAGTCAATGACAACGAACTTGTACTTTTGACGAAGATACGTGATTGCGTCGCGCATCCGGTGCGAAGAGAGCAAGTCGGCCGGACTTGGCGGAATCGGGCCCGTCGTTAGTGCCGCTAGGTTCTCGATTTGCGGGTGCGGAATCACTACGTCGTCCAATGAAGCGACGCCGGCGAGGTATGAGCTCAGACCGAACTCGCGGCCAATCGTCAGACCGAGCGCCCGGCGGATCCCCGGCTTGCGAAGATCACAATCCACAATCAGCGTTCGATCGCCGAGTTGAGCTAGTGTAACGGCCAAGTTTAGCGCTGACGTAGTCTTGCCCTCGCGCGGAAGGGCGCTGGTTACCAAGATGACCTGTGGCGGGTGCTCGGCCTGGGAGAGCAGTAGCGATGTTCTCAGCGCGCGAAAGGCTTCCGATACTTGCGACTTCGGTTTGGCGAACGCGATGATCTCGACACGGGAGTCCTTCACCTGCTGATCATCCTCTTCACCGGCGGTCAACAATTTGCTCGAATGTATTGAGCCGAGTATGTTCGGAAGGGAAGGAACGACTGCGAGAGACGGCAGACCGGCAAGGCGCTCGACGTCATCGGGGGATTTCACAGTATTATCTAGGTATTCCCGCAGAAACGCTAGACCCACGCCGCCAACGAGACCGACGAGAAATCCGAGAAGGATATTTTTCGCCCTTTGAGGCCGCGCCGGACTTGTCGGTACGAGCGCTGGGTCAACGATGCGAATGTTGCTCGTGCGCAAGCCGGCGGTAATGCCTGCCTCTCTCAATTTTTGTTGGAGCCCGTCATAGAGCTGCTTGTTGGAATCAGCGTCGTGTTCGAGGATGTGGTATTCAACCAGCTTCTCGGACATGTCGTTGGTTTCGCTCTTTTGTTTCTCGAGTGCCGCTGAGAAGAGTTCCACACGCTGTTGGGCGGTTTTGTAGTCCGTTTCGATGGATGTCAAAATGTCTTGCTTGGCGCGCCCAAGCGCGTCGGCCAACTCCTTCTTTTCGCGCGCGATGCGCTGCACTTTTGGATAATTTGGGCCGAATTGAGCCGAAGCGTCAACGTACTGTTCATTCAGATCGGATAGTCGCCTGAGCAAGTCACTCGTATACGCGTTATTACGAACGTCGGGAAGCTGGTCAATATCGCCTGACTTTGCGATTTGATAGAGGGCTTGTTTTTGTACGAGTTCGGTTTCCGCTTCCGTAAGGTTCTTGTTCAGATCCGCGAGCTTCTGGGTTGTGATATTTTGCTTTTCGTCGATGGTCCAAATCTGATTCTCGCGTTCGTAGGCGATCTTCGCAGCTTCAGATTTTTCTACCTTGAGACGCAATTCCTCAAGCTCGCCCGAGAGCCAAGTCGAAGCCTGCGTCGTCGCGTCGTATTTGCTTCGAAAGTTTGCTTCGATATAGTTGCGGACGTGGCCGTTTACAATCTGCGCCGCCAACTGCGGATCTTGTGCCTCAAACCGCACTTCGATCAAACGGCTGTCCTTTATATGCTGAACAGATAACCCACCGAGAAAGGCGCCGAGGATTGGCGGCCGCTGCGAGGTAACTCCAGCGTGAGCAATAACGAACGTATTCGTGCTGCCGCCGAACTCAGGGTATCTCCCTAGATCCATCGACTTGATGGTTTGGAGCGCCAGTGTTTCGCTCTGCAAGATCTTTGTCTGCGTTTCAATGTAATTCTCGCTGTCCACATAATCGTCGTAAGAATTCGCTTCAGGGAAGGGTTGTATGCTCTGCGTTTCGCGGTCCACTTCCACTCGAGCGGCTGCGATATACACGGGCCTCATCCTAAACGTCACGATGGTGACGACGGTGACTACTGTCAGCAGGAAACTGAGTACTAACCATTGATGCTTCTTGAGAATGATCAGGTAATCGAGCAGATGCGGTTCTTTCGGCATCTGCTCCCAGCTCGCCACGGGAGCCGCCGTAATCACTGAAAAGGGTTCGGCTCCCTTTCGGTCCCGCATGACAAGTCTGCTAGAATCTTCCATTTTGCTCTCGATTCAACTCGAAGAATCGACCGCTCGCAAACCCAATTCTAGAAGTGGTAAATCAGAAGGGCCGAACCGATCGTAAGCGCAGCTGCTCCACCCTTATATAACGCTTTCTTGCCGGTACTGTCTGGTACATACAACATATCGCCTGCCTGCAGAGGCACATCGTCGACTTTTCGAGTCAGAATTTTCTGCACCGGTACCGGGATTTCCGTCTTAACTCCCGTTGTAGGGTCCTGTCGCATGATTATTGACGAATTTGCCTTGGCGGTACCCGTAAGTCCGTGCGCTAGGCTGAGCACTTTCAAGACGGTGACGTGGTCGCCGCGGCTCTCTAGAGTGAACCCTCCCGGTCCCTGAACGGCCCCGATCACATAGACGATGCCCGACCGCGGAACACTCACAAGGTCGCCGCCATAAACCGGAACATTGAAAGTCGGATCACCAGAGACCAAGAGATCGCGCAGTCGAATCTTTTCCGTCGCGCTGTCAGGTGCCGGCGGATCCTGCCCTCCGCCCTTGGGTTGCGGCGTAGTGGCTCCGATGGGCGCCGCGTTTAGTCCTCCGCGCGTCACAAACACAAAGCTGCCGGCATCGTCGGTGATCCCTCCGGCATCCGCTAGTACCTCGATTAACGAGGTCGACCTGACGATCTGCATTACCATCGGTCTCGAGACCGCACCAACAACGGACACGGGCTGGCTGGTCTGCTCTTTCACGAACACCGACACTTGCGGGTGTGAGACTAGTCCGTTCTCAATCAGCAGGTTTTCCAGCTTAACTTCGAGTTCGAATGTGGTGAGCCCGGACGCGTGGATGCGGCCAGGAATCAGCGGGAGCGAAATGTCGCCGGTGTCACTCACGCGCACATCCCGTGCCAATTCGGGAACGTCAAAGACGTCAATATGGATCAAGTCGCCGGCGCCGACGGGCGTTTCGGAGAGCCGATTCGCGTTCGATTTCGCGAGCTGAAATATCTTGTCGTTCGTCTGCTTCGAAGTCTGCGGCTGATCTTGGCAGTAGCCTGCTTGCGCTGCCAGCAGCAGGACCAGCAAAACCCAAGCGAACTTCGGCCCCGAGAAGCGCACTTCACCCACTGTAACACTCATTCTTTATAATTCCCCAAGACACTATGGACTAGCGCGTGTTCGGATGTCAACGGTTGAATTTGGTATCGAAGTCCTGTATTTTCTAGGACTTGCTAGATCAGGTGATAGCGGTGCCGTTGTCAACAAATCGGCTAGAATTAAGAACAATAAAGCATTCGAAGGGATATGAAGATTAAAGTCAACGAAACTATGCAGCAGTATCCCCGCACACCCGACGAAAGCAGCAATATGGTACGCGGCGGAGAAATGACTCTGAGTTCCTTGTAACCCTCGTATCGACGCTTGAAGCAATATCCACAGAAATGCTACGCCGCAAATCGCTCCAGGGACGCCAAGTTCCGCGAGAATCTCCGCGTAGTCATCATGAGCATGGTCAACTAATTTCCCATCGTAGGCTGTGTCGTACCGGGGGAACGCCACGACGAGCGTGCCGAGTCCTGTACCTGCGATCGGATGCGCTAGGAACATCCGTAGCGTTCCTTCGGTCATCGTCCACCGCCGCATAGCAGTGACTTCGCCTTGACCCTTTGCGCTAAATCGCTCAAGAACGCGTCCGACGCCAAGCCACGCAACAAGAGACGCTACCACGAGCACAAATGCGATCACTGGTCCGAGGCGCACTTTCCCGGATCGTCGGCTGACGTAAATGATCGCAAGAAGCGCCAACTCGAACGCGAACGTGATCAAGCCGGCTCTCGAAGCAGACATGAAAATTGCGCCGACGGGGAGCAATGCGAACAATCCCACAAGTGGGACCAAGTCGCGACGCACGCCGCGAAATGCAAGAAAAGATAATCCAAATGGCAGCAGCAATTCCATTAGGCCTGCGAAGTGATTTCGATTGACGTACGGGCCGAAAGGCTCTGCGCCGAGGTGCAATTCGCGGAATCCATAGATTTTTTCGGTGCCGGTAAACTGTTGAGCTATTCCCTCGAGCGCCACACAGAAACCTAAGAGAACGAGAAACCACGTCAGGATTTTCAGATCACTTCGATCACGAAAGACCTGAGTCGCCACGAAATAAATGAGGAAGCACGCGCCCCAGCGCAGCAGCGCCGTCCACGTAAGAAACGGATAGACGGTGATGTGAAATAAAATTTGCAGGATCGCCCAAGCGAAGAAACCAACGATCGGCCAATTTAAAACGTTCCAATGAATCTCCGCATCATTTTGGCTCGTGGTGACGAGGCCCCAGGCTAGAAATAAAAGCGCCGCTCCGATTTCTAGAGCTGACTCAGACCAGATCTCCACGACACCGTGGGCGGCGACGGCAAATACGATTAGCAGACAAACGCCAATTTGCAGGGTTCTCACCGGATTGCCTGGCCGGGAGTGATAGCTACGGACGTCGATGAAGCCGACGTTCCGACGTCTGCGACGGGAACGAGAGACATATCATCGATCCAGGCAGTTCCCCCCAGTTTGTTTTCGAACATCCGGCTAGGAATCCGGCGGATTTCTACCTGGAGGATACGTGTATCCGGACCAGTGGTGATGTTTCCTTGCAACTCGGTCCAATCGTGTGTTCCGGTCAGATCGTCAGTCTGCAGATACAACTTGTCTGGGTGGTGGGGATCAAAGACATAAAGTCGTACGCCACTTTCCGTCGTTATGTTTTCCGTGCGGATGAATCCATCCAGATGGTACCTTCGGAGCGGGTCAACGGCGACGAATTGTAATGGTTGCCCGAGATCTATATTCATACCGCCGCCAAAATCCAGTCGCAACGAACGTTGGCCGCCGTGATGGACGCTTGTGTCGTAGTCAGCGGTCATGCCCCAGGATGACGGCATGCGCCAATCGAAGCCGCCATTCAAGATGTCACGCTCAAAACCGCCGTTCAGAATTACGGATCCATTCGACGGCGTATCGTGTGGCAATCCGCACGCAACGCGGGCCTCAAGCCACATTCGCCGTCCATCGGCGCCCCGATTTTGCTGGATCGCAACATCAAGAAACGGGAACAAGCTTTCGATTCCAAACGGCTGGTGCGAATCGGCGAGGCGTCTCCAAATCTTCAAGCCAGAGTTTACGTCCTCTTCGCCGGCAAAAAAGTTAAGCGCTTCGATGTACGCGGATGCGGTGTGCGGTAGAATTGCGTCGGCGACTTGATCGGGATCGTTCGTGGCGCGCCACGCCCGATTTATCGCGAGCGGGAGCAGAGCGGCGTCTTCCTGAACCGCTGTGTGCATTTCCCTGAGGGCTTCAGGCACCTGACCGTGACGGAGCAAGAAATTCGCGTATTCCCAGCGCACTTCCGCGGAGCCGGGGTAATCGTTCCTCGCTTCGTCGAAATCTTTCCGTGCCTGTTCGGTGTCTCCCAAATTTTCGTGGGCAATCGCGAGGTCGATCCAATAACGCGCAGTAAGCGGGCTAATCTTTACCGCCTTTTCGTAATTGCGGAGTGCGTCGGGGAAATTCTGTTCGTCCAACCCAAATTGCAGGAATCTTCCGAGGCGATCCCAGTATTCCGCATAGCCCGGCTCGAGTTCGGCAGCGCTTTGCATCTTTGCCAAATCATCGGACCAGATACGATGCTCCGCCAGTTCCAGCCTGACGGCCTCGTAGCAAAATACCACGGTGACGAGAGCGCAAATCGCAAGCAGCGCAATGCGTGAGGATACAGATTCGAGCCGAAATTCCATAGTGCGTTAATCTGCACTGAGGGATTACTCGGCGCAAGTGAAAATTGAGCGCCGCGAAGATGATCTGCCGAACCTAAGGGACCTAATGGCGTGCTGCCGGTATTTACCGCGTCAGGCCTCGAATTGCTTCGCGCGTGCCAATCCGGCCTGTGCTTCTACAAGCGAATCAATGTTTTTTGCGCCGTACGCCCGCTACGCCGAAGCGATACACCACGCCGATCGTTGCCCGCTCGTTGCCCTGGCCGCTGCCATCGAAGTGCGTGTTCAGGTAATCCACTTCAATCATGCGAATCGCCCAATGGTCGTTGAACGTATAGTCAACTCCAACCCCGCCTTGCCACGCGTATCCGAGGCTGGTCAGAGTCGTCGCAGGAAACGGGTTCAGTAGAGGAGCGCTTAGGCGTTGATAGCCGCCGCCGAACATGATTTGTCCGAAGACCGTTAATTTACGATGGCCAAACGGATAGAAACGCGGGCCGATGAGGAAAGGATAGTTCTGAGTGGTTGCGTTCCCGATATTTTGGTTCGAAGAGACCTGAACGTTGTAAACGCCGCTGACATCGTACGCAACGCCAAAGAGGCGGCGGAGGTTATAGACGCCATTTGTATTCCATCCGTACATGTAAAGTCGGGGCGTTCCGGTCGTGGATGATAGAGCTTGGGACCCGGCATAAGTGAAATCGAAGCCGGCACCGATTTCGTATCTCGGCGTGATCTGCGCACGCACAGGTATAGCGCAGAGAGCCAGTAATCCCAAGAGCCCGAAAAAACGCCGCATGCATCCTCCGATGAGCGTGCAGAATGTTGATTCCGCTGGAACGACAACAGTTGCTCTGAGTGATGCCGTTCGAATCGCCCATCTTTACACGGATTTTAGGCCTTCGTGAAGCACGATCTCTGCGACACGAATTGAGGCAACTGTTTCGATCATTCGTGGAGTTGGGTCTCTCGGAGCTGATCTGTTGAAAGACGTCGTACGCGTTGACTTAGTATCCGGCTAGGGCTAGGATTCCGTCTGCCCAGAGTTCCTCAGATGCCTGGCGAAACCATTTCTCACTATCGACTCCTCGACAAGCTTGGCGGCGGCGGGATGGGTGTGGTATTCAAAGCCGAAGATATTCGCCTCGGCCGTCAAGTCGCGCTGAAATTTCTTCCCGACGAGCTCGCACGAGATCCGCGCGCACTCGAGCGGTTCCAGCGCGAGGCGCGTGCCGCTTCCGCGCTCAATCATCCGAACATTTGCACGATTCACGATATTGATGAGCAGGATGGGCGTTCCTTCATCGTCATGGAACTGCTCGAAGGCGAAACGCTCCGGCAGCGAATCGGCGGCCGCCCCATGTCCGTTGACGATATGCTCGAAATTGGGGTTCAAATTGCCGGGGCGCTCGAAGCGGCACACGCTAAAGGTATCGTCCATCGCGATATCAAGCCCGCAAATATTTTTATCACCCAGGGCAGACCAAAGATTTTGGATTTTGGTTTGGCGAAACCTGCCGGATGGCAACCCGGGATGGGAGACACGCTTAGTGCATCTTCCGCGCCGACGGCCGCGATTGGCACCGAGAGTCTGACAAGCCCCGGCACGACTATGGGCACCGTGGCCTACATGTCTCCCGAACAGGCGCGCGGTGAAGATATTGATGCTCGTAGCGATCTTTTCTCCTTCGGCGTGGTGCTCTATGAAATGGCCACCGGCCGCCCGGCGTTCAGCGGAAATACGCCTGCAGTAATTTTTGAGGCGATTTTGAATCGCACCCCTGTGGCTCCGATTCGACTCAATCCGAATATTCCGCCAGAACTCGACCGCATTATCAATCGCTCGCTTGAGAAGGAGAGACGCCTCCGCTATCAGAACGCGACGGAGATGCGCGCGGATCTGCAGCGGCTGAAGCGCGATTCGGAGTCCGGCCGCAGCGCGGCGGTGCCCGTAGCGCGCACGGATAAATCGCTCGCTGTCCTCTATTTCGAGAATATGAGCGGCGCGAAGGATGATGAATATTTCCGCGACGGCATGTCCGAAGACATCATCACCGAACTTTTGAAAATCAAAGGCCTACATGTTTTTCCGCGCACGACGGTTCTTCCTTTTCGAGATACCTCGCTGACTGCGCCCGATATTGGCCAGCGGCTCGGCGCGAATTTCGTGCTCGCCGGCAGCGTTCGGCGCTCGGGTAATCGTTTGCGGATCAATGCGCAACTCGTTGACGCGGGCCGTGATTATCCGGTCTGGGCGGAACGATTCGATAGAGAATTGAAAGACGTGTTCGAGGTGCAGGAAGAAATCGCGCGAAGCATCGCTTC
>DATBYF010000150.1:0-21841 GCA_036513895.1 Candidatus Acidiferrales bacterium | reverse complement strand
TGCCCGATTCGGAACTCGCTGACACGCGCATCGGAAGCGGGTCGGACCACACTGTGTTTCTGAATTTTCTCGGTATTCCGACCGTTGGCCTGCAATTTGACGGGCCGTATGGCGTTTATCATTCGCTGTACGACGATTATTACTGGATGAATCATTTCGGCGACCCCGGTTATAAGTATCACGCGCTGATGACGCAATTGTGGGGCGGACTTGCGTTGCGATTGGCGAATGCAAATCTGCTTCCATATGATTTTGAATTTTACGGGAACAACATTCGGCAGTTCGTGGATGAGATGGATCAACGCAGCCACGTGAAAGCAAGCGGGCACGTGGATTTGGATGAATTGTACCGGCGGATCGCCGAATTCCAGGATGCTGGGCGTGAGTTCAACACGGCCGCGGCGGCCGCTCTTCATGGATCTCTTGACGAAGCCACGGCGAATCGCATTAACTCTGCGCTCATTCAGATCGAACGGAACTGGTGCAATCCCGCCGGCATTCCTGGGCGGCCGTGGTTCAAGCACACTCTTTATGCCGCTCGATTTACGTATGCGCATCTCGAGCTGCCGGGACTCACGGAAGCTGCTGAGGCTGGCGATTGGCAGCGCGCGGCGCAGCAGGAAGCGATCCTTGAAAATGAATTGCAGAGAAATACGGCGCTGCTAAAACAAGCGCGCAAGGATTTGCAGGCCGGGACGCACGGAGAAAAGCGATGAGGGCGGCGTTGGCTTCGGGGGTCATTTGTTTTGGGCTCGCTCTCGTCACGATGAACGCCGCGGGGCAATCGGCGAAACCGCGCGCCCGCGATCTCGGTGTTCCCTTCGATGGGACGCCGGGCGCGTTGAATGCCATTACTGATGTGAAAGGCGTGGAGGTTGGCCACCGTACGCTGATTTCCGGTGAAGGAAAGTTGCAGGTTGGAGTTGGACCTGTTCGCACGGGCGTGACCGCAATATTCCCGCGCGGGAAAAGGTCGGTGGATCCGGTCTATGCGGGCTGGTACACGGAAAATGGCAACGGCGAAATGACGGGGACGACTTGGGTGGAGGAGTCCGGCTTTCTATACGGGCCGGTGATGATTACAAACACGCACAGCGTCGGCGTCGTTCGCGATGCTGTTATCAAATGGCAATTCGAACACGGCCCGCCTGCTCCCGAAGCGGATTGGTGGTCGCTTCCGGTGGTCGCCGAAACCTGGGATGGCTATTTGAACGATATTAATGGCTTTCATGTGAAGCCGGAGGACGCGTTCGCCGCGATGGATGATGCACATGGCGGGCCGGTCGAAGAAGGAAGCGTCGGCGGCGGGACGGGGATGATCTGCAATGAATTTAAGGGCGGGATCGGCACTTCGTCGCGCAGGCTCTCGGAAAAGCTCGGCGGGTATACGGTAGGCGTTCTGGTTCAGTGCAATTATGGGCTCCGGCGACTGCTGAGAATTGCGGGCGTTCCCGTCGGCAAGGAAATTCCCGGCAAATCGGTTTGGGATGAAGATACCGGTTCGATCATCGTTGTCGTAGCCACCGATGCGCCGCTTCTTCCGCATCAACTGAAGCGAATCGCGCGACGGGTTACGCTCGGGCTGGGGCGGAATGGCAGCATTTCGGGCGACGAGTCGGGAGACATTTTCATCGCGTTCTCGACGGCGAATTCAGGCGCCGGGCTCGCGAAAAAACCTGCGCAAGTGGCTACAATGCCCAACGAAAACATGGATCCGCTCTTCGAAGCCACGGTTGAGGCGACGGAGGAGGCGGTGATTAACGCGATGGTCGCGGCTGATACAATGACCGGCGCCGACAATCATCGCGTCGAGGGATTGCCGCATGACAAGCTGCGCGAGGTGCTGAAGAAATATAATCGACTGGTCGCAACGAAATGACCGGGAGCACATGCTGGTGCATCAAATCTTTTGAATTGGGCAGCTGCTCGTAAGCTGCTCGGAAATTTGTAAGTGCGCACCTAAACGCAGCGAGAGGCGTACTAAGGAGCAATAATGCAGAAATTCTTGTGGGGCATTCTGTTCACGCTTCTGGTGATTGTGGTCGTTGGCTTCCTTGCGTTGCGTGGGGGTTATTTCAACTTCAGCGCGGACACGGAGACTTCATCGTTCGAGAAAAAGATTGCCATGAGCGCGATGGATAAATCCACCGAGCGCCGCGCGCCACAGGCGAGCAATCCAGTTCAGCCCAACAACGACACGCTGATCGCCGGCGCGAGTTTATACCGCGACAACTGCGCCGGATGCCACGGCGACCCGAGCCACATGGCCACTCAGATGGGCGATTCGTTTAATCCTCCCGCACCGCAATTCTGGATGGACGCGCCGGACATGCCAGAAAACGAAAACTTCTACATCATCAAGCACGGCGTTCGATGGACGGGCATGCCTTCTTGGGGCAAAAAATTGAGTGACGCGCAAATCTGGCAGGTGGTCACTCTGCTGAGCCACTTGGACAAACTGCCTGATCCCGCGAATCAAGAGCTGCAAAAACCTGCTGCTCCGATGAATTAACTTCTCTAACGCACACGGAATAAACCACTTGAGCGCGCCCGCTCGGGCACTGTCCACGCGTACTATTGCCGCCTTACCTTCCCCGATTTAATCTTCAAATCGAAAATGATATCGGCGACCACACTGAGCAAGCCGAGACCCGGTTCCCGGCGAAGTCAGCGTCTGAAACTGCAAGTTCCCGTTCTCGTAACCCGGCAGATCCCCAAGCAAAGACCGGCACGAGAAGACGCCGTCACGCTGAACGTGAACGCGTGCGGCGGACTTTTCGAGCTGCAGATGCCGGTTCAACGCGGCGACCTGCTGACGGTGCAGAATAAAGCTACCGCTGAGGAACGGGAGTCGCGCGTCGTTTACGTCGGACCTGCCGGCCCCAATGGCCGGAAGGTTGGCGTGGAATTTACTCAGCCGAAGAAAGATTTTTGGCAGATTCATTTTCCGTTTGTAGCTCCGCGAAATAACGGCCACTGACGGTCGCAAGGGTTCGGCGTTTCCTGTTTCGCATTTCTTGATTGGCGTTTTTTGATTGCGTTTTTTCGATTTGGGTCGCTCGAGGTTTTCAAGCGCGGGATTTCCGCGTTTGAATGTGGGCCGTGTAGAAATCCGAAAGGTTGGGAATGTCGTTTCACTGGCTCGTGGGGGACATTATCAAGGAAGATGCGGCGCTGGCCACGGTGCCGTCGCGGGATCGCGCTCAAACGACGATTCGCGATGACGAATTGGATGAATTGCTCGAGCTGCATCAAGAGTGGGTAGAATCGAAAGGCGCATCGGGCAGCCGTCTCGAACTAACTCGTGCCGACTTTGAAGCTGCTGATCTAACGGGCGTTAATCTGCAGGGCGCAATTCTGAACGGCGCGAATTTTAACGGCGCGGAATTGCTGCTTGCGGACTTGCGCGGCGCGAGCCTGGTGCAAGCGAATCTCCAGGAAACGAATCTGCTCGGCGCCGATCTGCGTGGAGCCAACCTCGAAGGAGCGTCGCTCGTCGGCGCTGCCGGCTTGCACACAAATCAACTCGCAGGCGCTGGACTGCTCTGGACAATTCTTCCCGCGGCGATTTCGGAATTCGAAGGCCAACAGATGGCGCAAGCTCGGTCGCGCCAGTGTTTCCGATTGTTAATTGCGACGATTGTGGCATGCGCATTGAGTTGGCTTCGAATTCTCACCACGCGAGACGTTCAGTTCTTGAACGACGCTCCGTTGCTCCGCATTCTTCCTTCGAGCGGCATACTCCCCATCTCGAGCTTCTATATGCTGATGCCGATCGCGCTGTTTGGCCTTTTCGTGTATCTCCAAATTTCTCTGCAGCGATTGTGGGAGCGGCTCAGCGAACTTCCGGCTGTTTTTCCTGACGGGCGCACCCTCGATCGCACGGGACCATGGTTGCTGATGACGCTTTTCCATAGCAGATTTCGCAATTGGAGAGCGAATTGGATCGCGCCTTCGACACTTCAAACGATTGTTCCTTCCGGGCTGGCGTACTGGGCTGTGCCGGCAACTCTGCTTTTGTTCTGGGTTCGCTATCTTGTTATGCAAGACGTTCGCGGATCGGTGCTTCAAATATTGCTTTTGCTCATGTCTGTCGGTATCGCGATGCAGTTGCCGCGGGTGACAAATGGCGAGGTGCAGGCCGAGGCTACTGAGCGTATACCTAGGTCCAGTGAAGAAAGGGCGTCTGCTAGTCCTGCAAATGAAGCGACTGATAAAGGGGCGCGTGCGGATGCGGATGCCGACGCACTTTCGGAATCAGATTCAAATTTGGAGCCTGAGTCGATAGCGGAATCCGTTTCGGACGCGGCCGACGGCGCGCAGGCAAGCCAAGTTACGTCAATGGCGATTGTCCCTTCCACGGTTCCAACGCCGAAGGAGTCTTTGCGATCTCATCCGGCAATCCGGCGCATGGGCGTGTCGGTCGTCGTTGGAGCGATTCTTTTCGTTCTCACTCTCGGTGTGGTCTACGGCGTGCCGCACGACACGAGCGTAATGCCCGACTTTCGGCAATTCAGCATCAAGAGGTGGTGCGCCGATGTTTTTTGGACTTTCGGATACCGGCCTTATGCCAATTTGACCGAAACCAGTGTTTCTCAGGCTCCGAAGAATTGGTCCTGGCAGGATGACGATCTCGCCGCCGTAAAAGGCGCGCAGCTCAACAATCTCAGGCTGCGCTACGCTCAAGGCTATCGAACTTTTTGGGCAAACTCGCACCTATGGAAGGCCGATCTGCAAGGAGCCTATTTTTCTGAGTCCGACTTTCGCGGCGCAAATTTGCGCGAAGCCAACCTGCGCTCGGCGATTTTCGATCGCGTTCAATTCTTTCGCGCCAATCTTCAAGGCTCGGACCTCGAGAAGGCTAATTTGACCCGCGCGGATTTGCGCGAGACGGATCTTTCCTACGCGCGGATGGGCGATGCAATCCTAGTTGACTCGCGGTTGGGCGGCGCCAATCTTTTCGGCGCGGATCTGCGATCCGCCTCGCTCGCGCACGCCAACATCGAAAAAGCCGATCTGCGCGACGCGAATCTTTCGAATGCCAACTTGAAGCTGGCTGATCTGCAGGACGCATACCTGTGGTCGGCTCAACTGCCCGGAGCTGAACTGCAGGACGCGGACCTCGTCCATGCCATTCTGATCGAAGCGAATTTTCAGAATTCCGATTTGCGAGGCGCGAATCTACGAGGAGCGGTATTGCGCGGAACAGATTTGTCGGGCGCGGATATTGCGGGAGCGGACTTCCATGGCGCATCGGGACTCACGGCTAATCAGATTTGCTCGTCGAAGGAACATGAGAGAGCGCAACTTGATGAGGCGCTTATTCCGCTAGTCGAGGCCCAATGCGGGCCAGCTCAAGTCCAAGCTGAGCCACAGGCACAACCCCAGGCCGAGCAGGAGCTCGAAGTTCAGCCGCAGCCTAAATCGTAGCCACACTCGTAGTAGTTTCTGCCATCTTTAGCTTTCATTTCTTATTGTTGCTTCTCTGGCTCTTTGACTTCAATCTGCGCGACGCCGACCGCCGGAAGCAGCGCTTTCGCAATCGAATCGTTCAATGCGGCGAGATCTTTGTCCTGCAAGTCTTTCCATTTTGCCAAATCGTCGTTGGCCATCTGCTCGAGCAGGGCCTCGACGTCGTATTCCTGTTGGGTCGGCGCCGAATCCGCGCTATCCGCGGCATTTTCGAGATAGCCGAGCCTGCTATTCAGATCAATCGGATAATTGAGAAATTCCTCGGAGGCAGACACTTTGCTATCGGCGATTTGATCGTCGAGCTCTGAAATTTTCTTATCGAGTTCGTGAGCGGCGTCGCGAATGGGCTGTGCGGCTTCATCGTCCGCAAGCCGCTTTGTGAGGGCGACCAATTGATCGTGAACGCCCCGCATCTGGAGCACGGCCGCGTGCGTTTGATCCATCAGGTCACGCAGCTTGGTGACGAGCTCAAATTGTTTCTGGAGATCCGCATCGGCAAGCTTGATCCGCGGATCCAGGCGAATCTCAAGCGGCTGGACGTACGATCTGCCGTTGGCAGTCAGCTTCAGTTGATAGTTTCCGGGAAGCGCGAGCACGCCCAGCGGGTCACCTTCGTCATAGATCGCGTTGGGAATCTCGCGAGGCTTCTCGTATCGCAAATCCCAAACGAAGCGGTTCAAGCCCACGTCGGTGGTCAAAACTTCCTGCGGCGGTTCGTTCTCTTCGTCTTCCTCGCGGTTTTTCTTGTCGTCTTCTTCTTTTTCTTTCTTCGGCTGATTCGTGAACTTGCGCACCGTTGCACCTGACGAATCGAGAATCTCGAGTGACACTACTTCTTTCTCTGCGGGCTTGTCCTTTAGCCAATAGTAAAGAGTCGCTCCGCGTGGCGCCGTTTGCCCGGCGACATCGAGCTTCGATGCTGGCGCTCGCCCGGCTGCACGAAAGCGAATTGCCGGACGTGGCTTGAAAACATAGGCGCTGGCTCCTGCGTGAATATCTTCAAACTGCCGCAAAGGAGAGATATCGTCCAGGATCCAGAATGAACGCCCGTGTGTTGCCACGATCAGATCGCTGTTCTTAATGGCAAGGTCGTGCACGGGCGCGGTCGGCAAATTCAGTTTCAGCCGTTGCCAGTGCTCGCCGTCATCGAAGGACATGAACACGCCTGTTTCCGTTCCCGCGAATAATAATCCGCCGCGCTCGGGATCTTCGCGCACGGCGTGGACGTAGGAGCCTTCGGGAATTCCAGCGGAAATATCCTTCCAGACAGCACCGTATTTGTGCGTGCGGAAAATATATGGGTGCTGATCGTCGAGCTTGTGCGCATCCACGGCAACGTAAGCCGTACCGCCATCGTGCCACGAAGCATCAATTAAGCTCACGAGGCTCCAGGGCGGAACTCCGGGCGGCGTGACGCTCGTCCAGCGAATTCCACCATCGCGCGTGATATGTACCAGACCATCGTCGGTGCCCGCCCAGATTACATTTTTCTGCGCGGGCGACTCCGCAACCGTGAATATGAGGTCGTAGAATTCGGCGCTTGAATCGTCCTGCGTGATCGGGCCGCCTGAGGATTGCTGCTTGGTCTTGTCGTTCCGGCTCAAATCGGGGCTGATAGTGGTCCAAGTCATGCCCGCATCTTTCGAGCGAAACAGCACCTGCCCCGCAAAATAAAGCGTGTTCGGATCGTGCGGAGAAAACACAATTGGCTGCGTCCATGTGAATCGGTACTTAAGGCCGGCTGCTCCGTTTCCGTCAGGGTCGTCGGGCCACGGTGATACTTCCTGGGTTTGGCCGGTGCGCTTGTCGAAGCGCGTTAGTCCTCCCCAATAACCGCCGGCATAGGTGACGTCGGGATTCGTCGGATCGGGGGCGATGTAACCGCTTTCGCCGCCGCCGACGTCATACCAGTCCTCGCGATCGATGCTGCCGTGATTCGTATCGCTCGCGATAGCGACGGAAGTGTTGTCCTGCTGGGCGCCGTAAATGTGATAAGGGAATCGCGTGTCGGTGATGACGTGGTAGAACTGCGCCGTCGGCTGATTCATTATTGACGACCAAGTCTTGCCGCCGTCCCCCGAGATCGTAGCGCCACCGTCATTGGCATTGATCATGCGATTCGGATCAGTCGGATCGATCCAGAGGTCGTGATGATCGCCATGAGGTCCAGGGACGCGCGTGAAGTCTTTTCCGGCGTTTGTTGAGCGAAACATGCCGGTGTTGAGCACGTAGACGGTGTCAACGCTCTTCGGATCGGCAAAAACGTGGGTGAAATACCAGGCGCGCTGGCGGAAGCGCTGGTCCTCGTTCGCCAGTTCCCAGGAATCGCCGCCATCTTCCGAGCGATAGAGGCCGCCCTTCGCCGCCTCGACGAGCGCATAGATTCTGTTCGAATCCGCGCCCGAAACTGAAACGCCGATTCGTCCGAGGACGCCTTCGGGAAATCCGTGGCCCTCGATGCGCTTCCACGTTGTGCCGCCGTCGGTGGATCTATAGAGACCGCTGCCGGGCCCGCCGCTGGTTAGGCTCCATGGAGTTCGGTGTGCTTCCCACATAGAGGCGAAGAGAATGTGAGAATTTTGCGGATCGAAGACGATGTCAATGCCGCCGGTCTTGTCGTCCTTATAGAGAACTTTCTCCCAAGTTTTTCCGCCGTCTGTGCTGCGGAAAATTCCGCGCTCGGTGTTTGATCCGTAGGCGTGGCCGAGCGCCGCGACGAAAACGATGTTGGCATCATGCGGATCAACGATGACGGCGCCGATGTGCTGCGAATCCGGGAGGCCGACATTTGTCCAGGTTTTTCCTGCGTCGAGTGATTTGTAGACGCCGTCGCCGTAGGAAATATTGCCGCGGATGCAAGCCTCGCCAGTGCCCGCATAAATTACATTAGGGTCGGATTCGGCTACGGCGATGCTACCAATCGAGGAGACCGGCTCGTTATCGAAGATCGGAAGCCAGGTGAGCCCGCCATTCGTGGTCTTCCAGATGCCGCCGGAAACGGCTCCAAAATAAAAAACGCTGGGATTGCCGGGGATGCCGACGGCCGTGAGCGACCTTCCGCCGCGAAAAGGCCCGATTTGCCGCCACTTCAGTCCCTGCAGATGCGACTCGTCCACGTGCTGCGCGCGCGCAGCGCTTGCGGCGAGAAGCATGCAAGAAATGATTGCCGCAACGGCGAATTTCGATATCAATCTCGAAGTCAATTTCGATGCTGGGCGAGCGCCATCCATCCCCAAATCCCCCGAAATGCAAACACAAAATCGTACGTTCGCGACAGACAAAAATAAAGGCATTCGTTCTTATATTTTCTATGATTCAGCGGACTGAAAAAGCGATCGCGATGCCGTCTCGCTCTAAAATAGGCCCGGAAGGAATCGCGGCTTCGAGCCCATCGCCTCGCGATAAGCCTGGCTCGACATCAGAACTCGTTCTTCGACGGAGATTCGGCTTCGAAGCACCCAAAAATGCGCGAAGGTTCCCCAGATCGCGGTGATCCATGCGGTGTGAATCAGGGGGAGAGAGACGAGCTCGAGAACAACGGCGAGATAGTTCGGATGACGAATCCACTTATAGGGGCCCGTAGTGATCACTCCGAGCGTGGTCGAGGCCATGACCTGAACGTTCCAGTGCCCGGCCATCGTGTGAATTACCCACCAGCGAATCAGATTGGCGGAGACGAACACGATTCCCGCGACGATTGCGAGCGCAGGAATCAATGGCCGGTGCAGTAACACGACTTCCAGACCCGCCGAGATCAGAATTCCTCCATGCAGCAGAATCATCCAGGGAAGCGCCGGCTCCGGAACTTTTGTAACGCCAGCCTTCGCCATCCGCCGCTGATTGCGCCTGGAGAGTTGCATTTCGCCGAGACGCAAAACCCCAACGAGAACGAGAAGCACGATGTAGGCAATGACGCTCGTCGGCATGAAGCGTTTACGCCCAGCGAAGGAGGAGAAGTTCGGCGCTGAATCCAGGTCCGAACGCGGCCATCAATCCATACTGCCCTACTTCAACTTGCTTCTTCTTCAGCCAATCGTGAAGAACGAACAGCACCGAAGCGCTCGATAAGTTTCCGTATTCGTTCAGAATGTCCCACGAAGGCCCAGTCTTCTGGCGGCAGAGGCTGAGTTCCTCTTCCATGTAATCCATGAGCTTTCGCCCGCCGGGATGCAGGACGAATGCGGCAATGTCCTTGCGTTCGAGTTTCTGCCGCGACAAGAAGCAGTCAACGAGCCCTTTGATTTTGCCGCGAATCAGGTCGGGAACATCTTTCGAGAGGAAAATATGAAATCCATCTTCTTTGAGATCGAATCCCATTGCGTCGTGAGAATTAGGAAAAAGATACGTCTCGGTGGCCAGAATCTGAGGCCCGCTTCGCGGCTCGCTTGAAATAATTGCCGCCGCCGCGCCATCCCCAAAGAGGATGCTGGAGATGATGTTCGCCTGAGTGAAGCTTGTCCGCTGAAACGTGAGACTCGGCAGCTCCACCGCGACTAGCAGAACATTTTTGCCCGGGCCGGCCTTCACGAATTCGTGCGCGCGGGCGAACGCCGCCGCCCCAGCCGCGCAACCGAGTTCGGTGATCGGTAGCCGGCGAACGTCGCGGCGGAAGCCCATGCTCTCAATGAGGTAGGCTTCGAGCGAGGGAATCATGAAGCCCGTGCACGAAACAGTAATGATCCAATCGATTTCCTCCGGTTTCATCCCCGCGCGCTCAAGACATTCCTTGGCCACCTGCTCGCCGAGCTTGATGGCGTGCTCCTGATATTCCAGATTCGTCTTGGTCAGAGGCCGCGGCTCAATCGTGTATTCGAGGGGAAAGATGGTGTATCGCTGGCGCACGTGGGAGTTGTCGACAATCGACATCATGCCATCGAGGCGCGCGCCATCCAGGAGAAAAACGCGCTGCATATGCGCCTTCACCTCTTCGCGCGATACAACGTAATCGGGAACGGCCGTTGACGTGGCCACGATCGTTGGCCGCCGGCCATTCCCGGATAACTGCTCAGCAAATGTCATCCAAACGTCTCCAAGAAAACGTGCTCAATAGCCGCGCTCGGCCGCTTCTCTGCCAAGTCGCTTGTGCGATCCTGCTTAAGCGACACGTATACCCTACCGCCGAGGCGTCCGTCAGGATTGAGGTGGGTTCTATTACCAGCAAGAATCAACAAGAATACCAAATTTAGCTCTGACTTCATGCGATTTACTTTCGGCGGTTCCCCTATCCTGTACTGAAATAGACTCTTGACGTTGACCTGGGAACTGCCGAAGAACTCGCGGGGCTATGAATTGTGAGAGGGGATGAGAACGCGCGCATTGCAAATACATCGCCAATTCCAAATCTCACATCGCGCGGTAGAGCACCCATACCGAAGATGCGGTATCCTGATTCTGCGCGCCGGTCCCGCGCGTGCGCGTTTGCAATTACTCGCACTTTCGGCTACGGTTCTTGGCTGAAGTTCAGGCGCGAGTGAGCATGGATATCGATTCCGGCCAGTCGGGACGAATCAAGGTTCCACATCTTAGAGTTACACAAGGCTCGAGGTTCTCTTAGTATGGCTGACACAATCGCCGAAGACGTCATCGCAACGCTTGCCTCCGTGAAGCGCATACCCGCCGAAAGCATTAAACTGGACACTCCTCTACAGGAACTGGGAATTGATTCGCTCGACACTTTCACATTGCTCTTCGAGCTCGAAAGCAAATTCAACATCTCGATTCCAGATGACGATGCGCGCAACATCCGCACGGTCAACGACATCGTCGAGGGAATTCGCAAGCTTGTGAGCGCGAACAACAGTGGTTCCTCCACTCCTTCTGCGGCGCCGGCGGACTAGCGGATGGCGGATCGCAGAGTCGGGATCACGGGCGTCGGCACCATCTGCGCCGCGGGACTCAATACCAAGGAAGCATGGAATACGCTCCAACGCGGAATCCCCGCGATAGGCCCAATCACCTCCGTTGATACCTCCACTCTTCGGTTTCATAACGCCGCGGAAGTCCGCGGCTATGATCCCGGCGCTCACTTCCCTGGAAGCCAACAGGATCACCTCGACCGATTCGCGCAATTTGCGGTAATCGCGGCGCGTGAAGCTGTTGCCGATTCCGGTGTTACGCTCACGCCAGAATTGTGCGAACGAACTGCTGTCGTCCTCGGAACCGGGACGGGCGGGCAATCCACGCAGGATGCCGGATTCGAGGACCTTTACCTTCATGGCCGTGGGCGCGTACATCCTTTGATTATTCCGCGCGCGATGGTGAACGCCGGCGCGAGCCAAGTGTGCATGGAATTCGGCGCTACTGGACCCGCGTTCGCAATATCTACGGCTTGCTCGTCTTCGAACCACGCGATCGGCCTCGCGTTCCAGATGGTGCGGCGCGGCGACGCCGACCTCGCGTTCACGGGCGGCAGCGAAGCTCCTTTCGGTTTGGGATTGCTGAAGGCGTGGGAAGCGATGCGCGTGATGGCCCCGGACACCTGCCGGCCATTCTGCAAGGACCGCCGCGGCATGGTTCTCGGCGAAGGCGGCGCGGTGCTGATTCTCGAGCCGCTCGACGTTGCGCAAGCGCGAGGCGCGAAAATCTATGCCGAAATTGTCGGATTCGGAATGTCTTCGGACGCGCATCACGTGACGCAGCCGACGGTCGCGGGGCCGGCGCGTGCCATGCGCTCAGCGTTGAAAGACGCTAATCTCGCGCCCGAACAATTCGGCTATGTCAACGCACATGGCACGGGCACGCCGGGAAACGATCCGACCGAGACTCGCGCGATCCATGAAGTTTTCGGCGCTCATGCGAAGCGCTTGGCGGTCAGCTCGACGAAATCCATGCACGGCCACGCACTCGGCGCCGCCGGAGCTATCGAATCTGTCGCCACGATCATGGCTCTCAAGGACGGCATCTTGCCGCCCACAGCAAATTTCACAGAAGCCGATCCTGAATGCGATCTCGACTACATTCCTAACCAGCCGCGCGCGGTTCGCATTGAATACGCGCTATCAAATTCGTTCGCGTTCGGCGGGCTGAATGCGGTCCTCGCCTTCCGTGCTTCACGCTGAAGAGCCATGAACGCGTGATTCTCCTATGAAGCAGCTAAGCCGGACTCTCCTCAAGAGCACCTTTCGAACCGGCATCACCGTCAAAGGAATCGATGGCGTTCTGGAAACCGTCGGGGGCGTGTTGTTCCTGCTCTTTCCTCCGTCGAAGATGAACGCGATCGTCACAATCCTCTCGCAGCACGAACTGTCGCACGATCCTCACGATTTCATCGCCATCCATGTACTTCGTTTGTCGGAGAAGTTGCTAAGCGGCAACAAGCTATTCGCTGCGCTGTATCTGCTGTCTCACGGCCTTACGAAGGTCATACTGGTGGTTGGACTGTGGATGAACGCGCTGTGGGCTTACCCGCTCACGATCGGGGTGTTCGCCGCTTTCAGCGTCTATCAAATGTACCGGTATAGCCACACGCATTCGATCGTGCTGTTGTTTCTCACGATTTTCGATGTCGCCCTGATTTATCTAACCTGGATGGAGTGGCGCGAACAGGAGGCCGAGCGCGCGAAAGGAAATTCGCCGAGAGCCAAGTAACGTACGCTGCTATCTCGCAATCCAAAAGAGCGGCAGCAACCCGACGAGGGATAAAATCACCAAGAGCGCCGCGCTCTGAGTTCCCGTCTTGCGGTCGGAAAACGCATAGGCATACCCCGCTTTGACGGCGCTATTGCTCGCCATCGCCACGGCGATCGCCGACGCCGCCAAATTGACCGGAGTCGTGGTGCCCACGGTGTTGGCTAGTCCAAGAACAAATGGCGCGATATCCGTAAATCCCGTGAGCGCGGCTAGCCCGTACACGCCCGCGCTGCCCAAATAAACAACCGCATAATGCGTCAACGCAAGCATTACCACGAAGAGTAGCGCGAATAAAAAGGCCGCGCTTAGTTCCAAGGGATTTTGCGCGACAACCTGGCTCTTGACCTCTCCGGATTCCGGCTCGCGCCGCGTCGTCCAGAACCAGCCGAATAAGCTACCCACAACCGTAAACGCGGTGAACCACAGCGCCAACTTCGCAGCCAACACGCGGCTGAACAGCGCGACCAGCACAATCAGTCGCGCATACGCGACACTCGAAGCGATGAGAATTGATCCGGAAAATAGATGCGGACGCCTTTCTGCCCTCGCTCTTTTTGCCAACACTACAGTCGCGACGGTGGAGGAATAGAGCCCGCCGAGAATTGCCGCGAGAAGAATGCCGCCCTTCCCCGTCGTCCGCAGTTGGATCAGGTAGCTTGCGTATGAAATCGCGCTCACCGCGACCACTACGAGCCACGCCTTAAACGGGTTGAATCCGAACGGCCCGTACGTCTGATCCCGAACGACAGGCAGAATCACGGCCGTGAGAAGGAGGAATTTCGTGAAAGTGAATATCTCTTCCGAAGGAACACGCTTCGAAAGACCCTCGAGGAACGTCTTCAATTCGAGCAGCAGCAGGCCGATGACGGTGATCGTCGTAGCCAGCCAGAACTGCTCGCGGGCTACCAGAGCGCCCACAACAAATGTCGCCAGGCCGGACACTTCCGTGGTCGCCCCGGCAGCTTCCGCGCGCTGGATTTTGTGTTGGTATGAGAGCCAGAGGAATGCGCCAACCACCGAGAAGCCGACCAGTACCGGAGCGACAGAATTTGGGGCGAACTCAGCGAGCGCGAACCCAAGAAGCCCGATCAGCGGAAACGTTCGCACCCCGCCGAAAGTGGATCCACCGCCGGTCTTGTGCTCTTCGCGCTCGAGGCCAATCAGAAAAGCAAGGATGAATGCCAGCGTGAGCTTTGCGGCTTCCGGTGGCATCAACTGCGAAAATCCGTGGAACAATCGCGCACGCCTCCGCCGCATCTCATTTCACTTAAATCCTGATGCGGCCTTTGAGAACGCCCAAGGATACGGCTGACGGGAGGGTACCGGAGAAGCACTAAGAACTCAATCGAACATGCGTGAGCGCGATTCTTAGAGCAGGTGCAGCCAATGATAAGATTCGCTTCACCGAGGTGCCGGACAATGAAACAAACGTTGAGTGCCCTAGTTATTCTCTTAGTCGCTGCTGCGTACGTTGGAAGACCCGCCAAGGGCGACAACACGCCTAAGGAGCAAACCTACGTTCGCGTTACTTACTGCTTCGATACGGATTCGGTGCGCGACCAGCGGCTATCTAAGAAACAGAAAGTCGTCCTGGGATACGCCTTGTCTACGCTCGATCCGAGCTCCGAGAAAGTGAAAGCCTGCAAGAAAGTTGGCGCACCGCTGGTTGGCTACGTGCAAATTTCCCCGCCGGTTGCCAACTCAGAATAGAAAGTTTCATCACGGAATGTGCGTGCACGTAGTAGCAGAATCAACGATTCTGGCTGGTTGGTGCTGAGTCGCCCCACCCGCTGGGAGTGGGTGTCCATGGGCGCGTAAAATTATCGGCCAGCGTAAGGGAGATAAGCAGCGCAAGGAAAAAGAATGCGGTCACCACCACAACTCTGGTTAATCCTGGACTATAGCGAAGCTCCATGAAGAACAGCGCGACAAGCAGCATCTTCACAACAGCAATCGCAAGAGCCGCGACCGTGTTCATCGCCCCGAGGTCGACGAAAGCCACACCTGTGGTCAGCCCCGTCAAGAAGAGCAGCGCGAGAAATACCATCACGTATACGCGCACGGGAACGACGTGTCCAGGCATCAGTAGCGCCCCCCGATCAAATAGAGCAGCGGGAAAAGAAAAATCCAAATGATGTCCACGAAGTGCCAGTAAAGTCCGCTCACTTCCACGGGCGCGTTATATTCCGGCGAGAAACGGCCGCGCCAAGCCATGATCGTCATCACGGTCAAAATTCCAAAGCCGACTATCATGTGCATGGCGTGAAGACCCGTCATGACGAAGTAGAAACAGAAGAACATTTCGACGGATCCGAGCGGCGGATTGCCGTGAATCTCTTCTGTCGGCGCCCAATGCAGTCCGGGCACCAGACCTTTCGTCCAGTCTGTTGACCATTCCACATATTTGATCCCGAGGAAAACCGCGCCGAGCACCATCGTTAGAATCAAAAACAGTACGATCAGTTTGCGCTTTCCCGTTTGTGCCGAATGCACTGCGAGCACCATCGTCAAGCTGCTGCCGATCAGCACCGCGGTGTTCGTCGCACCTAGCTTTATATCGAGCAGCCGGCTGCCGCCCTCGAAACCCGGAAGGTACAGCTCGCGGTAAATCGCATACGCCGCAAAAACCGCGCCGAAAAACATGATTTCGGTGACTAGGAATGCCCACATCCCGAGGCTGCCCGCCTCGTGCTGCTGCTCCATGTCCTCAAAATGGTGGCGTAAGCCCGGTACATGCCCGACTACGACGGCACCGCCGGCACGGTGGCTTCCGCCTGAATGAGAACTCGAAGTTGCCGCTTCAGGCATGCGTGCTCTCCGGCGTAGCGTACGCGTAGGCGTCTTCGGTCACGATTGGCGTCTCTTCAAAATTTTCGGTCGGCGGCGGAGATGTCGTCTGCCATTCCAAGCCCTTGGTGCCCCACGGATTCGACGACGCTACGGGTCCGTAGCGGATGGACCAAAGGAAATAAATCAGCGGAATCACATAGCCAATTCCGAGGATCGAAGCGCCGGCGGACGACATTACATTCAAAACCTGAAATTCCGCCGGATACACCGAATAGCGTCGCGGCATCCCAAGATATCCGAGCATGAATTGGGGGAAAAACGTCAGATTGAAGCCGGCGAAAATCATCAACGCCGCGATGCGGGCCCAGATGTCTGGATAGAGCCTTCCGGTGATTTTTGGCCACCAGAAATGCAGCCCTCCGAGATACGCCATCATCGTGCCACCCACCATGATGTAGTGAAAATGGGCGACGATGAAATAGGTGCCGTTCAAGTGGACGTCAGTGGCGAGCGACGCCAGGAAAAGTCCGGTCAGCCCGCCCATCGTAAATAGCCCAATGAAGCCGAGTGCGTAGAGCATCGGCGCCTGATACGAGATCGATCCTTTGTAGAGCGTCGCAGTCCAGTTGAAGACTTTGATGGCCGACGGAATGGCGACTAGAAAGCTCAGCAACGAGAAAATCAGCCCGGCGTAGACTGATTGCCCGGTAACGAACATGTGATGGCCCCACACTAGAAAACCCAAGACTGCAATTGCCATGCTCGAAAACGCGATCATCTTATAGCCGAATATTTTCTTTCGCGAAAATGCCGTCACAAGCTCGCTGATCACTCCCATTCCCGGCAAAACCATGATGTAAACGGCGGGGTGCGAATAGAACCAGAACAGGTGCTGGAATAGCAGCGGATCGCCTCCGATGACAGCGTCGAATATGCCCACGTGAAGCAGCCGCTCGGCTGCAAGCAGCACGAGCGTCACGGCAATCACCGGCGTTCCCAGCATGATGATCACGCTCGTCGCGTACATCGCCCAGATGAATAGCGGCAGCCGGAACCACGTCAGGCCGGGCGCGCGCATTTTGTGAATGGTAACCACAAAGTTCAAAGCGGTGAGGATCGAAGAAAATCCTGCAATGAACACGCCGATCGCCGTCGCGATCACATGCGTCTGCGAATAAATGCTGCTGTACGGCGGATAAAACGTCCAGCCGGTGTCCACTCCGCCGCTCATCAGCGCGTAGAGTGCGAATGACGCGCCGATGATGTACAGATACCAGCTCATGAGATTTAAGCGAGGAAAGGCCAGGTCCTTCGCGCCGATCATCAGAGGTACGAGAAAATTGCCCAGCGTCGCGGGTATCGACGGAATCAGAAAGAAAAAAACCATGATGATGCCGTGCGCTGAAAACAGTTTGTTATACGTATCCGGCTGGACCAGCGCGCCTTGCGGCTCAATCAAATGCAGCCTCATCAGAACCGCAAAAATACCGCCAATGAAAAACATCACAGAGATCGAAGCGAGATATAGCAGCGCGATCCGCTTGTGATCGACGGTCAGAAGCCACGATTTAATGCCGTAGCTCGCGTTCAAATAATTGAGACGCGATTCCGCGGGCGCTTCCAGCACGGCCGTACTCATTTCCCCGTCTTCCTTTCCTCGGTGCCCAGCGACTTCACGTACGCGATCAACTGCAATACCTGCTCCTCGTTCACCTGTCCCTGAAACGTCGGCATGATTGGCGGATAATTCGGCAGCGGCATCGAATTCGGATTCACAATCGCCTGGCGGATGTATGAGTCATCGGCGATTCGCGTGTCGCCACTTCGCAGCTTCACCGGCTTGCCGTAGAGGCCCTGCAGCACGGGCCCGCGGCCAGTGCCGTCGGCGATATGGCAAGTGATGCATCCGAGCTGAGTGAATAGCCGCTCGCCCGATTGCGCCATCGTTTCGCCCTTGGCCCCGCCGGCAAGCCACTGCGCGTAATCAGTCGGCGACATCACGTAGACCCAGCCGATCATGCCCCCGTGCTCCGCACCGCAATACTGCGCGCAGAAAAAGTGGTACGTCCCGAGCTTCGTGGCCTGAAACCAGATGTAGGCGTATCTGCCCGGCAGCGCGTCGTGCTTGATGCGAAACGCTGGAATTGAAAAATCGTGGATAACGTCTTCCGACGTCATCGTTAGTTTAACCGGCACGCCGATGGGAACATGCAGCTCGTTGATCTCCCGCGGACCCTCAGGATGCTGCAGGTGCCACATCCATTGCTTGCCGACGACGAAAATTTCCATGGAAGCATTTGGCGGCCGCGCATTCTCGAAATAAAGGCTCGAGCCCCAAATAAAAATGAATGCGCAAATCAGCGTCGGAATTACGCTCCACGTGATCTCGAGGGCTGTCGACCCTTCGATCTCCGGCGGCCGGTAGCCATCCGATGGCCGGCGGTACTTCACCATGAAATAAAAAATGACGGTGAAAATTAGAAAGGTGAAGAAGAGAGTAATCGCAGTCAGAAAATAGTAAAGGCGATCGACGCCTGGCGCGATAGACGAGGCGTCGTCAGGCTTCAATGGGAAGCCGGGCCACGCGAGCGCGACGATCGCAGCAACGAAATGGAAATTGCCGGTCATGAATTTATCGCGTTCCCACCTGTGCGCCGTGCCCAGCGAGACCGCCGCCGCGTAGACCGTGTCCGTTGGGATTACCGCGCTCGCGCCGCAATAGAATCGCAATCAGTAGCGCCAGCGCGAGCATCGTGACCAATCCCGCGATTTGAAGCACGCGCGAAATCAAAATCCCGTATTTCCCTGTCGCCGGATCGTAGTGGTAGCAATAGAGCAAAATTTGATCGACAGGCGATCCAATCTTTCCCGCCGAAGCTTCCTCCAGCCCGAAACGCAAATCTCGAGGCGGATACTTGATGCCATAAAAATAACGCGCGAGCCTGCCGTCGGGCGTCAGCACCATGATTCCGCTCGGATGGGCGAACTGTTTGGTCGTCGAGTCGTAGGCGAAGTGAAAACCAACAACGGCCGCGAGCGCCTTGATCTGCGGAGCGTCGCCGGTAAGAAAATGCCATCCCTGCTCGACGCCAGGCCGCGCGTACATACCGACGTAGAGCTGCCGCTTGGTCTCAGCCATCACCGTGTTTTCCGCCGGGTCAATACTCACTGTCACCACTTGAAAATCTTTGCCTAGCTCCAGCGGCACTTCCTTCAAGCTGTGCGCCAGGCTATTCAAAACTTGCGTGCAGAGCATCGGACATTGGTAATAAACAAGAGTAAGAATGACGGGCTTTTGGCGAAAGAAACTGCGGAGCGCGACTGTTCGGCCTTTCTCATCGCGGAAAGTAAGATCGAGCGGAATGGAATCATTCAATTTCTGATCGAGCGCGACGTCACGGAGCAATTCCGGACGCACGCCAGCGCTCTGCACAGGCGCCGAATCGGACCCGGTTTGCTGCGTCCACAATGATTGCGCTTGCGATGCGCCAGCGAACGCGAGCAAGCCACACACAATCACGGCTCCCTGAAATGCTCGCGTGCTGTTGCCGATTTTCTCGATCATCGTGCCGTTCATTCCGTTCCATTTCCCGCTGGTTTCGCGCTTGCGTGGCTTGCTCCTGTCGCCTCGCTCGGCACCATCGTCCCGGTTTGCTCCGCCGGTTTCGCCGGCCGCGATGGAAGTCCCCGCTCGAGCGTCAACCGCATCGCTTGATCAATCGGAATTCGCACAATTCCGTTCTGCTTATCCGCCCAGCCGTAGCTTTTCAAAATTTCCTGCTCCCGCTCCCAGTAATCGTGAATATCGGCTTCCGGCATCACCTGTAATCGCGGCTGCGGCGGCAGCGTTCGCGCGTTCTCGAAAGGCGAAGCTGCGGGACCTAGATTCTGGGTCTCCGCGAAATAGCCAAATACGACTCTCATCCCAATCGCTACCGCGATCAGCACGATCGCCAACCCCACTCCGAATTTCACGATGGCGGCCGGGTTAGCGTCGCGCGTCTCGTAGCCAGGTTCGACCGGCGGCTGCGGCGATGTATGAGGCTCAATCGCCATGTTCGGCCACTCTTTCGAATCGAGGATCGTGCAACGGCACCAGCGGCCGGCGCTTCAATTGCCAAATAAATGTCGCGATCCACAGCTCCCCGATCGCAATCGGCAAAGTGAGATCGAGCGGATGCACTCGTGGCCCATTCTGCTCAAACGCGGGCACGATCAGCCAGAACACATCCACAAAACTGATGAAAATCATTGCGCCGGCCACGATCGCAAGGGCGCGCATCCGCCGCTTCAGGCCGCGCTGCAGCAACAGCAAGAATGGAATCGCGAAATGAAAAACGATCAGAAATAACGCGAGCTTTGCCCAACCGCCATTTGCGCGTATCACATACCAGGAAATCTCTTTAGGCAGGTTGCCAGACCAAATAATCAAGAATTGCGAAAATGACAGATACGCCCAGAGCATCACGAAGGTCAGCAGCAAATTGCCCAGGTCGTTGAATTGCGCGGGCGTGACCACGCTGGCCATCGGCTCGTAGTTCGAAAGAATCCGCGCGGTCAGAATCGCTAGCGCCATCGCTCCCAGAACCCCCACAACCATGAAGATCATTCCAAATATCGTTGAAAACCAATGCGGCTGCAGGGACATCACCCAATCAATCGTCGCGTACGTCACCGTCAATCCGTACAAAATCAGTCCCGGCCCGCTCATGGCCTCAAGGCGCTTCGCGTACACTGGGTCGCCGGTTTCGTCCTGTTCCGCCGACCACTTGTTCAAGAAATAGCTCAACGTAAACCAAATCAAAAAGTAGATCACCGCGCGCGTCATGAAGAAATTCAAGCTGAGATAGGTTCGCTTGAACTTCAGTATTGGGTCGTCGCCCAGTCCGCCGGGCAGCGCCCACGGAAAAAGCGTCTTTAATCCAAATATCACCGGCAAGAATAAAATCAACATTAGCGGAAACGTGCGCGATGCCGCTTCCAAAGGCCGCCGGATCGGCAATCCCCAATCCCCGCCCGTCAGATGGTGCAACATGAGTATCGCCATCGAGCCGACCGGGAACCCGATCCAAAATACGTACGCCAGCAAATACGAGCGGTAAAACTGCTCCGGATTCCGCAAGAAACTCATGAAAGATACGAGCAGAGCTAGGAAGCCCACAGTCGCGCACGCGCGAATCGCGCGATCGAAGTTCGGGCTTTGTGTCTCGACCATTATTTCTGCCCCATCAATTTCTCCCGCTCATCTTCGGGCACATCCGACGGCGTTGCGTGCTGGCTCAATTGCAGCGCGCGAATGTAAGCGGCGATCCGCCAGCGATCTTCCGGCGTCACTCGTGCCGCGTAGCTGTACATGTTGCCGAATCCATTTGTGATCACGTCGAAGAAATGGCCCACCGGAGCCTGCCGCAGCCGGTCGATGTGGAACGAGGGCGGCTGCGGAAATCCGCGCTGCACGATCATGCCGCGCCCGCTCCCGGTGTAATCGTGGCAGGGGCTGCAATAAATGTTAAATCGCTGCTGACCGCGCAAGATATCATTCGCCGTAATCGGAAACGGAAACGTATCTGCATCCTTGCCGTCAATCTTTCCCTTGTAGAGATGATCGTCAATCCGAAGATAGCCGCGCGCCACAGTTCCCGGCACGGGTTGTCGCGCCGATCGCCCATCGTCGAAAAAGTTGGTCGCCGCGTAAGTGTCGTATCTCGGCTGAATTTGCATATCGCGACGGCAGCCTGCAAACGCCGCAGCGGAACACATGAGGGCAATCAGTAGCGCGCTGCCAATCGGCGATCGCCTGCGAAGCGCCGACGCCCAAACCGGCCGCAATGTTCCGTTACGCTTCAATCTCATACACTCCGTGCGGATTGAGACCCTCAAGAAAGATCTTCGTGTTCGTGAGATCGAACTTCCTGTCGCGCGATTTAATGCAAAGAAAAAATCGATCGCG
>DATBYF010000149.1:0-30718 GCA_036513895.1 Candidatus Acidiferrales bacterium | reverse complement strand
GCGAACGCCTTGCGTGGAGCGGCCCGCTTCGCGAATCTCGCCAGAATGGACGCGAATGACTTTGCCCTGACCGGTGATGATCATCACGTCCGAATCTTCCTTCACCTGCAAGGCCGCAACGACAGCGCCGTTGCGTTCGGTGGACTTGAGATTGATGACGCCTTTGCCGCCGCGTGATGTGACGCGATATTCGGCGAGCGGCGTGCGCTTGCCGTAACCCTTCTCCGCCACGGTGAGCATGAGCGATGTGAGCGAATCGCGAATCTGATCGCTCTCGAGCTCATCAAGATCCTGCGTCGTTTTCTTGTACTCCTTCTCGATAATTCCAAAATCGGGCTGAACAGCGTCCATGCCCACAACAAAATCGTCCTTGGCGAGATCCATTCCGTTCACTCCGGAGGCAGCGCGTCCCATGGGGCGAACTTCTGTCTCGCGGAAGAGTATGGCTTGGCCGTCTCGGCTCGCAAGGAAAATCATCTGCTTGCCGTCGGTCAGCTTCGCGCCGATCAGCTCGTCATCCGAATCCAGGTTGATTCCGATAATGCCAGACGGGCGCGGGTTCGAAAATTCAGCGAGCTCAGTCTTCTTCACCGTGCCATTTTTCGTTGCGAGGAAGACGTACCGGCTTTGTTCTTCCAGATTTCTCGCGGACACAACCGCCGTGAGCCGCTCGCCTTCCTGGAAACGCACCAAGCTTGAAATGGCTTTGCCGCGCGTTGCGGCCGCCGCCTCGGGAATTTCGTAAACCTTGAGCCAATAAATGCGGCCCTTCGAAGTGAAAAGCAGAATGTAGCTGTGCGCCGAAGCCACGAAGAAGTGCTCGACGAAATCTTCTTCGCGCGTTCGCGCGCCGATGCGGCCTTTGCCTCCGCGCGACTGGTGGCGATAGACGTCCACAGAAGTGCGCTTCACGTAGCCGGCGTGGCTAACGGTGATCGCCATTTCTTCGTCTTTGATCAGATCTTCCAGCTTGATCTCTTCCACGCGATCCACGATTTGCGTGCGGCGATCATCGCCGTAAAGTTTCACCATCTCTCGCAGTTCGACCACGATGACGTCGCGGAGTTTCTTCTCGCTCCCAAGAATTTCGCGCAATTCGGCAATGCGCTCGCGGATTTGCGCGAGTTCTTTCAGGATTTCGTCAACGGAGAGTTGTGTCAAACGATGGAGTTGCAGTTCGAGGATGGCATCAATCTGGATCAGGCTCAGGCCGACGGTTGCGCCTCGGGCGGCCGCAAGCGCGTATTTTTTTGCATCGAGCTTGACGCCGCGAATCGTCGTTTCTCTTGCGCCGACGAGCACACGGACGGATCTGTTTTCGAAGAAATCGAACAAGTTCTGCCGGGCGTTGGGGCGGCTCGATGATCCGCGAATGATCTTAATGACGTCGTCAATGTGATCGAGCGCGATGTGATAGCCGACCAAAATATGCTCGCGCTCTTCCGCCTTGCGGAGTTCGTATTGCGTGCGCCGGCGCACCACATCCACGCGATGTTCGATAAAAAGACGAAGCAGTTCGACGAGGCCCAGCTCGCGCGGCTGGCCGCCGACGATCGCGAGCAGAATCATGCCGAACGATTCCTGCATCTGGGTGTGCTTGAAGAGGTGATTGAGGATGAGCTTCGGTTCTTCGTCGCGCTTCACTTCGATGACGATGCGCATGCCGTCGCGGTCGCTTTCGTCGCGGATGTCGGCGATGCCTTCGATTTTCTTGTTCTGGATCAGCTCAGCGATGTGCTCGATGAGCCGGGATTTGTTCACCTGGTACGGGAGTTCGGTGACGACGATGTCCTGGCGGTCCTTGCCGCGCTGCTCGATGGCGGCTTTCGCGCGAACCTGGAAAGTGCCGCGGCCTGTCTTGTATGCCTGCTCGATGCCTTCGCGGCCGTAAATGTACCCTCCAGTCGGAAAGTCCGGACCGGGAACGAGCTTCATTACTTTCTTGAGCCCCGCTTCAGGCTCATCGATCAGAAGGATCGCCGCTTCGATGGTTTCCTTGAGATTGTGCGGCGGGATGTTCGTCGCCATGCCGACGGCAATACCGGTCGATCCATTGACGAGAAGGTTCGGTATTTTCGTCGGGAGGACGGTGGGTTCTTCAGTGCTCTCATCGAAATTAGGGACGTGGTCAACCGTGTCCTTTTCGATGTCCGCCAGCATTTCCTCGGCGATTTTCGAAAGGCGAGCCTCGGTGTACCGCATGGCTGCCGGTGGATCTCCATCCACGGATCCAAAATTGCCCTGACCGTCGATCAGCGGATAGCGCATGTTGAATTGCTGCGCCAGGCGGACGAGCGCATCGTAGACGGGCGTGTCGCCGTGAGGGTGATACTTGCCGAGGACTTCGCCAACGATTTTCGCGCACTTGCGGTATGACTTTGTTGAAGTGAGGCCCAGCTCGTACATGCCGAAAAGAATGCGGCGGTGCACGGGCTTCAAGCCGTCGCGCACATCGGGCAGCGCGCGGCCGATGATTACACTCATGGCGTAGTCGAGATACGATTTCCGCATCTCGGCTTCGATATCCACCGGCGTCATTATCGATTGATTGATTTCGTCAGCCATTCAATCCTCGTTATTTGGATTCGTTTGCTTGTGAATTTCTTCGCGCGGACCAGTCCGTCACGTACGACTTTACGGACTCGAAAGCCGACGCATTATTCGAAAATCGTTGCGGTCCGAAATGCGCTTCGAGGCGCAGCAGCAAATCCGCGCACTCGCCTTCATCGGTGCATTCGAAGCCGACGCCTTGCTCTATGTTCGGCGCGATGGTTGGCGCGGCCGTGAAACTGGAACATGAAAGGCCTTTCAATCCCGGCAGCGTCTTCCAGTTCAATTGATATTTCATTTTTTCGGGAGCCGCCAGCGCGTGGCCGACTCCGGGAAATTGCGCTCGTGCCATGCGAACACGATGCGCGGCTCGATAGCGACGATGTACGGGATGCCGGGCGCGTCGGTTAATTTCATTTTGTATTTTTTAACGTATGCTGCATCGATTGCCGCAATTTCCTTGGCATCGACTATTTCGCGCGCCATACCCTCAATGATCACGGCCTCGTCGCCGCTCTCGAGATTTACGGTTGCGGCGGGCTTGGCTTGCAGATTCCGCGCCTTACGCGACGTGCGATCCGTGCCGAAGCAAACCGCGCCATCGAGCCAGACGCCCCAGACCGGCATCACGTGCGGCCGACCGTCGGGCCGCGTCGAACCAATCCAGTAATTCTTCGATTTCTCCAGCTGCGCCATGACTTTGCTCCACGCAACGAGGCCTTTCGTGCCTCCGTGAATGCCGTAGCCCTTCGGCATCGCCGGCCGTTCGGATTTTGGTTCCGTCTTTCGCGACACTCTGGGCACAGTGCCTTCCCGTCCTAAATATCGAGATTTACAACCTCGAGAGCGTTTTCCTCGATGAATTTGCGCCGTTCTTCGACGTTTTCGCCCATGAGCGTGGCAAAAATGTGCTCGGCGGCGATCGCGTCGTCGAGCTTCACTTTTAGAAGTGTGCGCATGTCAGCGTTCATTGTCGTTTCCCAGAGCTGCTGCGGATTCATCTCGCCCAAGCCTTTGAATCGAGTGATGGTGAATTCGCTTTTCGCGTCTTCCATGACGTATGCCAGAACGCCGAGCGAATCTTCTTTAACGACTTTGTCGCCATTGTGCGTGACGGTGAACGGCGGGCGATCGAGTGATTCGATGGCCTGGCGCAGCGTTCGCAAGCGCTTGTAATCTGGCGTGGCCACAAGCGCCCAGTTGATTCGCCGCTCTCCACCATTTGTCAGAACTAACTCGTATAGGCTGTGCTCTTCGTCGAATTCAATTTTGGTTTCGAGCTTCAGCTTGGCCTTTTCGATGGACTTGACGAGCTCCTGAAGCTTCTTTTTGTCGGCAAGGTCTGTTTTCTTTTCGATGTCGCTCTCGGCAAGCAAATCGATCAGCGCTGGCTCGCGCAGGCGACGGGCAAGCTTTGCGGCAACCTGCGCGTATTCCTGTACGTTCAACAGAAATTGCGTGAGCGCCGGACCTTCGAGCGTCTTCCCATCTTTCCCCTTCACGGCGTGTTCTTCCGTAGCGCGCTTCATCAGCTCGCCCGAGAACTCGCGCTCGTCACGGATGTAGCGATCCATCTTTCCGCGCTTCACGCGATAGAGCGGCGGTTGCGCGATGTAAATGTGCCCTTTCTCGATCAATTCGCGCATGTGGCGGAAGAAAAATGTGAGCAGAAGCGTTCGAATGTGGCTGCCGTCCACGTCGGCGTCGGTCATGAGAATCACTTTGTGGTAGCGCAGTTTTGAAGCGTCAAAATCGTCCTTGCCGATGCCGGTGCCAAGCGCGGTGATAATGGCGCGAATTTCTTCGTGGCCAAGCATCTTGTCGTAGCGCGCCTTTTCGACGTTTAGGATCTTGCCCTTGAGAGGCAGGATGGCCTGATAGCGGCGGTCACGTCCGCCTTTGGCCGAGCCGCCGGCCGATTCGCCCTCGACGAGGAAGATCTCGCAGCGGGCGGGATCGCGCTCCTGGCAATCGGCGAGCTTGCCGGGCAGGCCGCTCGAATCGAGCGCGGATTTGCGGCGGGTGAGTTCGCGAGCCTTGCGGGCAGCTTCGCGCGCGCGCGCGGCGTCAATGCACTTGCCGATGATTTTTCGTGCGATAGAAGAGTGCTTGTCGAAATACTCGCCCAGCCGCTCGTTAACGAGCTGCTCGACAGAGCCCTTGATGTCGCTGTTGAGTTTGCCTTTCGTTTGACCTTCGAATTGCGGCTGAGGGAGCTTCACGGAGACAACGGCAACGAGGCCTTCGCGCACGTCATCGCCCGTGATCGAAACCTGATCTTTCTGGTCCTTCAACATTCCGAAAGAGCTGGCGTAGTAATTGATCGTGCGGGTCAGCGCTGATCGGAAGCCTGAGATGTGCGTGCCGCCATCGACGGTGTTGATCGTATTGGCGAAGGCGAAGACGTTTTCCGCATAACTGTCGTTATATTGCAACGCGATCTCAACTTCCGTGGTGTCGCGCTTGCCTTCAAAGTAGATAGGGGAATCGTGAAGTGTCTGCTTGCCGCGATTGAGGTGCTTTACAAATTCAGCTATGCCGCCCGTGAAACGGAATTCGGCCTTTTTGTTGTTGCGTTCATCGTCGAGCGTGATCTTCAGTCCCTTATTGAGGAACGCAAGTTCGCGCAGCCGCTGCGCCAGTGTGTCGAAGCTGAACACCATCTCTGTGAAAATAGATGGGTCTGGATGAAAAGTGACTTTTGTCCCGGTCTTTCGCGTTTTGCCTGTAACTTTTAACTTTGACGTCGGGACACCCTTTTCATAGGACTGCTCGAACACTTGTCCGTCGCGCATAATCTCGAGATCGAGCCAGTCGGAAAGCGCGTTGACGACTGAAACGCCAACGCCGTGCAAACCGCCTGAAACTTTGTAAGTGTCGGTGTCGAATTTTCCGCCGGCGTGCAGAACGGTCATGACAACTTCGGCGGCGGGCTTCTTCTCGGTGGCATGCATGTCCACGGGGATGCCGCGGCCATTGTCGAGAACGGTGACGGAATTGTCTTCGTGGACTGTGACGTTGATCTCATCGCAATAGCCGGCAAGAGCTTCGTCCACAGAATTGTCCACAACTTCCCAGACAAGATGGTGCAATCCGAGTTCGCCCGTGGAACCGATGTACATCGCGGGCCGCTTACGGACGGCTTCGATGCCACCGAGGACTTTAATGGACGTAGCGTCGTACGTGTGTCCAGGGCCCTTGGCGGGCGTGGTTTCCTTTTCAGCCATATTCGAACTTCTCCTCAGTTGCGTGAACGGGAAGGCTGTCGGTAGGAGGAAATCGACTCGAGCCTTGCCCATTGGCCCGGCATCGCGTGCCGGACTCGTAGGGTGATCTTTGCTTCATCCCGTCCCATTCCGGCATGCCGGAGGGACGCGGCGAAGATTCTTTCTCCTCGCAGAGAAAGCTTCGGGCTTTGCTGCCGAGAGCGCCCTGGCGTTGGCCCGATTTTCACCGGGGGAGGCGCTTGATTCTCGACCAACTCAGCGATGTTCGAGTGCTAGCGTGGAACTCAAAATCGCGCGCATCGAACAGCTAAATTGTACCCGAAATGAGGGGTAATTCACAAGCCGATTTTAGCTCAAAGGAGGTGATAATGTCGTTTATTTTCTTCTACTTACAGATGGCCTATGGGCGGTTGGTTGACAGCTTTCTAAACTGATATAACTTTATGGTAAAGTGCGCGCTCCCAGGGATTTCAGCAGGCTCAAAAGATCGCCTAGAACCCAGCCATGTGTCACCAATCTGTCTAAAATCTGAAAGAAAGCAGCGCCTTGATACGTGATTTGGCGGCTCGTCGGCGCGATGCCGAAAATCTCTCCTTCGTGGGTGCCGGTGTACTTGAGACGCGCGACCACTTTGTCTCCTTCGGCGATTAGATCCACGATGGAATTGTGAAAATCCGGAAAAGCGCGGCGCACCTCGCGCATGTATTCGCAGAACGCTTCGCGGCCTTGCGTTTCCCTGCCGAGCGAGCCGCGAAAAACAATTTCGGCCGAAAGAAGTTCGGCCGCCTGGTCGAAATTCCACGCGTTCCAGAGTTCTTCGTAGTATTGGCTAATAACTTTTTTATTTCTTTCTTCCGACGACTCTGGAATAACGATGGCGTCGCCCGGATGAAGAACTCCGCTCCCAATAATTTGCGCGCGCAAACCGCAACGATGCAGCATCACGGACTTAAGGCCTTTGCGCGTCAGCTTCTCGAGGTAGTCGCACGGCTCGCAAAGCCGAATGCCGCGTAGCCGCACGCCACCGGCTTGGAATTCATGACCCACCAAGTGATTCAGCGCCACACCGCGCGTCACGATGTTCCGCCGCATTTCACCTGCTGAGAAATTCGTGCCGAGCTGTAGATTCAAGGCATCAACGGACTCGCTTTCGACCAGCGTGGCTTCGCGCGACGGCGCATCCGGTGAAGCGGCATCCTTGTCGGAAAAGTTTCCATCTCCCGTGAAATAACGATCGCCTTCGAGGCCACGGCCCGCGACGGCGTTCACAGATTGAATAGACTCCATCGGAGATCCGGCCTTGCGAGTGATGTGAATTGAGACGACACTTCCGCTCATCGGCGAGAACCTCCAGCTGCAGTTATGAAAAGTTTAAGCCGTTCGACGAAACTGCGGAAGAGCCATTTTGGCGACGTCGCGTGAATTCATTCAGTCGATGTGAGCGGCGTCAGATGCGCATGGGCATGACGACATAGCGATAGCGGCTGGATTCGTCGGCGAGAGGCCGGAGTTGGCCGGCGGACTGCTCGTCCTTCAACTCAAAAGCGATTGGGCCATCGGCGGCAGCGGCGAGAAAATCCAAAATGTATTGCGCGTTGAACCCGATTGATAAGGGCTCGCCTTTGTATTCCTTCTCGATGGATTCTTTGGCTTCGCCGTATTCGGGGCTCGACGCGGAGATTTCGATTCCTTCTTTCGCGAGGACAAACTTCACGGCGCGTGAGCGCTGGTCTGCAAGCTGCGAGACGCGGCGCAGCGCGTCCTGCAATTCGCCGCGCTCGAGAACGACCGTCTTGTTTGCGTCACGCGGCAGGACAGCTTCGTAATTCGGAAATTGGCCGGTGAGCTTGCGCGATGTGAGCAGCCGGCGGCCAATCTGGAAAAACAGGTGGCTTTCATCCTGAGCAAAATCGGCGGTTGCAGCGTCGTCGGAATCCGCAGCCAGACGCTGAATTTCCGTCATCGCTTTCTTTGGAACAAGGACACGCACTTCGGCGCTCAGCCCTTCGAGCTTATGGGTGTTTTCTACCATCGCCAGGCGATGTCCATCCGTTGCGACCATCGTGATCGAGTCCGGCTTCAGCACAAGCAATGCGCCATTCAGCGTATAGCGCGATTCTTCGAGTGAAATCGCGAAGGTTGTCTTGGCGATCAAATCGTTCAACAGCGCCGCCGGAATCTTCACGAGCGCGTGCGGAAATCCCGGCAGCGCCGGGAAATTTTCTTTCGACATTCCAACGAGCTTGTACGATTTTCGGTCGGAAAGGATCTGAATCCAGTGGTTCTCGATCAATTTGAAGCGAATCTCTTCGTCGGGCAAAAGGCGCACGAGATCGTAAAGTTTCTTGGCTGGAATTGTACCGGAGCCTTCCTTCTTTATTTTCGCGTCGCAAGAGGTTCGAATGCTCAGCTCGAGGTCAGTCGCCGTGATGGAAAGCCGGTTTCCCTTCGCTTCAAAAAGAAGATTCGACAGGATGGGAATCGTGGTCTTGCGCTCGACTACGCCTTGCGTCAGTTCGAGCTCCGCAAGAAGGTCGAACTTCTTCACACTGAATTCCATGTCGGTTTGACCTCGTGCCGCTTCTTTACCGATCTGCGTTCCAGTTGTGCTCATGTTGTAGAGCCTACTCTACAGCTTTTTCATTTGAGTATAAAGTATAGAACCCGCCGTCGTCGCCGCACCTGTGGAAACTTCGGATATCGCCGTAACTCGATTCATCGGGTGCAGTTACGCGAAGGATATTCAGTGCACAGCACGCCGGGTGTGAGGATAGAACCAAGTCTTACTTGCACCCACCACGCAACGAGACCATTTGCTCACGAGACTCACAGCGCGCCCACATCTATTCCACACAATTATCAACAGCGGAAGAATGCAAACTCCCCGAAGCAGCGCCATACCGAAACCAATTCTATCCAAACGAATCGAGCAGCCGATTGAGCGTGCGGCTAAGTTCTTTGTCAGTCCGGCGAAGATTTTCAATCTTGTTGATTGAATGCAGCACAGTCGTATGATGCTTCCCGCCGAACTGCCGCCCGATTTCCGGAAGCGATGCCGCCGTGAGCTTCTTAACGATGAACATCGCCACCTGACGCGGGAACGCGATTACCTTCGAGTTGGAGCGGACCTTCAAATCCTGAGCGCGCAGCCCGAAATGTTCTCCGACACGCTTCTGGATTTGCTCGATGGTGACTTTCTTTTCCTGCAACTCGATGATGTTTTTCAGGACCTGCTGCGCCGTGGACAGGCTGACGTCGGCGCCTGTGAGCGATGAATATGCTATGAGCCGGATAAGCGCGCCTTCGAGCTCGCGAATATTGGACTTGATTGAACGCGCGATATATTCGGCGACATCATCGTCCAGGCGAACGCGTTCACTCTCCGCCTTCTTCTGAAGAATGGCGATCTTCGTCTCGAGGTCGGGCGGCTGGATGTCGGCGATGAGTCCCCATTCAAACCGCGAGCAGAGTCGCTCTTCGATGGAAGAAATATCCTTCGGCGGGCAATCGGATGAAATTACGATCTGTTTTTGCTGATCGTAGAGCGCGTTGAAGGTGTGAAAAAATTCTTCTTGAGTTCGCTCGCGAGTGGCAATGAACTGAATATCGTCCACCATGAGGACGTCCATGGTGCGGAAGCGGTCGCGAAAGCTGCTCATGCGATCGAAGCGCAGCGAGGCAATCACTTCGTTTGTGAATTTCTCGGCGCTCACGTAGGTGAGGCGCAAAGCCGGATTGCGTTTCTTCAGCGAGTGGCCGATCGCCTGCATTAAGTGCGTTTTGCCGAGACCAACTCCGCCATAGAGGAAGAGCGGGTTGTAGGTCTTCGAAGGCTGTTCGGCTACTGCCAGGGCAGCGGCCTGTGCAAATTGATTCGACGCGCCCACGACGAAACTCTCAAACGTGTAGCGAGGATTTAGCTGATGAGTCACCGAATCAAAATCGAGGCGTGCCTGCTGTGTCGGCAGCGTCTCAGCAGCTTCCTGATCGGAGCACAGATAGTCAATGCGCAGGTCCGTCAGGCTCAACTCCACGAGAACGGCCTGGATGACGTCACCGTAAGTTTCTGTCAGCCGCTTGCGGAAAAGCCGGGTAGGCACGCGTACCTGTAGCCGGCCCTCCTCGACAATTTCGAGACGAGTGGGACGGAACCAAGTGTTAAAACTATGTGGGTTAACTCGACGCTCCACGTGGTGGAGTATTCGGTCCCACTGATTCATACGAAATCGTTCCTTCCGCCCATTTCCACTGCTGTGGATAATCTTGTGGAAATCCCGCCATCAGGCGGGCTGATTTTGGCCCTGGCGTTCTCACTAGGCTGGGTGGCAACACGCCCGAAGCCACTTTTACCGTCCGAGGAGTGATAGCTTCCGGGAGACGTCAGCGAACGCGAGGCGGGATTCTGCCTAAAAGAATCTCCCGGAGCAAGAGAAAACTGAGCGAAGACCGTCCACAGCGTTCACAAGCAATTCACAGGTTTTCCACAAGACACTCGGTGAGAAATAGACCGCGCCAGTAGGCCATTCGCGGACTTGTCAATTAAATTCTCAGCTTTCGATGGGATTTTTTGCAAAGAGATTTCAATCCGACTCAGGGTTTTCTATCTGCAGCGGCCGGTTTTTCTTCGGTTTTTTCCGGAGCGATGCCGGGAGCTTTGTCGGGACGCGGGAATAGGTACACACCGACCGGATCGCCGGCGAGAATCAGATGATCGGGTTCAACGAGGATTGAAATCGGCACAACGCGATCGCCTTCGGCTGTGTATGTACGATACGTTTCGCCGCGGCGCGAACCTTCGCGATCAAAGTGCGTCAACTCATCGTCCATAGCGATCCAAACATCCAGCGTTTGCGGATCCACGCCAACAGCGTTGATCACCGGCTTGAAAATTGGCGCTCCAGGTTTCTGATCTTGCTCCGAAATCTGATGGCGGGTAGCCTCGGCGACAGGTGCGAATTCAAGTGTGCTCAATGAAATCTCGAGAGTGGTGTTACCGAGGTGATCGTAGCGGCGCACCGTCGGTTCGGGCAGATAGCTGAATGCGTAGTAAAGATGATTCGTGGAATCCGCGATGAGCTTGCCGAGATTCAGGCTACGGTTCAATTCAGAATGATCCGCAAGGTTCGTGCGTTCACCGAAATTCCTCAGCCACCTTCCATCTTTGTCGTAAATCTCCACGAGCTTTCTCGAATGTAAGCTCGCCACGGCGATTTCACCCGAGGAGAGAGCCGCGACGAATGCTGGAGCAGTAACCGGGAACGAGTTCTGATCATGCCCGGCCGAATTGAATGTCTTGATTGCATTTGCACCGCGATCCGCAACGACGACTCGGCCTGACGAATCGAGGTCGAAGTCCGCGGCATCTTGTAGCGAAACTTCCTTTGTCGTGACGGCAGGAATTCTTCCGACGATCTTTCCGTTCGCTGCAAATATCGAAATAAATGTACCCGGCGCCGCCAGCACGTAAAAACGTCCCGATGCATCCCGATGAATCGCGCGAAGGCCCGGACCCACATCCGAGAGCAGATGCGCGGTCGAGATCAGTTCGATGTCGAGCTCCTGGGCGCGCAAATTCGCGAGCTTTGCGACGCCCGTGAGAGCGATAGCGATCATCAGACATATCAAGACACGGCCACCGAAACGTTTGATCATGGACGGGGAAATTATAGAAGCTCCTGACGCCAAAGATGCTTGCAGCCTATAGCGCGTTGCTTGGTTCGCTGCGTCATTATGCGAGGCGAAGTACAACGCGTTCGATCGAATGCGCATGGCCTGTCGTCTCGTCCGCATCAATGAGAACCGCGTTCATTCGGACATCCCCTTCAGGCACAGAAAATCGCGCAGGCAGTCCATCGAGGAAGCGCTGAATGATTCCAACTTTGTCCATGCCGATGACGGAATCATGCGGGCCCGTCATTCCGACGTCGGTGATATAGGCCGTGCCGCCCGGAAGCACGCGCTCGTCGGCAGTGGCTACGTGTGTGTGCGTTCCGAGCACCACGGAGACTTTGCCGTCAAGAAACCAACCCATCGCTTGCTTTTCCGAGGTCGCTTCTGCGTGGATGTCCACGACGATCACTTTCACGTTTGGAGGAACGCGCGCGAGTTCCCGCTCGGCCGCCCGAAACGGACAATCAAGCGCCGGCATGAATGTGCGTCCCTGTAGATCGAGCACCGCATAATCCACCCCATTTTTCGCCTTGCCTACGTAGAGCCCGCTGCCGGGCGCGCCCGGGGGGAAATTGGCCGGGCGGATCAATCGGGGCTCGTGCGGTAAATAGTCGAAAATTTCCTTGCGGTCCCAGATATGGTTGCCGCCAGTAATTACTTCTGCGCCTGAGGCAAATAATTCCTCGGCCAACCGGGGTGTGATTCCGAAGCCCGATGCGGAATTCTCGCCATTCACGATGCACAGATCCACTTGCTTCTGCGCCACCGTATCCGCGAGATGATCGTGAAGGATTTTCCGTCCGGGCGAGCCGACCACATCACCGACAAACAAAATGCGCATGGAGAGGGTTCACAGTCCGCGCGGCGCCTAGTCTGATCCGACCGCGAGCTTATTCAAATTCGTGCTTGTTAGCGCAATGAAAGGAGGCGTCCACTTGGCCGTGCGGTGCTAGACCCTGAACCCCACGTAATAGGTGGGCGCCCTGCGCCTGCTTTAAGGCTTCCTGAGCCGGTTACCCAGCGAGGATTGCACAAGGGCAGGACGACGGGGGCTCCCAGGGATCCAGTGTTGGTTCAAATAGGCCGTCACACCGTCACCCGCTTCGCAGGCTGCCTCCACGCCTAATTGTAGCAGGAATCATCGACGCGGCAATTTCAGGAAGTGTGTAGGTCTGTGACGTTGTTCACGCCAAACGCAAGAGCTGCGCACTCGCTGGCGTGGTTCGATAATCTAGTTTCCGCCCATTAGAAGCGTTGCGGTTCAAAATTCCAGCTTCACGCCGGCTTGCATAAGTCGCGGGGGCGCCGCGCTGATGGTATCGCCGAACGTAGAACTGTCGATATTCCCGTCAACGGCTTGAGGTCCAAAAAACTGAGCGTGGTTGAACACGTTGAAGGCTTCGAGCCGGAACTGGAGTGATTTCGATTCCGTCAAACGCACCTTTTTGAGGAGAGCCATGTCGAAGTTATTCATCCCGGGCCCATAGAAAAATCGTCGCGGCGCCGTGCCTGGCGTTCCCAATGTATTTTCGGTGAACGCGGAGGGATTAAAGTAATACTTCCCGTTGCGCGGGTTGTTATTCAGATCGAGAGGGCCGCCAGTATAATCCGGCTCATCCACGCCAAAGTTGTTGATGCCGTTCGGCTCAGAACCCAGAAGCGAATTGTCCCCGAAATTGACAAGGGTCACCGGCAAGCCGCTGCTGAAATGCGTGATCCCAGAGAGTTCCCAGCCCTGCGTCCAGCCGTTCTTGGCGCGCAACAACGATTCGAAGGGCAGCTTGTAGTTGTAGCTCACGACAAAATTGTGCTTCACATCAAATGCCGAGAGTGCTTTGCTCAGTGACGGATCGAGAGGATTCACTTCTTCGCCGACGTTTGAGGATTGATCGAACGACTTGCTGTACGTGTATCCCGCTAATATGTCCAAGCGTTTGCCGGTATGGTGCAGCGTAAGTTGTAAGGAGTTGTAGTTCGAATTCCCCGCCGTCGCCTGATTCGCGTTACTGCCGAAATTCGATCCCAGAGGGCCGCGGGTACCGTTGTAAACCTTCCCTGTCGCCGTGATGTATTGGCTGTCTTCTCCGAATGGCCCGCACGGCGTTTGTCCCGCTGCCAGATTGGCGGGATTGCTCAGGAACAAGCACAGCGATGGGTCGCCGGGGTTCGCTTCCACGAGCACGAGAAGCCGATGCGCCTGCGTGCCGACGTAACTCGCGCTGAGTACTGTCTTGGCTCCCAGGCTGCGCTCGAGAGACAACATGTATTCCTCGGCGTAAGGAATGCGATTGCTCGTCGGATAGTTGGGAATCCCTGTAATGGGCTCGAACTGAGACCAATTGACGCTGGCGTCGGGATGGCTCGCACTCGTGCCCCACGGAGCGAGCGTAACCGGGAAGTACTGGCCGCGGTTCTGTCCGGTCGCGGCGGTAACAAACGGCGTGGCAAAGAGCGGCGGAGCTGGGCTCGTGTACGTGGTTCCGTAGGGCGCGTTGGCGCTCATCACGCCGATCGTGAGCGCCTCGATCGCCGTGTAGAACATTCCGTAGCTAGCCCGTATGCTCGTGTTGCCGGGGCCGCCGAGTAGCTTCGCGAGTACGCCGTCCCCGGACACGCTCGGCGAGTACGCCAAGCCGATACGAGGCGCAAAGCCCAGATTTCCCGGCGGCGCTAACGTCCGCGGCACGCCTGGGTCCGTGGGATAAAGGATACCGGCAGGAGCTCCGGGGAAAACGACGGATTGTTTGCCCGGCTCGAACGTCGCGATCTGGTTGTGCTTCTCGTACCACGGTTCGATCCGATCCCAACGCAGGCCGTAATTCAAAGTCAGACTGCGCGATATTCGCCAGCTATCCTGCGCGTAAAGGCCGAGGTACTTGTTCCGGCCGAGAAACGGCTGTAACTGGCTCTGGTTGTACTGGCTTGGAATTCCCAGCAGAAAATCCGCGAAGTCCGAGCCAGTCTCAGTTCCGAAGAATAGGAAACTCCCGTTGAACTGCGCTATCGCGTCGACGTTGAGCTGATCATAGTGGAACTCACCGCCCGCTTTGATCGTATGGGTTCCCATGACTTTGGAGAAGTCGTCGAGCCACTGAAACGTGTTGCCGTACTGTTTCAACTCGTTCGTGTTTGTTCCAATGGTGTAGCTGTTGAAGCCCACACTCTCCACACCTACGGTGTTCGGCGATAGCGCCACGATTCCCGGCGTTCCCTGGCCCACTTCGAAGCCTTGTGACGCCAGGCTGACGCCAACTTCTCCTACCGGCTTGCCCAGGTCCACCGCATCACGCATGTAGCTGAAACGGAATTCATTCAACGTACTCGCGCTCAATGTTTTCGTGTCGCCGAGTTCGAGCAGTTGCGCGCGCCCCGTGTAGAGCGCGTTGAAACCCGGAACGTTGGCGCCGCCTTGCGCGACCGGATAAGGATTGTTTTCAGACCAATCGTCGAGAAAGTAGTAGGCGTTGAGGAGGCCCCAATGTGTGTCGGCGTCGGTCCGGTAAGCGCCTTTATCGTCCCGCAAAGTTTGATTGAAGGATGACGTAGAGAAAGTGCCGTTCGCGTTGTTTGCCCGCGGAATGTATTGCAAGAGGTTTGTTGCCGGGGCGGACCACGCGCTCTGCGGAATCACGGCGTTGGGAAAAACACAGTTGGCCGCCGTGCATCCCGGCGTGTAGTAGGGCTCGTTCAGTGAAACCGGATAGCCCAGCTTCTGCGATAGCAGGCTCTCCCAATACGGTCCGCTCACCGTCGTGGGGACCGTGTTTCCTTTCGCATCCGTGGTTACAAACGAATCCGCCAGATCCAGCAGATCGCCCGTGCGATCCGCCGTCGATGGGACAGGAATCCTTTCCGTGTCCACTCCCTGCGTCGACCGCGTTCCCTGATAGTCTCCGAAGAAGAAAATCTTGTTCCTGCGGATTGGCCCTCCAATCGTCCCGCCAAACTGATTTTGGTTGAACGCACCGCGCCCGGGAGAGAAATAATTGCGCGCGTCGAGATTGGTGTTGCGTAGGAATTCGAAGGCATCGCCGTGAAATTGATTCGTGCCGGATTTTGTAACTACGTTGATCTGGCCGCCGCTGAACTCGCCGTACTCCGCGTCGAAATTGCTGGTAAGAATCCGGAACTCGGCAATGGAGTCCAGGTTTGGGACGATTGCCGCGCCCATGTTCACATCTTCCTCGGAATCGCTTCCGTTCACGATGTAGGCGTTTGCAAATTCCCTTTGGCCGTTGATCGAGATCGTTCCGGGATTCAAGTTACCCGAGGGTGAGAGCGCACTTGCTCCCACGTCCTGCACGGTTTCGGAGGTGATGGATGTCACCGGCACCACGCCAGGCTGCAGCGCGAGCAGATCCGTGTAGCTTCGCCCGTTGAGCGGCACCGCGGTCATCTGTGCGCCCATGATCACCTCGCCCATCTGCGTACTCATCGTTTCCACATGGAGTTGGTTGTCGACGACCGTGACGGCGTCTGCCCGCCCGCCCACCTCCAGAACCGCGTCGATCGTCAGCGCGCTGTTCGCATCGAGGACGATTCCCGTGCGCCGGTATGGCCTGAAGGCCCCGCTTACAACTTCCAGATCGTAGTGGCCGATCAGAAGGCTGGTGAATGAATAGTAGCCCTTGTCATCAGTCACTCTGGTTTGCCGGATTCCGGTGTCGCTATTTGTCGCCGTCACTGTCGCCTTCGGAATCAAGGCACCGCTCGAGTCCTTCACCGTTCCAGAGATACTCCCGCCGACACCGGCCGCGACTATCTGTACGAATACAAAAAATACGAGAGGCAGCAGAAACCATGAAATCCGGCGCCTTAACCCGCATCGAGCCATTGGATTAGAACCGCCCTTAGGGGAAACTCTAGTTGATAATGATTATCAACTGGCCAGCACGGTAGCGTAGTTGAAACAAAGTGTCAACTAGAGATTTGTAAGGAATTCGTGACACTCCGATATCTCATGGAGCGCGCACCAAGATTTGGCACGCTTTGAAGGAGCCCTCTCCGTCGCTAAATCACAGGACGGCCCATCAAATCTAATCGTAACAGCAAACGATTAGAAATTCCTGTAACCATAACAAAACAAATAGCATAGCGATTTTCTAATCGTAACAAAATCGATGCCATTTGTATGGCTGTTTCGCGTATTCGCAGCGTGGCTGCGGTTGTTGTTTAGAAGTGAAAACCGATCTCGGCCGTGAGTGCGCGCGGCGAGACGTAATGCGTGCCACTGAACGTCGACAAGAAATTATAGAGCGCGTATTTGTTCGTTATGTTGATCGCCGTGAAACGAACGCTCCACTTGTACCTGTCGCCGTTGAAGAGGTTGTCGTGCCCGAGCGCCACGTCAAATAGATTGCGCGGCGCGATACGCGGAGGATTGTGGTCATCGTTCTCCGTGTTTGGCGCCGGGATAGAGATCAGTGTCGAGCCATACATCGATCCCGGACACAAGTTGACGCCGAAACTCGAACTAATCGGCGTTGTCGGCGTGGCGCGAACCGGGCCGCAGAAAAGACCCGCCTGAAATTGCTGATCGGGAGTGATGATGGACGTGTCCACCAAGTTGTCGGGCCCACCGCCGTTAGGTCCATTCGCGCAATTGCCACCCACGCAGGGAACCGGGCCAGCGACAAGACCGCTGTCGTAGCGCCAGTTGAACCCGAGCCACGGCGCCCGCTTCCACGGCTGGTATTGTACGTGAGTTGTTTCGTTGAACTTTTCGTCGTGGTCGATTCGAAACACCTCGGAACCGACTGGCGCAGCGCCAATTCCGCTGACCTGCGGTTCAAAGAAACGCGCTGCCACGTGCGACATGACGACAAACGCCGTCAAGCCATGGAAGTTCGGCACGGTGCCGCGGATCGCGTAGCCAGGGATTTTCGACCTGCTCCACTCGATCGGGAAGGTAATCGGCGTGTCGCCCAGGACGCTGAAGTCGTAGGCTTTGTGCGTGTACTTCCAGATGTACTCGCCGTCTAGCACGAAGTATTTACCGAACGCTTGCTGCAATCCGGCGTGAAATTCGTTGCGCCATCCGGGGCTTAGCGGCGTCGTCGCCACGCACGGACTGATTGTCGAAGACATGATGGCGCTGATAACTGGGTTTAGGCATCCCTCGCTGGCCAGAACGAGGTTCTCATTGAACGGCGTTTCGAGAGTGCGAGCGTAAGAAACGCGCAGCACTGTGTTGCTCGGCTTGACGTTGTAAGCAACTCCGAGTCTCGGTTCGATTTGGTTCTGACTCGTGATTCCGTCGTAGATATCCCCACGGAGGCCAACGTTAAACGTCCAATTATTTTTGGTAATCGTATCCTCAAGGTATAGCGCCACCTCCTTAATGCCGGCGCTGCCGTTATAAGCGAACGAGCTGCTGGTCGAATTCGGGCAACCGTCAGAGGCGGGCAACGGTACCGTCCTGGTCAAGTCGTAACAAGCCAGCAAAGGGTTAAACGCCGGTATCGAAGCCCCGTTGTTAATGCCTTGACCGACGTTTGGCTGAAGAGGTCCGACACAAGCCGCTGGATTTGTCAGTAACGGATTTGTGTCGGGAGCCAGAGTGGCGGCGAATAGGCAGACCGCGTTCGCCGTGGGATCTACGATTCCGATGTTATCGTTTTCCGTAAGAAGCGTATCTTCGACGATAATCCCGGCCTTGATATTGTTTATGCCTCTCACATACGACAGGCTTGCGCGACCGCCGATATTCGTTAGACGGCGGCTCTGGCCTACGGTCTGAAGCTGGAGATCGGGCGAGAGATCAGCGAACGGGTCATCACTGGGGTAATAGTTGTATCTGTCTTGCCGGAAGAAGGCGCCGACCGTTAACACGGTGTTCGAATTGATCAATCGCGTCCAAGCGGGCGCAATGTTGATCGTTCCAATCTTCGAGCGCTGGTCCTGGACGCCGACCACTTCGCCGTTCGGGCCCAAGCCACCGCAGGAACCGATTTGCCCGATGGGACATGTTGCCGGCACAACGAGCCCTGACCAACCAGTCGCATTCTCGGCATCATACGAGTTTGGCGTCTGAAACCACGAACGCGTATAGCCGAAGTTGAAATTAATTGTGTCCGATTGGGAAGGCTTGAAATCGAAACGATCGAAAACGTTCTCTTCGTTACCCTTGTCGTGCATAACGACATACTCGGGCCCGTCGAGGAATCGTCCAGTATTCAGGCCGTTTGCCCCGATGAAATTGCCCCACTTCTGCCCGCCATAGGAAAGGTCGAATCCTGCGTTGACCGAGCCGAAGGAGCCGTAGGAAGACGTCACGCTGCCATGAGGAGTCGTGACGCCGAGGCCCGAGCGAGTGGTGACCACAATAATTACGCTTGTCTTGTCGCCGAACTCGGCTGGCGGCGCGCCCTCAATCACTTCCATGGATTGCACAGCAGCTACCGGCAGTTGATTTGAAAACACTTTGCTTTGTTGATCGGTGATCGGTTGATCGTCGATGGAAAACGAATTCGATGCGTGGTCGCCCAGCCCATGAAACAGACCATTCGAATCCGCCGCAATTCCCGGAGTGGAGAGCGTTACGAGAGAGCTAAGCGAGGACGATGCGCTCTCAAGCGGAAGCTTTTCGAAGAGCGCGCGATCCACGTCCGTGTGGGCAGTGGAATCCGTTTCAAGAAGATCTTCCCCAGAAGACTCGACTCGCACCGAGGTACTTGTACCTGTAATCTTGAGAGAGATTTTTAGGAGAATCGGCACCGTCGAATTAACGCTGACGTCTTGAACGTATCCGTCAAAGCCGCTTGCAATGACGGTCAGATGATACGGATTGAACGGAACGTTATGGACGATGAAATTCCCCGAGCTGTCCGTCGTAGCCGTGCGCGTAAATCCGCTCACGGGATTCTGCACCTCTACGGTTGCGCCAACGACGACGGCGCCAGAGGGATCAACAACAGTGCCACCCACGCTGCCTGAAGTACCGGACGATTGCGCGCAAACGGAGGCCTCTGCGCCAAGACACAAAGCTAGCAATGCCAATATGCGGAAATTGCGTATGACTCGATTCATTTGTCCCTCCCACGGGATGGGCAATGGCCCAATCAGGCTGCCCGGTGTATGAGTGGAATAGGGGCCACTCCGCGTTGCGGAGCGGCATGACACTTGTTGGGAGGTTTAAATCGAAGACGAAGGAGGCGCCCTGGACGGATTGTCTCCGGGCAGTTGCTCGAGTTCCGGCGCGAGTACTTCACCTGGCACGCGCCAGGCTACGGCGAAAAGTACGGGCAGCTTAACAGCAACGGCTGTCTGCACCGGCGCCTGTTGCGCCATATGGCAGACCGGGCAGGTTGCCGAAGACGTGTCGTCGTGATTATGAGCGAGGCTCGACTCCGCTGTAATAAACAGCAGAGCCAGCAGCGCAAGGCATACTGCCAACAACCTGTGCCTGCCAAGCCCCGAATTCGAACCTGAGTTCATCCAGCCGCCAGCATATACCACCAATCAGCCGATTAGACGCAAATACACCGGAAAGGGTGTCGCACGAGACCAAACCTCGGCGACATTCCTGCCGAATTAGCCAGTTCCGAGCGTTTCATATACGTCGTGAATCTCATACCTGCAAGACGTCGCCGTCGCGCGCCACCATCTGGTAGAGCACAGGGCTCACGATAATTCCCAGGAATAGTCGTGAGATGAGTCCCGCCACAATGACGATCGCAAACGGTTTCTGCGAGTCCGAGCCAACACCGGTGGAGAGCGCCGCAGGCAGAAGGCCCAGGCAAGCGACCAGCGCCGTCATCATGATTGGCCGGAGCCGGATTAGCGATCCCTCGAGCGTCGCTTTGCGGATCCCAAATCCTTCGAGACGCAACTTATTGATATAGGAAACGTTGATGATTGCAGTCTCCGCCGATACGCCCATCAGCACGAGCAGCCCTAGAACGGAAGAGACGCTGAAAGTAGTGTGCGTGAGCTTGAGCGCCAGCAAAGCCCCGACCGGTTCAGTCATCACCACGCCGATGACCACTGTAAGCGGGAACTTAAAATTTCCGTAGAGCGCGAACAAGATCGTAAAGATCAAGAGAATAGCAAGAGGGCCGATAACTAGGAACTGTTGTCGTGCGGCGACGTATTCGCTGTATTCACCGCCCCAGTCCAGGCGGTAGCCCTGCGACAGTTTGACCGACGACTGCACAGCCTTCTGCGCCTCATCCACTGCGCGGGCCAGGTCACGTCCCTCGATACTGAATTGAACTCCGATGTAGCGCGAATTATTCTCGCGATAAATGAACGACGCACCATTGCCCTGAGTGATGGTGGCCAGCTCGGAAATTGGCACCTGCTGTCCCGAAGGAGTCGGCACCAGCAAATTGCCGATGGCGTGCGTGCTCGAGCGATATTCCGGTTTCATGCGCACCACCAAATCAAACAACTGCTCGCCCTGAATCACTTGCGTGGCCGCCTGGCCGCCCACCGCGGCCTGAATCACGCCCTCGACATCGGATACGTTGATTCCATAGCGCGCGATTTTTTCGCGGTCCACGTCGATCTTCACGCTGGGTTGTCCCAGCTCCCGAACGACAGTCAGTTCGGTGAAGCCGGGCACCTGCTGCAGCACGCGCTTGATTTCCACGGCCTTGTCTTCGAGTACCTGCAGATCCGGGCCAAAAATTTTCACGGCGAGCGCGCTTTTCAAGCCCGTGAGCGCCTCGTCCACAGCGTCTTCGGCTGGCTGAGTAAAATTGAAAATTACACCGGGATACGATTCGACTTTCTTCTGAATGTCTTTAGTTAGATCCGCTTTGTTATGAATCGATCCACGCTTCCAAGTCGCGTCCTTGTAGGGTTTCAGCCCGACGTAAAATTCGCAGTTGAAAAATCCGGTGGGGTCGGTCCCGTCGTCCGGACGAGCAAGTTCTGATCCGACCTCGGTAACCATAGGGTACGCCATCAGGATTTTCCGAATCTGCGGGGCAAATTTGGCAGCCTCTTCGAAGGAGATCGTGTAGGGCATCGTGGCACGCACCCACATCGCTCCTTCGTCGAGATGGGGCATGAACTCACCGCCGATGAACGGAATCAGAAGAAGCGAAGCGCCGAAAATAATGGTGGCCAATATCATCGTGAGATTCGGGCGGTCCAGGCACCAACGGAGTTCCGACGCGTATTCGTCTTTCAGCCATTCGTACACGCGGTTTACCTTTTCCTTCACACCGTGGGTGAACCAGTAGGAGGCAAGCACAGGAACGAGTGTGAGGGTGAAGATCAGCGAACCGAGCAGCGCCCAAGACATCGTTTCCGCCATCGGGTGGAACAGCTTGCCAGAGGGGCCGGTGAGCGCGTAGATGGGAAGGTATCCGGCGAGGATGACGGCGATCGAATAAAAAATGGGCCGGTCCACGTCATGCGCCGCCGCGATAATCACTTCGTGAAGCTTGTATTCCTGGCCGTCACGCGCGGCCAACTCGCGATAAATGTTTTCCATCATGACCACTGTGCCGTCGATGATGATCCCGAAATCGATCGCGCCGATGGAAAGCAAGTTCGCCGGGATGCCGCGCCCGTGCAGGAAAATGAAAGAGAACAGCAAGCTCAGCGGAATGGTCAGAGCGACGATGATCGCCGCGCGTACGCTGACTAGGAAGAAAATCAAAACGATGAAGACCAAAGCCATTCCGAGCAGCAGGTTATGCTCCACGGTATCGATGGTCACCTGCACCAGGTCGCTCCGGTCGTAGTAGGGCCGGACCTTCACATCCTGCGGCAGGAGATCGCGGTTGATCTCCGTGGTCTTTGCTTCGACTCGTTTTAGGACGTTCTGCGTCTGCTCGCCGGTGAGCATCAGGATAACGCCTTCGACTCTGTCGTCATCGTTCTGGAAACCGAACTCTCCGAGGCGAGGAGCGTTGCCGATGGTGACGTCACCAATGTCGCGAATGCGTACGGGCACGCCGTTGTTATTTCCTACGACGATGTTGCCAATGTCTTCGGTTTTGGTGACCAATCCGAGACCGCGGACGTAAAAGAATTGCGAACCCTGCGAGTAAAAACCGCCACCCGCATTAGCATTATTGGCGGCCAAGGCAGTCAGGATTTGCGGCAGGGCAACGTGGTAGCTATAAATCTTGGCGGGATCCAGTAGTACCTGATATTGCATCACCGTGCCGCCGAAACCTGAATCGTCGGCCACGCCCGGCACGGACTTGTAGGCGCGTTCAATCACCCAATCCTCGTAGGTCTTCAGTTCTTGCGGAGTGCGGTCCGGACTTTCAATTACGTAGCGATAGACGAGGTTGGACGGGCTCGATAGGGGCGCCAGACTGCCGGTGACGCCCTGAGGTAGGGTGGCATTTGAGAGTCGTTCAAATACGACCTGCCGGGCGAAATAGTTGTCCGCGCTTTCCTGGAACGTCATGATGACGTCAGACAAGCCATAGAGCGAAATCGACCGCATGAATACCATCTGCGGCACGCCGTTCATTTGCAGTTCGATCGGAAGCGTAACCAGCCGCTCGATTTCCTCCGCTGCATGACCGGGCCACTGCGTGATGACCTCAACGAGCGGAGGAGAAAGGTCCGGGTACGCGTCCACAGGCATTCGCTGAAACGACACCGCGCCGGCAATGACCACGAACGCTGCTGCCATGAGTACTAAAAGGCGCTGTCCTAGAGCGAATTGAACAATCCGATGAATCATCTAGTTGTGCGTGTCCTCAGCGCTGAAGCGAATTTTGGAATTGCAGGAAAAGGCTGCCATCGCCGACCACGCGGTCATTTGCTTGCAGCCCGGTGAGTATTTGTGTTTTGCCATTCTCACTTTCGCCTAGCGTGACGCCGCGTCTTGCGAATTGCGTATTTCCAGTTTGCAGATAGACGTAAGGCATATTTTGTTCGTCGCGCAGCACGGCGGAGTTGGGAACGGAGAGTGCGTTGGGGATCACACCGGCTTGGACCTCCGCAGTGACGTACATTTCCTTCTTTAAACGCTCACCGGGATTCGGGGCATCAATGCGCGCCTGGAGTGTTCGTGTGGTGGGGTCGAGCGCGGGAGAGATGTATTTGATCTTGCCGCGCACTAGACCCGGATACGATTCATTGTCAATCGTCACCGGGTCCCCGGCATGCACATAGGCCACGTCTTTCTGGTAAATGTTGACCAGAATCCATACAGAGCTCATGTCCGACAGTGTGAAACACTGCGTGGCGCCGGGGGCTAGCAGTTGACCCGGAGAACACTGTCGCTCGACCACTTCTCCCGCCACTGGTGAGTACAGCGGGACTTCCGGCGTGGCAGGCTTGTTAACGATCGATTCCGGGTCGGTTATACCAAGGATCCGAATGCCGGCTTCGCTGGACTCGAGGTCCGCTTGTGCCTGTGCGCGTGCGGATTCAGCTTGCTCGAGGTCCGATTCAGCAATGGCGTGGTGCGCGTAGAGGTCCTGGGCACGTTTGTAAAATCTGTCCGCAAGCTGAAAGGCGTCGCGCGCCTTGATAAAAGCTGAGCGCTGGATAGAGAAATCGGGGCTCGCGACGTAAAGTAACGGCTGACCGGCGCGTACGTGCTCGCCCGGAGCGACCATCACACGGCTGACCGGACCACCCACCTGTGATATCACCGGCGTAGTCTTGAAGTCGTTGTACTGCACTGAGCCGGACAGGCGGAGCGTCCGCGCCAGTTTTCCTTGCTCAACTGTGACGATCTGGATGTGAGACATCTGGTCGGCGGGCAGCGAGAAAATTTCGGCCTTGGCCTCTGGACTTTCTGCTGTCGAGAACGAAGTCATTTTGCTGGCTTTTTCGGATCCTTCTCCACAGCCTGCCAGCGCGAGGGCCACGGTCAGCACCGCGAAATTCACCCGCCAAGATCGCGTTCCAAGCCTCGGCAAATCACACTGAGTTTTGCCCCACCTGGTGGTAGGAAATCGAACCCCGGCATCCATGCGCGTTTTCAAGGCAAGTTCCTTATGCCCACTGCCTCGCGAAGTTGCTCGACGGCCAGTTGATACGCCGCGAGCGATTGACGGTAGGCCAATTGAACGGCACGGTAGCTGCGCTCGGCATCCAGAAAATCGATGAGGCTTGCAGCGCCGCGCTTGTACGCATACTCGCTGATGTCTCGCGACTGCTGCGCTTGATCGAGATAGCCGCCACGGTACAGCTGAATAATTTGGTCATTCGTTTGGAGGCCTTCGTACGCGTTCACCACGTCCGTCAAAACTTGTTCTTGTGCGCCCTTCTGGGTTTCCTGCGATTGCGTGATCGCATACCGCGTCCGGGCAATTTCGCCTTGATTGCGATCGAAGATCGGGAGGGGCATGCTCATAAAGAGAGAAACAGCATTCGTGCCTCCCGTGTGGCTGTAATCCGCGGTTCCGGTGATGTCGCGCTTCCCAATGGCCTTCTGCAATTCGTATTGGCTCTGCGCCGCCGTCACACCTTGTACCGCCGCGCGCAAATCGGGCCGCTGCTGAATGGCCAGCGCTTCGAGGTCGTCGCGTTTAGCGCGGACCGGTTCGTAGTCGAGGTCACCGGCCACGTCGTAATCCGCCGACACGGATTCGAAGCCAAGTGACTGCCGCAGCGTGATGAGCGCTTGCACTCGTGCGAGTTGCGCTTGCGAAAGATCCGTCTGAAATTGCAGCAGCTGCAGTTTGATCTTGAGCAAGTCTGCCTCGCTCATATCCCCGTCTTTGTAACGGATCTCACTAATGTCCACCGTGTTCTGAAAACTCTTCAGGTCTTGCTCGGCCAGAGCGACGGTAGATTCCGCGAGTTGCACATTGACGAAATCGGAGGCGACTTGAAACGTCAAGGAGCGCTCATTGTCGGCTACTTGCGACGTAGTTACCGCCGTCGTGTCCTTGGCTGCTTGCAGGCGGTGCTGGCGCTTCCTGCCGCGCTCGAAGAGATAGCTGAGGCCGATGTCAAACTGCGCGTTTTGGTCGAAGTAAGTGGTATTGGCCGCAGTCGGCTGAAAGAGTGGCAAAAACTGGGCGTCGGCGCCAAGCACCGGGTCGGGCCGCAAATTTGCCGTTATCTCCTCAGCCTGGCTTTCTTGAATCGTCACGCGAGCAGCAAGGAGTGTGTGATTGTGCTGCAGCGCGAGTTTGATCGCTTCGTCAAGGCTCACGCGCACCGGGCCGGAGCTCTGCGCGGCGGCGATTCCTGTCCACAACAGCGGCACCGTTAAAACCGCGAAATAATAGATTCGTAAACGCATGACACCACCGTTCAAATTAAAATCTGGAAAAGAGTAAATCAACGCGCCAAATGTGGCGCAGGGCAAGCAAACTAACTGACGATTAAGCGGAAGGTGGCGCGCGCGCGGGAATACAGTGGGGATCTGGCGCGAGCTCGAGGGAAGGATGCGAAACATCGGGATTCGAACTGATCGGCATCAGTACGGGCAGACGATTACCGGCGAGGGGCTTCTCGATCGGTTGATGGTTGAAATGGCAGATCGGGCAGGTCGTCTCGGAGTTTGAATCGTGATGGTGCCAAACATTGCCCAACGTGGTCGTGATGACGAGAAGTGCCGCGAGTGCCAAAGGCACTATCAGATAGCGAGTATATTTGCTCGAGAACTTCACGTTTTTGGCGCCGATTGCCGATCCACCCAAAGCCATTGTATCGGAGATGCCCAACAGAACTGAAACGTTGTGTTTACGTCGATACTCGAAGCGCCATCAAGCGGTGTGTTCCAGGGTTTCTTCGATAATCGCAACGCATTTTTCCACGCGCTTGCGCAGCGGCCCTTCGATCATATCTTGTCGCTTCTTCAGCGAATGAAGCTCGTCGGCGATATTGAGCGCCGCAAGCACGGCGACGCGCACCGAGTCGATCGTACGAGTGGCTTCCGCGACCGAGCGCATCTTTTCATCTACGAATGCCGCGAGTTCCTTAAGATACTCCTCGTTTTCGTCGGCTTGAACATTGTAGCTTTGGTTGTAGATGTCGATCTTCACGGGAGCCTCTCTTGGGCTGAGCATGTGTATTCTGCGGCGTCGCCTCTTGAGTGACAAGCAGAAACGTGCGTTTACCCGCCGCTGACTTCTTGCGCCGTGCGAGGCAAGTTGCCCTTGACTTTAAATTGCGCGCAGGGTGGCGCCGAGTGATTTTTCAAGTGCGCCGATGATGCGTGTGGAAAAATCGGTGAGCTGCGCATCCGTGAACGTCGCGTGCGCACTTTGGAACAAGACTCTAACGAGAAGAGAATACTTTCCGGCGGGAATATTTTTGCCGCGAAATAAATCCATCGCTTCGATCTTCGCAACCTCGGAAATGTTCAGCCCTCGAATCGTTTCTTGCACCTGCGCGAATTTGATTCCGTCGGGCAGAAGCAGCGAAAAGTCACGTTCAACTGCAGGGAATCGCGGCAGCGGCTCATAGTGCCGCGTTGAACGAGTGCGATCGATCGCTTCAAGTAACGGTTCAAGCGCAAGTTCGCCAACGAATGTATCGGTTCGCAGCTTGAATGCTTCGGCGGGCTTCCGGCCAATCTTTCCTGCTGAACCGAGAGCGTCGCCCGAACCGGCGAGCGAAATCCGTCCGGCAACCGTTGGTGATAACCAGTTTGGAGCGCCCGAACCCCACGCGATGCCGCCACCGAGTTCGCCAATTCGGTCGAGATCGCCCTTCAAGTCGGCAAATTCGAATTCCCGCGCTTCTTCGTAAATGCTTTTCTCTCTGGCGTCTCCCGTCGCGCCCAGAGTGAGAGTCCGTGTCTCAATCGGCTGTCCATTCTTAATTGCATACATCCTACCGATTTCGAAGAGGCGCAGATTGCGCTGGCCGCGATTCAGATTCCATTCGAGCGTCGCGAGCATGCTGACCGCGCCGGAACCACGCATGGTCGAAGCTTCTTCGGAAAGCGGATTGCCAATGGTCGCTGGCGTCACTCCCTCTGGTCGGAACAATTCATCCAGCTGTTTATTCACAAGCGGGACGGCCACGATTTCCTCGTAGCCCAGGCCAATCAGGCGCTGGCGAAGAAGATCCTCGGCGCCTGCATGTGGCAATCGCACAGCTGGCTGTTTCGATGACGGCATTCGAGGCAGAAACTTGTCGTAACCGTAAATTCGCGCGACTTCTTCGACAAGGTCAATCTCGCGCGTCACATCGCACCGCCACGAAACCGTGTGGCACTCCCACGCGGCCGTGAGCGATCCTTCGCCGCCCCGATTTTCGTCCGCGCGGACAGGTTGAAATCCCAGCGCGCCGAGAATTCCCTCAATCTCGGTATCCGGCGCGTCCGCGCCCATAACGCGCAAAAATTCCGTTCGCGTCAGTTCCAACTTTTTCTGCTGCTCAGGTTTTGGATAGACGTCCACCGCACCCGCCAAGATCTCGCCGCCGCCAAGTTGCTGAATCAATTCCGCCGTCCGTCGCGAAGCCAGCTCAGCTATCTCGACGTCCGCGCCGCGCTCGAAGCGCATGGAAGCTTCGGTGCGCATCCCCAAAGTTTTTGAAGTGCGGCGAACGGAAATCGGATCGAACCAGGCAGCCTCGAGAAGAATATTGCGGGTTGAGAATCCAATTTCGCTTTCCGCGCCGCCCATCACGCCGCCGATTGCCACGGCGTGCGACGCATCGGCAATGACGCACATATCTTTCGTGAGCGTGCGCTCGATGCCGTCGAGTGTTCTCATCTTTTCGCCCGGCCGCGCGCGGCGAACGACAATCCGGCCCTCCGCGAGCTTGTCGAGATCGAACGCGTGTAGCGGTTGGCCCAGTTCGAGCATGGCGTAGTTCGTTGCGTCCACCACATTGTTGATCGAGGCGTGGCCCAGCGCTTCAAGGCGCAGGCGAAGCCAATCCGGCGATGGCTGCACTCTTACGCCACGCAAGACTCGCGCCGTATAGCGTGCGCACAAATCCGGAGCTTTGATTTCGACACGCGCAATTTTCGAGACGGCTTCGGACGATTCAGTCAATTTCGGTCTCACCGGCTTCAGCGACACGCGATAGAGCGCTGCGATTTCGCGCGCGATTCCATAATGCCCGAGGCAATCCGCGCGGTTCGAAGTAAGCTCAGCGTCGAGGACCGGCCCCGCCGCGCTCTCCTCAATCGCATCCACAGCCGTGCCCGACAAAGAAAGCCGGGAGCGCAACTCGTTCGGCGTCGCTGCCACATCCACAAATTCTTTCAGCCAGTTGTAGAGAACTTTCATATCAGCAATAAATCCGTGTCATTTGGTCGCCACGCCCGCGATGTGCGGACCGATTATCGGTAGCGGCACGAGAAAATGTTCGATGCAGACATCGGAAAAGCCGGCAGCTTCGATTGCTTTCCACGTTTCGCGATCCGGATGGCAGCCATCGGCAAAGAATGCCGAGACAGGCGCAATACGTTGTTGCCAAAGACGCGTTCCAGAATCTTCGGCGGCGGCGACATGTTCGAGAAAAACGAATGTTCCTCCGGGCTTCAAGACGCGCCGAATTTCTGCGAGCGAACCGGCGATGTTTTGAACCGAGCAAAGCACCAACGTGCTTACGACCGTATCCACGCTGCAATCAGCGAAATTGAGATGGTCCGCATATCCTTCTCGCAGTTCCGCGTCGAGCCCCGCTTCACGCGCCGCGCGCTTTAGATACGAATGCATGTGCGGATTCGGCTCGATGCCGATCCAGCGAACTCCCTGCACGTAGTACGGCAAATTCGCGCCGACGCCCGGGCCGATCTCGACAATCGTACCCGTCAAGCCGCCAAGAAGTTCACGCTTGCGACGCGCGATTGTCCGCTCGTGGCGCATTGTGCAGTTCGCCAGCAGCCACGCAAATATGCGTTTGCGGAAGCGGCCGCGCGCACCGTTATATTCAGCTATCACGTCGCCGTCCGAAGCGCGCGCCACCGCGGATGTTTCGATCGTCATGGAAATTGCCGCAGGAAGCGAACGTCATTTTGGAAAAACGCCTGCAAATCCGTGATTCCATAGCGAAGCATCGCCAGGCGATCCACGCCCATTCCGAACGCGAATCCGGATAGACGCTTCGGGTCGTATCCCACGAAGCCGTACACAGCGGGATTCACCATTCCGGAGCCGAAGAGTTCAATCCATCCGGAAAATTTGCACGTGCGGCAGCCGCTGCCACCGCACACGTGGCAGGACACGTCCACTTCCGCGGAAGGTTCCGTGAACGGGAAATAGCTCGGACGCAGGCGCGTCTTCACTTTTGGCCCAAGCAGCGCGTGGACGAAATAATCCACCACGCCGCGAAAATCGCAAAAGGTGATGTCGTAATCGACCGCCAGGCCTTCGAGCTGATGAAAAATAAATCCGTGCGTGGCGTCGGGATTGTCCCGCCGATAGACTTTGCCGGGCACGATGATGCGCGCCGGCGGCGGTTGCTTCTCCATCGTGCGAATCTGCATCGGCGACGTGTGCGTGCGCAGCAAATGGCCGCCGGAGCCTTCGATATAAAACGTGTCCATATTATCGCGCGCCGGATGATGCTCCGGGATGTTGAGCGCCTCGAAATTGTAATAAGGCGTTTCCACCTCCGGCCCCTCGACTACGCTGAAACCGATGGCGAGAAAAATCCGCTCGAGCTCTTCGTAGGTTTGGCGAATGAGATGTGAAGTGCCAACCGGCCGTTCGATGCCAGGAAGCGAAAGATCAATCTGAGGGCCGGCGTCGCTATCCGCGACCGAATTTTTAGCGGATTCGACCGATGCTTCAAGTGCCGCGCGAAGCTGATTGAGGCCTGCGCCGATGAATTTCTTCAGTGCAGGCGGAGCCGGCTTTAGCCAGTTCTCTGAGATTCGAGAAGAGATGCCGTCCCGCCGCCCGAGCCACTTGACGCGAAACGCTTCGAGCGACTCGGGCCCTCGAATCTGCCGTGCTTCTGCGTCTGCCGCAACTCGCAGCTCGTTGAAAAGCGCGTCCACGTCGGCCTGCGAAGACACACGGAGCTGCTCGACGCGCAACGTGGTCTTTTGGAGAGCGTCCGTGGCCATTTCCGCCAGCCTCGGTAATTTTATTTCCGGCTAATCTAGTAACGGCGCTGCAATTCCCGTCGTCCTGTTCGAGCCGCGAAGCTAAGCCTTGGCCGTCGCCGTTTTCAGATGTGACTTCGCCGTCTCGATGAGCGCTTTGAAACCAGTCGCGTCGTTGACCGCCATGTCCGCCATAATCTTGCGGTCGAGATCGATCCCGCCGACCTTCAAGCCATGAATCAACTGGCTATAAGAAATCCCGTTGTTCCGCGCGGCTGCGCCGATGCGCTGAATCCATAGCGTGCGGAAATCGCGCTTTTTCGTCCGGCGGTCGCGGAAGGAATAGCGTAGCGAGCGATTCACCGCTTCTTTTGCC
>DATBYF010000148.1:0-8944 GCA_036513895.1 Candidatus Acidiferrales bacterium | reverse complement strand
CCGAGGGGAGTCCCAGCGAGGAAGCGTCAAGACTTGAGAAGTTGTACACTCCGCCATAATTCAATTCAAAAATCTGCGCGGAGTTCGTCCCGACTTGCAAGTAATTGACGTCGGCGCCGAACTTCATTGTGTGGGAGCCTTTCGTCCACGTGAGATCGTCGGTCCACTCGTAGCGGTGTTCAGTGCGGTCTTCTGTGGAGAAGGGCTCGCGGCCGAAGAAAGCATAGCCGGTGATGTTGACGGCGGGGTCACTACCGCCAGCAAGATCTGAATAGCCGTAATGCAAGCCGCGGCGCGCGAATTGGAATCGGAATTCGTTGAACCAATCATCGTGGAATGCGGTTGTATGCTGTCCGACGACGTCGAGATCACGCGTTTGTTGCAGGGAGGTGCGATTTCCCGCATTTTGGCCGAAATTCTGGTTTTCCGCGTTGACCTGGATGCCGGTTACCAATGACGGCGAAACGCTCGCGCGGATAAACGATGTATTTTTGCTGTTCCAGATATGATCAAGTTTCAACGACCAGAAACTCGTCCCTTCCTTCGTGGGATAGTTACCGAGCAGCGATACGAGTCCTTGGAACGATGCTGGAAGCGGCACGCTATCTTCCGGAAATCCATTCAACGCAGGAGGCAATGCTCCGGTGTTGCCAAGAAGCGCGACGGCGGAAGCCCCACCGCTCAGCGCAGCTGCCTGAACGAGTCCCGCCGCAAACGGACTCGCGCAGCCACCAGCAGCAGCGATTGCAGCCGGGTAAAACGCTGCCTGGCCGGAGCCACCACTCGTCAAAAGTAGCGGAGTCGAGGAGCAAACGCTGGCGCCGGGAACCGGCACGAGATCGAAGTTATTCGTGCCAATGTTTGTAAAACCGGTCGCCTCGGAACGGATCGTTTCGTAAGAGAAAAAGTAGAACGTCTTGTCCTTCTGGATTGGCCCGCCTAGAGTGGCGCCTGACTGGACTCTCGTATAGGACTGTTTTACAGGAACCAGGTCAACCGAGTCAGTGGCGGGATTGAAAGAACCTTGGACCGAAAAAGGATCGCGCGCCTGCAGATCTTTCTGGCGCAGGAATCCGAAAACATTCCCGTGGATCTGGTTCGAACCTGACTTCGTCACGATATTGACCACGCCGCCCATCGCCCGGCCGTATTCCGGCATGTAGTTGCTGGTAATGACCTGAAATTCCTGCACGGCTTCCTGCGAAACGGTCGCGCGTACACCGTTCACGGAATAGTCGATCGCGTCCGCGCCATCTACCGAAATTTCATTGGATCGGCCACGCTGCCCGCCGAAATTCAATCCGGAAGTGGGCGCAGCGCCGATGGACGGCGTGTCGTCCGGCGCAGCCTGCGGAGTCAAGAGCGTGAAGTGAATGTAGTCGCGACGATTGATGGGGAGGTTATCAATCTGAGTGGGCGTGATGGTCGCGGATACGTCCGTTTTTGTCGTTTCGACGACGGAAGATTCGCCTGAAACTGTCACGGTCTCAGTGGCCGCTTTCAAAGAAAGTTGCGGGTTATATTGAGCGGCGACGCCCAGTGTCAATACAAGATTCTCACTCACGAGCTTCGCAAACCCCGTGGCTTCGACTGTCAACGTGTAGGAACCGGGAGTGAGACCAAGGATCTTGTATTGGCCCGCGCCGTCGGCGGTGGTGCTTCTTTCGGCGCCTGTGGCGGAGTTTGCAACCGTCACCTTCGCGCCTCCGACATCCAATCCCTGCGGATCGGAGACTGTCCCGGAAAGGTTGACGGTGTTGATTTGCGCCATCGCCGGTTGCGGCAGAACCGCGAGCGCCAAACCAAGCAGAAGCGCAATAATAAAACTGACGAGAAAACTATCGCTGCGAAGGTGCATGAATACACCCCTCGAGACTAATTTTGATGGAATGCCCGGACGTGGACATTCGGCCAAGCGTACGCCTAGAAAATCGGTATCCCTCGGAAACCCCGACACACCCGTTGATGGCTTTTACTCTATGCCCTGAAATGGCGCAAGAACAAAAAAGCTGGTTGGAATTTGCGCAATTGGTAAGAAGAAAGGGAAAAGCAATGTGGAAGCTGCAGGTTTTTTGATCCGGCAGTCGATTACGAGCGAGAATTTGTGCCAGAGAGTTGAACCAGCGAGCCCCGTGGAGAGGATGCTTCCGGTTTCTGCGGGGCGCGCCAGTTGTCCATGACTGCAACTTGATGCACGCACGAAACAGTGCAACGTGGCGCACAAAATTTCTGGGTGAAGAATTCGCGACGGCGCTGCTCGTCGGAGTATTCGGCTAGGGGAATGCCCGGGTAGCCCCGCTGCTGGGAACAGTAGTGAACCAACCCGTCTTCGCAGATGTACAGATAACGGGAGCCAGCGCGGCATCGCCAGTCGTTTTCTTTTCCGGCCGCGATGTTGTGCTGGAACGCGTTAACGCGAGCGAAGGATTGCTTACCGAGGGACATTACTTCTTCAAAAATTTCGCGCTCTCGCGGACCAAGAGGCTGAAGCTGGCCGTTGCCATCGTGCAGAATACCGATGGTCGACGTAAAGCCGAATTCGATGGCTCGTCGCGCCACTTTCAATGCATCTTCGGGATTTTTGACTCCGCTGCCCAGCACCGAATTGATGTTCACGTGAAAATCAGCGTGTTCAGCCAGTAGCGCGAGTTTTGCGTCGAGGACCTTGAGACTCTTCTTTGAAACTTCGTCGGGCGTCACGTTGTCTATGCTGATTTGCAGGTATTCCAATCCGGCGCGATTGAGCCGCTGGATCCGGTCCGCAACCAGCAAGTAGCCGTTCGTAATCATGCCCGCGATGATCCCGTTCTTGCGAATGCGTGCGATGATCGCGTCGAGATCGGGATGCAGGAGTGGTTCACCGCCGCTAATCGTAATGATTGACGTGCCGAAGGCGCCAAGGCGATCGATTCGACGGAACATTTCCTCCGTCCGCACGGGGTCGGAGAAATCGTCGAATTCATTGCAATATGTGCAGGCTAGGTTGCAGCGGCGAACGGGAATGATGTGAGCGAGGAGCGGGTGCCGCGTCGAGACGAGGCCTTTTACGATCATCCGCACTTCGCGCAATTTGCGGTGTGCCGCGAGGAGTTTTCGCCGAATTTTCTTTTTAGCCGTCACGTAACTGCTCGTTTTGGCGCGCCAAACTGCGATTTAACTGGCCGACGTCTCCGTGCCCGTCACCACCAATCTTAATATCCTACAACATAGGGCGCGCCGCCGTAAGCTTGGCTGTGCGAGATGCGAATAAAGAAAGGCCAATTCGGATTGTAACTGCCGCCAGGGACGTTATCGGACTAGGCACCCGCAGCTTGCACCGCGATTGGGCGGATGGTAGCTTGACCTTTACTTCATTTCTTTGCCGTCCACATGTTGGACGCTCGGGGTTTCCGGGGCCGGGAGTTCCCGCCGCGCAGGAGATTGTTTGGCTCCATTTTTTGGTAACGATCAGAAACTACCTCACGGGCGGTTAGTCCTTCTGTCCTATCTCGCTGTGGGCATGGCGCTCGTCCTGCTATTTGGCTTCTGGAAGCTTCAAGTCATCCAGGGCGAACACTTCGCGGACCTCGCTGAGAAGAATCGAATCCGTTCGATCCCCATCATCGCCCCACGCGGGCCGATGCTCGACCGCGAAGGCCGCGTCCTCGTTGACAGCTACCCTTCATTCAGCATCCTGCTGTTGCGCGACGATCCAAAGCTACTGGAGAAAAATCTCGCGCAAGTGGAAGAAGGCTTAGGCATTTCGGACTCTGACTTGAAGCAAGAGCTCGACACAGCGAAATTCGAGCCGAAATTCCAGCCGGTTATTATCAAACCGGAAGCAACGCAAGCCGATATTGCGTTCGTCGAGTCCCATCGCGCGGATATCCCGGTTCTCGAACTGATGATGGTGCAGCGCCGCCGGTATCAGCACGACGGTTTCTTCGCGAGTGCGTCGGGTTACGTTGGTGAAGTGACGCCGCAACAGCTCGAAAACAGCAACGGGCGTTACCGGCCCGGCGATATCGTGGGAAAGGCCGGACTTGAGCGGGAATACAACGATACGCTTGAAGGTACGGACGGCATGCGCCGCGTCATTGTGAATAGCGTCGGGAAAATGATGCGCACGCTCGATGATGTGGAAGCGGTTCCCGGCAAACCAATTCAGCTTACGATTGACAGCGATCTGCAAAGCATCGCAGAGGCAGACTTGGCGGGGCGCGAAGGCGCCGTCGTTGCGATGGATCCTCGCAACGGCGACATATTGGCAATGGTTAGCCGGCCCACGTATGACCCGAACGATTTCACGGTCCGCATTGATCCTAAGAAATGGCAAGAGCTCAACACCGACCCGGAAACGCCGATGCTCAATCGCGCGATTCAAGCGCAGTTGGCGCCAGGATCGGTCTTCAAAATCGTTACAGCTACAGCCATGCTGGAATCGAAAGCAATTCCACAGAATATGACCGTTTTCTGCCCCGGTTACGGCACATTTTATGGCCGTGTTTTCAAGTGCTGGGTCTTCGGAAAATCGAGCCACGGCGTGGTGGATCTGCACAAAGCGATCATTCAGTCCTGCGATATTTTCTTCTATACCGTGGGCATGCGATTGGGAATTGATCGCCTGGCGTATTACGCGAATGGCCTCGGCATCGGGCATAAGACAGGAGTTGACCTCCCGGGCGAAGAGTCGGGCTTAATGCCTTCGGAAGAATGGACGCAGCGAGTCTTCCACCGAAGGTGGTATCCCGGAGAGACGATTTCCGTAGCGATCGGTCAGGGGGCCGTCACAACTACGCCGATCCAACTGGCGCGCATGATAGCCGGCGTCGCGAGTGGCGGAGCGTTCGTGCAACCGCACCTCCTTAAAAACTTTACGAACGTCCACATAGATCACTTTCCTCTTTCCGAAGACACGATCCAGCAAGTCACCGACGGGATGTACGGAGTCGTGAACGAAGGTGGTACGGCCGCGCACGTCCGGCTGGAAAACGTTGAGTTTTCCGGGAAGTCGGGAACGGCGCAGGTGATCGGTTATGACACGAGGAGCCGCCTAGGAAAAGAGAAAGAATTCAAGGACAATGCCTGGTTCGTCGGTTACGCTCCGCGACGCAATCCAGAGGTCGTGGTAGCAGTGCTCGTTCAGTCCGGTGGTCACGGTGCGGAGGCCGCGGCGCCAATCGCCCGAGATATCGTCAAGGCGTACTATGACAAGAAGACGGGCACGTTCCAACAGCAAGTGACGACCGAGAATCGGCAAACACCAGAGCCACAAAAGCCAACCGAGCCCCTAAAGCCGGTAGAGGCATCCGTCGGAGCGGTGCACCCATGAAAGATCGCACCCATATCCATGACTTCGACTGGGCGTTGCTCGCGATTGTCTTCGCCATCTGCGCGATGGGAATGCTGGAAATCTATTCCTCTACCCACAATAGCGCGATGGCAGGCATGCATTGGCGGCAGGCAATTTGGATCGGCCTCGGCGTTTTGGGGATGCTGGCGATTTCGCGACTCGATTATCACACCCTGCTCGACCAGGCGCCGGTGCTCTATCTCATGGGTGTTGTAGCTCTGCTCGCCGTGCTTGCCATAGGCCATTCACGCTTCGGAGCGAAAAGATGGGTTAGCCTCGGGGGTGGCGTCAATTTACAAGTATCGGAGATAATGAAGTTGGTTATAATCGTAGTGCTGGCACGTTTTTTCAGCGAAGTACGCACAGATCGCCTGACGCTGGCCGATTTAGTAAGAGTTGCGGGAATTACGGGTTTACCGGTTCTTCTGGTACTGGTGCAGCCTGATTTGGGGACCGCGATGGTCCTAATCCCCGCCGCAGTGATCGGCGCGTTTCTAGCAGGTATTGAATGGAAGCATGGCGCAGTAGCAGCGGCGGTTTTGGCGTTGATGATACCGGTCGGCTGGCATATGCGGCATCATCTGAAGCCGTACCAGCAGCAAAGAATCGAGACTTTCCTTCATCCCGAAGATAGCCCTCGCGGCGCCGGCTACCAGATTCTTCAGTCGGAAATTGCGGTTGGCTCCGGCGGCTTCTGGGGGAAGGGATTCGGAAAAGGCAGCCAGAATCAATTGGGCTTCGTGCCCGTACGTTACTCCGATTTCATCCTCGCAGCGATGGCGGAAGAATTGGGATTTGTAGGGGTCATGGTGGCCTTGTTGTTGTACTTAGGTCTGCTGCTTCGGTTGATTGACAACGCTCAGAAGGCGAAAGATCGAGCCGGAATGTTTCTGGTTATGGGCGTGGCAGCAATTCTTGGGTTTCACGTGTTGGTGAACGCGGCGATGGTAATTGGATATATGCCGGTTACCGGCATCCCTCTTCCATTTATGAGCTACGGGGGGTCATCCACCGTGTTTTTGTTTCTGGCTTTGGGCCTGGTGATGAATGTGCGAATGCGGCGCTTCGTCAACTGAACCCAAGCGAGTAAGATTGAATCAGATTTGAATGAAACACAGTTTGAATGAAACACAGCCGCGCATATTGCAGCGGTTAGGAAATAAAATCGAGTTGGAGATGCACTGGATGACGGCAACCAGCTTACAGCGAAGCATGTGTTTCCCCGCAGCGAGGCCCCTGGCAGGGCTCCGCGGGACGCGGCACGCTGCCTGGGGCGGCGCGATTGCCCACCAGTGCGCAACTAGGAGTTTTCATGGCAAAGGAAATGGTGATTTCATCGACCCCGCACGAGACACGGGTCGCGATTTTGGAAGATGGTCAGCTCTGTGAAATTTATGTAGAGCGGGAAAAAGAGTTTGCATTAGTCGGTAGCATATACAAGGGACGGGTTACCCGCGTGCTTCCCGGCATGCAGTCGTCCTTCGTAGACATCGGCCTCGATAGCGACGCTTTCCTCTACGTCAGCGACTTCCTCGAAGAAATTGAGGAACTCGATCATGTCGTTACCACCGTCGAAGAAAAAGTTCAAAAGATGGAGGACCAGGGTGGACAGGTATTTTCGACTGACACCGCTGGCCACACATCGTCGGTCGAACCGGTTGATGTCGAACCGTTCGTTGACCCAGGGGAAGTGCCGGCAGAAACGGCAATTGCCGACGCTCAGCCCGCAATCACGGCACGACCGGCTGAATCGGCTCCGGCGAGAGATTCACACGGCAGCCCGCGGCCCCATCAGTACGAGAATCGAGGCCGCGATAACCGCGGATTCGGACGGGGCGGAAGAGGCCGCGGCGGAAGAAATGACCGCAAGGGCGGCAGCGGAGGCGGCGGACGCCGAGACAATCGGCGCTTCGGCCGTGATTTGCCGCACTCCAAGTATGCGTCGCATCGGCCATACGAACCCGCGGCGCAATCAGAAGGAAGCGCGGCTCCCGGCGATTTTGTGCCCGTCTTATTGCCGGGCGAATCGCTTGCACGATTGAAAGAAGCGCCACAGACGCCAGTGTCGGTTGCGCCGACAGCGGAAGCCAATATCGCCGTTAGCCCGGCTAATTTTGAAACGGAAACGCGCGAGCAATTGAAGCCGAAGATCGAAACATCGCCGGAATCTTCGTATCAGCCGGCGCGTGCTTTCGAACCGCTTCCGGGCGAATCGCTTTCTCATTTTAGTTCGAGTGGGTCGGCAACGACGACCGAAGAAGTTGAAGACGCTACCCATGACGATGAATTCGATCGTCACGCTGAGCGGGCAATTGATAATTCGGTAGCGGAAAAAGGTGGTTTGACTGAATCCGTCGAAGCCTCGGAAGACGTGCAGGCATTGACTGAAGAAGAGGCAGTCTCGCTGGCCGAGCAGGTGGCGGAGGCGCAGCGCGAAGAGGCCGCCCGCGAGCAACAAGAAAGCCATCTCAGGGACGGCGAGAGCCACGAAGACGCAGCTCACGAAGACGAGTTTGCCCCCGCAGACGACACACATGAGGAAGCCAGCGAGACTGAGACCTCCGAGGAATCCGATGAAGCTCATAGCGCGCGCGACGATGCCGATACTGCTGAAATCGAAGCTGTAGGCGAGCATCAGGCTTCTGAGGCGAGTTTCGGAGAGGAAGCTGGGGGCCCTTCAGCTCAAGACGCCGGGCAAGTAACTCCGACGGCTGCCGTATCGGCACTCGATGGAGAAAAACTAAGCGGCGAACCGCAACCGACATCGGCAACAGTCCGCGGCGATTTTCGTGCGCGGATGCAGCATCCCTCCCGGCGAGGAGGCCGTGACCAACGGCCGAACCGCGGGCGTCGCGACGATCGAGGCCGCCGACCGCAACAGGGACATAGCGGAGGCCATCGCACCCCGCCTCGCCGAGTTCAGCTGATCGCCGACATGCTGAAGCAGGGGCAGGAAATTATCGTCCAGATAGCGAAAGAGCCGCTCGGTAAAAAGGGCGCGCGTATCACCAGCCACGTCGCACTGCCGGGTCGATTTCTTGTTTACATGCCGACTCTCGACCACACCGGTGTTTCTCGAAAAATCGCGTCGGCAGAGGAACGCTCGCGATTGCGCCACTTGGTCAATGAGGCGAAGGGAAGCTTTGGTGGCGGCTTTATCGTCAGAACTGCTGCCTCTCAGGCAGCGCCAGATGAAGTGCGGGCCGACGTTGAATTCCTCACGCGCACATGGGCGGAAATTAAAGGGCGAGGGGATCAAAGAAAGGCGCCGGCTCTTCTCCACCGCGATCTCAATCTTGTCGAGCGGATTCTGCGCGACTATCTGACTAGCGACTTCACCGCGATCTGGGTTGACTCGGAAGATGAATACACGAAGGTAGTTGATTTCGTTAGCCGGTTCCAGCCGCAGCTTGTCAGTCGCGTCAAGCTCTACACCAAAGAAACGCCGGTCTACGAGGAATTCGGCATCCAGCAGGAAATTGACAAGGGACTGCGACCGAAAGTGTGGCTCAAGTCCGGCGGGTATATCGTCATCAACCACACCGAAGCGCTCGTGGCCATTGACGTCAATACGGGCAAGTTCGTCGGCAAGGGTTCCACGCGCCTCGAAGA
>DATBYF010000147.1:0-45411 GCA_036513895.1 Candidatus Acidiferrales bacterium | reverse complement strand
CTACCGTTATGGTGGAGCTATGCTGAAAATCTTCTCTACGGACAGTACGAAACGGGGACGAACAGGCAATCCCGCTCATTTCTAATCGAGACACCCAAACGATTAGAAACGCCGCTAAATTCTAGAAAGCAAAGCATCGGACCCCGTTCTAATCGAGACAATATTGCACCCCCTTGTAAGGGCGCCGGCTTTAAAAAAGCCCGGTTTGACGGCAAGCGGTATTAATCTGCCGCGCTCGGGGACGGCCTGGGACGGCCAAAAATATTTTGCTTTTTCCCCTGCATGCGTAGGCGCAGCCGGTCGAACGCGAGGTAAACAACCGGCGTTGTGTAGAGCGTGAGCATCTGGCTCAGGATCAGTCCGCCGACGATTGTGATGCCGAGGGGCCTGCGAAGTTCATAGCCCGTGCCAGTCCCCAGCGCCAGCGGCAAAGCGCCGAGCAATGCAGCCATGGTCGTCATGAGAATCGGACGGAAGCGCAACATAGACGCTTCGAAAATGGAATCGTATGGCCGCTTTCCTTCGCCGCGCTCCACCTCGAGGGCGAAATCAATCATCATGATGGCATTCTTCTTTACGATGCCGATCAAAAGCACAATGCCGATGATCGAGATGATATTCAGATCCTGCCCAGTAAGCATCAGCGCGAGCATCGCACCCACGCTGGCCGAGGGCAGAGTGGAGATGATGGTCAGCGGATGTACCAGGCTTTCATACAAAATTCCAAGCACGATATAGACGGCCAGCAGCGCCGTCAGAATCAAGATGGGTTCAGTGCCGAGAGATTGCTGGTAGGCGAGCAATGTACCGGCGAAAAACCCCTGCAACGTGGAGGGCGCGCCGAGCCGCTTTTGCATGTCGTTGATGCTGGCCGTCGCCTGACTTAAAGATACGTTCGACGCGAGGTTGAAGGAAACGGTGACTGAGGGAAATAAGCCGGTGTGATTGACGGCAAGCGGAGTGGTGTTGGAACGTCCCTTAGCCATTGTGAGCAACGGAATATTGCGGCCAGCCGATGAGCTGGTGGAGGACTGGCCGCTCGACGATTGAGTACTGGAAGACTGACTGCTGGGAGATTGCAGATAGATGTCTTTCAAGCCTTCGGGGCTTTGCCAATATTGCGGAGCGACTTCCAGCACAACGTAATATTGATTTAATTGCGTATAGATGATTGAGACTTGAGATTGGCCGAATGCGGAGTACAACGCCGAATCGAGCGACTGCGCCGTTTGGCCGAGCTTTGCCGCGGTGACTCGGTCGTAACTCATCAGCTCCGCAAGGCCGCCATTTTGCTGGTCCGCGCTCACATCCTGCAGGCCAGGCAAGCGCTTCATTTCACGCAGGAGGATAGGTCCCCATTTTGAGAGATCGTCCACGCTGTCAGCTTGGATTGTGTACTGGTAGGTGGCGTTGCTGGCCCGGCCGCCGATACGCAGATCTTGCACCGCCTGCAGGAATGCAGACGACACCGGCAGACGGCTTAACTTGGGTCGCAGGCGATCGATAATCTGAAACGCAGTGACTTTGCGATCCGCGAGCGGCTTGAGCGCAACATAGAAAGAGCCGGTATTTGTGGCGCCGCCGGTAAATCCAATCACATTCTGGACGGCAGGATCGCTTTTGATGACGTCGCCGATTTGTTGGATGGCGGTATTCATCACTCCGAAGGAAGAATCCTGCGGCCCTTGTACGGCTCCAGCTATCGCGCCCGTATCCTCCGGCGGGAAAAAGCCTTTGGGTATTTTGATGATGAGCACGACATTGAGCGCAATCGTTAGAAAGAGGACGATGAGAGTTAGGCCTGGATGGTCCAGCACCCAATGCAGACTGCGGCGATATAACGACAACACTCGATCAAAAAATCTTTCGCTGGCCATGTAGAGACGGCCATGTTCTTGATCGCGCTCATTCTTGAGCCAATACGCGCACATCATCGGCGTGGTGGTGAGGGAGATGATCATGGAGACAAAAATGGCGGTCGAGAGAGTGACGGCAAATTCGCGGAAAAGCCGACCGACGATTCCGCCCATGAGAAGAAGAGGGATGAAGACGGCGACGAGTGAAATGCTAATGGTGAAGACGGTAAAGCCAATTTCCTGCGCGCCTTTCAGGGCCGCGGCAAAGGGTTCCATGCCAGCTTCGAGATGACGCGCGATATTTTCCATTACGACGATGGCGTCGTCGACGACAAAGCCCGTTGAGATGGTCAAGGCCATCAGCGAGAGATTGTCGATGCTATAGCCGAAGAGATACATCACCGTGCAGGTGCCAATGAGCGAAACCGGAACGGCGACAGCGGGAATGAGCGTCGCGCGACCGTTACGTAGAAAAAGAAACACTACGACGATAACCAATGCTATCGAGATCAGCAGGGTCCGCTCGACATCGATGACGGAGGCGCGAATGGTGGTGGTGCGATCGAGAACGATAGTGACATTGATACCGAGTGGAATGGACGCCTCGATGTAGGGAAGCTGCGAGCGAATGCGGTCAACCGTCTCAATGATGTTGGCGCCGGGCTGTCGAAAAATGATGACGGTCACGGCGCGCTTGTTGTTCAGATAGCCGGCGGCACGGATGTTCGCCACAGAATCCGTCACGTTAGCGACATCGGAGAGATGAACGGCGGCGCCATTGTGATAACCGACCACCAACGGCTTGTAGTCCACGGCATGCGAGATTTGATCGTTTGCGAGGATGTCCGCGGTTACGTCGCCATTTGTAACCTGGCCTTTAGCCAGGTTGGAGTTTTGCAAACTCAGAATGGATTGCAAATTCGTGAGCGTTAGTCCGTAGCTGGCCAATTGCGTGGGATTTGCGTCCACGCGCACGGCAGGTAAAGCACCGCCTCCTACGCTTACTTGCCCTACGCCTTGAATCTGCGACAGCTTCTGCTCAATGACAGTCGAGCCTTCGTCATACAGTTTATCTGGACCATATTTGTCCGATGTTAGACCCAGGATCATGATCGGCGCGTCGGCGGGATTGACCTTGCGATAGGTCGGATTGCCTGGCAAGTTCGCGGGCAAGTAGGTTCGCGCCGCGTTGATGGCTGCTTCCACATCGCGGGCGGCGCCATCAATGTCGCGGCTGAGATCGAATTGGATGTTGATGGATGTGCTGCCGAGCGTGCTCGAGGAGGTCATCTCGGTGACACCAGCGATGTGACCCAACTGCCGCTCCAACGGAGTGGCGACAGCAGAAGCCATAATATTGGCGCTGGCTCCCGACAAGCTTGCACTCACCGAAATCGTAGGAAAATCTACTTCCGGGAGAGGCGCAACGGGCAGCACCTCGAACGCAATGGCCCCGGCAAGCGCAATTGCGACGGTGAGAAGAGTGGTCGCTACCGGCCGGCGAATGAAAGGCGCGGAGATATTCATGCCGGCGCGGCCTCTTCTGCATCTTGGCTTCTTGTCTTTTTCGAGTTGTGCGCGAAGCGATGAGACAGATTGTCGAAGAAGATGTAGATCACAGGTGTGGTGTACAGCGTGAGCGCCTGGCTTAGCAGCAACCCGCCGACCATGGCGATACCCAGCGGCCGGCGCAATTCAGAACCGAAACCAGTTCCAAGCGCCAGCGGCAATCCGGCGAGCAGGGCGGCCATGGTGGTCATCATGATGGGGCGGAAGCGGAGCAGACAAGCTTCGTAAATTGCATCCGTGGCGCTCTTTCCGTGTTTCCGCTCGGCTTCTAGTGCGAAGTCAACCATCATGATGCCGTTCTTCTTCACGATTCCGATCAGCAGCACGATGCCTATGATTGCCACGACACTTAGATCCTGGTGAAAAATGAGAAGCGCCAGAAAAGCGCCAACGCCTGCGGAGGGCAAGGTCGAGAGAATTGTGATCGGATGAATGAAGCTTTCGTACAAAACACCAAGAACGATATAGACCGTGACCAGAGCGGCAAGAATGAGCAGCGGCTCGTTGGACAGCGAGTTCGTGAACGAAGCCGCTGTCCCTTGAAAACCGGCCTGGAGTCCGGCAGGCATTTTCAAGTTTTTTTCGACTTTGTTGATGGAGGTGATGGCCTCGCCTAGCGCGGCGTTCGCCGAAAGATTAAATGAGACCGTGATCGCCGGAAATTGACCCTGGTGTGTAATTACAAGCGGCTCCGTGGTGGTCTCGAAATGCGAGAAAGCGCTGAGCGGAACGGCGTTGGCCATGGTTGAAATGGTAGAGCCGGCGGAGGCCGCTCCTTTGCTCGACGTCGAAGTGGAGGTACTTGAAGAAAGCACGTTTGCGGGAGGAGTAAGAGTAGCTGCTGACGGAGTGTAGAGCGCTGAAGCGGTCAGCGCATTCGATCCGGCGGAAGAGGATCCGGAAGCTGAAAATGACGTAGAGGCACCGGCTCCGGTTGCGCCGGCTGAGGCATTGGACTGAATGTACAGGCGGCTAAGTTTTTCAGGGTCTTTCTGAAATTGTGGCTCACTCTCAAGAACCACATGGTATTGATTCACCTGCGTGTACATGATGTTGATGAGGCGCTGGCCGAAGGCGTCGTACAACGTGTTATCGATGGTCGTAGGCGCGATGCCCAATCGCGAAGCAGTGGCCCGGTCGATCACGAGATTTACGGCGGGACCTCCCGGCTGTTGATCGGTGGCGATATCTTCCAATTCCGGCAACTGCTTTAACTTGTCAACGAAGCGGCTGGTCCAAAGATACAGTTCTGTGGCATCTGGATCTTCGAGCGTGTATTGGTATTGCGTGCGGCTCACGCGGTCGTCCACGGTAATGTTCTGCACAGGCTCCATGAAAAGCTGGATACCCTGAACGTTCGCCAATTTAGGCGTAAGCCGGCGGATTAAGTCGGATGCGCTTATGTGACGCTGGTCGAGCGGCTTGAGATTGATAGACATTCGTCCGCTGTTGGTGGTCACGTTGGTTCCGTCTGCACCGATAAACGAAGAGAGGCTTTCAACGGCCGGGTCCGCGAGAACAGCCTTGGCAAGCTCCTGCTGTTTTTCGGCCATGGCTTTCGAGCTGATCGTGGGTGCCGCTTGCGAAATGCCCTGAATGACGCCGGTATCCTGAATCGGGAAAAAGCCTTTGGGGATGATGATGTAAAGAAAAATCGTGAGCAGAAGCGTACCCAAGGCGACGAACAGAGTAATTGTCTGATATTCAAGTACGACTTTTAGCGTCCGGCCGTAGAACGCAATCATGTTTTCGAAAACGCGCTCCGAGGCTTTATAGACGCGCCCTTGCTTCTCTTTTGGTTGATGCCTCAGGATGCGCGCGCTCATCATCGGCGTGAGCGTCAGCGAGACGACTGCGGAAACGACGATGGTTACGGCCAGAGTGACAGCAAATTCCCGAAACAGCCGCCCGACAACATCGCCCATGAACAAAAGAGGAATCAGAACAGCGATCAATGAAACGGTAAGCGAGAGAATGGTGAAGCCAATTTGCTCCGCGCCCTTGAGCGCGGCTTCCATGGGTGGGTCGCCCGCTTCGATGTAGCGCGAGATGTTTTCGATCATTACGATGGCATCATCCACGACGAAGCCGGTGGAAATGGTGAGCGCCATCAACGACAAGTTATCCAGGCTGTAACCTAACGCGTACATGGCCGCGAATGTGCCGACCAGCGAAAGCGGTACGGCCACACTCGGGATAATCGTGGCGTAAAGACTTCGCAAGAAGAGGAAGATAACCAAGACAACAAGACCGATGGTCAACAGCAGCTCAAACTCGACGTCGGAGACAGAGGCTTGAATAGCGGTCGTAAGGTCGGTAAGAGTTGTCACTTGAATGCCGGAAGGCAGATTGGCCTCCAGCTGAGGTATCAGCGCCTTGATGCTTTTGACCACGTTGATCGTGTTGGCACCGGGTTGGCGTTGTACGTTGAGAATTACAGCGGGCGTTTGGTTCATCCATGCGGCCTGGCTATTGTTCTCCACGCCGTTCACGATGCGCGCGACATCGGTCAGCATCACGGGCGCGCCGTTCCGATAGGCAACTACTACGCTGCGATAATCGTCGCTGGTTACAAGCTGATCATTAGCGTCGATCTGATAATTCTGGCGCGGCCCATCGAAGTTGCCTTTGGCGGCATTCACGCTGGCGTTCGTCAGTGCCGTGCGCAGATCTTCCATATTGATGCCGTACGATGAGAGAGCTGTGGGATTGGCTTGAATGCGCACGGCGGGTTTCTGGCCACCGCTGATAGTTACGAGGCCGACGCCGCTGAGCTGCGAAATTTTTGGCGCCAGGCGCGTATCTACGAGATCCTCGACTTGAGAAAGCGGCATGGAATTCGAAGTGATTCCTAACGTGAGCACGGGCGCATCGGCGGGATTGGTCTTGCTGTAAACGGGCGGCGACGGAAGGTTCGATGGCAGCAAGCTTTGCGACGCGTTTATGGCGGACTGCACCTCTTCCTCAGCGATATCAATATTCAGGGTGAGATTAAATTGCAGGACGATGACAGAGGTGGCGCCAGAGCTGCTTGAGGTCATCTGGCTCAAGCCTTGCATCTCGCCGAATTGCCTTTCGAGCGGCGCCGTTACCGTCGTCGCGACTACGCTGGGACTTGCGCCGGGATAAAACGTGAGTACCTGAATGGTCGGATAGTCTACTTCCGGCAGCGCGGAAACTGGAAGTTGGGTATAGCCGACCAGGCCCACCAAAAGAATTGCAGCCATCAGCAGCGAAGTCGCAACGGGCCGAAGAATAAATGGGCGAGACGGGCTCACGGGGCGCTGCTCCGCTTCGTGTTCTTGCCGGTGCTGGTAGGAGCGTTGCTTCCGTTCGTAGAGGCGGGTGCGTTACTTCCATTGGCGCTTCCGGGCGGGGGGTTGTTTGAAACTACGACCTTGGCGTTGTCCTGCAACTTGTCGAAGCCGCTGGTGGCGACAACGTCTCCGGGATTGATGCCGTCAACCTGTGTCGTGCCGGCGTCAGTGACTCCGGTCTTTACGCTGCGCTGGTGAGCGACATTATCCTGAATCACATAGACGAACGAGGCCTGGCCATTCTGCTGAATGGCTGGGGCCGGAATCAGTGTCACGCCTGTCAACGTGTCCACAAGCAGGCGCGTGTTTACAAACTGGTTTGGGAAGAGCGCATTATTCTTGTTGTCGAAAATCGCCCGCGCTTTTACCGTACCGGTCGTTGTGTCAATTTGATTGTCGAGCGTTAAGAGCTTGCCGCTGGCGATCTTTTTCTGGGCGGTGCGATCGAACGCATCGGTGCTAAGGCCGGACTTTTTGCGCATTCCGGCCTGGACGGAGTCAAGGCTGTCTTCCGGGATGGTGAAAATTACGGTGATGGGCGACATTTGGGTGATCACTGCGAGGGTTATCGTTCCTGACGATTGCACCACGTTACCTGGGTCCACGAGCCGCAGACCCATGCGGCCGGAAATCGGAGCGGTAATATGGCAGAAGTCCACCTGGACTTCAGCGTATTTCACGGTTCCTTCGTCGTTCTTTACTGTGCCTTGTTCCTGAAGAACGAGTTTCTGCTGGTCGTCGAGTTGTTGCTTGGCAATCGCCTTCCGATCCCAGGCTTCTTGATAGCGTTGAGCATCCATCTCAGCTTGGGCGAGAACATTCTGGTCACGCTGGAGCGCGCCTTGCGCTTGTAAGAGCGTCGCTTGGTAGGGTCGAGGATCAATGTCAATCAGGGGATCGCCCTTTTTCACCATTTGACCCTCTTTGAAGTGCACCGCGATCACCAGGCCGTTCACTTGAGCGGTGATCGAATCGGTGTAGACCGGGGTGACGGTGCCGATGGCCTCAAGATAGACGCCGATGTCGCCCTTTTGAGCCGTGGCAGTGCTGATCGTAATTCCGGCGGATTTTGCGCGCGCTGCGGCAGCGGCCGCTGCGGCTTTCTTTGCGCTTTCATGGTGGCGCCAGATCAAGAGAATCACGATTGCAAGGACGATCAGCAACACAGTCCAGACGATGACTCGCGTACTCCTACGATGCGGGGTAGGTTCAGGAACCGACTCACGTTCGGGGAGTTGGTTATCTGGGGTGAGGGATGAAGTCTCGTTTATGTCAGCGATCGGAATCTCCTTTTCACGCTCCGAATCCCATGAATGGTACTCCTCGCGAGCGATTCCCCAAGGCAAAAAATCTACAGTTAGATAGTTTTGGGACTTGGGAAGAGTCCGCCGTACCGAACCGAAACACGATCAATTTGATCCGGCGAGAATTTCACGATTCTACGAACCCAACGTAGCGCAATAATTGACGCCAATTAGCGTCAATTACCAAGACGAACGGCAATCTTCAGCCGTTACCCGCGAAAGATGCGGTAATGTGAATCATCGAAGGGGAGAATTTTATCGAATGGGCTGCACCAGAGCATGAGGCAGCCGTGATTCTCACTGGTGAAATCCAGATAGTCGATCACTTCTCGGAGCTATTGGAATAACAGCGGCGATGAGATCGCTTCCCACCACCCGGTCGAAGGTGCAGTTCGAAAGAGGGGTAAATCATGAAAGCCATTGCGATTGTCCCGGGCACGGCAGGCTCACGCATCGTGGAGCGGCCTGAGCCTTCGATCACGGCGCAGGACGAAGTAAAGATCAGGATTATACGCGTCGGTATCTGTGGCACCGACAGGACGGAGGTGTCCGGGGGACGTGCGGATGCTCCCGACGGCCAGAAGGAACTCGTCATTGGCCATGAGATGTTTGGCCAAGTGGTGGAATTGGGCCCGTCGGTGAGTCGCGTGAAAATCGGAGATTTCGCTGTTTTTACCGTCAGACGGGGATGCGGCCAATGCGCGCCCTGCCTGATGGGCCGTTCTGACATGTGCCAGACGGGCAAGTACCGGGAGAGAGGCATCCACGGATTAGACGGCTATCAAACGGAGCTGGTGGTTGATAGGGAACAATATGTGGTGCATGTGCCCGCGGAACTGAAAGACATCGGCGTGTTGATGGAGCCACTCTCAATCGTCGAAAAAGCCATTGATGAAGCGCTTCGATTGCAGATGGTGCGGAGCCCTGAAGCTGCGATTACCCCGGACTGGATCGCCGGACGCCGGTGTCTCGTGGCTGGTTTGGGTCCGGTGGGTTTGCTCGCGTCTATGGTTTTGCGGCTTCGAGGGGCCGACGTGTATGGTTTGGACGTCGTTGATGCCACGAGCGCCCGGCCGAAATGGCTGAGCGTTATCGGTGGAAGTTATGTGGACGGGCGTGAGGTGCCGGCAGAGCAGGTCGAGAAGAAAGTTGGTCCAATGGATTTGATCGTGGATGCCAGTGGGATTGCTGAACTCGAGTTCAACGTGCTTGATGCGCTAGGGCGGAATGGCGTGTATGTGATCACGGGAATTCCGAGCGGCGATCATCCATTGCAGATTGACGGCCCGGAATTGGTCCGCCAGTTGGTGCTCGATAATCAAGTGATGGTGGGTAGTGTGAATGCGGCGCGAGGGCATTTTCAAATGGCTGTGGATGATTTGTCTCAGGCACAGCTTCGCTGGGGCGCCCACGTCGCGGGCTTGATCACGAATCATTATCCGTCCAGCAAGTTTTCGGAATTAGTGAATCAGCATCCGCCGGATGCGATCAAGGAAGTCGTCGAGTGGGGATGAAGAGAACGATCGAGCTTCGCACTCAGGTAAATTCGCAGTCGAAGGAAGTTTCTACTGAGACGTAAGCAGGATTTGGCCGTTGGGATTCACGGAAACGCGTTTCGCATTTGCCGCGCGCGTGCTCTCGATTGGTCGTAGTCCAATCTTCAAATGCCGCAGCGCTCGATAGAATGTCGCCGCACTCGATTGCGCGATGCCCTCGGAGAGCCGCTTATCGGCGCCAGACTTCAGGACGCCGTAATGTTTGTTGGGAAGCGGTGGCAGCGGTTCGAAATGATCCGGAACGTAAACTCCCGAAAGAATCTGCGTGTTTGCATCGGGGATTACTGGCTTCGTTGTCGTCTTCTTTCCGTCATTGTCGGGCAGGTTCGCAGAGAGCGCGCTGAAAAGTGCAGGTCCGGGAATGTTCTTGGCGTACGCGGCCGCGTCTTGCTGCACCGCTATCGCTGCGCCTGCCTTAAGAGGCAGCGCTTGCATTTGGAAGAGCATCATTGCAACCGCGAGAATCATAACCCTTCACCTCTCATATCGAGAGCGTACGAGATGCGGTGAGCGCATGGAAGAGTCTATCGGTGCCAAACAAACAGTACCATCGTACGATTCAGAACAGTACTTACAGGGCAGACGCCAGGTTATTGATTCAGCGTGAGTTTGGTAGCGCCAACGGGAATCGAACCCGTATTACCGCCTTGAAAGGGCGATGTGCTAACCGTTGCACCATGGCGCCACGGGAGGAGCGAGCTTTAAGGCTGGGAGCTCGCGGCAACTGAAACTATTATTAAGGAACTACGAGGATTTCACAAGCGCGGCGCAATACAGTGGTGGGTCAGTTTGAGTTTCGTCTTTTGCGAACTAGCCGAACTACGAGAGCGGTCCAGAGTGCTCCTATGAAAACGCTTGTTGCTAGCCACGCAAAAAAAAGAACTCGCCAAAGACCATGGTTTGCAAACGGATACGCCGTCATCCGCGCAGAAAAAAGTAGCCAATAAACGCTATATATCGCAGCGAGCGCGAGTAGGATGAGCGCGGTCGTCCACCACAAATTTCGTCTCTTAACCATGCGCGGGCAGTCCGGGCGCGCGCAGCCGGACATCTTCCCACACGCTGCACGCGCCTTGTCTATTTCGTTTTCGATTTAAGGCTGCCCAGCATTGAGGCTTGCTGTGGGAATCGGGCAATGGCGAGGTTACCAGCTATTTCCAGCCGTTGCGATCGCGGAGCGAGGTGATGTGCGCGACGTGATGCTTGCCGTGCCAGGCGTATTGCGCTAGCACTTGATCGAGCGCCATTGTGCCCCATTCGGGATGGCGGATCTTGCGCGACCAGCCGGATGCGGGAATCGAACGCAGCAGCACTACCCAACGCTTGTGAAGCGAATCGAGTAGCACGAGGGATGTCTCGACAGGCACGGTTTCAGAATCCGGCAGTTTTGCCCACAGGGCTTCCTCGTATGTCTTGATTGTGGGCTCGTCTTCCGTCAGCCCGAGTTTGAAACGCACATACGCGTTCATGTGGCTGTCGGGAACGTGATGGACGAGTTGCTTAACGGTCCAGCCCCCTTCGCGATACGGAGTTGAAAATTGCGAAGGCGTTAAACCGGCTATCGCCGCGCGAAGCTTCGCGGGCGCAGCCTCGATTTCATCGATGTACAGCTTGCGATCTGATTCAGAAACCGATGCCGGTGAATTGAATTTGCCGATTGGATATCGCGGATCGCTGGTCATCGCTTGACTCCCATTGTTTTGACGCAGCTTAGTCGTTTTGGTCTTGATGCTCTTCGTGCCAGGCCATCTGAATGGCTTCGAGCTTACCTTCGTTCGAAGCCTTCGGATCTCCGGTGAAGCCCTCCAGCTCGACGATAAATTTGTGGAGGTCGGTGAAGCGCACGGTCAGCGGATCTGTTTCGGGATATTTTTCGGCGAGGCGGATGCCGATCTCTTCGGTGTCGTCCCATCCAATCGTTTGCGGCATGTCTACCTCCGTCACGGCTATATCAGTGTGTTGCGACGCGTCGCGCGACTAGTGCTCCGCTTCCTTGGCGTAGTTCTTATTCCATTCGGGGATTTCGACTACGATATCCTTCGTTCCGTCCGGTACGCATTGGCACCCGAGACGCGACTTCGGCGTAACGCCCGGCGCTTCGTCGAGCTGATCGTACTCGGCGTCGGTCGCTTCGTTGCAGGATTCGAGTCCTTCGCGAACGATCACATGGCACGTGGAGCACGCGCAAACGCCGCCGCAAGCGTGATCGAGTCCCATATGGAATCCCTGCGAGATATCGAGGATGCTTCCCGGTAGCCCGTCATGCCCGTACGGTATTTTGTCAGGATCAATCTCGATGGTTTTGCCTTCTTTGACGAACGTAATCTTGTATTTCTTCGTCGCGGGCGTGTACTTAGTCTCTTCGATGTATGGATTCTTACCGCCCATATTTCTCCACTCCTTCTGCTTAAATCCTCAGTGCCGTTGCGCTTCGACCCTCGTCTTGACGAGATATTTCAGACGTCGTCGAGACGCTTGCCTTCTAGCGCGGTGTGCAGCGCTCCGTTCATCACCAGCTCGGCGAGATGCATCGTGGCCTGATTGAGCTCGTCAATATTCGTGCGAATCAGCTTGTAATCGCTTCCGCGCGCCGAATCGCGGAGACGCTCGATGCTCTGGTCAATTGCGGCTCGCTCGTCTCTCGAAAGCTGCTCCACCGCTTCGCCGTCGAACGCTTTCGCCGTGGCCTTCAAAATCGTTTCGGCTTCGTTTCGAGCTTCGATGAGCTGGCGCTCGCTGAAATCCTGCTCGGCGAATTCGATGGACTCTTCGAGCATGCGCTCGACCTCGGTGTCGTTGAGGCCGTAGCTCGGCTGCACTTCGATCGAGTGCTGCTCGCCCGTGCGCAAGTCGCGCGCGGCTACCTGAAGGATGCCGTTCGCATCAATCACAAATTTCACTTCAATGCGCGCGAGGCCGGCGGGGCCGGGAGGAATCTTCAATTGAAATCGCGCGAGCGAGCGGCAATCCTTGGCGAGTTCGCGCTCGCCCTGCAGGACGTGAAGATCAATCGCCGTCTGATTCTCGACACCGGTTGTAAAGAGTTCCTGTGCACTGGCCGGGATTGTGGAATTGCGTGGAATAATTTTCGCTACGACGCCGCCCATGGTCTCGATGCCGAGCGAAAGTGGGGTGACATCGAGCAGAAGCATCGTCGTTACGCCGGAATCCAGGATGTCGGCTTGCACCGCCGCACCGAGCGCGACCACCTCGTCAGGATTCAGCTCGCAGTGCGGCTCACGGCCGAAATATTCGCTAACTGTGCGGCGCACCAACGGAATGCGCGTTGAGCCGCCAACGAGCACTACTTCTTCAATCTGGCTCGGCACGAGCTTCGCATCGGCAAGCGCCTGTTTCACGGGCCCCATCGTGCGCGCGACGATCGGCTCGATGAGATTTTCGAATTCGCGGCGCGTGAATTCGCGCACGTAAAACTTTCCATCTTCGAGGGGAACGTGCACCTCCGCCTTTTCCGCGCTCGAGAGTTGATGCTTCGCGAGGATCAGCGCTTTGCGCAAATCCTGAACGCTTCCGGGATGCACGCTCAAATCGAGGCCGAGATCCCGCTGGATTTCTTTGCGCGCGACGCCGAGAAGAACATTGTCAATGTCGTCGCCGCCGAGATGCGTGTCGCCGTTCGTCGAAAGGACCTGATAGATGTCGCCTTCTTCGGTTGAGATCAGCTTCAGCGTCGAGATGTCGAAAGTGCCGCCGCCGAAATCATAAACGGCCACGCGGCCGCGCTGCTGTTTGTGGAGCCCGTAGGCTAGCGCCGCAGCCGTCGGTTCGCTTACGAGGCGCAGCACTTCGAGACCAGCGATTCTCCCGGCGTCTTTAGTGGCCTGGCGTTGCGCGTCATTGAAGTATGCGGGAACGGTGATGACGGCGCGGTCAACGGTCTCTTTGAAAAAGTTCTCGGCCCAGGATTTCAGCTCGCGAAGAATGAACGCTGAAATTTCGGGTGGCGTAAATACTTTTTCTCCGAGCCGCACGCGAATCACGTTTCCGCTCGCCGGCTCGATATGAAATGGAAAGTGCTTCAGCTCGTCTTGCACGTCTTCGACTGAGCGGCCCATCAGGCGCTTCACGGAATAAATGGTGCGCTCCGGCTGCGTCAGCAAACGGCGTTGCGCGGCTTGCCCGGCGATCACTGTACCGTCTTCGTCCACGCTGACGACGGAGGGGCACAGAGTCGAGCCGTATGGGCCGACGATGCATTTCGGATGGCCAGCGCCTCGATCGATGTACGCGATCAGGCTGTAGGTCGTACCGAGGTCGATTCCGACGATTTTGCCTTTGATTTCCATACTAGGAGGTCTTCGTCAATTCCTGCTCAACGTTCGCGACAAGATTTCGGATGTACGAGCGGCGATTCAGGATTTCGTTCATCTGCGCCATCAGCGCGCCGCGAGCATCTTTGCTGGCATCTGAATCAAGCGCGGCATCCCACCTGGCGAAAATGGCGTTCAATTCCCCGTCCACGTCCGCAAGCTTGCTCTGAAAATCTTTCTGCGCGGATTCGAGTCGGCCACGCAACTCGGTCACGCCTTCGCCCGATTCGCGCGCCTCGTGCAGCTCATCGAGTGATTCGTTCAGCTCGAAAACCTCTTCGAGCAACTCGGGAGGCGCTTGCTGCTTTGTTGTGCCTTCCTTGCGCATCCCCTCATGCTCGAGAAGATATTCGACGCGCGCCAGCGGATCGCTCAGTGTGCGGTAGGCGTCATTCAATTCAGATGACCGCTCGAGCGAAAGATTTCGCTCGAAATCGTCCGCGCGCACGAAATTGTCGGGATGCAGCTTCCAACTGAGTTTGTGGAATTTTTGTTCGAGCGCGTCCGCGTCAATCCCAAGTTTTTCGGGAAGGCCAAAGAGCGCGAAGTAATTTGTATCGCGTGTGAGCGGCTGGATTTTCCCGCACGTCGGGCAGAAGTGCGCACCGTTCGTTGCAGCTTTGCAGCTCCAACATGATGTGCCAGCGGCTTCCGCGCGTGTTTGCGTCACACTCATCCTCAATCAGTCCTTCGTTTCAGCAATTCTTTCTGCCGCGGGGAATTTATATAGCGGGTGAGCGCATCAGCTGCCATAAGACCCAAGATCGTCCGAAAAATCGTCGCCGCCCATAGCGTGCCACGACTCCGCGATCTATGCAGTGAACGAACTGCCGCATCCGCAACTTCGAGCCGCCTGCGGATTCTGAAACACGAAACCCTGTTTCATCAGGTCCTCGTGATAATCGAGGATGGTGTTGTTCAGATAGAGGTAGCTCTTGGGATCCACAAAAAGGCGCGCGCCATTTTCTTCAAAGACTTTGTCGCGATTGCGCGCCTCAGTTTCAAGACGCATGGCGTACGTTAGACCCGAGCATCCGCCGCCCTGCACACCAACCCTGAGTCCGCCCGATTCGGCGGACACACCTTCCTTCGACAGCAATTCGCGGATCTTCCCCGCCGCTTTTTCTGTTACATGAATCATGGCATCGCTTCCATCGCCCTACGAATTACCGAGACCCCAGCGGGTACGAAAGAGCAGCTTAGTGCGCCGACTTTGCCTCGGCTGGATTCACTGTCTCGCCCTGCTTCGTCTTCCAATCGGAGAGCGCGGCCTTGATCGCATCTTCCGCGAGCACCGAACAATGGATCTTCACCGGCGGCAGAGCTAGCTCGCGCACGATATCCGTGTTCTTGATGGCGAGAGCTTCCTCGACTGTCTTGCCCTTCACCCATTCGGTCGCCAGCGAAGAACTGGCAATCGCCGAGCCGCAGCCAAAAGTTTTGAACTTGGCTTCCTCGATGACTCGCGTATCCGGATTCACCTTCATCTGCAGTTTCATGACGTCGCCGCATTCGGGCGCGCCCACCAATCCGGTGCCGACATTTGGATCTTTCTTATCGAGCGATCCGACGTTGCGGGGATTGTTGTAGTGATCGATTACTTTTTCCGAGTAAGCCATTTGTTGCTCCTTATCTTCAAATCTTCGAAATCGTTCCCTATATCAAATTCGATTCGGCCGGAGTGTTCGCGGTTACTCGCCCGCAGCCGTCCACTTCATCTTGCTGATATCCACGCCTTCTTTCGCCATTTCGTACAGCGGCGAAAGCTCGCGCAAACGGTTTACAGTTTCCACGACGCGCGAAACAACGTAATCCACTTCTTCCTCCGTGTTGAACCGGCCGAGACCGAACCGGATTGACGTGTGGGCCAGATCTTCTCCGACTCCCAATGCCTTCAGAACATAACTTGGCTCAAGCGTGGCCGAAGTGCAGGCCGAACCGCTCGACACGGCTATGTCGTTGATGCCCATCAGCAGCGATTCGCCTTCGACGAAGGCGAAGCTGATGTTGATGTTGTGCGGCAAGCGATGCTCCATCGAACCGTTGATGAAGCACTCGTCAAGTTGGCTCATGATGGCGTTCTTGAGACGGTCGCGCAGCCCGCTGAGTTTCTTGGTTTCTGCCACCATCTCCTGCTGAGCAATCTCGCAAGCCTTGCCGAGGCCGATAATGCCGGTAACGTTCAGGGTGCCTGAACGCATTCCGCGCTCGTGGCCGCCGCCATCAATGATGGCCGAAAGCTGAACGCGAGGATTCTTCCTGCGAACGTAGAGTGCGCCAACGCCCTTTGGCCCATAGAGCTTGTGCGCGGAGATCGAGAGCAGGTCAATACCATCGCGCTGAACATCAACGGGTATTTTCCCGATCGCTTGCACTCCGTCCACATGGAAGAACACGCCTTTTTCCTTGGCGATCTTTCCGATTTCTTCAATTGGCTGGATGACGCCGATCTCGTTATTCGCATACATGATCGAGATCAGGATTGTCTTCGGCGTGATGGCCCGGCGCAGGTCGTCTAGATTGATGCGTCCGTCTTTCTCGACGGGCAGATACGTTACCTCGTAGCCATACTTCTCAAGGCGCTTGCAGGTGTCGAGAACGGCTTTGTGCTCGGTCACCTGCGTAATGATGTGATTACCCTTCTCGCGATACATCTCCGCCACGCCTTTAATGGCGAGGTTATTCGACTCGGTCGCGCCGCTGGTGAAGATAATTTCCTTCGGCGAAGCGTTAATAAGCTTCGCGACTTGGGCGCGTGCGTTCTCCACGGCTTCTTCCCCCGCCCAGCCAAACGAGTGGTTGCGGCTCGCCGCATTTCCGAATTTCTCGGTGAAATACGGCAGCATCGCATCGAGGACGCGAGGGTCCACCGGAGTGGTCGCGTGATTGTCCATGTAAACGGGAATCTTGAGTGCCATGTTCGTTCTCCTAATCCTAAACTCTGAGTTCGACAACCTCGGAAGACGAAGCTTCTTCGGTCATCTGCGAAATCGTTACTTTATTGAGTACGTCAAGAATGCTGTCGTTCACCTTCCGAAGCGGCTCGCGGATGATGCAAGTGTTGGTCTGGCCGCACTGGCCGCGGTGCGTGACGCAGGAGGTGATGAATAGCGGCCCTTCGATCGCATGGATGGCGTCCAAGGCTGTGATTCGGGATGCTTCGCGTGCCAACGTGTAGCCTCCGCTCGAACCGTGCCGAGCTGCCACCAGGCCTCCGCGCGCGAGTTTCTGCAGTACTTTCGCCATCAACGGCGTCGAAATGCCGTAGGCTTCGGCGATATCTGAGGCGCTGAAAGATGTTTCGCCGTAGTGCATCGCCAGATGCTTTAAAGCGATGAGTCCGTAATCAGCTTTTTTTGAGAGCTTGAGCACTTGATATACGACTAAACCAGTCGCAAATAGATTCTAAACGCTAGCCAGCATGAAGTCAAGGTCGGATGAATCGTACAACCCCCGCGTCCGCAATGACTTAAACCACGACTATTTTAGTCGTGCATGTCAAATCAGAGGGGTCGAACGGCGTCTAGATTGTCCTGGATGGTAGTTCAACGGGTGCAACCGAGTTTGCAACCGGGAAGTGGGTTGATAAGCCAGCGTCCGTCAGTCGGCGCTGCCCGGCTTCCAGTGCTCAAGAAATTGCGTGATATCAGCGGGACCGATTTTCACGGCTGATTCGAATTCGCCGTGCTGCTGGCTTGTGAGCAACTTTCCGGTGCTGTCGAGGACCGCTACCGCCGGCACGCCCTTTTCGAGCGGAACGTCGTACTTCCTGGCGATATCAGTGTTCACGTTGTACTCGCCGATATTGACGTGGACGACGTGGTAGTTCGTATTCACGATCGGTGCGATTTGCCGCGAGTGAAACGCGGCGTCGAGAACGTGGCAGTCGTAGCACCAATTACCGCCAAAGACTACGATTACGTTCTTATGGTCTTTTGCTGCCGCGCTCAACGCTGCCGCCAAATCTTTGGGCGCCTCGGCGGGATCGGGATAAAGGTTCGTATTTGGCGTCGCGGGCTCCGGAAGCGTCAGAATCGGGCGTGGGACTGGGTCGCCACGTTGCGTGCCGACGATCAGCCACTTGTCGCCTTTTTGAAGCCAGACTTGACCAGCGGAAACCAGCATCTCATTCTTTTTCGCATCGGCTCCAAACGTCAAATAGACGCGTAGCGTCAAAATTGTCACTCCGGCCTCGGGTGCGGTGCGCTGCAGGACCTTTGTTTCAATAGCCGTTAGCCCCATCGCGTGAAATTGGGACCAGAATCGCGTCTCTTCCGAAAGGTCCGCAGTTTTTCCTTGAGGCGTCTGGGCAAATACGTCGGCGCCGACGCCGTACATTGACGAGAGCGCAGTCGTGTCGCCAGCAAGCACGGCGGCCTTCCATTTGTTGAGGGGCGCGAAACTGTTTAATCCGTGTGCTGCGTGTGCCGCTTGGGATGGCGGTGGAGCTGCGCGCAGGAGGATAGGTGATACGGAGCAAAGAACAACGAGAAGCCCCAGCGACACAGCGAAGGTCGCTGTAAATTTAGAGTTCTTCATCAGTTTCACGAACAATTTCGTCATGCCGCTCCCTTTTCGCCCCGTCGCGTCTTCTATTCTACCGTCAACCAGCATCGCCGCTGCCAAGAATCCAATGTGGACTGTGTGGCGGCCCGTATGGCGCGACGCCCTGAGGCTTTTTGCAGAGCTAAGCCGCACGTTGTAGGTTAAAATCGCGAACGGCTGAAGAAAATGAACTCAGTGATTGCCGTCTATCCCGGCTCATTCGACCCTGTGACTAATGGCCATTTGGACTTGATCGAGCGCGGCTCAAAAATCTTTAGCCGCCTCTACGTCGCGGTGCTGCGAAATCAAGACAAAGAGCCGATGTTTGAGATCGAGGAGCGCCTGGAAATGCTGCGGCAGACGACGAGCGCGTGGCCGAACGTGGAAGTGGATTCGTTTCACGGCCTGCTTGCCGATTACGCACGGCGGAAAGAAGCGCGTGTGATTTTGCGCGGCATCCGCGCTGTTTCCGATTACGAGTATGAATTGCAAATGGCGTTGATGAACCGGAAACTCGCGCCTCAAGTCGAAACCGTTTTCATGCTCCCCGCGGAGGCGTACAGTTTTTTGAGCTCGCGGCTCGTTCGCGAGGTGGCGCGGCTTGGCGGATCGCTTCGCGGACTTGTGCCGGCTCCTGTCGAAGAGAGATTGAAAAATAAATTTGGCTAAAATTTGATTGGGATAAAAGAATCGCTTCGAAATATTTGAAGGAGACCATAAAACCATGTCCACCGCGCCTCATATTGAATCATTAACGCTGTCCGACGCCGTCAATCGGATTTCTGTGTCGCCGACGATGGCGGCCTTGATGGCAGCGGAGAAACTCCGCGCGAGCGGTGTGGACGTGGTTGATTTCGGTCCGGGGGAGCCGGATTTCCCGACTCCAGAGCACATCAAGCGCGCCGCGATTCGCGCGCTAGAAGAAAACCGCACCAAATATACGGCGACTGCGGGAATCGCGCCGCTGCGCCAGGCCGTTTGCGATTGGCACGCGAAGAATCTTGGCTCGTCGTATGAGCCACGCGAATGCGTCGTGACGGCAGGCGGCAAGATCGCCATCTTTAACGTCGTCTGTTCGCTGATCAACGCAGGCGATGAAGTCGTGATTCCGTCGCCGTACTGGGTGAGCTACCCGGACATCGTGAAATTCGCCAATGGAAAACCTGTTTTTGTGCAGACACCTGCGAGCGACAACTTTTGCCTACGCGCTGCGGAACTCGAGAAGGTGCTGACGCCGCGCACGCGAATCGTCATCGTGAACTCACCAAATAATCCTACCGGCGCGGTGATACCCGAGGAGGAGTTTGGGCGCATTCTCGATGTTTGCCGCCGGCGCGGCGTGTGGCTGCTCTCGGATGAATGCTATTCGCATTTTACCTACGGCAACGCCAAACCATTTTCGATTGCGAGTTATCCAGATTCGAAGGACCACGTGATCATCGCGGGTTCGCTCTCAAAAACTTTTGCAATGACGGGTTGGCGCGCCGGCTACACGCTCACTCCCGAGCCGCTGGCCGCGGCGATGATCAAGCTCCAAAGCCAGTCGGTCTCGAACGTAAATTCGATCACGCAGTACGCCGCGCTTGCAGCTTTGACGGGGCCGATGGATTCCGTCGCAACGATGCTTGATGAATATGCGCGACGCCGGATTCACATTCTCGCCGGGCTGCGGGCGATTCCGGGTATCGAGTGCACTGAGCCCGAAGGCGCGTTTTACGCTTTCCCCAAGGCCGTAACGAAGAGCGGCGAATTGCGGGATTCCATGGAAATCACGCGCGGACTTCTCGATCGCGAGCACGTCGCGGTCGTTCCGGGCGACGCATTCGGTGCGCCGGGCCACATGCGTATCTCCTACGCGACGTCGATGGAGCGCATCAATGAGGGACTCCGCCGCATCGCGCACTTCTTCGGCGCATGATTGTGAAGGTTCGCCCATCGCGGCTTGAGCCAATTTTCGACACCCGCCCGTGGGGCGTTCATTCGCTCGCACCGCTTTTCCCTGAACAAAGTGATTTCAAAGAAAAAATTGGCGAAGCTTGGTTGACCGGCGAAAAATGCCGCTTCGCGGATGGGCCGTTCGCGGGCTTGACTCTTGGCGAAGCTTGGCCGCGAATGCCTGTCGAGTGGACAGGGACGAAGGTGCGACACGAGGGCGCCTTTCCTATACTTGTTAAATTTATTTTCACGGACGACAAACTTTCCGTGCAAGTTCATCCCGACGACGACTATGCGTCGCAACATGAAAAGCAAGCCGGCGGGCGAGGCAAAACGGAAATGTGGTATTTCGTATCGGCTCGGCCCCGCAGCGAAATTCTTTTCGGCTTGAAATTCGGCGTGGAACGAGATTCGTTCCGCCGCGCGATTGACGACGCCACGGTTGAGAATCTCGTCGTGCAGGTTCCCACGGACGCTCGCGATGCCATTTTTGTTCCCGCGGGAACTGTTCACGCGATTGGCGCGGGTTTCGTCCTTTGCGAAATTCAGGAGCAATCAGACATTACTTATCGCGTTTACGATTACAACCGCCGCAACGCCACCGGCGAAACGCGAGCGCTGCACGTAGATAAGGCGATGGACGTTATTCGTTTCGGAGAACAAAGGGGCGGCAAGATTCAACCGGTGACGATCGAGCGCGGCCCGATTTCGGAAACTTACCTCGCAGCCTGCCGGTATTTCGCGACTGAACGCTGGGAGTTCTCAGAATCGATTTCGCGTAAGACTTCGCTTGAACATTTTGATTTGCTAATTTCAATTGCAGGGAGCGGCGCGATCGAAGCGAACGGAGAGAAGTTTGCGTATGCTCCAGCGCAAGTCTGGCTCATTCCCGCCGCGCTGGGCACGTATCAAATCGTGCCTCAGGAACGCACTGAGATTCTGCGCACATACGTCCCGGCCAGCCTTGATCAATATGCGCGCCACCTCCGCGAACGCGGCGTGAACGAAAGCCAGTTGGCTCATCTGGTGCATAAGTGAAACCGAAGTCGGAGAAGCTTCCGGCGTGCGCCGTGCTTCTTGCGGGCGGCCGTGGGACGCGCTTCTGGCCGCGCAGCCGCATGCGCACGCCGAAACAACTCCTGAACATTACCGGCCGCGACACGATGTTGCGCGAAACCGCCGGGCGATTGGCGCCGCTTTTCCCCGCGCGCAATCTTTGGGCCGTTACGAACGAAGAGCAGGTCAAGGAAGTCCGCGCGCAGCTTCCTCGAGTGCCGGCATCGCACATTCTTGCCGAGCCCGTTGGGCGCAACACAGCCGCCGCGATTGCGCTCGCCGCATTTCATCTAGCGCATGAGCACGGCGATGCGCTGATGGCCGTCCTTCCCGCCGATAGCTATATTGCCGACGCTCCGCGCTACCTGAAAATCGTGCGAGCCGCACTTGAGATGGCCCGCACACCGGGAAATCTCATTACGATTGGCGTGCCGCCCACGCGTCCAGAAACCGGCTACGGTTATATTGAACGCGGCGCGGCGGCCGGCCGCTGGTCGGGCGAGCCAGCTTTCGTGGTGAGAAGATTCACGGAGAAGCCCGCGTTGCCTCTCGCCCGCCGCTACTTGAAATCGCGGGCTTATTTCTGGAATGCCGGAATGTTTTTCTGGCGCGTTTCGACATTTCTCGATTGCCTGAAAGATTTTCTTCCCGCGACGCATGCGTCGCTCGCTGAGCTCTCTGCTGAAATCGGCACGCGCGGATTCGATCGGCAACTCAGCCGGATATATCCAAAGCTCGAAAATATCTCTGTGGATTACGCCATCATGGAGCGCGCCACACGAGAACGCGGCGAGCGCAGCGTTTTAGTAATCCCTGCCAAGGTCGGCTGGAGCGACATCGGCTCATGGACGGCGGTGTACGAACTTCTCGCGCGCGCCAAAGGCGAGAACGTGTCGGCTGGCCCATCGTTCACGCTAGATGCCAGCGGAAATTTTCTTTGGAGCCCGAAGAAGTTTGTAGCGGCGATTGGCGTTCACGATCTCGTCGTCGTCGAAACGCCCGACGCGCTTCTGCTGTGCCCACGCGAGCGCACACAAGACGTCGGAAAAGTCGTGAAATGGCTCGAAGAAAACAAGCTTCGAGAGCTTCTCTAACACTGATAAATGAAGACGGACCGCACGGCTCTAATCTGGGGCACGATTGTTGGAGTCGGAATTGTGACCGTGATTCTCGTGCAGGCGTTCGAATTCCCAAGTTTTCGACTACCGTTCTCCACGAAATACGGCGAAGCTTTCGTGTCCAGCGCAATGCTTTTCGGGCTGCTGATCGCCTCGTATCGAAAGCTCTGGAAGACCCCCGGCTTCTGGGCGCTCTTGCTTGTCTTTCTCGGCGCTCACACTGCGTTGTATTGGCTGGCCCTTGCGAAGATGGTCGGAGAGAATGACGGACTCCGTATGGACGTTCGGTACGGCGCCATAGGAGGCGTGGAATTGGGGATTTTTGCGCTCATCGTGCTTCGGCTGTTTCACCGAACTCCCGATGCCCGGTCTTTCACAGGTCCAAAAGAGGAATAGCGGCGCCGTGCGCGCGTAAAACAGATCGAGGTCAGTGGTCCAATGCGGCCGTTTCGTTCCGTCCAACTTCACGTATACTGCGCAACGTGACTTCCATTCGATTCGGCACTGACGGCTGGCGCGGAATCTTCGCCGAAGATTTCACGTACGACAACGTGCGCAAAGTCGCGTACGCAATCGCGCGCTACGTGGTGCGATCGGAACAACCGGCCCATGGCCTCCTCGTTGGATACGACACGCGCTTCGGCTCTGAGCGTTTCGCACGCGTGGTCGCCGAAGCCGTCGCGATGACCGGCACGCCCGTCTGGCTTGCGGCCGATGCGTGTCCTACGCCCGCCATTTCGCTTCTGGTGCACCAGCGCGGCGCCGCCGGGGGAATTCAAATCACCGCAAGCCACAATCCCTATCGTTGGAATGGCGTGAAATATAAAGCGAGCTATGGAAGCTCCGCATCACCCGCCATTGTCGCACGAATTGAAAACGAGCTCGGAAGTGTGTTGCAAGCGGGCATCCCGCCCCTCCCGTCGCGTAACGAATTAATCCAATCGCTCGACGTCCGCACACCGTACCTCGAAACGCTCGACGAGCTCGTGGATTGGGACAAAATGCGCGCGGCGAATTTTTGTTTCGTCGTGGACCCGATGCACGGCGCGGGACGAGGACTCCTTCGCGAATTATTCGCGCGCCATGGAGTTCCCTGCGATGAAATTCGCGGAAACCGTGATCCTCTATTTGGCGGCGTAAATCCCGAGCCAATCGAGCCACACGTCGAGGCTCTGCGGCGCGCCGTGGTTGATGGCAAATATGACGCGGGCTTCGCGCTCGACGGCGACGCCGACCGCATTGGCGCGATCGATCGCAACGGAACATTCGTCACGCCGCACCAGATTTTCTCAATTCTCCTGTGGCATCTTGCCGGAACGCGAAAGATTTCCGGAGACGTGGCCAAAACGTTCTCAACGACAAAGATGGTCGACAAAATCGCCGCGAAATTTGGCCGCAAAGTCTGGGAAACGCCCATCGGCTTCAAATATATCTGCGAGCGCATGCTGGAGAGCGACATTTTGCTCGGTGGAGAAGAAAGCGGCGGCATCGGCACCAAATTGTATTTGCCCGAGCGCGATGCTTGCGTGAACGCGTTACTCCTTGCGGAAGTCATGGCGTGGCACGGGAAGCGGCTCGAAGAGCTCGTCACCATGCTGCAGCGCGAATTTGGCGAGCACGACTACGGCCGCGTGGACCTCGAGCTGCATCCCGGACAAAAAGAAAAGGCGATTGCGCATTACACCGATGCGACGGTCACGCGCATACTCGATTGGCCCGTGGTCCGCCGCGAGGATCTCGATGGAATCAAACTTTATCTCGGCGATGTCGGCTGGGTGATGGTCCGTGCATCGGGGACGGAGCGCATGCTGCGGGTCTACGCGGAAACCAATCGCGCGGAAACCACAAAACGCGTACTTGATGAAGTGACTTCGTTCGTGAAGCGGATATAGCCGGGGGCAATTCAAAAATGCAACGGCGCTTATACCAACTCGACGTATTTACTACCAAGCCTTTCGCTGGCAATCCGCTCGCTGTCGTTACCGACGGCGACGATATTTCGAAGGAGCGCATGCAAGCCGTGGCCCGAGAGATGAATCTCTCGGAAACAGTTTTCGTGCAGAAGCCAACGAATAATCGCGCGCTTGCGCGGCTCCGAATTTTCACGACCCAACGCGAACTTCCTTTGGCCGGCCATCCTGTGATCGGAACGTGGTTTCTGCTGGCGCAGCTTGGCGTCGTGCCCGCTTCAGAAGGCCGGGTGAGAGTCCTGCAACAGACTGGCGCGGGAATCCTACCGGTTGAGTTTTCGTTTCACGATGGCAGGCCCGTGAGTGTCACGATGACACAACGCCCGGCGCGCTTTTCTCTGCCGCGAATTGCCAAGCCCGCACTCGCTGCAGCGCTGGGACTGAAACCGAACGAATTCTCCGACGAATTACGGGCGGAGTCTGTCTCGACCGGCATTTTCAATTTGATGGTGCCGCTTAAATCGAGGAAAGCGCTGGGCAAAATTGAAATGAATCTTGGAGCGCTCGCGAAAGTGCTCGGCACTAGCGCTTCACTGGCATATTGTTTCGCTCTCGGTAGCCGCGGACATGCGTTCGCGCGCGGCATGGTGCCATGGGGAACCCTCGAAGACCCCGCTACAGGCTCCGCCGCCGGATCGCTCGGCGCATATCTCGTCACTCACAAGAAATTGCGTCCGGGTGAAAAGCTCACGATCGCGCAAGGGGTGGAAATGGGCCGTCCCAGCCACATCGAAGTCGAGATCGAAGAAGCGCGCGGCAGGCTCACCCCGCGAGTGAGCGGCTCAGCGGTTTGCGTGCTCGAAGGCCACATCGAAGCGTAAATTAACAAGGCGCTCGCCCGAGCCGGCGCTTCCAAACTTTCGGTGTCGAAATCAGCTGCTTGGTTTTTGCTTCTGGGCTTTCTGGGTTACGTGCTGGCTGCGGTTATCCTTCGCGGCTTCCTTCTGCGATTTTTTAGCGCTTGAGCGGCTTAAGGATCGTTGATCCTTATTCACGTCCGTCTCGCCGGCGTGTAAGTCTTTGCGCTCAGTTTTCGTCGAATTGTGGCTGTCCTTCGATTCTGCATGGTGATCGCTGGCATTCGCCTGAGCCTTCTCATCTTTCTTGGCGTCCGTAGAGGTGTCGCGATTATCTTTGCTGGTTTCCTTATTCTCGGCTTTGAAGTCTTTCGTGGTCGAACGCTTGTCTTTGTTTACTGCTTTCTGCTCGCTCTTCGTCATCGGACGCGGCGCCGGCTTCTTCTCCGGTGTCTTGTCCGTCGCAGTTGATGGGGCCGGCTGACCTTGTTGCGCCTGCGCAGCCGGCTTTGAACTCTGATCTTGCGCGCCCGCGACTGGAATGAGCAACGCAGCGAATGCTGCACTCAGGAGGACTCGCTTAACCATTGCTTCAACCGACACGGTGAGCTCCCTCTAGTGCGGAAACGATTGGCGCGTCTTTATAGTTAAACACTGGGGGCCTGTTCTAAGTCGCGGGAATTAGAGAATAACACACGTATCCGTAACCGGCCACTTTGGAGAAACCGCTAGTTTTCTTCGATTTTTTTGCGTGCGGCGTCAAGGACGCCATTGAGGAAGGCGGGAGCTTCTTCGGAGGAGAATTTCTTGGCGAGTTCAATCGCTTCGTCAATCACCACTTTCACCGGCGCAGTGCCGGAGCGCAGTTCGTAGATCGCGAGACGAAGGATATTGCGGTCAATTGCCGCGATCCGCTCCAATCGCCAGTTGTGCGAAAGCTTTGAGACCAAGTTGTCGTTGGCTTCAGCTTGAGCCTGTGCGCCTTCAAAAAGTTGGCTTGCAAATTTGCGAGTTGATTCGGCCGCGCGCGCCGATTTCCAAAAATGTTTCTCGATCTGCGCGGGTCGCTGGCGGCCCAAATCCCACTCGAAGAGCATCTGAAGCGCAAACTCGCGTGACTTACGTCGAAGTGTCATCCTATCGGCGCCGCGCGTTCCTTTTGGATTTGACCGGTTTCGAAGTAGCGGGCTTCGATGCGACGAAGCTTGCCCGTTGTGCGTCGGAGCGCAGCTTTCGCGAAAGGCTCGCCATTTCGATCGCGGCGAGCCCTGCTTCAAATCCTTTATTGCCGCTTTTCAATCCCGCGCGATCGATCGCCTGTTCGAGCGTGTCGCACGCCAGCACGCAGAACATCATTGGCACGCCTGTATCCATCTGGGCGAGCTGAACGCCCCGCGCGACTTCATTTGCAACAAGCTCGTAATGCAATGTCTCTCCGCGCAAAACGCATCCGATGCAAATAATCGCGTCGAGCTGTTGCGATTCGCCGAGTTTTTTCGCTGCCACTGGAACTTCAAACGCTCCCGGCACGCGCACGAGTTTGATTTGACTTTCGCCAGCGCCCGCGCGCGAAAGCGCATCGAGCGAACCGGCCAAAAGCCGGTCGGTGATAAAGCTGTTAAACCGGCTGACTACGATTCCAAAGGCCAGCCCAGCGGCGTTGAGGCCGCCTTCGACGGGCTTCGGCTTGAGTTTGTCGGGCATCAGCTGACTTAAACTTCTCGATCATCTATTCCAATCAATGGCCTTGGAATTTCGGCTGGCGCTTCTCGAGAAACGCGCGCGTTCCTTCTCGCATGTCCTCTGTCGCGCAGCAAAGGCCGAATAGCGTCGCCTCAAGAAAGAGGCCTTCTTCCTGCGCCATTTCAAGGCCGTGCTCGACCGCTTCCATCGCATACTTCACGGCAAGCGGCGCGTTCGCGATGATTTTCTGCGCAATTTTCTCGGCCGTCGGCAGCAGTTCGGCTGGCTCGACGACATGATTCACGAGGCCGACGCGAAACGCGTCGTTCGCGGAAATCATTTCACCCGTGAGAATCAATTCGTGTGCGATGCCTTTGCCGCAGAGGCGCGATAGGCGCTGCGAGCCACCGTAACCGGGAACTATCCCGAGCTTTACTTCCGGCTGTCCGAGCCGTGCAGTCCGGCTGGCAATTCGCATAGTGCACGATAGTGCTAGCTCGCACCCGCCGCCGAGCGCGAATCCATTGATTGCCGCGATCGAAGGCTTTCCGAGAGTTTCGAGTCGATGAAACACTTCCTGCCCCACCAGAGAATATTCTTTCCCGTCTACGGGCGTGCGCTTCGCCAGCTCGTTGATGTCCGCTCCCGCGACAAACGCCTTCTCGCCCGAACCAGTCAGAATCAGCACCCGAACTCCGGCATCGTCGCGCGCCTGGTTTAACGCATCGCCTAGCTCCGAAACAGTCGCGGTATTCAGCGCGTTCAACACCGCCGGGCGATTGAAAGTGATCCACGCGATGTGGTCCTTCACTTCGTACAGAATATTTTCGTAAGCCATATCGGGAGTTTCCTTTTTTCTTTCGCGATCAGGTCAGGGACATCGCTTTTGGTTTCGCCGGATCTGAATAATCGTAGAAGCCGCGCCCGGCCTTTCGTCCGTTCCAACCCGCTATCACCATTCGCTTCAAAAGCGGCGGCGAAGCAAATCGCTTCTCTCGAAATTCGTCGAACATGATGTTCGCAATGTAGTAGGTCGTGTCGAGACCCACGAAATCGAGCAGCGTGAGCGGGCCCATCGGATATCCGCAGCCGAGCTTCATTGAATTGTCAATGTCCTCGACGGACGCGACGCCCTCTTCGAGCACACGGACCGCATCGAGCAAATAAGGAACGAGTAACCGGTTGACAATAAATCCGGTGCGATCGCTCGTTCGCACAGGCGTCTTGCCGAGCCGAGCGCCGAACGCGACCGCTTCGTCGAATACTTGAGGTTCTGTCGCAATAGTGCGGATCACTTCGACCAGTTTCATCAGCGGAACCGGATTGAAAAAGTGCATGCCCACGAATCGGCCGGGCCGCGCCGTAAACGCAGCCATTTCAGTGATCGAAAGCGACGAAGTGTTGCTTGCGAAAATCGTATGCTTGGGACAAATCTTGTCGAGCGCGCCATAAAGTTCCTTCTTAGCCGGAAGCTGTTCGATGATGGCTTCCATAACGATGTCGCGGTCCTTGAAGTCATCAAGGCTCGTCGTGCCGAACAGCCGTGCCCGCGCTTCATCGCGAACAGCCGCCGTGATTGTGCCCTTCTCCGCCTGGCGCTGCAGATTCTTCTCGATGGATTGCAGCCCCTTCGCGACAAGCTCGGGCGAAACTTCGCGCACTACGGTGTCAAAGCCCGCGAGCGCCGCGACGTGCGCGATGCCGGAGCCCATCAGGCCGCAACCCACCACTCCCACCTTCTCGATCGGCATTCCATTCCTCCCGGATGAACCGTACTTCGCGAAATGAAGCTTAGTTGAACAAATTGTCGCCGATCGCGACGCAATGCCGGCGCAATTCTAGCAAAACCGCAAGAATCTAGCGCGTTCCGCGTAGCGCGAAGGAATTTGTAAGAATCCCAAGCGGTGGCAAGGCCTTACGGAGTAGCGAGGACCAGCAGCTTGCCGCCGCCTTGCTGCCGGACATCCTCGAGACCGACTTCCGCGCGATTGATCCATTCAGTCACGCGGTCTTCGTTGTCATCGCTCTGGCGCACCGTCGCTTCGGCTACGATGGCGCTCACGTTCAAGTCGTGGCCGTCCCATGGCGCCTCGACCGTCGCAGCAACCTGGCAAAGTTTCTCGGCAAGTATTTTCGCGTTGACGAGGCCGGTATCGGGAAGTATGAACGCGAGCGACCACGCGGTGTACTTCACAGCCAGATCCGTTTGGCGCACTGCCCCGCGCAACGCGCGTGCGAGTTGCTCTATATATTTTTCGAGCGCCGCGTCGCCATGCTGATTGAGCAGATCCTTGCCCCGGTCAATCTGAAGTATTACGAGCGAGAGCGGGCAGCCTTGCGCACGCGCACGCGTGGATTCAGCTAGCAAACAATCAAGATATGCTCCGCGGCTAACGAGACCGGTCTTTTCATCGGCGAATGCAAGGCTGCGCACCACCGCTTGCGTTCGCGTGTGGTTCACAGAAATCAGCAATTGATCGCCGACTGCCTGCAGGAAGAAACTTTCGTTCGGCCTCCACGCCCGTTGTCGCTCGCTCCCGACCAGCAGCGAGCCCGCGGGTGTCTGCGTTTCTTTATCGACCAAGCGAACACCGAGGGCAACCTCCAGTTTCATGTCGCGGAGCGCGGCCATGCCGGGCCCGGCTAGCTCGATGCCGCCCAGCGCATCCGGTGACGCGGCCGAAAGTAATGCGAGCACCGCAGAAATCTGTGCGCCTCCCGCCGGCACGACGCCCGGCCCCGTAAATTCCGCCATGAGCGGCGCAGCTTGTTTGCCCATTGAGACCGAAACGATGCATCGCGAAGCGCTCAGGAACTTGCCGATTTGCTTCACCGCGGCGGAGACAACGTCGCGCGGCGTTGCCTGCCGGTACATGATCCGAGTGAACTCCGCGATTTCCGCGAGATCGCGTTGAGTCTCGGCATTGAATCCTAAATTCGTCGCCGCGGGAGCAAATAATGAAGGCGGCGTCGCTCCGGCGTCAGGTGTAACGGCAGGCGCCGATTCGGATTTTGGCGCCGCCTTGACGGGCTTGCCCTTCGGCCACCAATTCGCGCGTTCATAAACCGACCGCAGCCGCTCGTTTTTTTCTTCTTCGTTCGGGAACATGTCCGCGATGCGCTCGAGCCGCTCGATAGCCTTTGTGTGCAGCGAGTACTGGAGGAAAATCTCGACTTGTACCAGCAAATCTTCGAGGGCCTGCTGTTGGCGCACGTCTTCGGTCAGTGGCGCCCCGCGTTCGTTGGAAGCTGCGCCGAAGCCCTCCTGACGCGTCGGTATCGTGGCGGCCTTCGCTGCTCGAGAAAGAATATTTCTAAGAAATGCGGGATCGGCCTTTCCCTCAAGCTTCTTGATGCGTTCCTGATTGCGATAATCGTAAGGGTCGATGTCCACCAGGCGATCGAGCACGTCGCACGCGGGTTTCACCTGTCCGGCATCAAGATACAAATCAAACAGCCGCACGAGGGAGTCGAAGTATTTCGCCTCGCGGTTGAGCTCTTCGTAAAGAGTGGCCACGAGCCGCGCCAGCGCGATCGAATTAGGAAAGACGGTCACCATCCGGTCGGACTGCGCCGCGAATTCATTCTCGCGCCCGGCGGCTCTCATCCATTCCTTGGCCTGATTCAAGACTTCCACGGCCTTGTCATCTCGATCCGCGCGCAAGTAAGCGCCAGCCAACTCGAAGAGCTTTGCGAAGCTATCCTGCCTCTGGCGATAAAATGCTTCGAACGCCCTACGTGCGCGGTCGAGATCGCCCATGCGAAGCAGCGCTTCGCCGAAAAGCGCGAGAAACGTCGTGTCGTTATCGGTTGGCGAGTAAGGTTCAAGCAGCTCGACGGCGCCCGCGGCGTCGCCTTTGCGCAACCGCGCTTCGGCGAAAAAGAGCGCAATCGTCCTGTCTTTCGGCAGCAGCGCGTGCGCTCGATTGAAATAATCGAGCGCGATATCAATGGTGGACATGCCCTGGCTCAACTGGCCCGCGCGCAGAAAACTTCGCGCCGCCAGGTCCGTTTGCCCGAGCTTCGCCGCGAGCTCGCCGATATTCAGATGGCGGCTGGGATTTTCTGAGTCGAGTTGCGAAATTCTTTCATAGCACTCGAGCGCCTCGGCGTCGCGGTGCATTTCCTGCAGACGCTCGGCAGTGACATCGTACTGCTCCACCGCCTCCGCGATCCGGTTCTGTTTTTGCAGCGCGGTCGCGTAGCGCAGAAGCCGCTCGGGTGGTTGTTCTACTCCGCGCAAGAATCGCGCGTAGATTGCTGAGGCTTTCGCTGCGTCACCCGTCTCTAGCAGCCGGTCAAATTGCAGGCCGTAGAAATATGCCGCACTCACCGGATCGCTCAATCGCAAATAGAGATCCGCGAGGGCTTGAATCGCTTCCTGATTGGAGGGAGATTCGTCGAAAATCGCCTGATATTCGGCGACCGCTTCCCGAAGTTTATTTTTCTCCAGGTTACGGCGCGCACGTTCGAGATGCTTGGCGATGTCTTGGGCCATCTGGATTCGCAGGTTCTACAGGAGTCTTTCGGCGCGCCATCGTGTCGTCTGGAAAATCCAGCGCGAACACGAAAAATTCTCGCTCGCCTCCAGAAAATACGACTATACAACGCCGCACGCGCCGCCCTCAAAACGAAATTCAGCTAAGTTGCGAAGGAATTCAACGCGGCATTGCCAGGTAAGCTAGGGGCAAGCAGTGGGTGTGGGACGCTTCTGCGCTAATTGCATCATTTGCTCGCGCAAAGTTCTGACCGAAAGTCCGCTTCGCAACAGCGCCGCGAAGCCCAGAAATGCGATTGGCAGCGTCAGCGCGAGGAATGCAAATATCGAAAAACCGGCCGCAGTGGATCGCTCTACCGGAAAAACACTCAGCCCCAAAACGCAAAAGAACTGATACGAACCAACATTTGCCGGCGCATTTGGCAGCGAAATTCCGATATTGATCACCAACAAAACGACAACCGCAGCCAGGAACGGCAATTCTATTCCGTATGCCTTCATCATGCACCACAGCGCGAACATCTGGCAGCCGGGTAAGAGCATCGATGCAAGCACTGCGGGATAGAAACTTGGCGCGGTGCCCATCGTGTGCAAACCGATCAGAGCCCGCATCCACCGATTTGGCAGGTGAGGATGATGTTTTCCTGCGATTTTGACTCCGAAGTAATTGGGATCGCGCGTGAGCTTGAATTCGAGATACAGGATGATACCCACGACGATGGCGAGCAGGATAAGCGCCACAATTCCCAGCGTGTCGGCGGCTGTTCTGAACCGCGGCGGCAATTCAACGAAGAGCGAAGCCACAGCAAGGGTCGCAGTCGCTACAACGAGATCAATGAGCCGCTCAACTCCCACCGAACCGAGCACGCGGCCCCAACTGATGTCTTCCCAGCTCGAAAGCAAGAAACTGCGGAGCACTTCGCCGGGACGCAGCGGAAACACGAGGTTCGCGAATAGCCCGGCAAACACAGCACGTATCGCCCGAATCAGCCGAACGCGGCAGAAGGGCGTAAGAAGAAGTTTCCACCGCAGGCCCTGAAAGTAATAACTCAAGACATCAAAAAACATTCCCAGGAACACCCACTTCCAACTGACATTTGAAAATTCACGGATCGTGCGCCGGAGGTGAAAGTCGCGGAAAACCAACACAAGCGAGATTAGGGCCAGTCCATAGCCAATGAATGGCAACACATTGGACTTGCGCGCAGGTGCAACGGGTGCGAATTGTGTCGCGTCGCTCAGAGTGAGATATCCGGTGCTCACCGCCGCGGGGCTGAACCGGGCGGTCAAAACCCGCCTAAGCCTACGATAATCGGGCCAATACAGGCAATCCCGGCTTGGTTTGGCCAGTTACTTCTCCGGCTTAATGGCCGCCTCGTCACGCTCGGTCCAACTCGCTTTGCCAGAGTGCCCTTGCTCACGCGATGGCGCTGCTCACCCTGCTTTATCTCGCGCGTCCATATCAATCGGTAATGGTCACGATACATAAACTGCGTCAAAGAATCATGCGAATCGTGGCGGCGGTCACGCTCGCGGCCCTTTGTGTGGTCTCGCAAGCGAAATGGCCCGGACTCATCGCTACCGGCGCTTCCCGCACGCCGGCGCCAAACTTTGAGCTTACTGATTCGACGGGCAAGTTAGTTAAATTGTCCGATTTCAAGGGCCGTGTGGTCTTGCTCAATTTCTGGGCCACGTGGTGTCACGGCTGCCAAACTGAAATTCCATGGTTCATCGAGTTTGACGATAAGTACAGAAGGGATGGGCTCACTGTTATCGGAATCTCGATGGATGACGACGGATGGAAATCGGTCAGGCCCTGGATTGCCGAAAGAAATGTGAACTATTCCATCGTAATCGGCAGCGAGCCGCTGGGCAAGTTGTTCGGGCTTGAGGCTATGCCGAAAACTTTGCTCATCGATCGCCACGGAAATGTTGCATCCACTTACGAGGGCGTGGTCGAAAAGACCGCTTGCGAAAAACAACTTCGATTGCTCCTGCATGAAGGCTCGAGATCCGCTAGCAATTAGCTGAACAATCGCTTGGCCGCCAAAAAAGCCGGATAGCCACGGATTGGAACTCGAAAATCCTGGGGCCACGGATGGCCGGCTCACAAAACTTTAACGCGGCTGTCCTGTGGGCGGAGTAACGACACCCGGGTCGGGTTGCGGCGCCGCCGATACGTTCGACAATCTCAACTGTCTGAAAATTGTAGGCCAGTATTCCTTGACTACATTCGTCAATCCATCAAATCCCAAACGAAGCCCATAGCGCCGGAACGTCTTTCCCGCCGTGCGCTCTCCCGAAGGCAAATAAACGTTGGCGAATGATTCTGCCATGAGCGCGCCCCCGATCTCCGACCAGTTGACTTGCTCCGTTCTGGCATCCGTCTCGGTCACAAGAACGCGACTGATGGCGTATAAGATTCTCTTCGTCGGGGTGCCGCGAAGCAGTACGAAATACCTGGGGTCCTGATGCAGCGCTGTCGGCAGTAGGAACGTCCTAAAATATTGATCCGTGGTGCCTGTCGCAATCGACGAACCAAACCTTTTCCCGTAACCTCCCCATCCGCCGCCATATCCAGAAAGGGAGCCTGTCGCCTGGTCAATAGCTGCGCCGATTAAATCACCCGCAATAGTTGACGGAGCAATACTGTTGTCGGTCGCGAGCTGAAGCTTTTGGAGAGGGCTGAGCGCGCGTTTGTCCGCAGCGAGATCCGGAAAGAAAATTGATCTCCGTGCGAGGAGCTTCATGGTGTGTTCGATCGGCGCCGGCATAGTTTGCGGCTTCGCAGAGCTTTGGTCCGGAGGAGTTTGGTCCTGTGTTGCCTGATCGGGTGTAGGAGCGCTCGGCGGGTTTGCAGGCTTCGGCTCCTGCTGCGCCATCGCAGGCAAACTGGCCAATGTAAGCAATAGACCTGCAGTCGCTACGCGAAGAGGGAGCGCCGCCCATTCTGTCAAAGCTGTGAACACTCAGAATACCTTCCTGGCAGATGGGATGATTCTCGACGACAGAGGGTTTCGTTTACGACAGTTACTTATCGACTGTCACGCGCACTCGATACTGTCATGATGCTATTTTTCGCCCCGTATCGGAGTGGTTGGAATATGTAACGAACTCACGAACCGCGGGAAAAATTCGAATGCCGCTGCCGTCGCCAGTAATTCGATAATCTGCGGGAGCGTGAATTCCTGCTGCAGCCACTTGTAAAAGGCGTCGTCAATTTCATCGGCCGAACGATGCAACCGATCCGCGGCGCGGAATCCGAGCTTTTCTCGCTCGGTGTATGGCCCGGTCTCAAAATTTCCAACCGCTGCTACCTGTTCCGTTGACGCGCCTCTCAATTTCGCAAGATACGAATGTGACGACACGCAGTATTCGCAGTTGTTGAGGAACGCCACTCGCGCGGCGACCAATTCCTTGTACCAAGCAGGCAGCGCTCCTTCTCCCGATAGCGGCTTCAAGAAGCCGGCAATCCCGAGAGCAAGTGGGGGAACGTGCCCCAACATCTTGAACATGTTCGGGACCACGCCGCGCTCTTGAAGCAGTTTGTCGTAAATCGCGGCAATTTCCGCAGGGACTTCGTCGCGTTCCAGTAGGGGGACTCGATCTCCGTTGTAGCCCTTCAAAATGCATACCTCAGCGAGAATTGAATAACACGCGGGTTATTCGCCTGCGTCTGTATTTCGCCAAACGTCGCCGGGTTCTCGATGTCCGTAAACGACGGGTTGCCAAATACCGGATGATTCCAGATATTGAAGAAATCCGTGGTGAATCGCAATTCCTGAGTCTCCCTAATATGGAAATATTTAATGATCGATAAATCCCAGTTTTGCTGGAAGGGTCCGCGCAAAATGTTGCGGCCCAAATTCCCGAAGCCGGTAGCGACTCCGTCATCTCCAATAATGGGAGCAGGGACGAAATCCGCAGAGTTAACGTAATGCGCAAGTTTCGTCGTGAGATTTCCGCTGGTGTAGGCCTGTGAAAGTGAACCACCCGGCGCCAGGCTAGCACCAGCGGTAATCGTCGTTTCGCCGTCGTAAGCAGTGCCGGCAGCGGAATCAATAATCGAGAACGGCAAACCAGATTGGAAGATCGTCACGCCACTTACTCCCCAATCCCGCAGTGCGATTCCCTTCAATCCTGTGGCGTTCTTCGCGAAGGGCAACGTATACACATAGCTGAAGACCAGACGATGCGTCCGGTCGAAATCGGAAAGCCCGCGCGAGTCGCTGATGTCAGCCTGATTGTCCCAGGCGGTATTGAAGGCCGTGTTGCCAGTCGACGTCGCATCGGTTGATCGCGAAAAAGTATATGCCGCCTGAAAGTAGCTCCCGCCCCACCGCCGTGAGAGCGTGGATTGCAGCGAGTGGTAGTGGGAGTACGCGTCGTTCGCAAACAGTTCGAAACCTGAGTAGCAGTTCAATCCCTGATAAACACAACGCGCAGGACCGTTTGCAACCGTTGTAGTTGTAATCGGGAATTGCTGGCCGCCCGCGCCCGTAACGACCAACTGGTCGGCCTGAGTCGCGAGGACGGACTGGATGGCATTGCGCGTCTCGCGAAGATGGATCGAATGGCTGCCAACGTAGCCCACCTCGAGTATCCACTGGCCAGGCAAGCTGCGCTGCGCTGTCAGGTTCCACTGCTGCGTGTTCGGCACGGTGAAATGCTGCGGCACCTGCAGTCCGAAAAGATCGATCGAATTGTTGTTGTAAATGGGAGCGTTTGACGAATTGCCGCCCATGAACCCCGTCAATTGTGAAATCACCGGGACGAATGCAGGATCAATGACCCCCGCCGGAGGCAATCCATTCGGATTTCCATTTCCAATTACGAAGAAATTCGAAAGGCTACTCGGAGGTCCGCCACCAAACGCGATGGGAAGCAACGGCGACTGAAACGAGAGCTGGTCCACAGCGCCTACATCTTCGCGAACGTAATAAATACCGTAGCCGCCGCGAATCGTCGTCGTGTGATGGCCGAAAAGATCGTACGCCAAGCCTATGCGCGGACCGAGGCCCGTCGAGTAATCGTTCCTGAGGGTCGTTTCGCTTGCCGATCCGGTGAAACCCGGGATTCCGAAGTTATTCACGCTGCTCGGATAAATAAACGGATATTCGCCTTGAAGCAAGAGATTGGGATCGACGTTGCCGATGTGCTCCAGCAAGTCGTGAAACGCGCCGTTCACTTCTACTCGCAAACCAATATTCAGCGTGAGATCGTTCCGCACTTTGTAATCGTCCTGGATGAACAGCCCGTAGTTGTTGATTCGATATTCGTGGTTGTAGACGCCGCCGCCGCCGAAACTAAAAGCGGGTGCCCCCAGCAGGAAACTCTGAAAATCGGTAATGCCGTTTGCAAAAGTTGAGTTCAGCGGCGGAAGCGGCGCCGGACCGTCGGCAAAATATAGCTGGCCATTGAACACCTGCGGGAAAAGCTTGTTCAAATTGACGCGATTGACCTCGACGCCGAAGCGAACTTGATGCTTCCCGCGAATCGTGCTCACGGTGTCCACAAAATCGTAGTTGTCTTGCGTCTGGTACTGATTCGCCTGCGGTGTGGGTCCTATTTGATAACCCGAGGAAAAAAACGTGAACTTGTAGATCGCGTCGGTCAGATTGCTGGTCGGCCGGTTAATGCCCAGGTCGTTCGCAGTCACGATTGGAACGTTTATATCGCTGTTGTTGATGCGTACGAAACCGAAGCGGAACTCATTGATAAAGCCCGGCGAAACGACGTGCGTCTCCGTGGCGCTCAGAAATCGCGATGCCACAGGCGTATCGTAAGGAAAATTTAAGTCCGTCGCGTTCACGCTTCCGCCGAGGGAGGCCGTCAGTCCGCCGGCGCCGAATGGCTTCAGCGAATCCGCGTTGCTGAAAAAAAATCGAACGGCCACCTTGTCCTTCTGCGTATTGAATTCGCGATCCCAGTTCGTTGTGAACTGATTGTCGGTAAATCTCCCAGGGCTGCTGTAGACGAATGGCGCCGTATTGATAATGGGCGGCCCGCTCGCTTGCAGTGTGTATCCAGGCGTGCCGGGCAGTGTAGGAATCAGATATCCGCCGCCCGCGCCTCCAAACTGATTGCTTTTGAAGTTCAGAAGAGCGAGGACCACCGGATCGATTGGCGTCGTCGAGTTGCCAAAATACGCTTGCGAAAGCGAAGCTTGATCGCGAACGGCCGGCAGAATCGGGAACGTCGTGCTGATGATCGTGCCGTTGTCGATTCCGCTACGCTGGCGCGAGCCCTGATAATTTCCAAAGAAGTAGCCGAACTTCCCGTCCGATCCCAGCGGCCCCCCGCCACTTCCGCCGAAGATGTTCTGCTTCAACTCGCCCCGTGCGACGCCTGCGGCGTTCTGGAAAAAAGTATTCGAATCGAGAGCGTCATTTCGGAAAAACTCGTACGCATCCATATGAACCTTGTTGGTACCGGACTTCAAAATCGCATTGATATTTCCGCCGCCGTTCCGGCCCTGCGTGGCATCGTAGAGGCTCGTCTGAACTTTGAATTCCTGAATCACGTCCGGACTAGGCAGCGGCGTCGTGGTCAATTCAGCGACGTTGTAGTCCGTCGCGGTTATTCCTTCGATTAGGTAATTGTTATTGTCTTCGCGCTGGCCGTTGACCTGTATCCGGACGTCACCTCGGCCAAGTTGCCCCGCGTTGTTCAGCGCGCTTTCGGCACCGGTTGACAGCGTTAGTAATTGCTGAAAGTTCTGCGTCGCGAGAGGAAGATTTCGTACTGTGCTTGTCGTGATGTCCTGGCCCGTCGTGGCATTTTCGGTATCCACGTTGACCACCTGAGCGGAGACCGTAACCTGCTGGGAGAGTTGGCTGGGCTGCAGCGTGATGTAAACGGCCGTAGTTTCAGTGACTCGAACCTCAATTCCTTTCGTCGTGCTCTCGCCGAAGCCCTTCGCGTTCACTGTCACGGCGTAAATTGACGGCGGCAGCAGCGTTCCGGCAAACGTTCCGGATGCGCTCGTTCGCAAGGTACGCACCACGTTGCCGGTGCGTTGGTCCGTGATGGTGACGCCCGCATCAGCCACGGCGCCTCCGCTCGAATCAAGCACCGTGCCATCAAGCGCACCAGTCGCGCCGCCTTGCGCGTAAACGCTTCGCGCACCGAGCAGTAGCATCGTGAAAATCAAAAACGCCAATGGTCTCATGGTCTTCTTCACGGATCCCCCTCCCCCAAATAGGCCGAACAAATACTACAGATGTGGATTGGATTTAAAGCGGATTACGACAGAATTTGAATGGCTTGCACAACTGACACCACCCCTCCAGGCTCATTTTGGAATGACTCTCAGTCAGAGTCGGTGTCCACCCCATGGACCCGCGTGTGAGAGACGCCTGGAACTTTGAATTAGAAAACGCTGGCTGTTCAGATGCACGCGGCAGACTGAGGACTCACAAAAAGTATGTGTGGTGGATTTATTACCGATGCGATCTTGCGGAGGGCGTGAGCATTTCCTGCAACATTGGCCTACTAGCAAAAACGAAAAGCGTCGTCGGAGTCTTGCTCTGGCGACGCTTTTCCATTTCTACTGCCGAGTTTGTACTGCCGACTGGTTACGCGCCGGCCTCTACCAATGCAGGACCACGTTGAACGTGACGGTATGAGTCAGTCCGCCTGACGTTCCCGTGACCGTTACCGGATACGTGCCCGAGACAACGGCGCCTTCCTCCATAAACGTCATGGTGCTCGTTGAAGTTGCCGGATTCGTTTCAAACGCTGCAACCGAGCCAGCCGGCACACTACTTGCGACGAGCGACACGTTGCCGTTAAAGCCATTCACCGGCGCGATCGTGATCGTCACCGATGCGTGGAACATGCGAAATACCTCGACCTTGGTGCTCGACGCTGACAGCGTAAAGTTTGGCGGCAGAGTAACGCTCAAACTAATCGTGGTCGTATGCACCAAGCTGCCCGACGTTCCAGTGATGGTCACCGTAGCCGGACCTGTCGTCGCGCTGCCGCTAGCCGTGAACGTCACAACGCTGGTGGTCGTCGCCGGATTCGTTCCGAACACGGCAGTCACGCCGGTTGGCAAACCTGTGGCAGCAAGTGTGACGCTGCCGCTAAAGCCTCCCGTACCCGCGATCGTGATCGTGCTCGTTTTACTTGCCCCGCCCTGGGAGATGCTCACGCTCGACGGATTAGCAGACAGGCTAAAATTCGGTGGAGCATTGACGGTCAGCGACACGGTAGTCGTGTGCGTCAAGCTTCCTGAAGTGCCGGTGATCGTAACGGTAGCGGTCCCGATGGTGGCCGTACCACTGGCCGTCAACGTCAGAACACTAGTAGTCGTCGCCGGATTAGTCCCGAACGCTGCAGTTACGCCCGTCGGCAAACCGGATGCGGAGAGCATTACGCTGCCGGAAAAAGCATCGGTCGGAGTTATTGTGATCGTGCTTGTGCCGCCAGCCCCACCCTGAGTGATTGTCACGCTGCTGGGCGCCGCAGATAGGCTAAAGTTCGGCGTAGTTGACGCGGGCCACGCATTCGCAAGGTTCGTCACGTTCACCGTGCCGATGCCCGTCGCAAAATCCCAGCCAGTCGTCGTGCCGTACCCCTTCAAATAGGAACTATCCGACGTGGAAAGTACTCCATACGTGCCCGACGGCAGATAGCAACTATTTGCGCCTGTGCAGTTCACGTCCATGTCGCCCTGCGTGACGTCGTAGAAAATGCAGCTGCTGCCGACTGTGTTGCCTAGTTTCGAATTGCAGGTCGTGCTTCCAGAGGCTCCATACTCGGTTTTCGCCAGAGTGTAATACTCCGGATTCGGATTGCCTTGCGGCCCACCGGCCTTTTGGTTAATCAGCGCTTGAAAGCCGGCCCAAATTGGGGAGGCAAACGACGTGCCGCCTGCCAACGACCATCCGCTCGGCGCCCCTGTACAAGGTGCGCCGCCTCTATTCGCGCCTGGATCCGAGTAACAAAATACATAGGCGTGGCCCCATATCCCGTTGGCCGCAAAGAGCGACACGTCCGGAATATCGCGCACGCTATCCGCCGGAACGCCAACAAGTGACTGCCACGATGGCTTGGCGTATCCTGCGCACGTGCCGCTCACAACGCCGGTTGTTGTGGCTGCCCCTGTCGCGCAACCGCTCGGGCCGCCGCTTCCGGAAGCCGTTGTTTGCAATCCGTCGTTGATTGCCGTGGTGCTATTACAGAAGCCGCTGGACCCGTACGTTACCTCTGAGGAGTTGCCAGTGACATAGGTGGCAATCAACACGCTGGCGCAGGAGTCATTCCACGGAATCTCCGGAATATATGACAATGCCGAACCGAAGGTCGTACCGTTCGTGGAACCCCAATACGTGGTATTCGTGCCCGCGAAGGAGTCGCCGAAGTCCGTGCCTCCCACCGACACGTTGTAGATCGTAGATGTGAACCCGCTAATACCAATGCCGTGCGTCGCGTTCGCCTTATTCGCGTCGCAGCTTGCAGCGCCCTCGTCACCAGATGACACAAAGACTGAAACGCTTTCCGCCACGGCTTGCTGATACGCCGAATTGTAAGACGCATTTGCGGCCGCTCCATTCGACGCTTCGCACTCTCCGTAGCTGATGCTGACAATTGACGGACGCGATCCCGCGCTTTCATTCAGCAAGTTTTGAAGCGCAATCAGCCCGCCAAACGTAGCGCCATCGCTGCATGACGCCAGCACGATCGCGGCGCTCGGCGCTCCTGCACTCGCCCATTCTGCGTCGAGCGTAGCCTCCCCGTCGTCGGCATTCACACCAGGATCCGTGCAATTAGTTGTGCCAGACGGAGGCGCAGGGTGTACCTGCGAGAACGACCCCGCCGTATATCCCGAGAGCCCAAACGTGGACCTAAATGTCGTCCAGTCCGCTGCGGCATACACGTCTGTATCTTCGATCACCACTACCGTCTGTCCCTGCCCCGAATTCGAAGCGCTGAACAGTGGGTTCAAGTGATAAATCGTCGCGAGATCGGCTGGCGCCACCAATTGTTCGGTCGACCCGACCGTATACTGTGGCCGCATCTTGTAAAGCGTGCGCGGCTTGAAATCATGCAGCGAAACAACGCCTGCAACCGCATGCGACAGCGCCGCCGGAATTTTCGGATCGCCCATGTTCGCGTAGTGCTTCACGCCATCCACTTCTAACGAATGAATCTCAGTTTGAAACGCTTCGTGGACTTGCCCCGCCGTTCCTGAAAAGTCGACCAGCACGCGATTCGGATATACGACGTTCACAGTCAAGCCATGTCCGGCAAGCCATCCCGTAATCGCGTCCAAATCCTGCTGCGCCAGACCGTACCGGTCGCCAAATTCCTGCGGCGTGAGCCATTTGTGATAGTTCGGCGACCCGGGCGTTTCCAGCTCATCAATATATTGCCTTAATTCTTTCTCTTGTTCCGGCGAGCGCTGCAACTGCAGCATCATGTGTTCCAATCGAGTCTCATACGGCAGTGCGCCCCGATCGAACTCCGATGCAGCTTCGGGCCGCGTGTTTCCATGCAATGTGACCACTTTTGCTTCGTCAATTCTTTCAGTGACGAGCGAGCGAACTCTGCTGACCTGCGCCTGTGCGGCTATAGGAAGAAATCCAAAAATTATTGCGAGTGCAAGTAGGGAAACGCAGGCTACAACAAACTTTCGTTGCATAGTTTTCCTCGGTGACACGAAGATTTGAGCCGTCAGCGTACTTAGACAATCTCAGCGATCAGTAAGGCATCCAGATCGGAAAACGAGTCGTAGTGAGAGAAATAATAAGTCAGCTTCACGAAAGGTCAACTGAAAATAACGTACTATATGTTCTAACTGTACCGATTGGGAACGCCGCTTCTTTAGCGGCTAAAATCTCATTCACTTTCTTACACTGCTCACTCTTTCTCATCAATAGTACCCCGCTCTTTTTCTGCTCAATCCCGGCCGGTGCTGGCCGCACGCTGCAATCTATGGCAAACTCAAATAGTTAGAGAGCGCGGCCGGAACGCCGCGGCGTTCGTCACTTGCGTGACTGCGGCATTCCTAAGAATCCGCGCAAGTGTTTCCCGCCGCGCGCCGATCACGGAACAATCACACGGAAACTGGCCGGTCAGGAACTGATGGACCCCCGCTACATCCGAAATTTTTGCATCATCGCGCACATTGACCACGGCAAATCCACGCTTGCCGACCGTCTTCTCGAACTCACCGGCGCGCTTAGCCAACGGGAAATGCACGAGCAGGTGCTCGACTCGATGGACCTCGAGCGCGAGCGCGGCATCACCATCAAAGCGAAAAGCATTCGTCTGCATTACACCGCAAAAGATGGCCAGGAATATCGCCTCAACCTGATTGACACGCCCGGTCACGTGGATTTTTCTTACGAAGTCTCGCGCGCGCTATCCGCGTGCGAAGGCGCGCTCCTCGTCGTGGATGCCAGTCAAGGCGTCGAGGCGCAGACGGTCGCCAATGCCTTTCTCGCCTCGCGCCACGATCTCACCGTCATCCCCGTAATCAACAAAATCGATCTCCCCGCCGCGCGTCCCGATCACGTCAAAGAGCAAATCGAGAATGTACTCGCGATTCCCGCTGACGACGCTCTGCTAATCAGTGCCAAAAGCGGCATCGGCGTCGCCGACGTTCTCGAGGCCGTGGTGGCGCGCGTTCCCGCGCCGACAGGTTCTTCCGACGCGCCTTTACGCGCTCTTATTTTTGATTCTTGGTTCGACGCCTATCGCGGCGCCGTTGTCCTAGTGCGCGTGATGGAAGGCCGTCTCGCGCCACAAACAAAAATTCGCCTCTGCGCGAATGATGAAGTATATGAAGTGGAAAATCTTGGGGTGCTGACGCCGAAGCCCATCGTTCTCACCGAGCTCGCCGCTGGTGACGTCGGTTTCATCATTGCCAACATCAAGCGTGTTGCCGACGCGCGTGTCGGCGACACAATCGTCGAAGCAGATCGCCCGGCTGCGCCGCTTCCTGGCTTCGAAGAAATCAAGCCAATGGTATTCGCCGGGCTGTATCCAGTCAACGCCAGCGATTACGAAACTTTGCGTGACGCCCTTTCAAAACTCCAACTCAACGACGCCGCATTTTTCTATGAGCCTGAAACTTCCGCCGCTCTCGGCTTCGGATTTCGCTGCGGCTTCCTCGGCCTCCTCCACATGGAAATCGTGCAGGAGCGCCTCGAGCGCGAATTCAACATCGATCTCATCACCACCGCGCCCAGCGTTCAATATCGCATCACCACCACCGCCGGTGAAACTCTTGAAGTGGATAATCCGACGAAGTTTCCTCCGCCCACTTCCATCGCGAAAATCGAAGAACCGATTCTCACGGCAATGATCATCACCAATGACGAGTCCGTCGGCGGGATATTGGCGCTCTGCGAGGAAAAACGCGGCATTCAGAAAAATTTCGAGTACCTGTCGCCTACGCGCGTCATGCTTTCCTATGAAATGCCGCTCAACGAAATCGTCCTCGATTTCTACGACCGATTGAAAAGCGTTTCGCGCGGCTACGCGTCGCTCGATTACCATCTCTCCGGCTACCGCGCGGCCGATCTCGTGAAGCTGGATCTCCTCGTCGGCGGCGAACCGGTCGACGCGCTCACTCTGATATGCCATCGCGAACAATCCTACGAGCGCGGCCGTGAGCTCGTTTCGCGTTTGCGCAAATTGATTCCGCGCCAAATGTTTGAAGTGGCGATTCAGGCCGCCATCGGCAGCCGCGTCATCGCTCGCGAGACCATCAGCGCCATTCGTAAAAACGTTCTCGCCAAGTGCTATGGCGGCGACATCACGCGCAAACGCAAGCTCCTCGAAAAGCAAAAAGAAGGCAAGCGCCGCATGAAGCGTGTCGGCCGCGTCGACATCCCTCAGGAAGCCTTCCTCGCCGTCCTCAAAGTCGCATCCGAATCCGACGACTAATTTCCGATTTGTCGTTTGCGATCCATCGCAATCGGGACCGGTGTCAACATCGCTCGCGTTTAAAAGCACGCGGTAGACCTATAGACAGCGAAAAAGCTCGCGGGTACCGTTAGGGAGTGTCATAGATTAACTCGAAGGAAAGTATCGCCGTATGAATGCTTTCGGCCGGACCCTAATGACTGCATGTGTCGCTCTGGCTCTAATGACAGCGACAAGTATGGCAAAACGAGCACCGCCGAAGCCAGTATCGCCTGTCATTCCCAACGGAATCCGGTACTCAGCTGCGGGTGATGGAATAGATCAATACGTCGTCGCGGAGGAAACTTCAACCGGTAAAATATTGTGGAAAAGGAAAGTGTTTCACACCCACATTAACTTCCGGCTCGAGGAGGACAATCAGTGGGTATTCATCACTGACTTAAAACTCGTGGGCAACCGCCTTCTCGTAAAAGACGAAGATTCGCGATGCTATTCTGTCGATCTTGCCGGGAGACGCGTAAAGAGGCGGAAGTGCGGTGACATTTCATGGAAATAACAATGTTTGGTAAACGCTTACGAAGGCATGGATCCGTCACGCCCTTAAGCTTTGCTCGACTTCCTGTTCTTGACTATCGCACCCAATTCGCCGCGCGCCAGCCGCACGGAGATATCCTCACCAATCGCAACTTGATCGGGCGATCGCAACACGCGCCCCTCGGCGTCATACGCGATAGCATAACCGCGCTCAAGCAATTGGAACGGGCTGCGCTCCTGCAAACGCACTGATGCAGCTTCGAGCCGACGCCGCTTCGCCGTCAGCATTCGATCCGCGCGAACGCGCAGTTCATCGGCAATCTTTTCGTATCGCCGCCGCAGCCGTTCGAGCCGCGCGCCGAGATCGAACGAAGCCACGCGCATCTGCGCCGCATTGAATCGCCGCCGCTTTCTATCCACAACGCGGTCGAGCGCCCCGCGTAATTGCGCATCGCACCGCGAC
>DATBYF010000146.1:0-26893 GCA_036513895.1 Candidatus Acidiferrales bacterium | reverse complement strand
GGCCATCAAATCCTGCGCCGCTGTTGTTTTCGGAAACGCGATAACTTCGCGTATGGACTTCTCGCCCGCCAGCAGCGTCACCACCCGGTCGAGCCCCAGCGCAATTCCGCCATGCGGCGGCGTGCCGTAAGTCAGCGCATCGAGAAAAAATCCAAACCGCTGCCGCTGCTGCTCAGGCGTCAGCCCCAGCGCCTTGAACATGCGCTCTTGAATATCCTGCCGGTGAATTCGAATGCTACCCGACCCAAGCTCGACGCCATTCAGCACGAGATCGTAGCCCTTCGACCGGCATTCCCACGGCGCGGTCTCAAGCTTGTCGAGATCTTGTTCCACAATTCCCGTGAACGGATGCTGCGCGCTCACCCAACGCTTGTCCGTCTCGCTCCATTCAAACAGTGCGAATCCGGTAATCCACAGAAATTCCCAGCGAGTGCGATCGATCAAATTCAGTTTGTCGCCGAGATGAAGCCGCAATTGCCCGGCGACGCCGAGCGAAGTATCACTATGCGGAATTTGCTCTTTCGCGGTGGCCGCAACGATCAGATCGCCGGGCTTTGCGCCGACGGCAGCCGCCAGCTGTTTCAACTTTTCCGCGCTAAGTGTCTTCTCGAGAGATGACGACACGCCTTCCGCCGTGACTTTCACCGTATACACAGCCTTCGCGCCCGCAGATTTCGCATATTCCGAAAGCTCGTCAAGCTGCTTGCGCGAGAATGCCGCAGCGCCAGGCGCGACAATAGCCTGCACGTTCCCTTCAAAGTGAAAAGTCTCGCGAGCTGATTCAAAAAACGGCGTCACGTTGTGCAATTCCATTCCGAATCGCAAATCTGGCTTGTCCGAGCCATAACGCCGCAGTGCTTCGTGATAATCGAGATGCCGGAACGGCCCCTTCACATTCACGCCGATCACCGCGCACGCGCGCGTCATCACATGCTCGATCGTCTCGAAAATGTCCTGCTGCCGCGGAAACGACATTTCCAGATCGAGCTGCGTGAATTCCGGCTGCCGGTCCGCGCGCAAATCTTCGTCGCGGAAACATTTCACGATCTGAAAATACCTGTCGAGAGCCGAGATCATCAGGATTTGCTTGAAAATCTGCGGCGACTGCGGCAGCGCGTAGAATTGCCCGTGATGAACGCGGCTCGGAACCAAATAATCGCGCGCGCCCTCGGGCGTCGAGCGCGTCAGCATCGGCGTTTCCACTTCGTAGAAGCCGAGCGCGTCGAGCGCCTTGCGAATCTCCAGTAGCACGCGATGACGCAGCGCGAGATTCTTGTGCGGCTTCGGCCGTCGTAAATCGAGATAGCGGTAACGCAGCCGCGTCTCTTCGCTCGCGGTCACCTCATCTTCGATAACGAACGGCGGCGTCTTCGCATTGTTCAGCAAGAACAATTCGCTCGCGGCGACTTCCACATCTCCGGTCGATATTTCCGGATTCGATTTCCCGCGCTTCAGCACGCGGCCCTTCACCGCCACCACGTATTCGCTGCGCAGCTCCTCGGCCTTCGCATGCGCCGCCGGATTCTGCTCCTTGTTGAACACAATCTGGGCGATGCCCTCCCGGTCGCGTAAATCGATAAAGATAAGCTGTCCAAGATCGCGCCGCCGGTGAACCCAACCCATCAGCACAACTTCTTTATCCGCGTCGCTCGCGCGCAATTCCCCGCAGTAAAGTGTTCGTTTCAGATTTCCCAGTGAATCGAGCATATACGTGTCAGGTTGTCCTTCGCGATGCGTGCAAGTGTTGCAGCAGGTCGGCCATCGAATATTTATTTTGCTGCCCGTCCGCGAGACGCTTCAGCGAATATTGCTTCGATGCAACTTCATCTTCGCCGATGATCAGCGCGTATTTCGCGCCGAGCTTGTCCGCCAAGCCTACGGACTTCTTGAACTTCATTTCTTCCGGCGGCAATTCCACAGCGTACCCCGCGTCGCGCAATTGCCGTGCAAGCTGCACAGCAGGCGCATACGATTTTTCTCCCATCCACGCGATGAAGACGTCGAGCCCGCCTGCAGCAGTCCCCGGCGCGGCTTCTTTCGCCGCCTCCTGCAGCGACAAAATCAAGCGATCCGTGCCGATCGCGAATCCGATGCCTTTCGTCGGCGGCCCGCCCAGCAATTCAACGAGTCCATCATACCGTCCACCGCCGCAAACCGCATTCTGCGAGCCGAGTCCCGGCGCAACAATCTCAAACGTCGTCCGCATGTAGTAGTCGAGCCCACGCACCAGCCGCCAATTAATTTCGTACGAAATCTCGCGCAGCTTCAACTCCGCCTGCAGCTTCGCGAAATGCGCGCGGCAATCGTCGCAAAGATGGTCCCCGATGTGCGGGAGCGTTTCGATGATTGGCTGCTCTTCCGGCATCTTCGAATCGAGCACACGCAGCGGATTCGTCTCGATTCGTCGCTGGCTGTCCGCACCGAGCTTGTCTTTCACTTTGCGCAATTCTTCGCGCAGCAGTTCGACATATTGCGGCCGGCAATTCTTATCGCCAATCGAATTTATCGAGAGCGTCGCGCCCTTCAATCCCACGCGCTCGAAAAACACCAGCAACATCTCGATCACTTCAGCATCAATCGCCGGCGCATCCGACTGCCCAAGCACTTCCGCGTCAATCTGAAAGAACTGCCGGTAACGCCCCTTCTGCGGCCTTTCGCGCCGGAACATCGGCCCAATATTGTAGAGCTTCACGTTCCCCGGCAGCGTATGCATCCCATGCTCGATATAAGCACGGCACACACTCGCCGTCGCCTCGGGCCTTAACGTAAGCGATTGTCCAAAATCTAGCTGATGAAGTTCGAACAAGAAACGGAGCAGGGCTGGAGCACCCTCCTCGGCGATTCTGCCAAAGGTGGTGTGCAAATCTTCAACTGCGATCTCGTTGCTCGGATCTCGCGGAATACGACCCGTCTGCCACGCTTCCTTTATCGCTTCGTTGGCCCTGACAATGTCGCGCATTTCCTGTGGGTGCCCAATACGGATGTTGTCGTAACTTTCAAAGGTGTACATCTCTTTTGAGACCACGTCCGTGTCCACGCCGATCGAGCGCGCGAATAATTCCGTGTGCTCGAAAATCGGCGTACGGATCTCGTTGTAGCCATACGTGCCAAACACTTCGCGCGCCGTCTGCTCCACGCGATTCCACAGCGCCGAATCTGGCGGCAGAATATCCCGCGTTCCTTTGATGGCTTGAAATTTCATATGAGCAAAAAGGGCGCACCAGCGCCCCTACGACATCAACTTCAACCGCCGCTCGATTTGTACGTCTCCTTGTATCCTACATATCGCTCGGCGTACCCATCAATCGACGACTGATCTTCCGGAGTCAGGGCCCGCCGAAACTTCCCCGGGTGCCCCATAAACAAACTCCCCGGCGCCACAATCGTCTGCTCAGGCACAAGCGTCCCCGCGGCAACAATGCTTCCCGTGCCAATTTTCGCGCCATTCAAAATGATCGAGCCCATCCCAATCAAGCACCGCGATTCAATCGTGCATCCGTGCAAAATCACGCCGTGCCCCACAGTCACATTGTCGCCAAGCACCAGTGGATACTCGTCGCGCATCACGTGCAGCACCGAGCCATCCTGAATATTCGTCCGCGCGCCGATGCGGATCCAGTTCACATCGCCGCGAATCACCACGCCCGGCCACACGCTCGCGTCTTCGCCAATCGCGACATCGCCAATTACCACGGCGGCTTCATCAATGTATGCGGATCGAGCGATGGCGGGCGTCCGCCCAAGATACGCGCGAATCAATTCCCTGCTCCTCTGACGCGCCGCCGCTCACACCTGCAAATTCCAGCGCACTGAAGTTAAACACGCAAATTAGCATACTTGCCCTCATCGCGTGTAGCGCCGTACCGCATTTCACGCGCCGCAAAGCCGGACGAAAATCGGTGCGGCCCACACGCCGCCCGGCACTTGTAGCGCCGGCCTTCCGCGCGACTTGTGCGTCCCGGCCCAGCCGGGAGGGCCGACAGGTTTTTCTCTTAGGTTCGGAAGAAACGCGAACTACAGAATCTGCACAACTGACCCAGTCGAAGTCTTGCTCACCATCGCAGCCCGCTCCGCCACATTTCGCGCCATCGCATAAATACTTGGCGCCCCCGGCGCATCCTCGCCAAGCGACGCCACCGGCTTCCCCGTATCTCCGCCGATGCGTATCTGCGGCTCAATCTCAATTTCGCCGAGCAACGGCACGCCAAACGCCTTCGCCAAATGCGCGCCCTCACCGTGCCCAAAGACGTCAATCCGTTCCTTGCAATGCGGGCAATTGAAATAGCTCATATTCTCGACCACGCCGAGAATTTCCACATTCACCTGCCGGAACATTTCAATCGCCTTGCGCACATCGGCCAGCGCCACAATCGAAGGCGTCGTCACAATCAACGCGCCCGTCACCGCCACCGATTGAATCAGCGTCAATTGCACATCGCCAGTCCCCGGCGGCAAATCCACCACAAGATAATCAAGCTCGCCCCACTGCACGCTGCGCAAAAATTGCTGAATCACGCTGTGTAGCATCGGCCCGCGCCAAATCAGCGGCTTATCGCCCGGATTCAGCAGCCCCATCGAAATCATTTTCACGCCGTACGCTTCAACGGGAATGATCGTCCGCTCGTCCACCGCGCGCGGCTGCTCCGTGGTCCCCAGCATCACCGGCACATTCGGCCCGTAGACATCGGCATCGAGCAGCCCCACTTTCGAGCCAGTCCGCTGCAGCGCAATCGCCAGATTCACAGCAACGGTCGTCTTCCCCACGCCGCCCTTGCCGCTAGCAACAGCAATAAGATTCTTCACTCCAGGTATCGGCGCCTTATCAGCCATTTTGTCCTCGCGCAACCATCATAGAACGCGCGAACCGATGCAGCAAGCTAGCGCCGCGCGCACCGAATCTCACCTCCGCTTTGCGCCAAATGCCGCTCACACGCTACAATGAATTGTTGCGCATTGCGGAATTCGGCGAGCGCTCACGCTCGTCGGCGCCGCTTTCGCTCATAATCGAGATCCGGGGTCACGCCACGCGGCAGCGGAATCAACCGCCCGCTCGCGGCATCCAATATTCTGTATGGACATCGAACGCGTAATTAATAGCGTAGTCGCGCGCTTCATCGGCACCAAGCACGAGCGCGACGTCAAGCGCATCGCCCCGACCATCGCGGCGATCAATGCACTCGAGCCTGAAATGATGGCTCTTGCCGACGCGGAATTCCCCGCGCGCACCGGTGCCCTCAAAGCCCAGATCGCCAAACGCCTCGAACACGCCGATCCCACCGCCAAAGATTACAAAGATCAGCTCCAAGCGGCCGTTGAGCCCGCCATGATTCCCGCATTTGCTCTCGTGCGCGAGGCCGGACGCCGCACGCTCAATATGCGCCACTTCGACGTGCAGCTCATCGGCGGCATCGTCCTTCATCAGGGAAAAATCGCCGAGATGAAAACGGGTGAAGGCAAGACGCTCGTCGCTACTCTGCCCGCCTATCTCAATGCGCTGGCCGGCCGCGGCGTTCACATCGTCACCGTCAACGATTATCTCGCCCGCCGCGATGCCGAATGGATGAGCCCCATCTACAAGCTCCTCGGCCTCACCGTCGGCGTGATCGTTCACGATCTCGATGACAACCAGCGCCGCGCCGCCTACGCCGCCGACATCACCTTCGGCACGAACAACGAGCTCGGCTTCGACTATCTGCGCGACAACATGAAGTACGATCTCAAGGATTGCGTCCAGCGCGGCCATCAATTCTGCATCGTTGACGAAGTGGACTCGATCTTGATTGACGAAGCGCGCACGCCGCTCATCATTTCCGGCCCGGCGGAAGAATCCACCGACAAGTATTATCGCATCGACAAAATTATCCCCAAGCTGATTCTCGACATCGACTACACCGTCGACGAAAAGCTGCGCACAGCAACGCTCACCGAAGAGGGCGTTTCAAAATGCGAGCGCTTGCTAAGCCTCGGCAATCTCTACGATCCTGAAAATATCGAGGCAATTCACCACGTGTATCAGGCTCTTCGCGCCCATACGCTCTACGAGAAGGACGTTGATTACGTCGTGAAAGACGGCGAAGTCGTCATCGTGGACGAATTTACCGGCCGCCAGATGCCCGGCCGACGCTGGTCGGATGGGTTGCATCAAGCCGTCGAAGCCAAAGAAAACGTCAAGATCGAGCGCGAGAACCAGACTCTCGCCACCATCACTTTCCAGAATTATTTTCGCATGTACAAAAAGCTCTCTGGCATGACCGGAACCGCCGAAACCGAAGCGCCGGAATTCGACAAGATTTACAAGCTCGAAGTCGTCGCGATTCCCACGAACAAGACCCTGATTCGCCTCGAGAATCCCGACGTCGTCTATCGCACCGAGCGCGAAAAATTCGAAGCCGCCGTTGACGGCATCATTCAGGAAGACGGCACAAAAGTAGGCGGCATCCGCCAATACTACGAAAAAGGCCAGCCCGTCCTCGTCGGCAGCATCTCCATCGAAAAATCCGAGAAGATCGCCGAGCTTCTGAAAAAATCCGGCATTCCGCACCAGGTTTTGAACGCCAAGCAGCACGAGCGCGAAGCGAAAGTCATCTCGCAGGCAGGCCGCAAGGGCGCCGTCACGGTTTCAACCAACATGGCAGGCCGCGGAACCGACATTCTCCTCGGCGGCAATCCCGAGGCGATGACCCGCGAGCATTTCCTCAAGAACAAAATGGCGATTCCCTACGCGCCCGTCGGATCGGTGATCGGCGCGACGACGAACGGCGCGAACACGGAAACGCCCGGCGAAGCTGACGCGGCCGCGAACGCATCCGGCGGCGGCACCGCAATAGCCGTTGCCGATGTTGCCGCGCCCGCAAGCCACACGGTGCCGATGGTTCTGTTCCAGCAGGAAGGCAAAATCTTTCAGGTGCCGCTCGATCAGTGGAAGCCTGTTCACGATCAATTCGCCGATCAGTGCCGTGCCGAGCACGATGAAGTAATCGCCATGGGCGGCCTGCACATCCTCGGCACCGAGCGTCACGAGGCTCGCCGCATTGACAATCAACTTCGCGGCCGCGCCGGCCGCCAGGGCGATCCTGGCTCTTCACGATTTTTCCTCTCGCTCGAAGACGATCTCTTGCGCATCTTCGGCGGGGAAAAAGTAAAGGCCATGATGCACTGGCTGGGAATGACGGAAGGCGTTCCCATCGAGTCCAAGCTCATCAGCAAGCGCATCGAGAACGCACAGAAAGCCGTCGAAGCCCAAAATTTCGAAGCCCGCAAGCACCTTCTCGAATACGACGACGTAATGAACAAGCAGCGCGAAACAATTTACTCGCTGCGCCGCGGCGTCCTGGAGGGCGCCGACCAAAAGACATTCGTCATCGAACGCGCCGAAGAAATCGCGCTCGATCTCGTGGACACGTTCTGCCCGCGCGAGCAGCATCCCGGCCAGTGGAACACAACGCAATTCTCAAATGAAGTTCTCAACCAATTCGGAATTGACCTGAAGACCGCAGGCCTCGATCTCGGCTCCCTGAATCACGATCAGATCGGCGATGCGCTGGTCGAAAAAGTAATCCAGCATTACGAGGACAAGGAAAAACTCTTTGGCGCGCCCGTGATGCGCTGGCTCGAACGTCGCATCCTCCTCGATATCGTGGATGGCCAGTGGAAAGACCATCTCCTCACCCTCGACCACCTGAAAGAAGGCATCGGCCTGCGCGGCTACGGCCAAAAAGATCCGCTCGTCGAATTCAAGAAGGAAGCCTTCACACTGTTTGAAGACATGATGGCGCGAATTGATACCGAAGCCGTGCGTTTCCTATTTCTGGTTCGTCCCGCCGAAGGCGAGCGCCCCGCAAATCCAGCCGCCGGCCCCGCGGATGCCAGCCCGCGCCCGAAACAACTCGAAATTCAGCAGCGCATCGAGCGCCGCCAGCAACGCACCCAGCAAAATCTCCAATATCAAGCCGGGCCCGCGCAGGCCGAAGCCCCCAAGCCCGTCCGCGCCGGCGCCAAAGTCGGCCGCAACGACCCCTGCCCCTGCGGCTCAGGCAAAAAATACAAAAAATGCCACGGCGCCACCGCCTAAACTCCGCTGAAGTTCTCTCGCATCTAGCCCAGTGATTCGTTTTGAAACACTTGTACTTGCTGGCAAATCGAACCGAAAGTCACATTGACCGCGTCTAAATGGAAGTAGAGTCTGTCACTCAGATAAGACTTTACAGTCTGAGGGTGTTAGAGTACAAATCACGCCACTGTACGTAAGCCTAAATAGGGGAACGTCGGTGGCGTCGAAGCGTCGTCCGAAGGGCGTGTTGGAGATGTTAGGTGAATTTTTCCGCGAGGCAGCGGTGCTATTGCTAATTTTTTACCCGCTGGAGGCGTCTCGAAATGCCAAAGGCGATCTCTCCCTTCCATTCATTCTCATTGTAGGCAGTGCTTGTATCACGTGTCTACTCATGGGGATCGTATTTGAGAAGATGAAAGGGGAATGAAGATGGGCGACTATAAAGCTTTGATTGCGTATTTTGGGGTGACCCTCGTAGTATTTCTCGGGGGTTTGGCGTGGGCTAAATACCGCACGCAAATTAAACGTACGCTCAATCTCAAGCTATACAATGATCTTCCCGACCATGAACAAGATGAAGACCACGTAGGCCGCGCTGGTGCGGCGTCGCGTTGATGGGTGCGGACATTCACATTCTGCCAAAAACACTTCGAGATACGTCGCAATCTGTACTCGACTGAACGGTTCTATCGCTCACCTCCCTTCACTCCTCGCGTCTGAACATATCGGGCCGGCATTGCGTACCTATCGTGGGGCAAGACACATCCCATTCCGAAGGAGCGAAACATGAGAACTAGCTTGCGTTGGTCCCGGGCCGCGCTTGTCATCTCGGCAATCGCCGCAGTCTCTGCATTCGCGGCGCATCCCGCCATCGCCGCGGACGAAGGACATTTCGATCGAACGCTCACCGTTTCGGGCCCAGTCGACCTAGATGTGCAAACGGGCTCAGGCGACATCACCGTGCGCCCCGGCAACGCCGGAAGCGTCGAGATTCACGCCAAGATCAAGGCCAATGACTGGCACTTCGGCAGCAACAGCTCGCAAATCGAAGCCATCGAGAAAAATCCGCCGATCCAACAGGACGGCAACACCATTCGCATCGGCCACGTAGAAGATCACGACCTGCTTCGCCACGTTTCCATCAGCTACGAAATCATCACCCCGAAAGAAACCAAGCTGCACTCCACCTCCGGCTCTGGCGACGAAAAAATTGATGGCATCGCCGGCCCCGTCGAAACCAGCAGCGGTTCCGGCGGCCTGCACGTTCACGATATCGGCAGCGACATTCGCGCCAACACTGGCTCGGGCGACGTAGACGTGCAGAACGTTCGCGGCAGCGCGCGAATTTCCACCGGCAGCGGCGGCCTCCAGGCGACCGGCATCGCAGGCTCTCTCGTCGCGTCAACGGGCAGCGGCGATGTGAAGCTCGAACAGGCAGCCGCGGGCGACGTCGACGTCTCGACCGGTTCCGGCGAAGTCACTCTCGATCACATCAAGAGTGGCGCGCGCGTCAGAACCGGCAGCGGCAATATTCACGCCGAAGGCGAGCCAACCGGCCCGTGGAAGTTGCATACAGGCTCCGGCGACGTTGCCATCAAGCTTCCAAGCGCCGCGGCATTCGAACTCGAGGCCGCAACAAGTTCCGGCTCGATTCACAGCGACCGCGAAATCGTGATGTCTGGCACCATCAATCCGCACGAGCTGCGCGGCAAAGTAAACGGCGGCGGCCCGCTGATCGAATTGCACACCAGCTCCGGCTCGATCCGCATCGATTAAATGGAGTTCACGTCCCTTTGCCCTGAGCATCTAAGGGCGCCCCGACTCAGTCGGGACGAGACGTGAGGCTTTTCAATGGCGCGCCAAAAATCAACGACGAACGAAACATAACTAGCACGTAACTGAAAAAATAGCTTTAGCGCGGCACAACGTCCCCGCGCACCCGAAAATATGATAAGTTTGCCTCGGCTTGGCGAGATCCTAGCGCCCAGCTGAAGGATGTCTCATGGCGACGGCTGCCCCCAGAAGCTGCCGCATTGAAAAATGTGAAGAGCAGGTGCCGCCGGCACTCGTTGCCGAAGCGCTCTGCCTCGATCACTTTCTCGATCAATCGTTCACGCGCGCCGACTTCGCTCTCGACCGCTGCCACAGCGGCGAAACGATTGACCGCGCCACCCTGGACTGGCTGCTCGCCGATGCCCACATCACCCTCAACGCGCTCTCTGAAGTCGCTGCCAAGCACGACCTCGCGCAGAAAAGCCGCATCCTCGAACTGCTCCTCTGCATCGCAAATCTGAATGAATACATCTCCCATCATTCAGTCCAGCTCTCAACGCCCGCTTGACCCATCCATGATCACCGGACCGGAATCTTCGGCCCGCTCCGCCGAACCACGCACACAACCCACGGTCGCCCCTTCTTGCCTCCGTGATTCACTCAGCCTAGAATGGATTTTGAGATGACTTCCGAATCCGATCCCAATCCGTCTTGCGAATTTGACGAGGACATGCTCATGAGCCTGAGCTTCTCAGGCCCCGCCGACGTCGCCACCATCAATCCCGTGGTCGCCTGGGCGATGGACGCCGTGAAAAACATGGGTTGCGCCGTCGGTAAAGAGTGGGAAGTCGAAGTCGCCCTGCGCGAAGCCATTTCGAATGCCATGATTCACGGCTGCAAGGGCGATCCCTCCAAAGTCGTCCAAGTCTGCATGGGCTGCGACAAAGATCACGGCCTGCTAATCATCGTCCGCGACGAAGGCCCCGGCTTCAAGCCCACCGAAGTGAAAGATCCCCTCATGGGCCAGAACATCTTCGCCGACCACGGCCGCGGAATCTACCTCATCAATCAGCTAATGGACGAAGTTTCCTTCGATCGCGGCGGCACCGAAATTCGCATGCGAAAGCGTAACCCCCCACCCGACTCGTCATCTTGAATTTTTCGTTTTCCTTCCCCAAGCTTGAGTTCTGCATCCGGAGCATCCATGACAGAGCAGAGCCCAAAGCTCGACCCGTTTAAGCCGGCGCAGCCGCATATTCCCGGCGTACCAAATCGCGCGTCCCAATCGTCCGGGCGCCCAAGCGGAGTGCTAGCCACCCTGCTTCAGCCGCACGCCATTCTCGGCTTCGTCGGAACATTAGCTTTCCTAATCGGCATTACCGTTTGGATATATTCGCGCCATCCCGGCAAGCCCCCAATGGCCGCGTCTGCCCCATCCGACGCCACCAATTCCGCCGCGCCGCCAGTCGCCGCAGCCATCCCCGTTGCGCCCGGCGAAATCGCCACCACCGACGAACTCGCCAAGCCCTGGTCCTCGAAGCGCTTCGATTTCGTTGACCCTGACACCACTCTCACCGTCCCCGCGCTCGTCGTTCATCTCCCGCGCGGCGGCTACTGGGGCTTCTCCCTGCGCGAGCCCTTCGGCGGATGCCACCTCGAGTACGTCACCGATCTCGAGCGCCTCGAAAGCACCTACAATTTTAAGAGCGACCATCCGGTCATCGGCGATCCCTGCGATTACAGCGTCTTCGATCTCCTGAAGTACGGGCCTACCAGCGACAACACAGTCGTTCGCGGCGCCGTCGTCCACGGCACAGCGCTGCGCCCTCCCATCGCCATCGAAATCAAAGTTGACGGCCACAAAATCATCGCGACCCGCCGCGAATAATTTGTCGTTAGTAGGGGCGCCGCTTGTTTACCCTGAGCCTTCGAAGGGCTGCGCCTGCAGTGGCCTGAATCCTCAAATCGCAGGCTGAAGGTCAGTTTGGCTTCTTCTGAGATTCGGTTGGCGTGTCTGACTCATCATCCGTGAATCCCTCGCTCCAAATATCCACGCCTAATTCGTACGCATGATATTCGAAACCACTTGGATGCTGTGCGAAGCCAGGCTTATCCTTCAGCCGCTCGATGGCAGCTTTTGCGTCTTTCTCTGATCGATAGGCTCCCACGAGAAGAAGTTCGCCTTCGTTCCGAATGTGATAGAGCAAATAAACGTAATCACTCATGATTTTTGTTATTGGTTTTAACCTGAAAAAGCCGCTGCCCCGCGAATCACTCTTCGCGGGACAGCGGCATCCACTTGCCGCGAGTTATTAACTCCGCTCCACTAATCCGCCGGCAATTGCTCCACCGACCGCGCCACCAGCACCGGCGCCGCTGGACTCATCGCCGGATCAACGATGACGAATCCAACCACGCGCAGTCGCGTAGTCGTCGCTGCTCCCTGCAGTGCCGAGAGCCCGCTCAGATTAATGAAGTTCGTTTCATTCGTCGTCAGCACCGTCAACGGCGCCGGCAACAGCACGCCAGCCGTCCAATTGTCAGTCAATTGGAAGCTGCCGTTGTTCCCGTTATTCACCACGACGTTCCCGGCCAACGTGCCCGCCTGTCCCTGACGCCGCAGCACCACGCGCTTCACCGTCAGTTGCGGCGTCCCACTCGAAGTATCGAGCGTGCCGCCAACTCCCACTCGCTGCCCCGCCGCCAGCGCCGAATTATTGAAGAGCAGCGTCGTCAACGGCAGATTGATATGCCCGATTCTGTAAACTTCGCTACCGTTCAACCCCAGCGTCGTGATGTCGCCCGGCGAAATGCCATTCACCGAAGGCAGCTCGTCGCGCACATACACGTCAGCCGATGTCGCCGGCCCCGTCGCGGGATTGACGAACGTAAGCAGCCCGCCGAAGTAGAAGCCGCTGTTCGACACCACCTGAATCTCGCTCGCCACGATATCCTTCGACACTGGATCAAGCGTGCCCGTAATCCCCAGAATCGTGTTCGTCGTGTACGAACTCATCGAAACATCCGAATCGTCGAACATCGTGTTGTCGTTCGTCTCAACCGTCCACTGCCGCCCGTGCGGCCCCTGCACGACAAAATTGCCGTTGCCGGATGCGCCAATATATCCCGTAAGGAAATCGTCAATCGTCACTGCCGAGTCGGTTGCATCGCGCAGCGCCATCTCGAATACAGGATTTACCGCGCCGGTGATATTGCCGTTGCTATCTGTCGCCAGCGATTGCCGCAAATCAAATTCCATTCGTAGTCCGACCAAGTCCGCTGCGTTCAGCACGAACGGATTGGCGAACGTAACCATCACCGAGCCCATGCCCAGCGTCCCGTTCACAGTCTGAATCGTCGGTTCCCCGCCGCCCCCCGGAACATTGATATATCCAATCACCGGATTCGAAATCGTCACCGTCGCCGAAGTATAAGTTCCCGTCGGCACCGCGTTGAGATCCATCAATTGATGCAAGCCGCTCAACTGCGCAAAATCAATCACCTGCGAGCCAGAAAAAACGCTCACGTCAGTGTTCGTGACGCTGTTGTGCACAGTCACGCCCGTCACCGTAATCTGGCAGGAAATCACGCTGGGCAACGGCGCATCGGTAGCCACGGTATAAACCGACGCAGTCTGCGCCCCGCTCCCGCTGCCAGTTGACGACGAAGATCCCGCTCCGCCGCCGCAACTAGCCAACAACACCAAAGGTAATATTGCGAAGAAAGCCCGAACACACCGATCAATACGCATGGTCCGCTCCTATGATTTCGTATTCGAAGAACAAGGGCGGCCTTCTAGGTGGCCGTTCCCCTCTACAATTCGAACACGAATCCACCCCAAAAGTTGCGAGGTTCCAGGACCGTGCGCGCAAAGTTTTGTCTCAAAAAGTGACAGGTACTAAAGGTTTTACGCGCGGATTCTCTGCCTGTAATTCGAGGCGTGGGCATCCTGCCCGCGCCTTTCTTCGTCCACCGAGCCTTACGAAACCAGGCGTAATTGGGTTGTGAAGGACCTTGCAATTTTGTATCGAGTAGAAATGGCTTTGCACAGGAACCGTGCCCACGAGCCGAGTTTTTGGGCAGGTTGAGGGGTTTTTGTGCAGGAAAAGCGGCAATTTTAAATCGTCTTGCTGCGATAAAGTAAACTTCATAATATCTTCACTATGCTGGATTTCCTTTTTAATGAGTGGTTGGTGGGTTTTGGTGTGCCGATTCTCATTGGCGTGGGGCTCACTTTGTTAGCCGATGAGTTTAAGGAGTATACGGCAGCACGTTGGTGTTTCGTAGCATCCGCAGCGTGGATTTGCGGGAAAGTAATTGCATGGTCAGTATTTTCGACGCAGCCACTCTACACACGCCTCATTATCGCTTTTTTAGTGTGCGATCTTGCCAGCGTCGGTTTGATCGGGGCTTTTCGATTAACTGCTAAACGGGAGAAATCCACGAGTCAGCGTATTGAAGAGAAATCTATTGAGAGCGTCTCGTCAACCCCTAGCTTCCTATTTGTTTTTGGCGCGCCGCTCGGAGATAACAATTCGCCGATATGGATAATGATGCTCCGACACTATGGCCCGAATCCTGCATATAACTGCGATGTTCATTTTTATGATAAAGATCGTAAGAATATCGAGCACGAATGGCTGGTAGCTAATCCTAAGTGGCCCTTTCCCCCGGTCGGCATTGCAGGCGGAGAATCGCAAAAGAGTTTCCATTTTGCAGAAGCCGGACCAGCAAGTCCAGTTGAAAGCTTTCAATGGTCCCCGATAGACCCGAATCGTCAGCATTACAGTGTTTCAATTGTATGTCGGGATGGTGTATTCGCCGAAAATTGGGAAGTTACGCGTGTTGATGGAGTATTGCGTACTAAGATCACGGTTGAACACGGCCCTGATTGGGTAAAGAAACATCCGAATTCAAGTCCAATCATATTTACGTGCACAGACCCAGAATTCATCGGCACGACTCTTGCTACAAAACTTCCGTCACAAGGGCCGCCACTAGTCCATCCGGGATGGAAACCGAGTCATAAATTTTCTGTGCCTGTAGCAATTATCGATTCTAACCACAATATACAAGTGATGTCGGGCGTCGCTGTACCCGAAGGTCAAAAAACACAGTTTGGGTGTTGGAATCTTCTGACGAAACATCTGGGAGATGAGAAATCGTAATAGGTCATTCGGAGGGTATTTCACGCGGCAGTCCAGAACACGGGGTCAATTCCCAGTTCGTGGGTTTCGTGAATGAGTACGACAAGATTATGAGCGAGGATTTTGCAAAGCGTTTCGTTGACCATCGCAACGTCTGTCTTACTCCGCAGATTGTCGCCGAACTTGCGCTTCATCATGCTAAAGGTGGATTCGACATTAGATCGTTTGTGGTAGTGCTGCAAGAATTCGTCACGGCGGAACTGAAAGTAATGGAACATTTTTGTCCAAGCGCCGCCGCCGTATCCTTGATGATGGGACGGAAACGAAATAAACGGTGTAGCGCCCTTCTCAACAATCGCGTTAACATTTTTCCGCGAAGCATATCCCTTATCAGCCGAGACTTCGGAGATTTGAAAATTTTCAGCGGTAGCGTTGACCAAATCCGGCAACAACTTGATATCGCTCGCCCACTGTCCGTGAATTTCAACAGCGGTCACGATATTAGTTTTGACTCCGCACATGAGATGGCACTTAACCCAATCTTGCTTTTGTTTAACGACGCCGTACTTGACATCAAACCAGCGCGTAAAACGGCTAGTCGTGAATCCGGAAGAATCAGCGGCGAAGTCTGTCTCAACCGATTTCAGGGGCAGACTGCTTTGCGTAATCAAAGTTCGGAGAATGGCGGTCAGTTCGGGATTCTCAAGGTAATTGGAGATGCTGTTGAAATGCGGAACTTTGGAAATGTATCCACGCTCATGTGCTTCTCTCAAGTCGCTCATGAAACGACGCTGCGAAACGGTGGAATAGACTTTGAACACGATATTGAAAACGGCATCGGAAAGGGGCAGTCGCGGGCGTCCAGTCTTAGGTTGAGTAGTCGTAAGGCCAGCGCACAGATCGGCGAGCAAGACTTGGAATTTGTCTTGTTCATGGGTTTGAGCTTCGTTATAGGCAGACCAGTTTTGTGGGTAAGTGTGCTTTTCTTCCGTGACAGTCAGAGTTTTAGTGACCGTGACACTCCCATCGGAATTTTGTTCGCGCAGCATGACGAATGTCGCGGCATAAATATGCTTGCACTTGACCTTTCGAGTTTCATGATCAAGGCAGGTGCACGTGGATATCTCTCGCCCGATATTGACTTGGTATTTGTCGCCGCCGGATTGCGATGGCACGAACCAAACGCCCTTCTTTTTGCGAATGATTCTGGTTGCTGCCAATTCCATTCCGCGCTGTTCTCTCAGGTCCATGATATCCTCGCTTCCCTACTAAATATATTACTAGCGAGGTGTATATTGGTCAAGCATTATTTTAGGTGTTTCCTTGACAGTATCTCCTTTCGTGGTATATTACCAACATTATGGCATTGGTTACGATCAAACAAAAAGGGTATAAATGTACTCGCTGTACTCATGAATGGGTACCTCGACATACCACTGTGGGCGAGCCGAGGGTTTGCCCTAAATGTAAATCGCCGTATTGGAATAAACCTAGAAAATATAAGCAAAAGGCGTTATAAGTTCGGCTTCAAAGAATTTGGCGGAGGGCGCGGGACTCGAACCCGCAAGTGCCTACCCGACACGGTGGATTTTAAGTCCACGCCCTTACCTATTAGGGGTAACCCTCCGCTAAGGGGTGATGGTCCGGTTCTCTCCGGATTCTCCCGAGTACAGGTCGGGGGTCTTAGGAGTCATAAACGACCATCACCATCGTTGAGGGGAAGCCTCGGATTCGCGTCCAGCTTCCCCTCAATGCTTTTTAACCTCTATTTCGTTTGCTCCTCCGTCGCAATCGGCAGGTCTAGTATCGACAAATCGACTTTCCATGCGAACTCGATCAATCCGAAAGTGTTCGGCGCAGTCTTCGTAAAGATCGCGTCTTTACGTGCGTATGCCGCAATGCTGCCGCCTAGTGCGAGGCGATGTTTTTTATCTATCGGTTGTCCAATAGCTTTCAAAATTTCGGTGATATGCAGCGGTTTCCCAGCGGCCTTCAGTGCTTCATGGGCTTTTGCGATATTGCTTCCGTGCCGCAGAGTGACTTCTTGGGTTCCAAAAGTATCGTCTTTCGGGATAAGTTTCAGGGTCTCTTGGAGACCTTGCAGATACGCCTTTCCTTCTCGAATAGCGTATTCGTGCTCGCGGACTTCAGCTTCTTTTCTCTCAATTCGTTTTAATATCTCGTTTCGTAGGCTCATATGGGACTCCCTATTTCAGCACGCTACCATATCCGCAGTTGAAGGGTCAATGGTAAACTATGGTAAAAGAAATGAATCCGAACCCCATATTGTCTCGAAATTAGAGCTTGGCCGAGCGAAGATCGAGCGAAAGTATGGTATTTGTGCAGGTTAGAGAATTATTGTGCAGACGGGGTTTAGTGTGCAAAGCCAGTAGAAATGACCTCCATTGTTTGTTTTGTTTCAGTTGCGGGCGTTTCTAATAAATTCGGAAGTATGTACTTAACGCAACTCATTCGCTTCCCCTGTAGAATCAATAATATAGAAGAACCAAAAGAAGGGTACACGATGGACGACTTAGAATCTAGGCTTTGCTCAACCGATCCGCTTTTTCAAGAAGTACACCAATCTGCCGCTCGATTTCGCGCTTTAGTTGCAGAACTTTTTCTGAGGCCAAACATTCAGAATAAAGATACGCAAACGAAGATTGAGGAAACGCCCCGGTAAGGGCCGAGTGGAGAGATACGTTCTCGATTAATAGTTCGCCGATATCTTTTCGCATTCCGACCATTATTCTGAGAATTTCTGCGGCGTTTTGATCTGTCATTTGATGTTTCTCCTTTTTTACATTTAACACGCGCTTAAATGCGGAACGATGGTGTTGAGCGGGCTTCGACAGCCCGCGTAGCTACAAGTAGGTTATTGTCAGCACAGTAGATTCGCGATGATTTGGCGGGTGCTCACTCATAGTGCTATATTCTGCCCATGCCGACGAAATCATTTCGATTTGAATTATATATCGTTCATGGACACGTGAAGGATGTTCCCGTCAATTACATCGATCTCATAAATGATCTACAAAATATTCGAGGATATGATTACAAGGTTGGCGATCATCATACGGCTGTAGGCACAGCAAGGTTGGTTCGAAATAATACGCAATTATTTTTGACGATTTATACCGGGTTTTCAGAGCAAAGCACGCTCTTCTTCGATTTGAAATCCACGAAGGAGTTGAGGGCACGAACCGAACCAGGTAGATTTGCCGCCCGGAAAACTTACGCAATGATCGACGCAAGCAAAAGACTGCTCGCGATACAGATCAAGAAAGGTAATCTAGGGCCTAACTCATTGTCGGGTTTAATTGAACGGTATTTACGTACTCAACCGAATTCGCGATTTAAAGAATTGGAACTGAGTTTTGTTCCTGTAAGAGACGAGGAGTTTTTAGAAAGGTTAAGCGAATTCGAACGCATTAAATCCGCGACCATAACGCTTGTCAGACCTAACGTCGACTGGACAGATGAAGCCAATAAATTGTCTGAGGTTGCAGCCGAATCTAATGCTAGGACTTTAGATGTTACCGCCCGTTCTAAACGGTCTAAGAGCTTGTCTAAGAACGACGGGATTGTTGGATTTATCAAGTCGGAGGCAAGAGGCTTATTTCAAAAAATCAGAATAATTGGTTCCTTAGATGAGACTTCGGGATTTATTACGTTAGATTTAAATCGGCATATTCAACATTCAGATGTTCCGTTACCTGTAGACGAAAACACCGGATCGCCAAACGACGGCCAAGTTCGTACAAAACTGTCCAAGATTTTGAATGACGCAAATGAAGTAGAACGTGAATAGATATGTTTAAGCCTTTAGCACAATATCTGAAACAAGAGGTTGTCCCCCGGTGGAAAAAGGTTCTCGTAACGTGGGAATCTGCAATTTCTGCACTGGTAGTCTATCTTTTTGCGAAATACGGGACACACCTTTTTTCGGCATCTCCTAGAGTAAGCGATATCGTCACGGGAGTGGCCGCCTATGCGGCTATTGCTCTCGGTTTTTGCATTGCGGGCCTGACGATTTCTCTAACCCTGCCAAATGAGACATTCGCCGCGAAACTATCCGAAACCACTGTAGGGGGCGGAAACGCATATTCAGCGTTGTTATTCGTTTTTTCTTGGACCGCGATAGCCCATTGGTGCGCTGTGGTAACTATGTTTGCTATCGCCCTTTTTTCGGATGGCGCTTCTCCCCTGTTGCCGCCCGATAGTTCAATTACCCGAGTTTGGTTGGTTTCACTCGCCGCCGGATTATTAGCCTATTGTCTGTGCCAATTTTTGATCACTATCATCACTTTGTCGCAAGTCGGCGGAGTTTACATAAAATTTCTAACGAGTAAGGTGAAATCGTGATTTCTCTCTTTGATTAGTACTTCCGATTCAATTTAGACTAGTACCTAATTTTGTACTTGACGCAATCTTGCGTTAGGTATAAAATTAGTTCATGAATAAGAAACGAAAACACAACCACCTCAGCAAATCAGATGTTATCGAGAAAATCCCACTGGCTTGCTCGAACGAATTGGCCGCCGTCGAATTCATAGAGAGTCAGCGGTGGGGTAAGACTCCCGCTTGCATCCATTGCGGCTCTGTTGCCGTTTACAAGATGGTCGATTCCAAGACGGGCCAGCGGAATCAACGCTTCCTGTGGCGTTGTAAGGATTGTAAGAAGCAATACACCGTTCGCATCGGTACGGTTTACGAAGAGTCCCGGATTGAACTTCGGCATTGGTGCTATGCGTTCTGGCGTGCGTCTACTTCTAAGAAGGGTGTCGCGGCATTGGAGATCATGCGGCACTGTCAGATTAGTTACAAATCAGCTTTGTTCCTAATGTCTCGAATTCGTTTTGCGATGGCTCCCGTTCCGAATGCTCCTAAGCTAAAGGGAATTGTCGAACTTGACGAAGTGTATATCGGCGGCAAGCCGCGCAACAAAGGAAACAACCTACGCGGACGTGGTTCAAAAAAGACGCCTGTATTCGCGGCAGTTGAACGTGGGGGAAGAATTCGACGGCGAGTAATTGCCGATGTAACCGGAGATACGTTGATGGAAGCCCTCCGTCAAGACGTAGATAAAAAGTCTCGCATCATGACGGATGAACTTCCCGTTTATAGAGGTATCGGTTGCACCTTCGAAGGCGGTCACGATCACGTCTGCCATAGCACGAAGGAATACGCTCGTGGCGACGTTCACACCAATACCGCCGAGAGTTCTTTCGCTTTGATGAAGCGCGGAATTATGGGCGTCTATCACAACGTCAGCAAGAAATATCTCCATCGCTACATCTGGCAATTCGATTTCATCTGGAACAACCGCAAGTTGAATGATGGCGAGCGCACGGCGGCATTGATTCGCGTAACTGAGGGAAAGCGGCTGATGTACAAAGGGCCGAAGGAAAAGGCGTCATGACTTTTGAGAAGAAATGTTTGATAGAGCCGAGTGATTTTATTTCGGTAGAATACGAGTGCGGGAACTGCCATGCTGCGATTGTGGTACCAATAGAAAAACTCGACCCTAATCAGGCGGCGTCTTTTGCTAATACGGGCTGCACGTTTTGCAATACCCCGTCAGGATTTCAGAAAGGCACTCAAGAGACCAATATTTTCTTGGGGTTTATCGGCTCAATAAAGCAGATTGCAGGAGTGATGGAGAATCGCAATTTGAAAGTTCGATTAGGAATTAAATGCGCCGAATAAAAAAGAATCAGAAAAAGACTCCCGGCCCAAAGCCAGAAGTTTTGAAAATCAACGATAACTGGCAGGACGCGGTTAAGAAGTCTCTCGAAGTGAAGAGGCCAGCGAACGGTTGGCCGAAGTAACTATCTCTTGCAGATGTAACTATCTGGGTGTTTTGTGCAGTAATCCTTATCTCGTGCTGCTTCTTCGCGCTCAATGTCCATCTGTTTGAGGCGAGCCTCAAGACGATTTGCTGCTTTTGTTTCATCGCGTTCTGCTTTTAACTTCTCGCGGTTTTGTTTGCGAGTACGCGATGCCGATATAACGTTAGCTATTGCGGCTCCAACCCCGACACCCATTTGTTGACCTGATTGGAATGCTTGTTTTTGCTGTTCGGCGTAATTTGTATTTGTAATGGGTTGTACGGGAGTAACCGCGATCTCAGGTGCGGGTTGTGAAGGTGTAGACAAGTTGTTATGGACAGCGGGTATTAGCGGTGGCGGAGATTGCAGAGCGGCACGCGCTTTAGCCGCATCTCTGTCTGCTTGCGCTCGTGCTTCCGCGTTTCTCGCTTGTATTTCTTGCAGAGAAACAGCGGGTTCGGTTATATCTGATGTCTGAGCGTTTTGCGTCGGACAGCCTGTTTTGATTGCCCCAGCAAGACACGCGGCGATGAAATCTTTTTTCTGTTGCTCGGTTGCTTGCTGTGCGTTTGTGATGGTTACAAGCGATAGGATGGCAGTTGTAAATATGAGTGTTCGTTTCATTATTTCTACCTCTATACACTCTATTTTTACTGAGTTTATGAGCGGCGGGAAGTTGGACAAAGGTACAGGTGTTTCAATTTAGGGACTGTGCTCCGCTAACGGAAGGAATAGGTCAATGGAAAATTTACGGTGGGAAAATTTAGGAGAGTGGCTAGAACCGCCGCGTACAGACGGTCTGCCGAGAGAGTTTAGATTTTTCAAAACCCCGGAGGGTCTTGAGAATCGTCGCGTTTTTGTTGTTCCGGGTCGGGAGAACGCTTTGTTGGAAACTCTCGAAGGTCACCACGCGAATATACCGCCTTTAACCCACATATAGGACAAGCTAGTGTTACGGGTTCTACATCTTCGGCCCATGTAGCTAAATCTTTTGTTTGTTCATCGCCAATCATTCTGGTGCCGAATGTAAATGCGCCAGCGCAGTTTTCGGTTTTGCATGGCCAAGCGATCGTCACCAATTTGGGCATTTTAGATTTCCGATTAGTCTAGGATAGATTGTATCAAATTGAGAAATTCAGATCGGGCCGACGGGAGCGGTTGCGTAAAGTACATACTTCCGAATAAATTTGTGTATCGAGTAGAAAAATGAGTTCCAGTGTCTCGGAGTCGCCCGCCCTGACCCTGGTGAGTCCCAGGATTTCGCGTGTTATAGTGTGTGAAAGACCCTTCAATTTTGTCTCGATTAGAACTACCCTCCTTTTTTTGTTTTGTTTGAGTTGCGAGCGTTTCTAATAATTTCCAGTCTCGATTAGAACCGGCGGTGTAAGCGGTGGAGTGCAGGGCGAAACCGGGTCCGGCGCTGCGTAAGGCAAAGGTGATCGCGTTTGAGAGAGTTCCCGTTTTGGACGCGATGTGCCAGGGAACACAGTGGCGGCGGCTTTAGTTACTGTTCCATATATAGATTCGTTCGTTATCATATCACATCATTTTACCAAATTGTTGGTGGCTCGTCAAATGAGAAAGTTGTGGATTTGGAGTCAGAGCTTTTCGTATGGCGTGGCAGGCAGCAGATGGAACGCGTGACTCGCTGCCACGAACACATTGCCCGCTGTTGGAATGCATCTGGGTGTAGAATTTCGGCGCCTTGGTCGATCCCTCTCGATCCACGGAATATCGCTTGATGGCTGCATTTCGGCGGCTTTTCGAGGGGCAGGCCTATCTACACCGAAAGTCAAATCAAGGAGATTTCATAGCGGTGCATTTGTATGAAGATCTGGTCCAGATAGGCCGGGCGCCAAAGCTAATCGCGGGTGTAAAAAGCGGAGAACGAGTGGTGAACGTCGCGAATCGTCGTCGAGGCATTGACGCGCGGCGTGGCGACGGCACCTTTGGTGAGATTATTCCTGGAGAGAAGGCACTTTTCGACGAAGGTTTCTTAGTGGGGCGCGGCCAAATCGCGACGGTTGAGATTGGCACGGAAGTGAAGATACTCGCTAAGGCGATGATCAAACAAATCGACCGCGTGATTAATGATCTTCGCAACCAAGTCGCACAATTTCAGGTAGGGAGCGGGAATCCAATCTGCGTCGGAATCGTCGGCATAAACCATGCACAACGATACGTGAGCTTCGAAGGAGACCGCCGTTATCCTACGACTGGCAAGGGCGGCGCTCCGCATCCGGTGCAAGAAACAGCAGAGGCAGAGCGTCGGCTACGTGCGCTAGCCGCGCCCGATTTTGATGAATTCCTCGTTCTACGATACCGAGCTACGAACGAGGTGCCTTTTCCGTTCGAATGGGTCGATTACGAGGGATCAAGGCTCGATTAGGGAGCGGTGCTGGCGCGAATTAGCAGGGAATATGGTTCAAGGTTCGTATAATCAGCGATGCGCCGACACTGCGCGCGGAAGCGGGAAGAGATTCCCGGGCTGCGATTCGAGCCGAGCTTTAGCTTTGGCGAAGTAGGATGCGTCAATCTCAATGCCGATTGCGTTTCTCTCACATTTCGCTGCCGCTAATAGAGTCGTGCCTAGCCCCATGAAGGGGTCGAGCACGGTGTCCCCAACAAAAGAGAACATCCGCACCAGCCGATACGCGAGTTCTTCCGGATAGGGAGCTGGATGCGCGCGCGTTGACTCGCCTGGGATGGTCCAGACCTGCTGGAACCAATCGTGATGCTCTTCCTTTGTGAGCCTGGAGGCGTCCCGCTGCGGCTCAGTCGGCTGCCGGTAACCTCCAGACTTTCGCAGCATCAAGATGAACTCCATATCATTCTTGATGATCGCGTTCGGCTCGTACGGCTTGCCCAAGAAGCCGGCCGAACCGTTTTGCACTTCGTAGGCAGCGTTCGAAATTTTGTACCAGAAGATTGGGCTGAGGTTGTCGAATCCAATTTGCCTGCAGCGAACGACAATGTCCGCATGGAGGGGCATTACCATGTGCCGGCCATACCTGCGTCGCGATAGACAAACATCGCCGACGACACAGACGAGTCGTCCGCCAGGTACGAGCACCCGGTAACAATGTCGCCAGACCTTGTCTAGTTCGTCGTGGAAACCTTCATAGTCAGCGACCAACCCCAGCTGGCTGTCATGGGCGGGATATTCTTTTAGGGTCCAATACGGCGGCGAAGTGAGGACTAGATGCACGGATTCGTCGGCAATCCAATCTAGTTCGCGGGCATCCCCGCATCGCAAGGTCAGAGTCGCTTTTGATTGGGCGGATTTCTTAGCACGGACGGCTGCAGACTGCATCGTTGCAATGATACGGGATGGGGCTGACGTTTTCAATGAATCTAAAGCGGTACTCAATTTGCCCGGCGAGTCAAAACTTTATCACGTAGCCGACTTGGGCTTTCAGCTGCTTGCGATACCCGGAACTGAGAACACGCTTCGATTACTGATGCTAGGTGTGGTCTAAGTGCTCGAGCCCAGCGATCACGATATCAGCATTCCACGATATCGTCGTTTTGATTTTTTTTAAAAAGGCCTGCCAGGCTCAATCGCGGCGCTAGATGAGGTTACTTCACGCTGACTTCGGCGGGGTGGCGAGGGCTTCGCGGACTTTGCGCAGCAGCACCATTCGGCTGAGCGGCTTGGGGAGCAGGACGGCCCCGGGATCGAGTAGCTCGCGATGCGTCGAGCCGGTGTAGCCCGACATGTAGACGACGCGCAGGCCGGGGCGCATCGGCATCAGTTTTGCGACCAGCTCGCGGCCGTCCATTCCCGGCATCACCACGTCGGTCAATATCAGTTGAATGGAATGGAGATGCAGCCGCGCCAGCTCGAGCGCCGCGACTGGCCCGTCGGCATCGAGAACCGTGTAGCCGTGCTCGGCCAGCACGCTGCGCGTCAGTTCGCGGAGCGCGTCTTCGTCCTCGACCAGCAGAATCGTTTCCGTGCCGCGCAAAGATTGCGCGAAATCCGGGCCGTGCGATTCTTTCTCGAGCGAGCCCGCGACGCGCGGCAGATAAATTTTGAAAGTTGTGCCGTGCCCCGGCTCGCTATAAACCCAAATGCTTCCGCCGCTCTGGCTCACCACGCCGTAGACAGTCGAAAGCCCGAGCCCCGTCCCTTTGCCAAGTTCTTTCGTGGTGAAGAACGGATCGAAGATGCGCGCCTGCGTTTCGGCGTCCATGCCAACTCCCGTATCGGAGACGGCAAGCAAAACCTGCGGGCCCGGCTTCTGCTGCGGATGCAAGCGGCAATAATCTTCATCAAGATCGGTATCGGAAGTCTCGATGGTAAGGCGGCCGCCGCGCGGCATGGCATCGCGCGCGTTCACCACCAAATTCATAATCACCTGCTCGATTTGAGATTGATCGGCCTTGATGCGGCCGAGCGGCGAAGCAAGTTCGGTCTTGAAATCGATGTCTTCGCCGATCAAGCGGCGCAACATTTTTTCAAGATCGAGCACAACAGCATTCAGATCGAGCACCTTGGGCTCGAGCACTTGCTGGCGGCTGAAAGCCAAGAGTTGCCGCGTCAGAGACGCAGCGCGCTGGCCGGCCTTCACGATTTGCTCGCACTTTCTGTGCCCCGGGCTTTCGCGAGGCAATTCTTCTTCGAGCGCTTCGCCGTACCCGATGATCACGCCAAGCAAATTATTAAAATCGTGGGCGATGCCGCCGGAAAGTTGGCCGATGGCTTCCATCTTTTGCGCCTGGCGAAGCTGTTTCTCCATAATCTTTTTTTCGGTGATGTCTTTGAAAATGGTGATCACGCATTCCTGGCCGGCAGTCTCAATAATTTCCGCTGAATCGAGACACGTGCGTTCTTCGCCCGACTTTGTCCGGAAATTAATTTCACGATCGCGAACCGCGCCGTGCGCGCGAAGTTCGGCGATCAATTCAAAGCGATCTTCCGGCCGCTTCCAGAAGCCCAATTCGAGTGATGTGCAGCCAATCACTTCTTCGCGCCGGTATCCGGTGACGCGAAGGTAGCTTTCGTTGACATCAACGTAGCGGCCTTCGGAAATCGTGGCGATGGTGATCGGCTCAGGATTGGCGTTGAACGCTTTGCGAAATCTTTCGTCGCCGCGAAGCGCTTCGGAAAGTTTTTCGTGCTCGATTCCCAGGCGCTTGAGGCGAACCACCTCGGTCACATCTTCGACGCTGTGGATGATATAGATGACTTCGTTGTTGCGCCCGAGCACCGGCGAATTAACCGGCTTCCAGTGCCGCTCCTCAAATGCGCCGCCTTCACTCTCGGGCTTGCGAATGTCGTACTTCTGCACCGCCATCGTGTCCGGAACCTTACGCTGCAGCACGCGAGCGAGCGACGAGCGAAGATTGCTGACTCCGTCGGCGTCAGGATCGTCGGGATTGTCGGGAAATACGTCGAAGAGTCCGCGGCCGACGATCGCTTCGCGCTCGGTCAATGTTGCGCGGAGATACGCGTCGCTGACTCCGACGATTTGGAGGCTGGGATTTAGGACCAGATAGCACCCCGGCGCGGACTCGAAGAGGGCACGAAAATCGGGCGTTGGTGTTTGGCCGTTTGGTGGCGCTTGGCCGTTCGGTATTTTTTGGCCGGTCATGTTCCCGCAACTTTGCGACGATTTCTGGCGCTATCTGCTCAGTTGTGGGTCACTCGTCGCGCCGATATCAAAGCGCGTGCACGAGAAGTAAAGACTGCGGGAACTTGCCGACCATCCAGCGACTGCAATAGGCATCGGCGGATGCGCCATTAACGAGATGACCCTTAAGCAAGACGATTATGTACGAGTGTCAAGGGAAGGCAATCGCGGCGGGCCGAATCAGGGCGTAAGAGTCACCGGAAAACTGCTGGCTGGCGCCAGGCAATCCGCAATGTGGTATAAAGCCGGGCAATGAAGCGAAGGCGTAACGCACGCGGATGGTACTTCGCGCTCGGAATTGCCGCGCTGATGTGCGCGATCTTGTGCTGCGCTGCCGAACGGCGCGCCGCTGCGGCTGACACGAACGACTCGTCGCGCGAACCAATCCTGCGGATTGAAACCGGGATGCATATCGCCGGCATCATCGCCATCGCCACGGATGCAGAAAATAATTAT
>DATBYF010000145.1:0-5175 GCA_036513895.1 Candidatus Acidiferrales bacterium | reverse complement strand
GCGCATCTTGTGGGCGGGGAGCGATGTCCTGCCGCACGGGTGAGCACTTCGATGGGCCGTGGGGCGCGCCGACGATGGTGGCACTGGAAGGTATGAATTGGAGTCCGCTGGCGGCGGGCGGCGGCGAAGTGATGGACATACTTATTTTCGTGATGAATCCAGGCGGGGCGAAGTCGGTGCTGATGAGCAAAGCAAAAATTGGTGGAGATGCGTCCGCAACCGCAGGTACCGTGGGACGCGATGTTGCCGCTGAGTCCGACGCAATGCTGCACAGCACGCTGCTAACTTTCGCGCGCGCGAAAGGTCTTTTCGCCGGCGTTGCGTTGACGGGTTCGACATTGCGAGCGGACGGCCCGGCCAACACAAAAGTTTACGGCAAGAAAGTGAACGCGCAAGACGTGGTGTTGCACAGCGCCGACCCCGTTCCTGACGCGGCGAAAGGACTAGTGGAGGCGCTGAACAAATGGTCGCCGACGAATTTGTCGGAACCGAAGAATAGATAAAGCGGAATCACCCGACCATCGCGCGGATGTCACGATTCTCGAAAACAGGGCCGCGCTGCAATTCGGTTACGACGACACTCACCATCGCGCGGGCTAAATCGTCGGCGCGAATCACCAGGTTTGGGGTGAGCGCGCGAAATACGGGGTAAACCACACGCATCAAGCGGTAGCTGAAATTCGGTTCCTTGCGCGGCTCTACGGGATAGATGTACGCGGGCCGGAAGATGTAAACGTGGGGGAATCCCGCCGCGAGTAGCGCGTTCTCGGCCTCTCCCTTGTAGCGTGCGAAGGACATCCGACTTCGTCCCGTCGGGTCTGCGCCATTCCCGCTCAAGAATGAGAACGCCGCGTCAGGGCTGCTGCCGCGGAGAACTCGCGCAAACTCGATTGTATAGTCCACGGTTATCGTGCGAAGCTCCGCGTCCGAAACCGAACCCGTGTACGTGCCCAGGCAAAAGATCGCTGCGTCCTGACCTGAAAGCGTTTCCGCAAGTGCGGAGCAGTCCGTGAAGTCGGGTTGCAGAACCTCGTTGAGCTTGGGATGCGAGATGCCGGTCTTCTTGCGCCCGATAGACGTCACACTCCCGACGGCGGGGTTCTCGAGCGCGTAGCGAAGGGCGTATCCGCCGACCATTCCTGTCGCGCCCACGATTACTACCGGCTTTTGGCCCGCCGCCGGAACGTTCATCACAGTGCGCGCTCTTCAATCCAGTCGACGTAGAGACGGCGCTCAGCGAACAGCCACGCGCCATCCATCTTCACGAACGCGTCCATATAGCGGAGAGCGGCGATCATCAAACGTCGCTTTTCGCCGTTGATCGTGAGGTGATGGGGCATGCAATAAGTTTCCGCTGTGCCTCGGTTGCGGGTCAACGTAAGGATTGTGGTCTGTCCAAGGAAGTGCATGGTCGCGGCTCGCGTGAATGCAGTTCCTGGGAGGGCTTCGGATCCTTTGCATTCATGAACACGACAAAGTGTGTGTCGTCGGTAAAGAGAGCCATCTGACCTTTCGCATCGCGACGGTCGGCGCAGTGCGCGTAGGCCTCGACGAGCTCGCGAATTGCAAGGCGATCCGCGGCTTCTTCGGGCGGGATAGCTACGTGCTTGCTCATTGGCTCGTCTCCTTAGGACTCAATGATGGCTCGGGTTTCGAGAAACGCTTCGATCCCGTATCGGCCGTATTCGCGCCCGACGCCGGAGTATTTGAATCCTCCCCAAGGCGCGTCGGGATCGTCCGTCATTCCGTTGATCACCACCCGTCCGGATCGTATTTGTGAAGCTACACGACGCGCGCGCTGGAGGTCGGTCCCGAGAACGGCAGCGTGCAGACCATATTTAGAGTCGTTTGCGATCCGGATCGCCTCATCCTCGGAGTCATAAGCGATGACGCATAGGACGGGACCGAAGATCTCTTCCTGGGCAATGGCCATATCGTTTTTCACGTTTACAAATACAGTGGGCTTAACGAAATAACCCGCTTCAAGACCTTGCGGATGACCTTCGCCACCCGCGAGAACCTCCGCGCCTTCTTCGATGCCTTTGCGGATATAAGACTGCACGCGTTCGTACTGTTTCTGCGACACCAGCGGTCCAACGGCGGTCTTGGGATCAGCCGGATCGCCAACTGTATAGCCGCGCATCGCAGTTTGTATGGCCCGCTTCACTTCTTCGAGCTTGTTTTTCGGCACGAGAAGCCGAGTCCCCGCAGCGCAAGCTTGTCCGCTGTTCATAAAAGCCAGGATGAGAGCCGCCGGAATCGCTTACTCGAGATTCGCATCATCTAGCAGGATGGTTGGAGATTTGCCGCCGAGTTCGAGCGTTACGCGCTTCATCGTCGCGGCGCCATCGCGCATAATGCCCTCGCCAACGCCAACAGAGCCTGTGAATGAAATCTTCGCAACATCTGGATTGCGCACGAGTTCAGCTCCGACTACGTCTCCACGGCCGATCACGATGTTTACGACACCCTTGGGGAGCTTGGCCGCGTTTATACATTCGAGCATCACCTGCGTCTGCAACGAGCTAAGTTCACTAGGCTTGATCACGACCGTGCAACCAGCACCGACGGCGGATGCAAGCTTGAGGCAAATGAACAGCGCATTCGCGTTCCAAGCGGTAATCAGACCAGCTACGCCGACCGGCTCCAAGGTGACGGTCGTTTTGCCCCAGCTCTGACTCAAAGGCAGTTCTTCGAGTCCCTTCTGCGCGGCCGGAAAGGCGTTGACTCCGGATTCCACAATGACCCTGGCGAACTGTATGACGCCGCCGTATTCCTCAACCATCGCTGCGGTTAAATCGTCGATGCGCGCCGAGACAGCCGCATGCAGTTGCCGCAAGTACGACGCGCGCTCTTCCTTCGTCGTCCGGCCGAAAGTGACGAATGCACGCTTGGCCGCAGCGATGGCCCGTCGCGTGTCTTCCTGGTCGCCCAGCGTGACGCGAGCAATCACTTTGCCGTTGGTCGGCTTAATGATGTCCATGACTTCGCGGCCGTGGGACTCAACGAATACTCCGTCAATATAGTGGGTGGTGATTGTTTTAATCGCATCTCTCTCTGTGATTGCTTTCCCCGTTGCCATTGTGTGTCTCCTTCGATGAGTTTCTACAGCTAGAACGAAGTAACCACGACGCGTGTGAGCGAGCCGTCCTTCAACGCCGCGTAGCCGTCATTCACGTCACGCAGCGAAATCCTCCTCGAAACGAGGTCGTCCAGATTCATTCGGCCTTGCAAGTACAGTTGCGCGTACATCGGAATGTCGTGCTTGGCGTTGGTCGACCCGAAATTCACGCCCACGATGCGCTTCTGCCCCCCGATTGCATCGAAAATGTTCAGACTGATGTCGACTTCGGGTTTCGACACTCCGACCAAATACAGTCCACCGCCGACTCCGAGCATTGCGAGACCCTGCTCGGCCACTACCTTGAGCCCAACGAAGTCGAAGACGTGATCCGCTCCGCCCGGCAGGAGATCGTGGACGGTTTCGACGGGATTCGTTTTTGTGGAATCGACGACGTCGGTGGCACCGAATCGTTTGGCCGCATCGAGTCGCTTCGCCTGGATATCAATGACAACGATCCTTGACGCGCCCGCGATGCGCGCGCCGCTGACGGCGTTGAGCCCCACTCCTCCGGCGCCGAAAATCACGACCGTATCCCCGGAGTGAACGTTTGCGGTGTTCAAAACGGAACCAGCGCCGGTTACAACTCCGCAGCCGAGCAGCGCAGCTTGCGCGAACGGAAGCTCCTTGGGTACGCCGGAAAGTTGGTTCTCGTGGATGAGCGCGTGTTCGGCGAAGCCGCCGAGTCCGAAGCCCTGGAACAGGGCAACTCCGTTGCGGCTTAAGCGTGGGGCATCAGTGGGCCGGCGCAGCGTCGACTCTGGATGTATACACTGGAAGGGCCGGCCCGATAGACATCGAGCGCACGCTCCACACGACTGCGCTAAAGAACCTACGACGTGATCTCCGGCACGGAACTGTGAAATCTCAGGACCGATTGCGGCTACAATTCCCGCAACCTCGTGACCAAGCACCGCCGGCGTTGGAACGATATCGTGAGTCGCGAACAAGAAGTCCGTATGACAGAGGCCTGACGCTTGCACGTCGACGAGAACCTCGCGACCCATCGGTGAGGCGATTTCAACGTCCTCGAAATCAAATCCGTGACCGAGTTCGTTTAGGACAAGCGCTTTCATATCGAGCCGCAAATTTGCGACAATCTTGATCGATGTGTCCAAGGCTTTGTTGTAATAAGTTCGATACCTGAGAGGTATCAAATGGAACTTCGGCATTTGCGGTATTTCGTCTGCGTTGGAGAAGAACAACATTTCGGACGAGCAGCCGCCCGCCTCCGTGTCGCTCAGCCGAGTTTGTCGCGGCAGATCCAGGACCTAGAGAGGGAGATCGGATTCCTCCTGTTCGACCGATTGCCTCGCGGTGTTCGACTGAGCGCGGCGGGGGATTTGTTTCTGAGCGATGCGCGACGAATCTTGCAAGATGTCGACGAGGCGAAGCGACGCGCCGAACGCATTGCCCTTGGAAAGGCCGGCACACTGCGAATAGGAATTGCCATGGCGCTATCCTGGCACGGTATGGTTGTGGAATCCTTTCGCGAATTCCGGCGCCGGCAACCTGATGCCGAGGTAGTGCTGCATCATCTACTCTCTATTCATCAGGTCGAGGCTATCCTATCTGGGCGGCTAGACGCGGGGTTTGCCGCCACTATTACCCCTTGGAATAAGGACTTGGCACATTGGGAGTTCGTGAAGGACAGAATTTTGCTTGCAGTGCCCAAAGGTCATCCCTTAACAAAACGGGCCAAAATTCGGTTGCGTGATTTACGAGACATGCCGTTTATCTGGTTCCAGCGCGCTGCCAATCCAACTTTCGATGATGAATTGACGCAGGCGTGTGCTCGTGGCGGCCTAAGCGCTCCGCGCGTTGTTCAGGAGGCAACTGATCGCGATACCTTGTTGGGTTTTGTCCAATGCCGGCTCGGGATCGCTTGGATGACAGAATCCATACGCTGGAACTGCCCCAGAGGAATTGTCTTGCTCCCCGTGGCCGATATGAACGTCCGGCTCCCGTTTAATCTAATCTGGAAGAAAGACAATTCGTTGCCTTTGCTTCAGAAATTTGTGGCCCAGGTACAGGCGACAAAACTAAACCCGCGA
>DATBYF010000144.1:0-34353 GCA_036513895.1 Candidatus Acidiferrales bacterium | reverse complement strand
ATACTTGCGCGCTTCCACTTCATCGAAATATTGCCTCGAACCGACAGGACTCGATGAATGGCGGATGTTGCAGGGCCGCTCATTCCAATAATCCTGCACCTGCTCGATTTTTACGGATTCAAAATCCGCGTTGGAACTCTCGTCTATCTTCAAAATCGCAGCCCAAAATGCGTGGCACTCTCCACAGGATATCGCAAACGACAGAAATCAAGTCTACTCGATACCAAACGCCGATTTTTCTGATGCGACAGCGGCAACATTGCAATCGTAGCGCCGGCCTGCCCTGAGCTTTCGAAGGGCATCTTGTCTACCCTGAGCCTCGAAGGGCCGGCGATTTTTCGCTTAATCGGCAAAGACGTCTGTCGAGAATTCCCATTTTGGTCCACCCCCACAAATCCTTACAACACTCGCTCTTGATTTACCACACAAAATGTGTTACAGTAGTTACGGAACTATGACTATAGATATCGGTTACGGAGAAGTAACGACAAGGGCCCCAGCACTACGCCAGGTTGCCCCCAAACATCCCCCGGGCATTTCTACTCGATACACCTTGCGATTAGAAATCGACGTAAATCAAACAAAACAAAAGAGGGACACCATTTCTACTCGATACAAAATGGCACTTAGGTGAGGAGCGATTACGACGCTTTTTCTTTAGCGTAGGCCAGGTATTCTTCGTAGGGGCCCTTGAAGTCTTCGATGTGGGCGTCTTTGAAGTGCCAGATGCGAGTGGCGACTTCTTCGATGACGTCCTGATCGTGGGTTACCAGCAGCACGGTTCCTTCGTACTTTTGGAGGGCGATGTTCAGGGCGTTGATGGATTCAAGGTCCAGGTGATTGGTCGGCTCATCGAGGACCAGGACATTTGGCTTTAACAGCATCAGGCGACAGAAGATCAGCCGCGCAGATTCGCCCCCGGAAAGAGCGCGGGTGGGCTTCAACGCGTCGTCGCCGCTAAAGAGCATTTGGCCCATCAGGCCGCGGAGTTTTTCTTGAGTGGCGGCGGGATCGAATTCGTGCAGCCACTCGATGGCGGTAACGCCCTTGCGAATGGTTTCGGAATGATCCTGGGCAAAGTAGCCGACGGAAACATTGTGGCCCCAAAGGACCGTGCCGGAATCAATCGGAAATTGCGACTCGGATTGATCGATGTGGCCCGGAGCATTGCGGATCAACGATTTTAGGAGCGTGGTCTTGCCCGAGCCGTTGCGGCCGGTGAGCGCAATCTTTTCTCCGCGCGAGACGCTGGCCGAGAAACGGTGAATCACTTTCACGCCGTCGTAGGACTTGACCACGCTCTTAACTTCGAGCGGATGGCGGCCCGAAGCCTGATCCATCTGAAAACGAATGTAGGGGCGAGCGATATTGGATCTCGCAAGCTCGGCCGTCTGAAGGCGCTCGACTTCTTTTTTGCGCGAGGTGGCCTGCGCGGAACGCGTGCCCGCCGAGAAGCGCGCGATGAATTCATTCAGTTGCGCGATTTTCTTTTCGCGCTGCGCGTTCTCAGATTCGATGCGCGAGCGGATGGAAGTTTTCGCGACGACCATGTCGTCGTAGCCGCCGTTGTACATGATGACGGTTTGGTAGTCGATGTCGGCGGTGTGGGTGCACACGCTGTTTACGAAGTGGCGATCGTGCGAAATGATGATGGGCACGCCTTCGTACTCGCAGAGATATTCCTGCAGCCAGTGGACGGAGTCGAGGTCCAAGTGGTTGGTCGGCTCGTCCAGCAGCAGAGCCGGCGGATTGCCGAAGAGTGCTTGCGCGAGAAGCACGCGGACTTTTATGCCGCCCTGCAAATCGCCCATGCGCCGCTCGTGGAGAGAGTCATCCACGTCCAGTCCGTCAAGCAGGATGCCTGCATCGGCTTCGGCGGTGTAGCCGTCTTCGTCGCTGACGATGGCTTCGAGCTCGGCGAGACGCATGCCGTCATGATCGGTCAGCTTGTCGTGGGGCTTTGCGTAGAGCGCCTCGCGCTCTTGCAGTGCTTTCCACAGCGCGGAGTTGCCCATGATGACGGTGTCAATCACGCGGAATTTGTCGAAGGCAAATTGATCCTGGCGGAGGATGCCGAGCTTCTTTGGCCGGCTGACCGAGCCTTGCGAGGGCTCGAGTTCGCCGGTCATGATTTTCATGAGCGTTGATTTCCCGGCGCCGTTCGGGCCAGTGATGGCGTAGCGGCGGCCGTCGAAGAACGTGCAGGTGACGTCTTCGAAGAGAATTCTAGCGCCGAAGCGCATGGAGATATTGTTAAGGGTGAGCAAGCACTTCAATTGTAGCGCATGAGTCGCGATTGCGCCCAATTCTGTGGATGTGGGAGTCGCGATCGTGCAAGTGCATGGCTTGCACGCGTGCAGTAGAATACCGCGTCTTGTCTCCCCGAGCTGAATTCGACCGGCTGCGCGTGGTGCTGGTGAATGCGCGGAATCCTCTCAATATTGGCGCCGCGGCGCGGGTGATGAGCAATTTCGGGTTTATGCACCTGCGGGTAGTGAATCCTTATAAGGTGGCGTTTCGGGAGGCGCGGTCGGCGGTGGGCGCGTCTGAGTTGCTGGCGAGCGCGGAGGAGTTCGATAGCGTCGGTGAGGCGGTGGCGGACTGCACCCTGGTGATTGGGACCACCGCTGCGGGGCGGCGGCAGTTGCAGCATCCGGTGCGAGGGCTGGAGGAGGGCGCGCGGATGGTTCGCAGGCGGCTGGCAAGGAGCCGAGTGGCGCTGCTTTTTGGCTCGGAGAGAATTGGACTGAGAAATGACGATATGAGCCATTGCCACTGGCTGATGCGGATTCCGACGCGCGAAGAGCATGGATCGGTGAATTTGGGGCAAGCGGTGGCGATTTGCCTTTACGAGATTGCGCGTGGGGCAGGTGTCGGACCGGTGCTGGCTCGAGAGAAAGAGAGCGCGGCTAGCGCGGTGGAGTTGGCGCGGATTGACGAGGTGATGCTGGAAGTTTTGCGCCTTAGTGGTTTTGTTAAGCCGCGGGCGTCGGTGCTGGCGGAGGAGAAGTTGCGGAGGTTGATTCGGCGGCTGAAATTGAACACGAAGGATGCGGAAGTTTGGTTGGGTATGATGCGGCATATTTTGTGGAAGCTGCAGGCGGGGAGGGCTGCGGCAGAATGACGGAGTTTGCCGCGGAGAGGAAAACGCCGGCAGGATGCCCTTCGAAAGTTCAGGGCCGGTCGGCGCGACGAGTGCCCAGCCAAAGATCGCGGGCAGGATGCCCGCGCCACGATGGGTCTCCGCGCTGCTCTCGTGAAATTATTTTTCGCGAGGCGCATATTTTTCTTGCGCTCGGGGTCAATGCCTGTATTCTGCGTTAGCGACTTTGCTCCGTGTAACCGGCCCAAGGGAGAGCGAGCGTCGCCGGTGGAGGAAATCGAAATAAATTGAACGCCATCTCCCTGGACGCGCGGCTCGGTTCTCGGGCCGTTTCCAATCCCGTAAAAAGATCAGCGAAATTGACGCTGTGGCCGCTGGTGGCCGCGACGTTCTTCATGGTGTCTGGCGGCACCTACGGGACGGAGGATATCGTTCACGGCGCGGGCTACGGGCGCGGGATTTTGATCCTGCTGCTGACGCCGCTGCTTTGGAGCTTGCCGACGGCGTATATGATCGGCGAACTTTCAAGCTCGATTCCGGCGGAGGGCGGCTACTACGCGTGGGTGAGACGAGGGCTAGGGAATTTCTGGGGATTTCAGGAAGCGTGGCTCTCGCTGGTGGCGAGCATTTTCGATATGGCGATTTACCCGACGCTATTCGTGGCGTATCTGACGCGGATGATTCCGTGGTTTAGCGTGGGGCATCGCGGGCTGTACGTGGGGATGTCGATCGTGACGGTTTGCGCGCTGATGAACATCGCGGGAATTCGGGTGGTGGCTATATCGTCATTGTGGCTCTTCTTCCTGCTTTCCGCGCCGTTCGCGCTGATCGTGCTGCTTGCGCCGTTTAAGATTGGCGCGCTTGGCGGGACAGCCACCGTTCCTTCCGGCAGCACCGTGGATTTTATGGGCGGGATTTTGATTGCGATGTGGAATTACATGGGCTGGGATAACGCGTCGACGATCGCCGCCGAGGTGGAGCGGCCGCAGCGGACATATCCGCGCGCGATGATTTTGGCGGTGGTGGTGGTGTCGCTTACATATATTGTTCCGGTGGCTGCGATGTGGATTACGGGCGCCCCGGCGGCTTCGTGGGAGACTGGATCGTGGGCGGATCTGGCGGGCCTTGTGGGCGGGCAAGGTTTGCGCGTGGCACTGGTACTGGGCGGAATGATGAGCGCGTTTGGAATGTTCAACGCGCTGGTGATGAGCTATTCACGGCTGCCATTGGCGATGGCGCAGGATGGGATGCTGCCACAGATATTCGCGCGGAAGACGAAGAAGTCGCATTCACCGTGGGTTTCGATTGTTGCGCTGGCGATTGGCTGGGGGATGTGCCTGGGGCTGAACTTTGAGCATCTGGTTACGCTCGATATTTTGCTTTACGGCAGCAGCCTGATGCTGGAGTTTATCGCGCTCGTGGCGCTGCGGGTGAAAGAACCGACGCTGAGGCGGCCGTTCCGCGTGCCGGGCGGGATGCTGGGTGCGGTGATGCTGGGCGTTTGTCCGCTGCTGCTGCTGGGATTTTCCGTGGTGCGCAGCGAAAATGAAACTGTTCTCGGCATGAGTAGCCTCGCGTTTGGAGTTCTTTTGATTCTTGGCGGGTTCGTTGCGTATGGGATCAAACTGCTATTTCAGACGCCGGGGTCGCTGGGTGTTGTCGCGCAGAAGCCGCCTAATGCCGCTTAGTGGTCTGTGCCACGTTAGCTTGTACCGATATTCCTGCTAGGCAATTCTTAATCTAGTCGTTCGCGGCGCGGGCATCTTGCCCGCGACCTTGATCTTCGCCGCAGTGCTGACAGCCGCGGGCAGGATGCCATCGCCACGATGGTAAATCGCCGGGGCGGCAATTGTAGGGCGCGTCATAAGGCGCGCCGGTTTTAAATTTGCGGCGAGTTATTCCGAAGAACTCTCTTATGCCAATTGCAAATCCATTTCGGGCCGAAGACCTGATTTATTTTGCGTGGATCGCGGCGGCGTCTGCCGGAATGCTCCGGATGGCAATTGTGGGGCGCTGGATGAAAAAGAGCGGAATCGTGGGGCCGGAGATGCCGCGTAATGTGCGACTGTGGCTTGCCGCAGGCGGTACATTGTTTGCTGCATTCGCTATCTACTTCTTGCTCCGCGCAATGAATTGACTCAACGCGGGCCTCGCGCGCTTTTCAATCTTATCCGCGCGTGGCATTCTTAGCGCGCTGATGGCCAGCTACGATTACATTATTGTGGGGGCGGGTTCCGCGGGGTGCGTGCTGGCGGGGCGGCTGTCTGAAAATCGCGAAGTGAGTGTACTTTTGCTTGAAGCGGGCGGCCCTGATACGCACCGCGAAATTCGCATTCCTGCCGCTTTTTCGAAACTCTTCAAATCGAAAGCCGATTGGAATTACACCACCGAGGCGCAAACGAATCTTCACGGGCGGAAGCTGTATTGGCCGCGGGGGAAAGTTATCGGCGGTTCGAGTTCCATCAACGCGATGATTTACATCCGCGGGAACCGGCGCGATTACGACGACTGGGAGCAGCTCGGCAATCCGGGCTGGGGCTACCGCGACGTCCTTCCGTGTTTTAAAAAAGCTGAAGATCAGCAGCGTGGCGCTTCCGAATTTCATGGCGTGGGCGGGCCCGTGCGCGTGGAGGATTTGCGAACGGTCAATCCCCTTTCGAATGCGTTCGTCGATGCGGCGGGCGAAGCGGGTATTGCCGCGAATGACGATTTCAACGGCCGGGAGCAGGAAGGCGCTGGCTGCTATCAGGTGACGCAGAAGCGCGGGCGCAGGTGGAGCGCCGCCGACGCTTATCTGCGACCCGCGCGATCGCGGGCTAATCTTACGGTACTTACTCACGCGCATGTGACGCAGATTTTGCTGGCGGAGAATCGCGCCACCGGCGTGGAATACGTTCACGATGGACGCGAGCACTCGGTTCAAGCCGCGCGCGAGATAATTTTGTGCGGCGGCGCGATTAATTCGCCGCAACTCTTGATGTTGTCCGGGATCGGACCAGCACGGGAACTTGAGGAACTGGGCGTTAAAGTTGCATTCGATCTTCCGGGCGTCGGCGCGAATTTGCAGGACCACATGTTTCTTCCCGTGGCGTACAAATGCAAGCGGCCGATTACGCTCGCGAAGGCGGAGACGCTTCTGAGCTTTCTTCACTACGCGATTTTTCGCCGGGGGATGTTGACGTCTTGCATTGCCGAGGCCGGGGCGTTTTTGCGGACGCGTCCTGACGCCGACCGGCCGAATCTGCAATATCACTTCGGGCCGGTTTATTACCTCAATCATGGATTCGATCGTCCGAGCGGCCACGGCTTTTCGATTGGCCCGACGCTGATCCGCGCCGAGAGTCGCGGGCGGATCCGGCTGCGAACCACGTTTCCGATGGATCCGCCGATCATCGAGCCAAATTATCTTTCGAATGATTCCGACGTGGAGACGCTTGTTGCGGGCATCGAGCTTGCGCGGCGAATCGCGGCGGCGCGCGTGTTCGGTGAGTATTGCGGTGACGAATATTTGCCGGGGAAGGACGTCAAATCGCGCAGCGAAATAGCCGGCTATATTCGCGATGCCGCCGAGACGACGTATCATCCCGCCGGGACATGCAAGATGGGCGCGGACGCGATGGCCGTTGTCGATTCGCATTTGCGGGTGCGGGGCGCGGAGAATCTGCGCGTGGTGGACGCATCGGTGATGCCTGTGGTGACGAGCGGCAATACGAACGCCCCTGTGATGATGATTGCGGAGAAGGCTGCGGACATGATTCGAAGCGGAGATTGATTGGCGGATTGATAGAACCGAGTTGATCGAAGCTATCGTGTGAATTGGGCGCCAACGCGAGTACGATATAAGCATGTTTGCGCCTGCTGAAAACTCGGAATATTCCTGGAGCGCGCTGAAGTTTGTAGCGGCGTTCATTCTGGCTGGGGCCGGTGGCCTTTTGTTTTTAACTCCTCACCACAAAGTGGCCGACTCGCTGCTGATCTTCGCGATGTTGCTGCTTGTCGTGGACATTTACCGCAAACGCTCACACGCACGCTCCGTTCGATAAATCGGCCGATGAATTTCTGTTGAATCTAAGGCGCGTCGCCGGAAGGTATGCGCGTTCGGCCCGCGGAATTTTGCTATTCTTTCGTGTCGTGGGCTTCGATTTCCGACACAACTTTGAGTTCGTCTCGCGCGTCGCTTTAGTTTTTGGGGTGGGGTGCTTGCTGTTTGCCGGACACGCCCGGCCTCAAGCGCCGCAGCAACAGCCACCCAGTGCGACGCCGCCTCCGGGCAATCCCCCGCCCGCTGCGCAGACTTCGCCATCTGCCCAAACTCCGGCGACGGCACCCGCGCAAACTTCGCCAGCGAGTCAAACTCCTCCTGCGGCACAAGCCCCGCCGGCAGCGCAGATTCCTCCGTCGCATCCGACATTCACGGTGGTGCTTGATCCCGGCCACGGCGGCACGGACGATGGCGCACGCGGCTCAGGGGGCGCGGTGGAAAAAGATTTAACGCTCGTTCTTGCGCGGGCCACGCGGGTTCAACTCCAGCAGCAAGGCGTGCGGGTGATACTCACGCGTGATACCGATGTGAATCCATCGTTCGACGATCGAGCGGCCATCGCCAATGCGCCGAGACTGGCGGTCCTGATTAGCTTTCACGTTTCATCTACAGGTCAGGTGGGCACGGCGCGAGCGTATTCGTACCTTTTCTCGACGAACGTTCCACCTGCGGCTGAGACGGACGCGTCGATGCCAAAGCCGGCCGCGCATCTGATTCCATGGGAGACGGCACAGCAGAGCTATGTGGACACAAGCCATCGGCTCGCCGAATTCATTCAGACAGAACTCGTGCAGAAATTTCCGGGCTCGCCTGCAACGTCCACGGCCTTCCCAATCCGCGACCTACGGTCGGTAGCCGCGCCAGCAGTCGCGGTAGAACTTTCGAGCGTGAGCGTGAAGGATGCCCACGCGCTTGATCCATTCATCGCATCGCTGGCTGAAAGCGTAGCGCGCGCGGTGGCGGAGTTCCGGCCCAGCTTTGAGACGGGGGCGAGATAGTGTCGCGGAATCTAAAAATCACGATCGCAATTCTGATCGTCGCCGTCATTGGCGGCCTGCTGAGCCTGCGCGGACTGAAGAAACGGGTAAACCGGCTTGCCGTGGACCAAACCAGCGACGTGCAGGCGCGGCGTGAAGTGGTGGCGCCGCCAATCACCTCGCCGTCCGACGTCGCAGCAAGAGCGCTCGTCTACTGGGCTTCGACTTCATCGCCAGACATGCTCGCGCCGACACCGGTTGATTTGCAGCTCGCGTCGGATCCGACCGTGCGCAGTAAGCAACTGCTGCAGGCGCTCATCACGAACACTCCGTCACGTGCGCAACAAACGCTGCCCGCCGACGCGAACCTACTAGCGTTCTATGTATTGCCTGACGGCACGGCGATCGCGGATTTTTCGGATGAACTGAGCTCGGAGACGCCTTCGGGAATTTTTAGCGAATCGCTAGCCATTAATTCCATTACGCGAACGCTGGAGGCGAATGTGCCGTCGCTGCGGCGGCTTAAGATTTTGATTCATGGGCAAGAGGCGGATACGCTTGCGGGGCATGTGGATTTGACGGGCTATTTTGATCTTCATTCTGTGGCGAACGTGGCGCCGGTTACGGCGGCAGCGGAACCTGTGTACACGCCAGTGCCGAGATCGGCAGTGAAAACACCTAACAAGTAACGGCGGGCGAAGTAATGGTTCGCGGTTTTCAGGTGCGCCGCTGCGCGTAAAGACACCGGCAAGATGCCCTTCGAAAACTCAGGGCAGGCCGGCGCGACGAGGCTACCGACCCATAGCGCTGTCGATTTTGGCTTTAGGGACTGAACGCGGAAATTTTCTAACGAACCGTTGCTGCGTGTACTTCAGCAATATAGGCCCCCGGGAATTCCAGAATTGTGCTGGTGCGATCACTCAACTTGTACGGGGCCGAAAGGATTTTCGCACCGGCAGATTTGGCTTTTTCGAGGGTCGCGCCGAGATCGTGAACCTCGTACCCGGTCAGCTCGTGGCCGAAAGGATACGGTAGATGCCCGTCAGTTACCAGCACTTGCATGTTGCCGAAAGCTGAGGCGATGCGAATGCGGCGGTATGTTTCTCCCGGGCGGCCGATTTCGCCTGCGTCGGAGGATTTGTCGTCTGAGATGACTTTGGCATGTGAGAAGGTAACGAAACCCTTGACGAAATCGTTGGCTCGATCCCGAGAGAGATAGACGCGATTATCTGGAATGGTGTCGAGAGACGGAAATTTCGGCGGAGTAAAGTGCCAATAGAGCTGCATCTTAACGCCACCGGGCCACTGGATGACGGCGTCCATTCCGATTGGATCCTTAAAAGGTTCGACGATGATTTCCGCTCCGGCTTGATGCGCGGCTTTGATGGCCTGATCCATTTCTGTCACGAGATATCCCGTGCGCTCCTGGCCAAATGGAAATGGAATTGGCGTTTTAAACGCGAACACGGAGAGAGTGCCGACCGGAGTCCATAGATATTGAAATTCAGTGCTGCTTGGTACCGGAAGAACGTTCGTTACGATCTTCTTGGACGGCTGGCCGCCAAACGTAGCGGCAAAGCTGTTGATAAACGTGTCCAAATCGGCGGGGGCTACATAAACGTGCGTCGAATCGTATTGAGCGCCGACGGCGACGCTCGCGTCGGACGTGGATCCCGGTTGGCCGCCGATCGCCGAAGCAGCGATGGAAATCAGCAAGGCGGTTGTTAACAACAATGGCCAGCCAGACGCGTCCGTACGCTTTCTGCTTCGTTCACGCATTTGTCCAAATCGCCTTTACGTGTTCCGATTCGTCACGGCTGCTTATAGTAGGAAAGCGCGCGATTGGCAATTGGGCAACTCGTGGCGCGGTTGACAGGCTTACGCTAGCCCGGCAAACTGGCTGCACTGAATCGCTGGCATCGGCTTCCTCAGCGGAGAATCGAATTGAGATCGGAAGAGCGCGCACCTGAAGATTTGCGGCCTATCAAGATTACGCCGGATTTTATTCCGACGGCGGAAGGCAGCGTCCTGATCGAAGCTGGACAAACTCGCGTGATCGCGACGGCGACGATTGAAGACGGCGTGCCATCGTTTCTGAAAGGTTCGGGGAAGGGCTGGGTGACGAGCGAATATGGAATGCTGCCGCGCGCGACCGACCGGCGCACGCCGCGCGAATCGAGCCGCGGAAAACAATCGGGCCGCACGCAGGAAATTCAGCGGCTGATCGGGCGTTCGCTGCGCGCGGTGATGGATTTGAAAGGGCTTGGCGAGCGAACGGTTTGGGTCGATTGCGACGTGATCCAGGCTGACGGAGGCACGCGGACGGCTTCGATTACCGGCGCGTTCGTGGCGCTGGCGCTTTCGCTCGAGCGGCTTGTGGCTTCGGGAATTCTGCGCAGCGTGCCGATCAAAGATTCTGTGGCGGCGATTAGCGTGGGTATCGTGAACGATGAGGTGCTGCTCGATCTGAACTACGAAGAAGACTCGCAGGCGCAGGTGGATATGAATGTGGTGATGACGGGCGGCGGCAAGTTCGTCGAGGTGCAAGCGACCGCGGAGGGCAGGCCCTATACAGCGCGCGAGCTTGAACAGATGCTGGAAATCGCCGCGGCCGGAATCGAGCGGCTGAAGCAATTGCAGATTGAATTGCTCCACATGAAATTTGGCGGACAAAATCGTTAAGCTTTACTTAGCTACCTCAAATCCCGGCAAAGTGCGGGAATATCGCGTTCTTGGCGCCGGAAATCCAGTTGAAATCGAAACGCTGCCTGGCTTCACCGAGATTGCCGCGTTCGACGAGTCGGCGCCCACGTTCGCCCAAAATTCCGCCGGCAAAGCAATTCATTATTCGCAATTCACCGATGAACTTCTTATCGCCGATGACTCCGGACTTGTGGTCCCGTCGCTTGGGGGCGCGCCTGGAGTTCATTCAGCGCGGTATGCGGGGCCGCGTGCTACCGACGCCGATCGGGTGCGAAAGCTGCTCGACGAGATGCGCGGAAAGAGCGGCGATGAGAGGCGTGCGCGATTTGTTTGTGTGCTCACGCTGGCACGGGAGGGCTCTGCAATGGCGGTGTTCTCTGATTCTGTCGAAGGCGTCATCGCTACGGAGCCTCGTGGCGACGGCGGATTCGGCTACGATCCGGTGTTTTATTTTCCGAAGCTCGGCCGCACTTACGCGGAGATTTCTCGCGAGGAAAAGAACGAGTATAGCCATCGTGGCCGCGCGTTTCGCAAATTAGTGCAATTTCTGGGCACTTCGAATTTCCGCGACTTCGTATAAAAGGCACTCAGTTTTCCACAGATCCCCGATGAAACGTTTTAGCTTGCCCTGAATCAAATTAAAGGTGTCTAATGAGCCCGCTTCCACTCTCCCGAGGTATCTCGTGACTGCACCAGCCCGTCAGCCGGACTTTCTGCATTCGCTGCAACAGCGGATTGTAGAGGCGCGCCGGCGCTCGGACGCGATTTTCGACATGCTCGCTGAGGGTGCGCTTTACAACCGGCCGATCGCGGAACGGCATCGCTTGATTTTCTATCTCGGGCACCTGGAAGCTTTCGATTGGAACTTGCTGGGGCGCGGCGCGTTTGAACTGGAACCGGAAAACGCCGCGTTCGATAAATTATTTGCGTTCGGCATTGATCCGACGAATGGAAATCTTCCGAATGATGTGCCGAGCGATTGGCCGTCGGAGAAAGAAGTACGCGCTTACAACGCGCGAGGGCGCGAAAGAATTGACGAGGCGATTGCGCGTGGACTTTCTGGCGGCTCGATGAAGCCAGATGTGGCGGATGGCACGCGGCTCAACGTAGCGATCGAGCATCGCTTGATGCACGCGGAAACGCTTGCGTATCTATTGCACCAACTTCCATTCGAAAAGAAGAAGAGAAATGGCGCCACGCCGGCCGTCACCGACGGGCTGGTGACGCGGCGCATGGCGGGCATTCCCGCGGGCGTGGCGACGCTTGGGCAGCCGCGGAAGAACGGCGAGCCTGCTTCCGATTCTTCGGGGGCACGTGACGGTTTCGGCTGGGACAACGAATTCGAGACGTTGTCCGTTGATGTTCCAGCATTTTCGATCGATGCGTACCCTGTTACTAACGGGCAATTCCTTGAATTCGTGAAGGCTGGCGGCTACGATGATCGAAATCTTTGGCGCGCTGAAGATTGGGAATGGAAATCAGCGGCGGGAATTACGCATCCTTTCTTCTGGATTCCGCGCGGCGATGCGTGGATGTTCCGTGGAATGTTCGAAGAGATTCCGCTGCCTCTTACTTGGCCCATTTATGTGAGCCACGCTGAAGCGGCCGCCTACGCGCGCTGGTCTGGCAAGACGTTACCAACGGAAGCGCAATGGCACCGGGCAGCGTATGGTTCGCCCGGCGGTAAGGAACGCTTTTATCCGTGGGGCGATGAATCGCCGGATGCGTGGCGCGGCAATTTTGATTTTGCGTCGTGGGAGCCCACGCCGGTTGCGTCGCATCCGCTTGGCTCGAGCGCATTCGGCGTTTTCGATCTTCTCGGCAACGGATGGGAATGGACGTCCACGCCGTTTGGGCCACTGCCGGGATTTCAGCCATTCCCGTTTTACCGTGGATACTCTGCCGACTTTTTTGACGGCAAACATTTTGTGATGAAGGGCGGTTCGCAGCGGACGGCCGCGAGCATGCTGCGCCGCAGTTTTCGAAATTGGTTTCAGCCGCACTATCCTTACGTGTACGCAAAGTTTCGTTGCGTGGAGACCTAAAATGGCGACGGCCCGACCAAGATTGATCGAACGGGTGACGGAACCTTCCGTCATGGATTTTGCCGCGCAGGTGCGCGCGGGCCTGTCGAAGCCCGCGCAGAAAGAACTCCCTTCGCAATATCTCTACGACGAAGTGGGCTCAGCGCTTTTCGAGGCAATATGTCTTTTGCCGGAGTACGGACTGAGCCGCGCGGGGGCACGGCTCCTGCGTGAACACTCCGCCGAGATTATTGACCGGCTTCCTCTGCCCGTAATCGTCGCGGAACTTGGCAGCGGCAGCGGATCGAAAACACGATCGATTCTCGAGGCGCTGGCCACGCGCCAACCAGTGCGATATTTTCCCATTGATATTTCGCGCATGGCGCTTTCGCGTTGTTGGCAGGAGCTCGGACATATTGATTCGGTAAGCATGGTGGGATTCGAGCGCGCGTACCTGGATGGTCTGCTCGAAGTTGCCGCGCGGCGCGAATCAGGCGAACGGCTGCTGGTGCTTTTTCTTGGCAGCACGATTGGGAATTTCGATCGCCCGGCGGGCGAGGACTTTTTGCGCGCGGTCCGGCGCGAGCTGCTGCCCGGTGATGCGCTGCTTTTGGCTACCGATCTGGAAAAACCGGTGCCACAGCTTGTCGAGGCGTATGACGATAGCGCGGGAGTTACGGCCGCATTCAATTTGAATATGCTCGCGCACATCAATCAAGCGCTTGGCGGCGACTTCAATTTGAGGAGTTTCGAGCATACCGTGCGGTGGAATGGGGCGGAGCGGCGAATCGAGATGCATCTGCGTTCGAAAGAAGATCAGACGGTGAAATTGGCGCGCGCGAATTTTTCGTGTCGCTTGCGCGCCGGTGAAACCATTTGGACGGAGAGCAGCCACAAATATAATTGCGCGGAAGTTGTCGCGATGGGCGAACGCGCAGGCTACCGCTGTGATGCTCAGTGGGTTGATGCGGAGTGGCCGTTCGCGCAGAGCCTGTTCATCGCCACCTAGTCGTAAACGTCCTCCGCGTCGAGCCGTGATCGTGAGGCCGTGTTATATTTCAGCGCATGGCCATGGCGAAAAAATCCAAGAAATCCCTCCAAGCGCAAAAATCCAAGCCCGCACCCGCAAAGGTGCGCTCGAATGGTCCGGCGAAGGGACCGAAGCAACAAATCGCGACAAAGGCAAAACTTGCCAAGCTGGGGAAACCCGTCGGCACGGATCCGAAGCGCATTCGGGCAATCCTCGAAAAACTTGACGAAGCCTATCCCGCTGCGACGTGCGCTCTCACGCACGCTAATCCATTCCAACTTCTGATCTCGACGATCCTTTCGGCGCAGTGCACCGACGTGCGCGTGAATCAAGTCACGGCGACGCTTTACAAGAAATATCCTTCGCCCGAAGCGTTCGCGTACGCGTCGCCAAACGAGCTCGAGCAGGATATTCGCCCGACTGGATTTTTTCGCAACAAGACGAAATCGATCATCGGCGCTAGCAAAAAGCTCATCGAAGAGTTTCATGGCAAGGTGCCTCAGACCATGGAAGCAATTCTGACGCTTCCGGGCGTGGCGCGAAAAACTGGCAACGTCGTTCTCGGCACCGCGTTCGGAATTCCTTCCGGGGTCGTGGTGGACACTCACGTGCAGCGCGTTTCGGGACGCCTTGATCTCACTAAGAATGTTGATCCGAAGAAAATCGAGCAGGACTTGATGCAAGTCATTCCGCAGGAGAAATGGATTCTGTTCGCGCACCAGTTGATTTGGCACGGCCGCCGAGTTTGCGTGGCGCGGAAGCCGCGGTGCATCGAATGCAATCTCGAGAAGATCTGTTATTCGGCAGACAAAACGGTTTGATCGCGGGCAAATTCCGTTTTGCGCCTGGTTCGTCTGGGGATTTCGGAGGCGGAAGCGTCCGGGCTGTGAAGCTTGAGCTTCACCCCTGGAGATTGCTCCCTTAGCGATCTCCGCGCAAGCGCGAACGATTAGCGATACAGGCTGGGAAATTCCTGCTGGAGATGTTTCACTTTAGGCGCATCAAACATGGCGATGTAGCCGTTATCCGGATTGCGAGCGGCGAAGTCCTGGTGATAATCCTCAGCTCGATAGAAACCCGTAAAAGGAACAATCTGCGTGACGATCGGGTTTGAAAAAAGCTTGGCCTGATTTAGCTGGTCCACATAAGCCTGCGCGATCCGCTGCTGCTCCGGATTCGCAAAAAAGATCGCTGAGCGATACTGAGTGCCCGAGTCGGGACCCTGGCGGTTCAGTTCCGTTGGGTCGTGCGCGACCGAGAAGAACACTTTCAGCAGAGTCCCCAAAGTGATCTGCGACGGATCGTAGACAATTTCGACGGATTCGGCGTGCCCGGTAGTTCCACTGCTGACGTCTTCGTAGTTTGGATTTTTTAGCGTGCCTCCGGAATATCCCGAAGTGGCTCGGATTACGCCCTTCACGTGCTCGAATACCGCCTGAATTCCCCAAAAGCAACCCCCCGCGATTACGACGGTTTCGTGGCCTTTTTTTGCGGCCAGGGTTTCATCCACCGCCGGATCCGGAAGCGCGACAGCAGCACTGGTCGCACTATGGCGCAACGCGCCAAATATAATTAGCAACACTACGAAAAATCCCAACGCCAGCGTCACGATTCGATTCATCGCCTGCTCCTCAGAACAATCATTGTTAAATAATTAGATGCTTACTTTTTGAACCGAGCTAAACCGAGCCAAAATATCCTTAGGAAGCTTTAGCAAATTTCATTGCAACTGAATTCATGCAATAGCGCAACCCAGTGGGCGGCGGACCATCGTCGAAGACGTGCCCGAGATGCGCATCGCATAACCGGCAAGAAACGGCTGTGCGAATCGTGCCCAAACTAGTGTCCGTGATTTCCACGACGTTCTCTTTCGCAATGGGCGCCCAAAAGCTCGGCCAACCTGTGCCGGATTCAAACTTGGTACTCGAATCGAACAAAGCCGTATCGCAGCAAATGCAGCGGAACACGCCTTTTGCATGATTGTTCGGATTTTCGTTGGTGTAGGCTCGCTCAGTACCAGCCTCGCGCGTAACTTCAAACGACGCGGGCGAGAGCTGCCTCTTCCATTCGTCTTCCGTCTTAGTGATGTGCTCGACGGAAATCTTACCTTTGCGCTCACCCGAATCCCAAAACTCCACGATCGTAACCATCTTTGGAGTGCCGATGGATAGTCCATCTGCGTGAACCGGCTTAATCGCCCGCATCCACCAACTCGCGAGTCCTGCAGCCGCGCCTCCAGTGCCAATCAAGAACGACCGGCGCGCGATCAGATTGGGATTTTCAGAATTTTTCTTGTTCGCGGAATCCATAGCCTCTCCTAGTTCGCTCTCATCCGAATGTGAAGGCAAAAGCCTGTACGCCAGGATCGAGAAATTCAATTTCAAACGTCCGATCTTCCACTTTGCCCTTCTGCCGGATCAATTGATACAGCCGGTACTCCTTCACAACGCCCGCGCCCTGCTCGTCGGTGTCCACGCCGTGATCCTCGCCGGGCGCGGTGCCATCAAGCCGCACGCGGAAACGCACGGGCTTTCCATTTTTCCCCGGTCCTAAGACGAGATGCAGGTCGCGCGCGTGGAACCGGAAAATCACTTTGCCCGGCGCGGAAATGAGCGCCGCATGTTCGCCGCTGACATCCCAATTTCCAGCGAGGCCCCATTGATTCACAGTCAATCGTGCTGGCGCGGTATACGCTTGCGCCTGATCCTGTCGGATTTTCTGCGGCGAAGCGTAATTCTGCTGCCGGGAATAGCCGACGTAGGTCTCATGGGAAGCGGCATCTTGGAAATCCGGCGCCGCCCGCGATCCGGACGCGGTAACTTGCACCAGCCCGCCGACCTTCAAGTTCGAATTCTTCTCGCGCAACAACTGCTGGATCACTTCTTCCGATTCGTCGTACTTCCCTTCACCGAAATGGTGGTAGCGAATTTCTCCGTTGGCATCAATAAAGTAGTGCGCCGGCCAGTATTCGTTGTTGAACGCTTTCCAGATTGCGTAATTGCTGTCGATGGCCACTGGATAGGTAATCTTCAAATCCGTCAGAGACTTCGCCACGTTCGCAGGGTCTTTCTCAAACGCGAATTCCGGCGTGTGCACTCCGATCACGACCAGACCGTCATTCTTATATTTCTCCCACCAGGCCTCCACGTACGGCACCGATCGCAAACAATTGATGCAGGAGTAGGTCCAGAAATCGATCAGAACTACTTTCCCTTTTAACTCCTCGCGGGTGAGCGGCGGAGAGTTCAGCCACCTCACGGCACCGTTCAAACTGGGGAACGGTCCCTCATGCCCCAATTCCACCTTCGCGGGCTGTGCAGTACTTTCAGAACCTGTCGAAGTTGCTTTTGCGTAAGCCACCGGCCGAAAACGATCAATCAATTTTTGTTCGAAGCCGGAAGTGCTCGAGAGCGAAAGCCGTGTGAGAATTCCCGTATCCCAGCCGAAGGCAATCGCCACGACGCCGACCAAAACTGCGACACCAAGTCCGCGCCGTATCCATTCTTCCGCGCCAAGCGATTTTTTCATAAATGCGAATACCTTATTGCCAGCCAAGAGCGCCACTGCGAGAGAGCTTGCGGCGCCCGCGGCAAAAACTAGAAGCAGAAATGTGGTGTGCACGCTCGGGCCTTGCAGCGCTGCTCCCGTCAAAATCAAACCGAGAATCGGGCCGGCGCAAGGAGCCCACAAAAGTCCGGTTGACATTCCCAGCACAAGAGACCGTCCGATGCTGGGAGCCTCGGCGCTGCTTTGTCCCTGCACCCGTCCGCCCAGGCGAACCAATGGGCGCGTGAAATATTCAGCCAGAGTTGGAAACAACAGAGCCAACCCCAGCAGCGCGAACACGACAATGGCGAGAATTCTGCCGATTTGATTGGCGCGAACGACCCACGCCCCCGCAAATGTAGCGACGCCTGCGACTGCGGCGAACGTGGCCGCCATACCTGCCAGAAGCGGGAGTCCGCTGCGACGAAACGGCTGGTCAGCGCGGGAAAACACAAAAGGCAAAACCGGCAAAATACATGGGCTGACGATTGTCAGAATGCCGCCAACGAACGCCAGAAAATACAGAAGCATGTCCCCGCCAATCCGGTTCATTAGAGTCGCGTACGAGCGAAAAGATACAGGCCGCATACGCGACGCTAAGCTCTTCTATCTTAGTACGCTACAGGCGCCTCGCCGGATGAAGAATTGTGCCAACTTGAAATATAGGCTAAAGCTTGAATCACATCGCGTGGCGAGGAATTTCGACGCCGGTGCTCCCGCAAAATTTCATTCCGCTCGAAATCAACATCCATGCGTCCTATAATCCTCCTCGTTCGACGCTTCCGGCTCCAGCCTCGAATATCAGTCAGGGGGTCACGCATGACAAAATTTTTCGTGAATGGAAAACCCGTCCAAGTGGACGTCGATCCCTCGACGCCATTGCTGTGGGTCTTGCGGGAATCGCTCGCGCTGACGGGCACAAAGTTCGGATGCGGGATGGCGCTCTGCGGGGCGTGTACTGTGCACCTTGATGGCAAGGCGATCCGCTCGTGCGTTGCGCCGGTCTCGCGCGCCGAAGGCAAGCACATCACGACGATCGAGGGTCTCTCGATGGATCTCACGCACCCGCTGCAAAAAGCGTGGATCGAGCTCGATGTTCCGCAGTGCGGCTATTGCCAGTCCGGGCAGATCATGAGCGCGGCTGTGCTGCTGGCGGAAAATCTTAAGCCCAGCGACGAAGATATTGACGAAGCGATGAGCGGCAACATCTGCCGCTGCGGCACTTATCCGAGAATTCGAAAAGCGATTCACCGCGCGGCGGAACTGGCGAGCGAGCGGAGGCCGAAATGAGCGCACCTGCGACATTGCTGCGCCGCGAATTCATCAAGGCCGGGGCTGCGCTGGGCGGCGGTCTTCTCGTGAGTTTGTATTTGCCTCCGGTCGATGCCGACGGAAACGTCGCGGAAGGGGCCGACGAGCAGCAATTTGCTCTGAATGCGTTTGTCCGCATCGGGACGGATGAAAGCGTCGTGGTGATTTCGAGCCATTCGGAGATGGGCCAGGGAATTTACACTTCCCTGCCGATGTTGCTGAACGAAGAATTGGAAGCTGACTGGGCCAGAATCAGCGTGGAAGCGGCACCGGTGGATAAAGTTTACAACCATCCCATTTATGGCGTTCAGATGACGGGTGGAAGCACGACTTCCCCAGCGGAGTGGGAGCATTACCGCAAAATGGGTGCGCTGGCCCGGACGATGCTCGTGCAAGCTGCCGCAAAGCAATGGAACGTCGATCCAGCAAGTTGCCACGTCGAGAAAGGCGTGGTCATTCATGCCGCGACGCAGCGGCGAGCAACCTATGGTTCGCTCGCGAGCGCCGCAGCTCAACTGCCTCCTCCCGCCAACGTGCCACTCAAGCCTGTGAGCGCGTTCACACAGATCGGAAAGCCCACGCGGCGGTTGGACACACCGTCGAAAACGAACGGCTCGGCGCAATTTGGACTCGACGTGATTTTGCCGGGGATGCTCACGGTGGTGGTTGCGCGGCCGCCGGTATTCGGCGGGAAAGCGGCCAAGATTGACTCGACGGAAACGCTGAAAATCTCGGGCGTAAAAGCAGTTGAGGAAATTCCTTCGGGCGTCGCGGTTATCGCAACGGGATTTTGGCCGGCGAAATTGGGCCGCGACAAGCTGGTGATCGAATGGGATCCGGGACCGAATGCAGGCCTAACTTCGGAAGAGATGTTGCGCGAATTCTCCGAAACGTCCAAACAGCCCGGAAAAGTCGCAAAGATAGTAGGCGATCCTGCAACGGCTCTCGCGTCCGCCGCAAAAACGATTACCGCGGAATACGATGTGCCTTACCTCGCGCACGCAATGATGGAGCCTCTGAATTGCGTTGTGGATCTGCGCGCCGATAGCTGCGAAATCTGGACAGGCACGCAATTCGAGACCGTGGACCGCGCAAATGCGGCCCATGTCGCTGGGCTCGATCCCGAGAAAGTTCAAATTCATACGACTCTGCTCGGCGGAGGCTTCGGGAGGCGCGCGAATCCAGCTTCAGACTTCGTCGTCGAAGCGGTTCACGTCGCTAAGGTGGCCAAGGCGCCGGTGAAAGTCGTGTGGACGCGCGAGGATGATATTCGCGGCGGGTGGTACCGGCCAATGTGGCATGACCGATTTGCTGCCGGCCTCGATGCCAGCGGCAATCCCGTCGCGTGGACCCATACAATCGTGGGCCAATCGATCATGATGGGCACGCCGTTTGCGGGTTTCGCGATCAAGGAGGGTGTCGATAGCACTTCGGTCGAAGGCGCGGCCGATATTCTCTACGGCATCCCCAATTTACAAGTGGATCTGCACAGTCCGACGATCGGTGTACCGGTGCAATGGTGGCGTTCGGTGGGACATTCGCACACCGGCTTTTCCGTCGAGGCGTTTCTCGACGAAGTGGCGTACGCGGGCGGCAAGGATCCGTATGAACTGAGACGAAAGCTGCTTGAGAAGCAGCCGCGGATGCTGGCCGTGCTCGATCTGGCAGCGAAGAAGGCAAACTGGGGAGAAAAGCTGCCGGCGGGAGTGGGCCGCGGGATCGCCACTCATTTTTCGTTCGATAGTTACGTCGCGCAGGTGGTTGAAGCATCGGTAGGAAAAGGCGGCGAGGTGCGCGTGCATCGAGTGGTTTGCGCCGTTGATTGCGGGCTGGTAATCAATCCCGATACGGTGAAGGCGCAGATGGAGGGGGGAATCATCTACGGGCTCACCGCCGCGCTCAAAACGGAAATCACGCTGAAGGACGGCAGAGTCGAGCAGGGAAATTTTAACGACTACCCGATGTTGCGGATGTACGAATCGCCGGAAATTGAAGTTTATATCGTGCCGAGCACCGAAAGCCCGACCGGTGTCGGTGAGCCGGGAGTCCCGCCGGTCGCTCCGGCGCTAGCGAATGCAATCTTTGCGGTCACCGGCAAGCGCATGCGGCGGCTGCCGATTCGCGCCAGCTCTCTCGCATAACACTTCGGAGCGAAACAATGAATTTGCATAAGGCACCTATGCCAAAAGGAATGGAATTTCGGGGAAGATTCGCAGTTGCGGCACGGTACGCGGCGGCAATCGCAGTGTTGGCTGGCGTTCTCGCGCTGGCGGCTGCTTCATCATCCGCGCGCAACGGCGCCGCAAATCCGGACACGGATGCCTCGCGCGCCGCATTCTTGCAGGTGTATCGCGTGCTGACTTCGCCGCGATGCCAAAATTGCCATCCGGCGGGCGATGCACCGCTTCAGGGCGACGACAGCCACGTGCACATCCAAAACGTGAAGCGCGGCAAGGATGGCCACGGAGTGTATGGCATGCGATGCGATACGTGCCATCAGACGACCAATTTGCACGGCGCGCACATGCCACCGGGCAATCCGAAGTGGAGCCTTCCTCCAGCCGATCAGAAAATGATCTTCGTAGGCCGCACGCCGGCGGAGCTTTGCAAACAGATCAAAGATCCCAAACAGAATGGCGGACGATCGCTCGACCAACTTTTCCATCATGTCGCGGACGATGATCTTGTCGGTTGGGGTTGGAATCCTGGCGACGGGCGTACGCTGCCCCCGCTCACCCGGCCGGAGACCGTTGCTCAAATGAAAATTTGGATTGACGGTGGTGCTGCCTGCCCAGAGTAGCCGGCGGCTATTTCACAACAGATGTTAACGCGGCGAGCTTGCAGCGCTCGGATTATTTCGCGGAGATTTAAGCTGGCTGGCGGAAAGAAAGTTGATTCACGCGTCAGCGGAGTGCTGTAACTGAGATTCCGATTTCGAGTAGCTTGGCAAACTGCTGTGGAAGTACCGGCCTGCTGAAGTAATACCCTTGGGCCTCGTCACATTCGTGAGCCTGCAGAAATGCCAACTGCTGTTGAGTTTCCACACCCTCAGCGACCACCCGCAGCTTAAGATTTCGGCCCATGCCGATTACTGCGGTGACGATTGTTGTCTCGTCGGGATCAGTGGTGATCTGGCGCACGAATGACTGGTCGATCTTAAGGGCATCGATCGGAAGCCGCCTCAAGTAGCTCAGGCTGGAGTAACCGGTGCCGAAGTCATCGACCGCAACCTGTACGCCTCTTTCTCTCAGGGTCTTTAGAATGGATTCCGTAGCCTCGGCACGTTTCATCAGGACACTTTCAGTGAGCTCGAGCTCGAGAGATTTTGGGTCCAAGCCGGTATCGCTCAACACTTCAAAGACGCCGCTCAGAAATTTGTCGTCGCGGAATTCCATCGCGGAGATGTTTACCGCAATTGTTCCGGGTGACAGTCCAGCATCCTGCCAGGCCCGAACTTGCCTGCACGCCTCACGCAGGACCCATTTCCCGATGGGGAGAATCAGGCCGCAATCTTCAGCAACGGGAATAAATTGTGCGGGAGACACAGGCCCGCGAACCGGATGCGTCCAGCGCAACAACGCTTCCGCACCGGTGATTTCGCCTCTTACAAGATTGATCTTCGGCTGGTAGTGCAGCGTGAATTCCTGGCGTTCCAGAGCGCGTCGCAAATTCTCCTCGATGGATTGGCGCTCGACGGCCCGAACGTTCATGGACGGCTTAAAAAACTGGTAGCTCTGGCGGCCGTTTTCCTTGGCTTGATACATCGCGGTATCCGCATTTTTAATAAGTGTTTCCGCATCCAGTCCGTCGTCGGGATAGACGCTCACGCCGATGCTTGTAGTGACATGAAGATCGTGCGCGCCAATGGAATGAGCCTCCGCGACTGCCTGCAGAAGTCTCACTGCCGAAATGGCAGCGTCCTCAGATTGCGCGACTTCAGAAAGCAGAACGACAAATTCATCGCCACCTTGCCGGCTTACCGTATCGGACCCGCGCACGCAATCCACCAGTCGTTTTGCGATGGATTGGAGCAGTTGGTCGCCGATCGGATGTCCGAGCGAATCATTAATGTGTTTGAAGCCATCCAAATCCATAAAAAGAACCGCAACTTTTTTTAAGTGCCGCGGCGCCAATGTAATCGCCTGTGTAACACGATCGTTCAGCAGCATGCGATTGGGCAAGCCAGTTAGAAAATCGTGTTCGGCGGAATGGGCGAGTTGTTGCGCCATAGCCCTGGCGACGCTCACGTCGCGGAAGACGATGACCGCGCCGGTCGCCTGACCTTGACGGTCGTGGATAGGAGCGACTGAATCTTCGATGGGAGTTCGAAATCCATCACGGCGGACCAGAATGCAGTTCGGAGGCAAGTTCATGGTCAAATCGCGTGTAACGGCTAGAGCCATTGGGTTTGGAGTGGTTTCGTGACTGGCGGCATCGAGGATTTGGAGAACTTCGGCCATCGGTCGGCCCGACGCTTCGTTCCCGGACCATCCCATCATTTTTTCCGCAACGAGATTGAGGTAGGTAATGTTTCCGGTGATATCCGTGCAAACGACGGCATCGCCAATAGAGTTGAGCGTGACTTGCGCGCGCTCCTTTTCCTCGAAGAGCGCCTCTTCCGTAAATTTGCGCTCGACGGCGTAGCGCAAGGCTCGGAGAAGTGCGCGAGATTCAATTTGGCCTTTGATCAGATAGTCTTGCGCGCCCTCTTGCAAAGCTTGGGTGGCCAACATCTCGTCATCCATTCCCGTCAGCACCACGAGGGGGATGCGAGGAGCAGCGGCGCGCGCTCGCCGAACTACGACCAATCCTTGCGCGTCGGGCAAACCAAGATCGAGCAAAATCATGTCGACCGCTTGTTCGGCAAGAAGCTTTTCGGCGTCGCCCATGCACTCGGCGTGCCGCAGTTCGATCTGACGCGAGCCATCCTCATTGAGCATCTCGCGCAGCAGTCGAGCGTCCCCGGGATTGTCCTCGACCAAAAGAACCGTCTTAATTGGTTTCTTACTCATGTATTAGGCCCTTGGTGTGGCAGTTTGACCTTGGTCAGCCAGAAATCGTTGATGCTCTTGACGAGGTTTTCAAACGCATCCAGTTGCACCGGCTTGCTCAGGTAGCAGTTCGCCTGCAGTTGGTAGCTTTTTGCGATGTCCGCTTCCGCGTCGGAAGTTGTGAGGATGACAGTAGGTATTGTTTTCAGCTTGTCATCCTTTTTAATCTGGGCCAGAACCTCGCGGCCATCCATCTTGGGGAGGTTTAGATCCAGCAGAATAAGATCCGGACGAGGAGAGCGGGCGTGTATTCCCTCATGCCTCAGAAACGCCATGGCTTCCACGCCGTCGGCAGCGATGTGCAAATTGACGGAACTGTTGGCGTCGCGAAAGGCTTCCTGTGTGAGCCGGACGTCCCCGGGACTATCTTCAACCAAGAGAACTTCGATTGGCATACCATCTCCTCCGATAAGCTTCTTCATGATTTCCCCCCTTTCGCCGCTAAGGCGCCACTGCGCCTGCCGCGCGTGGCAACTGGACTCTCGTGAGCCAAAAATCATTGATGCTCTTCACGAGAGCCTCAAACTCGTCCCATTGGGCAGGCTTGGTGAGATAACAATTCGCCTGCAGTTGATAGCTTTTTGCGATGTCCGCTTCCGCATCGGAAATACTCAGGATGGCAGTTGGGATTGTTTTCAGTGTGTCGTCTTTCTTGATGTAAGCCAGAACTTCGCGGCCATCCATTTTGGGCAGGTTTAGATCCAGCAGAATAAGGTCCGGACGAGGGGCGCTCACGTGAGCTCCCTGACGCTTCAGAAAAGCGAGGGCCTCCACTCCGTCGGAGACCACGTGCAGATGGATCGACGCATTGGCAGCACGGAACGCCTCCTGCGTTAATCGGACATCACCCGTGCTGTCATCCACTAAGAAAACTTCTATGAATCTCTTTTCTCGTTCAATTACTGTCATGTTGTCCTTTCACCCGCTGCTAAGGAGAAGCGAAAAGTAGCGCCTTGCCCGGGTCGTGACTCGACCGAGATGCTTCCGCCGTGCCGCTCGACAATCTTCTTGCAGATGGCCAAACCTATTCCCGTGCCCGCAAACTCTTCCCGCTTATGCAGCCTCTGAAACATCCCAAAAATCCTTTCGAAGTATTGGGGATCGATTCCCAGACCGTTATCTTTCACTGAAAATATCCACTTCTTCCCGACGCTCCTCACAGCAGAGACGTGAATCCGCGGAGTCCCCGGATTTTGGTACTTGATGGCATTGCCCACCAGGTTCTGAAATAACTGAACGAGTTGCATCTCATCCGCCATGACGGCCGGCAGCGGATCGTGCGTAACTAGCGCGCTGCTCTCCTCGATAGCGCCACGCAGATTGATGAGCGCCTGTTGCAATGCTTCCTCACTCGAGGTGTTGAGCAGATCCTTACCCTTAGTTCCTACCCGAGAATAAGCAAGCAAATCCTGAATTAAGCGCTGCATGCGACTGGCACCGTCCACTGCAAAGGAAATAAATTCATCGGCATCCGCGTCCAGTTTTCCCTTGTACCGCCTGGAGAGAAGCTGCGTATAGCTGGCAACCATTCGCAGTGGCTCCTGCAAATCGTGGGAGGCAATGTAGGCAAACTGTCCCAGTTCCTCATTCGAGCGCTTCAGTTCCTGAACCTTTACGAGCAGATTGGCTTCCCCGGCTTTCCGGGCCGTGATATCGCGGATGGCTGCCGTGACCAGAATTCCTTCGGCGCTTTCAAGCGGGCTCAGCATGATCTCAATCGGAAAATCACTTCCATCTTTCCGGCGTGCGATGAGCTCGATCCCCGTCCCGATTTGCTGCGCCAGCGCGTCTTCTGCGGATCGAAGAGCGTCCGCGATTAGGCGTTCCGCGAATCCTTCCGGAATCAGGCTCTTCATTTTTTGCCCGACGAGTTCATCGCGGCGGTAGCCGAACTGTTTTTCCGCCTGCACATTCAGCAGGACGATCTCTCCACCCTGATTCACCACCACCATCGCATCCGGAGCCGCTTCCAGCAGTCCGCGGTATCTGCCTTCCATTTGCGCTAAATGCTTTTCTGCCGCCTTGCGCACGCTGATGTCGCGGATGGCTGCAGTGACCAGAATTCCTTCGGCACTTTCCAGCGGGCTCAGCATGATCTCAATCGGAAATTCGCTCCCATTCTTCCGGTGCCCGATGAGTTCAAGCCCCGTGCCGATCTGTTGCGCCAGTGCATCCGCCGCCGTTCGCAGATCATCCGCAATCAGCCGCTCCGCAAATCCTTCCGGGATCAGGCTCTTCACTTTCTTCCCGACGAGTTCATCGCGGCTATATCCGAACTGTTTCTCTGCCTGAACGTTCAGCAGGACGATCTCTCCACCCTGATTCACCACCACCATCGCATCCGGAGCCGCTTCCAGCAGTCCGCGGTATCTGCCTTCCATTTGCGCTAAATGCTTTTCCGCTGCCTTCCGTACGCTGATGTCGCGGATGGCTGCCGTCACCAAAATACCTTCAGCGCTTTCGAGCGGGCTCAACATGATCTCAATCGGAAATTCGCTTCCATCCTTGCGGCGCCCAGTGAGTTCGAGACCTGTACCAATCTGCTGCGCCAGCGCCTCGGCTGCGCTCCGCGTACCATCCGCGATAAGACGTTCGGCGAATCCCTCGGGAATGATGTTCTTCACCTTCTGCCCTAAGAGCTCATCGCGGTGGTAGCCGAACTGTTTTTCCGCCTGAACATTCAGCAGCACGATTCCCCCGGACTGGTCGACCACCACCATCGCATCCGGAGCGGCTTCCAGCAGCCCGCGATATTTCGCTCCAGACTCTTTACTTTCACTAATTTCATGGCTGATCACTCGACGAATGCCTCCGACGAAGCCATCACGGAATGTGGCCGTGTACTCAATTACCCGAATCCTCGAATTAAGTGGGACTTCGTCTTTCTTCTCGCGACATCTATGGTTTGGATTTTCTATCCCGGACGCGGCACTGAAAGCTGAAAGAGGGCAGCCTGTAGCCGCTCGTCCGTTTATTTCGAAGGGGATTCGATTCTATATTAGCTTCTAATATGGTCAAGCCGTGGTGCGGCCTGAGTGTTCAACGGTCTACGGCCCCCTTTCACTGTGAATATTCCGTTCGATCTTCAAAAGCACTCTCATTCTCGCTCTAGGCCACCGGAGCGACGAGTTGCATCGGACTTACCTGTGGCAGCGTGTAATAGTTTGCTTCCGACTTCACCAGAGTTTGCGCCACACCCGGTGAATCGAGCGGGCGCGAGAAGAAATAGCCCTGAGCGAAATGACACCCAAGAGATTTCAGCAGGCTCATTTGTTCAGGTGTCTCCACTCCTTCCGCTACCACATCCATGCCCAGGTTATTTCCAAGATTCAAAATCGTCTTTACGATTTCCCGGCTTTCGCTGTTGGTCAGCATTTCGGAAATGAACGAGCGATCGATTTTCAGAATATCTAGGGCAAACCGGCGCAAATAGCTCAACGAGGAATACCCAGTGCCAAAATCATCGATGCATAGGCGAACGCCGAGGTCCCGGAGTTCGCTCAAAATCCTGGTGGTCCGTTCTTCGTCGCGCATGGTCACACTCTCGGTCAATTCGAGTTTCAAACTTTCGGGCGCTAGGCCCGTTTCACCCAGAATCTGTGCGACATGAGCTACAAGGTCCGGCTGAGCAAACTGCTTGGCGGATATATTTACGGCGATGCTGAACCTTGGCGTGCACGGAAAGTCCCGGTTCCAGGCGTGCATCTGGCGGCAGGCCTCGAGCAAAACCCAATTCCCAATCCATAAAATTAGTCCCGTATCCTCCGCCACCGAGATGAATCCCGCCGGCATCACCAACCCAAATTCCGGCCGTTGCCAACGCACCAGCGCTTCGAAGCCGACGATTCGGCCTTCGCTTAGGGAAACGATAGGCTGGTAGTGGACTAGAAATTCCTTGCGTTCCGTCGCGCGCCGAAGATCGGTCTCAAGCCTGAAGCGGCCCCTGGCAGTCTCATGCATCGCCGGGTCACACATTTCGTAGCGCGCCTTGCCGAGAACCTTCGCGCGGGACATCGCAGTATTGGCGTCACCGAGCACATCTTCTGCCGCGCTGTAACCGCTTCCACTGACTGCAATTCCGATGCTGGCTGTGGTAAACACTTCCTGCGTGCCAATCAGAAAGGGAGCTTGGATATTTTTTTGAACTCTCTCAGCCACGCGAATTCCCTCGCTGGCGTGCCGAATGTCATCGAGCAGGATTGTGAATTTGTCGCCTCCGAGTCTGGCGAGTATGCCCACCTCCTCCGGTTGACCAGCCATCCCTCCTGCTTCCGCGGAACGTACCATAGCGTCGTCCCGTCGAATCGAGCCGGCCAATCGTGACGCAATCTCCACCAGCAGCCAGTCACCGGCGACGTTTCCGAGACTGTCGTTCACAATTTTGAAGCGATCCATATCCACTGATAGCACTGCAAATTTGTAGTCCGGATGTTGCATTCCCCAGCCGACGCACAGAGCTAAGCGCTCCAGGAAGAACGCGCGATTCGGCAGTTGCGTGAGCGGGTCGTGCAGCGCGTCGTGCGTTAGTTTGTCTTCTAGCTTCAGGATACGGTTGCCCGCGCGCAATCGAGCCTTCAGCTCATCGGCGTCGCAAGGCTTGGTCAAATAATCGTCCGCGCCTGCTTCGAAGCCGCTAATCACATCCTCTTTCGCATCCCTCGAACTGAGCAAAATGACGTAGATATAAGGAAATTCGGAGTGCCGGCGAATTGAGCGGCAGACTTCGAGCCCGTCAATATCCGGCATAAGCCAATCGAGCAGCGCCAGCCGCGGACCTTCCTTGCTGGCGAGACATTCCAGTGCGTCTCGTCCGTTGTCCACGGCAACAACCTCGTAGCCCGCGCGTTCCAATATTGCTTGCAGCACACCGCGAATGACTTGATCGTCATCGGCGACGAGGATTCTCATAGGCCCCGGTGTGCGTGAGGACTTCCGAGTCAACTTCATCGGAGCCCTTCCGATGAGATTTCTTTACCAGGAGTACATTCCGGGGATGTCAGCGGTGGCGCCCGAAGCGTGCCCGCATCGCGCGGTTCCCCGTTACGCCACATTCCGCGAGGATTGGTTCGTTTGACGCTCGATAAGAAATGTATAGACTCGCCCCTCCGCAAAGTTGGTTTGACGAGGGAAAGCGGGCCGCAAATCTGATAGATATTTATGCTCATTTCCACCTCGCTCACGAGAGTCCATTGACGCTGCGCCGGCGCAATCGCCTCAAGAAACAGGAAACTCGTTTAAAATGCGATCTCGCTATTGATTCCGATGAGCTGAGCGGAGAGGACACAGCAGCCCTGAAAGGTATTTCTGGAAGGGAGCTTAAGTATCTTTCAACGAAATTGCGGAGTCTAAGTATTTTGTCAGCAGACGGCGCGAACTGGTTACGGACGGCCCCTCAGCAAGAATATGGCGGTCCTCACCCAAATCCCCGCCTTCGGAACGAGCAGTTCCGCCTCCCAATCTTCCGCGGCCAAAGCCGGAATTGAAGCGCGGGCTTTTTCGGACCGGTGAAGTGCTCCTCCCCGCATGCAGCCAACGGCGCCTTCGCCCCGTTTTCGCCTATATTCGTTGAATTTTCGTGCCTCGAATCTTATTGAATCAGCAGCACTTCCAACGATCCTTACATCATGTGGATTTGAAGTTTTTCGTAAAATCCGCTAATATAACGATGGACTTTAATATATGAAGATCAATATTACGATATGATAATAAGCGGCAGACTCGCTCGCTCGCCCGTGACCCCCGCAGATTTGCGGAGTCTAGTACCCTCTCTCCCATCAATTTCTAATCGAGACTCAAAATTATTAGAAATGCCCCTAAGTGACAGAAAACACGGAAGGGATTCAATTCTAATCGAGACAAAATTGCACCCCCAACGAGCCCATTTCTGCCCAGGAGAATTTTATGACAAAGCTTCCCGCTGCGCTCGAGCAGGACGGGAAGCAGCAAGCGGTTCGATTGGACGCACTTCGGAGGCGTTCAATTTTGAGATGCACAAGATGGCACCCACATATCAACTGCCGCATGGCGAGGTTCGTGTGGTTGATTTACGTAACTTCCCAGTATCGAAGACAATTGCGGCTGCTCACGTGATCGTGAAGCCAGGCGGCTTGCGCGAACTTCATTGGCACGAGAATGCAGACGAGTGGCAATACTACGTGGCTGGAAAAGGGCGTATGACGGTATTTTTCAACGCGGCAAAAGCACGTACCGCAGACTTCAATGCGGGCGATGTGGGTTACGTTCCAAAACGCTGCCGCATTACATTGAGAATCTGGGCGACCCGGACCTTATTTTCCTGGAAATGTTTAAAGCCGACCGATTTATGGATCTCTCGCTGTCCGAATGGATCCGAAATACTCCTCCGGAACTGGTGATGCAACATATCGGCATCAGCGCCGCAACATTAGAAAAGATCCCGGCGAAGAAAGCAGTGATTACCTAAGGTTGCAAGAGTTTCGGAGGGATTTCGGGATCTTCGGCCGAAGCTTCCCGTTCTACTCTTATGTAGTAAGGGACAAAATTATTCGGGTGAATAAGGCAGCGTGTCGGCAGCATTGAATGATCTCCTCGGCGGTTGATCCGTGGGCCGCCTGAGCTTCTGACAGAGACTTGTCTTCGGCGCCATCTAATCAATCGCTGCGCACGGGCATGGAAGCTCCAGGAGCGAGCGTACGAAAAGTTATCGAGTAGCGCAGCGCAGGCAGTGGCGGAATGCTGTGCTCCCAAACTTGGCGGGCTTCCCCAGTCAATATGTAGGCAGACCGCGGCGCAAGGATCTGTGACGTCCTGATCCATCCGTTTTTATTCCGTCTCCTAAAACGCATTTTGGCGGGGTGAAGTAGGGAGACCCCGACCACCTCGCCGAATTCCGGCTTATCCCGATGCCATCCAATACTTGTTCCAGCTCTATATTCGTTGACACCCAATTGCACGAACTCCCCAACTTGACGGCCAGCGAATTTGGCAACTTTAATTCGCAAGTCATCTAAAAATGCGGGCGGAGCGTCGCTCAGCTCAACTTCACGACGAGAGTAATCGTAACGAAGCCCAAAGGAAACCACACGCCGGTTTCCGACATGGCCATGAAACTCAAATGGCTTCAAATCCAATTTGCTAAGCGCGGTCGCTAACGCATCCTCTTCTGCCTCATCGATTAAGTCGGGCAGGTAGCGAAAGCCTTGCGGGACCGGCACCGTAGCCTTCGAGTCCAACTGCGGAAACAATAATCGCTGATCAGATATGACAATCTCCTATTGATAGCAAACAATATGATCGTATTCAGATCCCACGATTCAATCAATCTGGAAACGACCTTATTCATTGAAGGCTAACTCGAAACGAATGCCGTTCAGACAACGCCAGCTTGATCACTATGGATCTGCGCCATAGGATGGTTCTGGATGAAACCCATACTCGTTATTGGAGCGACCGGCACCGTCGGCCGCCAGGTTGTCTCGCAACTGGCCGCCACGGGCGCGCAAATCCGCGCGATGGTGCGCAACCCTGACGCGGCTCGAACGCCTCCACAGGTCGAGGTGGTTCGCGGGGATCTGACTCTTCCTGACACGCTTGATGGATGCTTCGATGGCATTGATACGGTTTTCCTGGTGTGGAGCGCACCGCCAGCTGCTGTTGTTCCTGCTTTAGAGCGGATTACGAAGCACGCGCGGCGCATCGTATTCCTCTCAGCACCGCTCAAAACGGCACACCCGCTATTCCAACAGCCTAATTCGCTAAGAGCGATGTTTGAGCAGATTGAGCGAGTGGTAGAGATCTCAGGGTGCCAGTGGACGTTTCTGCGACCTGGAATGTTCGCCGCCAACTCCCTGAACTGGTGGGCGCCGCAGATTCGCGTTGGCGATGTCGTGCGTTGGCCATATCTCGCCGCTCCTACAGCCCCGGTGGACGAGCGTGATATCGCCGCGGTCGCGGTCCGCGCTCTGTCTGAGGGCGGACACGCCGGAGCGGAATATGTTCTGACAGGACCTCAATCGCTAAGCCAATTCGAACAGCTGTCAACTATCGGTCGCGTGGTCGGCCGCTCGTTCCGCATCGACGAGATCTCGCCAGACGAGGCACGCCGTGAGCTTCTCACCATCGGGCCATTGGTTGCGGTGGATATGCTGCTTGCGGCATGGGCTGCCGCCATCGGCCAACCGGCTCATGTGACGTCCACGGTCGAAGACATCACGGGAGCACCCGCAAGGACGTTCCTCGACTGGGCGAAAGATAACGCTACAGAGTTTCGGGCGTGATCGGGAAATTGGTCAGATGGAGCAACAGTTCTGTTGGGAAGTCCTTTATAATCTTTACGTACTTCATGTCGGGGCGTAGCGCAGCCTGGTAGCGCGCCTGCCTTGGGCGCACCGAACTCGACTCCAACAGATCCTTCTTTTGCTCTTAACTAACAACGTTTCCAACAAATCGGGGAATCTGCTTTTCGCTCAAAGCTAACTCGAATGTGTTGAAAACGTTCGATTCGTGCACAGTTCGTGCACAGTTTCGCTAACAGTCGTTGACCCTGCCGTCGCGGAACCACGGGACTCTCCCTCACCGAAATCTATGCTCGCGATAACTCATAAGAACTTGTCCCAAAGTACACAGTTCTTCTCCCGTTGTCCGAATAGCCTTAATGGCAGGAAAGCTTTTACAACAGCCATAAGCATCTAATTTCTCGCAGGCCGGAAGCGGTCGAAAAGCCTGATTTTCCTAGTCTTGAATAAGGCGTGACTCTTGTTAAATGATTCTAAATTAATTCTGCTGACAGGACCGACGGGATATGTCGGCGGACGCTTGCTTCGCGCACTCGAAGTCGCCGGTTACTACGTACGTTGCCTGTCACGACATCCCGAAACTCTAAATCAGCGCGTGGCACACACCACGGAAGTGGTGAAGGGTGATGTTCTCGATGCAAAGTCCCTTCCGTCGAACATGATTGGTGTGCACACCGCCTACTACCTTGTACATGCAATGGGTTCGGCGAATTCCTTTGAGGAGGAAGACCGACGATCAGTGCAAGCGTTCGCAGTCTCGGCACGTGATGCAGGCGTACAGCGCATCATCTATCTCGGCGGACTTGGCAGCGGGACGGAACTTTCGGCACATCTGAGAAGCCGCCAAGAAGTCGGCCGTATCCTGCGAGAGTCCGGGGTAGCGACCATCGAATTTAGAGCCTCAATCGTGATTGGGTCGGGTAGCGCTTCTTTCGAAATGATACGAGCTTTGGTTGAGAAACTGCCAGCGATGATCACTCCTCGCTGGGTAACAACACGCACGCAGCCAATTGCGGTCGAAGACGTTATTGCTTATCTGATGCAAGCGCTCGACCTCAAGATCAATGGCAGCAGCATTATTGAGATCGGCGGAGCCGACCAGGTCAGCTATTTGGATCTCATGAAGGAATACGCCAGTCAGCGTGGGCTGAAGCGATGGATGGTTCCTGTGCCGGTGCTGTCTCCGCGACTATCAAGCCTTTGGTTGGGTCTTGTCACACCCGTCTATGCGCGTGTCGGTCGCGAGTTAGTGGATAGTTTGCGTAACGAAACCGTTGTAAGGGACCGGTCAGCAGCTGATTTATTCTCCATTCGTCCACTTGGCTTTCGTGAAGCACTGACGAGGGCGCTCGCCAATGAAGATCGGGAGTTCGCCGAAACGCGCTGGTCCGATGCGTTCTCCTCCGTTGCAGCTTCCCCGCAGTGGGGCGGAACTACATTCGGCCGCCGTATTGTGGACTCGCGGTCGGCGCGAGTGCCGTTTTCTGCGGCCTTGGCCTTTCGACCAATCGAACGGCTGGGGGGTAAGACAGGGTGGTACTACGGAAATTGGCTGTGGCGAATTCGCGGATTGTTGGACCTGCTGTTTGGCGGGGCGGGCATGCGGCGTGGGCGACGCGTGCCGGATCATCTCTTCCCAGGCGACACCGTTGATTTCTGGCGGGTCGAAGAAGTCCAACGCGACCATCTGGTCCGACTTTCGGCAGAAATGCGTTTACCTGGTCGAGCGTGGTTGCAGTTCGAGGTGGAACCCTCTGGTTCAGGATCGCTCATTCGCCAGACGGCTATCTTCGACCCGGTGGGATTGTTCGGACAGATCTATTGGTTCTTCTTATACCCGATCCACCATTTGATCTTCGCAGGAATGCTGCGAGGGATCGTGCGTGCGACGGGGGAAAGCCGTTGACCGATTTCCCGAAACCCAGAATTGTCATCAGCAAATGCATCGGCTTTGATCCCTGCCGATTCAACGGAGGGATCGTACAGGATAAATTTGTTGCACGCCTTAAGCCACACATAGAGGTTATCTCCGTTTGCCCCGAGGTCGAGATCGGCTTGGGGATTCCACGTACGCCCGTGCGCATCATTTGCTCTGGGGCCGAGTTGAAACTCATTCAGCCCTCGTCTGGCTTGGATCTGTCGGAAAGCATGCGGAGATTTACGTCCGGGTTCCTCGATAGTTTGGAAAAAGTAGACGGGTTTATTCTGAAAAATCGATCGCCATCCTGCGGATTTACAGACGTGAAGTTTTATTCCGGGGCGGAGAAAGGTCCAGCAATTGGTATAACGGCCG
>DATBYF010000143.1:0-10108 GCA_036513895.1 Candidatus Acidiferrales bacterium | reverse complement strand
GATATCGCTCGAATACGTTCCTAGCGAATGGAATCAGCAGTACCCCTCGATCCGCGTGACGGGACTCCTCCTTCAGTAGTTTCCCGGCAAGTTTTCTTGGCAAGTTTCCGTTTGAGGCTGAATATCTTCCGGCCGTTTCGCCCGCACAATTTCGGCGGGCGCTCTTTGCGGCACGATTTCGTTTGCCACTTCCTGGTTTGACACTGCAATGGATGACTGGGCTCAAGTCGAACAGACCCTCAGTGCGATGACGGCATCGGGCAGCGTCGAAGTTCACGAAGACGGCCAATGGATTGCCGAACTTTCGGACCTGCACTGTGAAATTCGGCGGGAGGGCAAGCAGCCGCTGGTGCATCTGTGGTCAGACGAGCGCAATCTCGTGCGCCGGATCTTGCGTGTCGCGGAATATGCTCCGGATCACGTTGTCTTCGAAGTGCGGCGTTTCGGCGCAAATAAGCCTGCGCGCCTTGAATTCATCGCTACTGAAGGGCCGCGCCGAAAGAGCCGCGTCAGCGTCGAGAAGTTCCGCGCACGGTTGACGCGGATACTGGCCGAGAATTTCCCCGACTCAAGAATTGATTCTCTTGCCGCATCGCCCGATCTCGAGCATTCGTTCTCCGGCTTGTACGCGCGCGGTGTTATGTCGGAGGGTGGGCACGCGTGGGCGTTTCTCGCCGCGCCGCCGGGATCGAATACAACCGCGGCGGACGGAATTCTCACGTTTGGGCTGCTCTGGCTCGAATGGGTGCGCGAGCACTCGGAGCGCCGCGCCATCGAAGGCCTGCGCTTGTTCGTGCCGGAAGGTACCGCGCGCGAAGTGCGGCATCGCACGAAGGCATTAACCACGGCAGCGCGCGTCGAGATTTTCGAATTAATTGCCGACGAAGAGCGCCTGCGTGCCGTGGACCTGGCCGATACAGGGAATCTAGAGAGCTGGCTTACGCCGCGCCGCGAAATCGAGAATACGGTCGACAGCGCTCGCGAGATTGTCGAGCGCATCCGCTCGATGGACGTACGCGCAGCGGAGCACATCGTGGCGGAAGTGCGTCCCGGCGTTCGAGAAGTTGCTGTGCGTTATCGCGGCCTGGAATTTGCGCGACTGGCCGACGGCCACATCGAAATCGGAGTGGGCGACGACCGAAGAAAATGGAACGGCGGAGCTCCGGGCGTCCTAAAAAAGCTTCTCGGCAATCTCGAACTGCATCGTAACCCGGCCGCCAATCCAACGAACAACAAGTTCTACCGCGCCGCGCCGGAACGCTGGCTAGAAAACATCATCCTGCGTGACCCGTGTGCGCTCGACGCGCAGCTCGATGCGAATTTTCTTTATTCGCAGATGCCTGCATTGGCGGATTCAGACCGCGGCGTGATTGATCTCTTGGGAGTGACGCGGCAGAGACGTCTCGTCGTCGTCGAGCTGAAGGCAACCGAAGAAATTCATTTGCCGTTGCAGGCTGTTGATTACTGGCTACGCGTGCGCGCACATCTTGCCAATGGTGATTTCGAGCGCGGCGGCTATTTTTCGGGGATCGAGATTGATCCAAGACCGCCGCTTGTCTGGCTGGTCGCGCCGGCATTGAGGTTTCATCCCGCCAATGAAATTGTGCTGCGATATTTGTCGCCAGAAATTCAAGTGACGCGCATCGGTTTGAACGAGAATTGGCGCCAAAAATTGCGGGTAGTGTTCCGTCAGTAAAATTAGGTGTTTAGAAAAAAAGAGGGGAAGCAGCCTTGGGTTGCCCTGTGCCGCTTCCCGGGGTGTGTCCTAGAAGTGATTTGAAGGTTTAGATGCATGCCCTGGGAAAAGGTTTCCTCAAAATAACGAAGGGGACCAGACCTCAGTTGCAGGCTCAGTAAAAGAGATACTTACGCCACTTCTCATCCTTATGGCCGATGAGGCGCATCAACTGGCGGGACGTATGCAGAGTGAATGGTCGAGGACGCCGCGCCAACTGCAGTCCGGCTTCTTCGGGAGTCCGATCACCTTTGCGATTGTTGCAGTCGTAGCAGCACGCGACGAGATTCTCCCACGATGAATGCCCACCGCGAGAGCGGGGCATCACGTGATCGAGAGTCAATTCGGACGCGGGCAACGCCTGGCCGCAGAACTGGCAAGTATTCCGGTCGCGTAGAAGAATGTTTTTGCGGGAAAGTGCGCGGCTCTGTTGGGGAATGTGCCGGTATGACAAAAGGCGAATCACGGACGGTACGGCAACGGCGCGCGAACTGGAATGGACTTCAGAAGCGTGGGTCTCTTCGGCCTGCGCCACGCCCTTCAACATCAGGACAAGCGCACGGCGAACTGCGGTGACGTTGATCGGCTCGAAGGTTGCGTTGAGGACAAGGACCGGGGCTTGCATTACCGAGGGACGGCTCGCACGCACCGTGGCTCGGGGCACAGATCCGTCCGCCTGGCCGACGTTGATTCTCGGCCGGGGACGCAACCCGTTCTTGAGGCGGTTGTCCATCACAGCCATCCCTTCTGCCCTTGCCGTCTAGATGCGTCTGAGTACGCGATGCGCTGGGGTCTGGATTTCCAGCCCTGCGGCTAACTCTGCTCCCCAAGACTTACGTAGTATTTGACGCAAGAGGATCGCCAATAGGTTCCGGCCGCGTCAGTTCTGGTACCACGCGCGCCACGGTTATCCCTGTCACGCTCGCTGCTCCGGCCCGCAAAAGCGCCCGCGAACAGGCATCTAGCGTTGCGCCAGTCGTAAATACATCATCTACCAGTAGTATACGTAGCTTGTCAACTTTGGCTCCAGAACGGGTTTCGTAAGCACCACGCACCGAGCGCCACCGCTCTTTCCGAGTGAGCAAGAATTTCTCCGGTCTAGGCTTTGTTCTAACGAGCAGATAACTGCCCAACTTGATGCCTAATCGCCGGGCCAGCGGCTTGGCGATGAGTTCGGCTTGGTTGTAGCCGCGCTCGCGTTGCCGGGCTGGGTGTAACGGGACGGGCACGACGGCGTCGAATTTCAGGTCGGCCAGTTCTCCGCGGACGATATGCTCGAGCTTCGAGGCGAACCACGAACCGATGCGAGTAACTGCGTCGTATTTCAGTAGGACAATGGCCCCGCCCAACGTGTCGTTATAGACGCCGAAACTTCTTGACCGAAGGAATCCATAGACGCCGCGACGGCATAGCTGGCATTGAAGATTCGGATATTGCGCCGCAATTGGCGAAACGAACGGCCGGCCGCAAGAGGCGCACTTCGGCCCGGTGATCGGCTGTACTTCCGCAAAGCAATCTGCGCAAATTGGAATCAGGGACGCGCTCGCCAGCGTCTGACCGCAGATGCGGCACGGAGCCGGAAATACGACCGCGGCGATAGCGTCGAGTGTGTCTTGGAATATCACAAGCGCGATTCGAGCGATTCGGCATGCCCGATAAGACGGCTGATATATGTGCGCAGACACTACTCGAAGTTCGAGGCTCGATATATCCGGGATACTACGGAGTGCTTGTTACGAGAGCGGTCCTGAAGTGTCCCCAAAAGTTCCCACGGCGTTTCTTCAGCCGCGGTAACGCTGCCGCAAACGCCATCAAAGAATTCCTTGCTCCTGTTTTTCCTGGCAAGTGATGCAATAACGCGTCCAGGGCACAGCCTCGAGCCGTTTCTGCTGCAACTCGGAATGGCAACTGATGCATTCGCCGAATTCCTCGTCCTTGATGCGTTCTAACGCATCTTCGACGAGGCCCAGAAGTGAACGAGCATCGTGCGTTTGCCCGAAAAGGAATTCTTTTGTGTAGGAATTCGCAGCCTTATCGGCGAGATCCACCGTGGGATCTTCGTCCGCCTCGCGACCTTCCTGCTCTGTTCGGGCGATCGCTTTTAGGAGCTCTTCACGCCGCGTTTGGAGTTTCTTTTTGTAATAGTCGAGTCGCTTCTTGTCCATGTGCTGATTTCCTGTTCTGCTTTCCAAGATTCCAACCCCTCTAGGTGAGCCCCAATGGGCCAACCAAATCAGGTGATTGTAGCCACCGCTTTACGACAGTGTCAAATCAAGTGAATGTGCGATTTCCCTGCAGCAACTCGGTTACGCCTGAAGTGACTGACATTTGATGCAGTTCGCGGCCGCAGGATTCAGGCGATAACGCGGGCGTTAGGCGCGCTTTGGCGGATATTTGAGATGAAACAGCAAAAAAAGCAACGCGACGCAGAGGAAACAGAAGACGCTGCCCTCCGGTCCCACGGCACCGCCGGTGATCCATCGCGCGCCGTGAAGTGTTGAATGGGAGAGCGCGCCTGCCGTGATAGTGCCGCTGTTCGGAACGGAATAGAGAAACGTCTCGCCCCAATCGAAGCTGCAATGCAGGCCGATAGCGAACCACAAGTTGCCGGTGCGGCGCAGCGTCAGGCAAAAGAAAATGGCGATTACAACCACACTGAGAGCGCCGATGGGCCCCTCGCCCGGATTGGTGAGATGCGCGCCGGCGAACAACGCCGACAGAATGGACGCCGCGGGCCAGAATCCGATTCCTGAGCCGAGCGTATATTGCATGTAGCCGCGAAACGCGAATTCTTCAAACACGCCGACGAGAAAGAACCCGATCAGCCAGAGGACTGCGTTTCGAAAAATTGCCGCACCCGATAGGGCGAGCGGGCCGAACGAATACGCGCCCACTGAAGCGATCAGTCCGATTACGGCCGAAATCGTCGCGATTCCCCATAGCATGCCCTCCCAGAAGCGTTTCCCGAACGCTTGGGACAAGGGCATGCCGTACTCGCCGAATGGGCGCTTCTCGATTAGCGACATGATCCATGCGGCAGCGAGCACGATGAAAGCAACAAGGCTCTCGCTGACGATCAGACCAACGGGGGCAAGCACTCCGCTTGGAGAGCCTGCGAAGTATTTCTGTAACGCGTGAATATGGTGGAGGGCAATGTTGAGCGCGTAGCCCAAGGCGAGCACTATCACGATATAGATGGAAAGGTGCCAGCCTGCGCGAAGTCCGTTTGGACCGATGAACACCACGCCGAGAAGCGGACGCTTTTCTGGTGTTTGACCCGGATTGCTTTGTGGAACGTTTGAATCGCCGATAGAGCTCATGGAATCCATTCTTCCTTAGACGTCGAGCGCCGCGCGTTGTTGCTGCGGACGATGCGGCGCAACTCAGCCGCGCCCCGGCTACGACAAGAGTTCGCGAAGCATACATGCAGCGGGCTAATTCGGGAAGTCCCGAGGCACGGTTGCGGCATCAGTAGCCGGCTGATAGAATCAGCTGTTTGCATGGGGCCGCGAGCGTCGCTAGTTATACTATCGGAGCTCACGACTGCTTTTGTAGTGTCGCGTAAGTTTCGACAGGCGTTCACTTAGGGCCTTTTAAGGACATAAATTGAGGTACGCCTGTCATCGAAACTGGTGCGTCGGCCCTCAGGATTCAGGAGGCTAAGTTTGGCAAAGTACGATCTTGTCATTATCGGAAGCGGTCCCGGCGGGTACGTCGCGGCCATTCGCGCTGGGCAATATGGCCTGAAAACGCTTGTCGTCGAGAAAGATAGCTACGTCGGTGGAACCTGCCTTCATATCGGCTGTATCCCCACCAAAGTGCTGCTCTATCACGCTGAAATCTATGAGAATTTTCAGCGCGCCGCGGAATTTGGATTCGAAGTGAAGGACGTGAAAGTAAATTGGAACGCGATCCTCGAGCGCAAGCAGAAAATCGTCAACAAACATACCAAGGGCATTGAGTTTCTCTTCCGCAAGAGCAAAGTCGAAACGATGACCGGGTGGGGACGTATTGCCGGACCGGGCCGCGTGACCGTCGAGAAAGACGGAAAGACGACAGAGGTCGAGACGAATTTCACCATGGTCGCCACTGGCTCCGATGCCCGGACGCTTCCGGGCGTCGAGATTGACGGCAAGACGATTCTCACAAATCGCGAAATTCTCAACCTGCCGCAGATTCCAAAATCGCTAGTGGTTGTGGGCGCAGGCGCGGTCGGCGTCGAATTTGCGTCGATCTACCGCAGCTTTGGCGCCGAAGTGACAATTCTCGAAATGCTGCCGCGCGCGGTGCCTCTCGAAGATGAAGAGATCTCGGCCGAATTGCAGAAGGCATTCAAGAAGCGTGGTATTCGGATCGAGACGGGAGCGAAAGTTGAATCGGTGAAGAAAGACGCCAAGGGCGTGTCGGTGATCTTCAAAAACAGCGCAGGGAAGTCTGAGACGCTCGCGGCAGAAAAAGTTCTCATCGCCGTGGGACGCCGCCCGCTGACGGAAAACATCAACATCGAAAAAACCGCCGCGAAGCTCGAGCGCGGTTTCGTGCACACGAACGGATACATGGAGACTGCTGAACCGCGTCTCTACGCCATTGGCGACATCGTTGCGGGTCTACCCCAACTCGCGCATGCCGCTTCGATGGAGGGGCTAATCGCCGTCGGAAGAATGGCAGGCAAAGAAGTGCAGCCGTTCGACCGCGGGCGCTGCCCCGCGGCTACATACTGCGAGCCTCAAATCGGCTCGATTGGAATGACCGAGAAGCAGGCGCGCGACGCGGGCATTAAAGTTAAGACTGGCAAATTTCCGTTCGCCGGCAATAGCAAGGCTTCGATCATCGGCCATCATGAGGGATTCGTTAAAGTTGTGGCCGAAGAGAAGTATGGCGAAATACTCGGAGTGCACGCGATCGGGCCGCTGGCGACGGAAATCCTCGCTGAACCAGTGGCGGCGATAGGGCTTGAAGCGACGCTCGACGACATGATGGCGACGATTCACGCGCATCCGACCGTTTGGGAAGCAATGGGCGACGCGTTCAACGCCGTGCGCGGGCTAAGCATCAACGCCTAGAGAAAGCGTATCTGGGCCAAGAGAAAGCATATCTGGAACCTGTGACAAATTCCGCGAACGAATGCTGGCTTATTGATGTCGGGCCTATCGGCTATGGGCCGGCCTGCGATTTGCAGCGTGGCGCTGTCGAAGCCCGCAAAGCGGGCGCCATTCCGGATGTCCTGCTCCTGTGCGAGCATCCGCACGTGATCACGCTAGGTAGGAATGGCAGGCTCGAAAATCTGCGCGCTTCGGATAACGTGCTCCGGCAGAAGCGCATCGAATTTCATCTCTCCGATCGCGGCGGAGACATCACCTATCACGGTCCGGGGCAGATCGTCGGCTATCCAATTCTCGATCTCGCTTCGCACCGCCGCGATGTTCGGTGGTACGTTGATCGTCTCGAAGAAACCATGATTCGCGCTACCCGGGAATTCGGCATCGAAGCAAAGCGGGTCGAAGGTTTTCACGGCATTTGGGTCGACGCACCTGCGGCGCGGCAAAAACTCGACGCACCTGCGGCGCCGGAAAAGCTCGCTGCGCTCGGAGTACATTTGAGCCGCTGGGTGACATCGCACGGATTCGCGTACAACGTCTCGACCGACCTGCGCTATTTTGATTTGATCGTGCCGTGCGGAATTTCCGGTAGGCGCGCCACATCGCTCGAGAAACTTCTGGACCGCGGCGTCCATTCGAGCGAAGTCGCGGAAAAGCTCACACGCCATTTCGGCGAAGTTTTCGAGCGGCGTATGGTGTCGATGTCGCTGAACGAATTCGAAGCGATATTGCCCGAGCGCGACGACCGCGCTGCGCAATTGCTGGGCGAGGCAGCCGCCGCTCGATAACGCAAGAGTGTAGCGCCGCTGCTTTCTTCACCACTTGCCAAGGACGGAGTAGCAGATGAGTCCATCTTCCAACGGAGCCGCGGTCGCACCGGTAACGCGGCAGCAGTGTCTCGACCTCTACTACTACATGCGGCTCAATCGCGCAGTCGAAGACCAGATGATGAAGCTCTTCCGCCAGAACAAGATCGTTGGCGGACTCTACTCGAGCTTGGGCCAGGAAGCGATTTCCGTCGGCACGGCGTACGCGCTGGAAAAACGTGATTGGATGGCGCCGATGATCCGCAATATCGGCGCGCTGCTGGTGAAGGGCGTGAAGCCGCGCGACATCTTTACGCAACACATGGCGAAATTCACTTCGCCTACGCAGGGCAAAGACGGCACGAGCCATTTCGGCGACCTGAAAAATCTGCACATCGTTTCGCCCATCTCGATGCTCGGCGATTTGATACCTGTGATGACGGGCGTCGCAATGGCAGGCCGCTATCTCGGCCAGGATATCGTTACGATGACCTGGATCGGCGACGGCGGCAGCTCGACTGGCGCGTTCCACGAAGGACTCAATCTTGCGGCCACCCAGCGCGCGCCGTTTGTTCTGGTTCTCGAAAACAATCAATGGGCCTATTCGACGCCGGTGAGCCGCCAGGTGCCGGTGCGCGACCTCGCCGAGCGCGGCCGCGCATACGGAATCACATCGGTGACGGTCGACGGCAATGATGCGATCGCCGTGTTCGAGGCCTCGCGTGCGGCCGTCGCGCAGTGCCGCGCGGGAAATGGGCCGGTGCTCATCGAAGCGAAGACGATGCGAATGAAGGGCCACGCGCAGCACGATCCGGCAGAATACGTTCCGAAGGCCATGCGCGAATACTGGGAAGCGCGCGATCCCATCGTCCTCTTCGAAAAATATTTGAACGCAAATAAACTCTGGGACGCCAGGGCGAAGCAGGAAATCGAGGCGCGCATCGCGGCGCTGGTGAAGGAAGATCTCGAATTCGCCGAGAATTCGCCGATGCCTCCGGCGGAGCTGGCCGAGCAGGGCGTTTACTGCGAAGGCTGCCATACGATCGAAGCGGAATGGCATCGGCCAAAGGCCGAAGTGACGCCGCCAAAGTCGAGCGTCGCGGCGGGCTGGAATGTGAAAGATTTCGGTGGGATCGAAAATTCTGCAACCGGCGGCAATGGCGCGAGCGCGCGGCCTGCGGCTAGCCCTATGCATCTATCGGCCGGTAAGGCCGTGCAAAAATCATCCGGCGGGCTCGCGCAGCAATCTTCTTCTCCGAAAAAGCTCGCGCAGCAATCTTCTTCTCCGAAAAAGATTGCTGCAGTTCCCGAGCGACGCCCCTTCGGAAGAGGTCCCAAGGGCAAGAAGGGCGGAGGGCGCTGACGATGGCTCCGGTCACGATGCTCGAAGCGATTCGCCAGGCCATGTTCGAGGAGATGGATCGCGATCCAGCGGTCGTCGCAATCGGCGAAGACATCGGCGTGTACGGCGGCGCTTTCAAAGTTACCGAAGGTTTGCTCGAACGCTTCGGCAACGAGCGCGTGATCGAGACTCCGATCAGCGAAACGGCAATCGTCGGCGCGGCGTGCGGCATGAGCTATCTTGGCCTGCGCCCCATCGTTGAAATGCAGTTCATCGATTTCATCGCCTGCTGCTTCAATCAGGTGACCAACTTCGTCGCGAAAGGGCATTACCTCTGGGGCGCGCCGGCGCCGATGGTGATTCGCGGGCCGTCGGGTGGCGGCGTGCACGGCGGGCCCTTCCACTCCGCGAATCCAGAAATGTATTTCGCACATACACCGGGGCTGAAAATTGTCTATCCCTCGACACCCTACGACGCCAAGGGCTTGCTGAAGTCGGCGGTGCGCGACAACAATCCGGTGCTCTTCTTCGAGCACAAATTTCTCTACCGCCGGGTCAAGGAAGAATTGCCGACGGACGAATATACCGTTCCACTTGGCAAAGCCGTAACGCGCCGCGAGGGTCGCGACCTCACGATTCTAAGTTACGCGGCGATGATGCAAACATCGCTCGACGCCGCGGCCGAACTCGAAAAAGAAGGAATTGAAGCCGAAGTGATCGATTTGCGCACGCTCATGCCGCTCGACAAAGAGGCAATTCTCGCCTCCGTGAAAAAAACGAACAAGCTTCTGATCGTTCACGAGGACACGCGGACGGGCGGAATCGCGGGCGAAATTGCGTCGCTTGTCTGCGAGAATGCATTTGAGGATTTGGACGGGCCGATCGCGCGCGTCACATCGCTCGACACGCCCGTACCGTACGCGCCGACGCTTGAAGAATATTTTCTGCCGAACGCGGCAAAAGTTGCCGCAGCCGCGCGCGAACTGGCAAGATATTAGAGATTCGAGGAGAAGCCGATGGCCGTTGACGTCGTAATGCCGCAGATGGGCGAAAGCATTTTCGAGGGCACGATTACCAAGTGGCTCAAGAAGGCGGGCGACAAAATCGAGCGCGATGAGCCGCTCTT
>DATBYF010000142.1:0-10794 GCA_036513895.1 Candidatus Acidiferrales bacterium | reverse complement strand
TGATGTTGCGCGATGTTGGCAGGGCTCACCGGTCGCCCTCCGGGCTCCCTACGAACCCTGCCAACATCGAAAACCAGTAGCGCAAAGTGTAACGGATGTCCTTTCACACGGTGTAACGCATGTCTTGGCACTCAACACAAGCGGCGCCCCTACGACCTAACGGAAACGCCGCGACCACTGCCGAATGGGTGGCTGAAATTGCCAATTCTAATCGAGACTGGAAATTATTAGAAACGGCTGTAACTCAAACAAAACAAAGAACGGAAGAATTTCTAATCGAGACAAAATTGCAGGGGTCTTCGAGGCAAATTTAGAGCGCAAATTATGTAGCTCGGGTCTTCAGACCCGAGGCTTTTGAATTGGGCCTGAACTCGAGCACGACGGAACAAGGAGCCATTCTCGCTTGAACATTGTTAAGGCTACGCAAAGCTTCGACGGGTGGAAGGCGGCGCGGACTCAGATCATCAAGGCGGATCTGGAGCTGAAACACAGGCGAATGGCCGAGGCGCCATTTCTCTTCTTCCGCGCCACTTTTTACCGCTGGGTGCAGCTTTGGGAGGAGGTTTGTCCCGACGAGGCCAAAGCGCCGAGCGTGCTGGCCGTCGGTGATCTGCACGTCGAGAATTTCGGGACGTGGCGGGACCTCGAAGGCCGCTTGATTTGGGGCGTCAATGATTTTGACGAAGTTTATCCGATGGCCTACACGAACGATCTCGTTCGCCTCGCCGTCAGCGCGCATCTCGCGGTGGAGGCGGAAGATTTAGATCTCAGCGTGAGCGATGTTTGCGGCGCAATTCTGGAGGGCTACCGCGAGGGGTTGGCGGCGCGCGGCAAGGCCTTCGTCCTCGCGGAAGATAATCGCTGGTTGCGCCTGATCGCGCTCAACCAGTTGCGCGACCCGGTCCGCTTCTGGAAGCGCGCCAAGGCTCTTGAAGATTTCACGGGCAACATTCCAACGCCAATCAAAGTAAAACTCGAAGAAGATCTGCCGGAAAAAGATCTTCCCTATGTGAAGAAGCGCCGCGTCGCGGGGCTCGGCAGCCTGGGCCACATGCGCGTGCTGGCGCTGGCTTCGTGGCGCGGCGGTTTTGTTGCCAGAGAAGCGAAAGCCATCGCGCCTTCCGCATGCATCTGGGCGCAAGGCGGCGCAAAATCCGAAAAGATTTTGTATCCGGATATTCTCTCGCGCGCGGTTCGCGTGCCCGACCCGTTCCTGCATCTCTTCGACACATTCCTTGTGCGCCGCCTAGCGCCGGATTGTTCTCGAATTCTTCTTGCCCTGCTGCCCGAAGATCACGACGAAACGCGCCTGCTGAAAGCCATGGGATTTGAGACCGCAAATATTCACCTCGGCACTCCGGCCGCGATTCCCGCCATCCTCCGCGATCTCAAAGACCGCCCGCGCCGCTGGCTGCATCGCACCAGCAAAAAAATGCTGAAAGCTATCAAGCGAGATTGGAAAAAATGGCGCGCAGAAAGCTAGCCGGAACGGCGACCGCCGCGCCCATTGCGATGGGCAGAGATGTGCCGGGCGCGCGCTTTGCCCGGCTGCATCGAAAGGTGTATCCTACGCGCTTCCCTGCCAGACGTTGTGGCTCGCTATTGCTGATATGGCCTCGAATACGCATCCCATCGCTCCGCGCAAAATTGAGAGGACCGGGCTCGCCCATTTCATGTCTCGCGTCCTCAAAGAATGCAACCGCACGGCGCGGCGCTTCGACGCCGATGCCGTCCACGATCTTCGCGTGGCGCTTCGCCGCTCGCGCACCATCGCCGACGGATTATCGAATGTCGACCCAGACAAAACCCTGCGCGCGCTCAAGACTGGATCGCGCGAGCTGTTCAGGAGCCTGGGCAATTTGCGCGACATCCAAATCATGCTGGAGTGGATTCAGAAACTCGATCCGGACGACGATCCGCTGAAGCTTCGCATGCGCGAAATTCTGGTGCAGGAAGAGGAGGCCGCAAAATCGGAAGCGGCGACGGCGCTTGGCGAATTTGATGCGCGGCGTTGGCGCAAATGGTCCAGGGATCTGTCTGAAAGATCCCGACGCATTCCCGCGGGCAGCCTGGTCTTCCAACATCTGGCGCTCGAGCGCTGGATCGAGGCGCGAGAAACGCATCGCCGCGCCATTCGCAGCCGCAGCCGGGTGGGATGGCACCGCGTTCGCATCGCGCTAAAGCGCTTTCGGTACACGCTTGAGAATTTCCTGCCGCGGCATTACGCGGAATGGAGCGAAGAACTAAAATCGGTGCAGGACCTTCTCGGCGATGTGCACGATCTGGACGTGCTGCGCGCAAAGGTAAGAAGAATCGCGACGCCCAGCAGCGCAAATCCGGCGGGCGCAGATGCAATATCAAAGTGGCTTGAAAGGATCGATGTCGCGCGCGCCGAAAAACTCGCGGAGTATCGCGCGAAAACTTCCGGCAAGAATTCGTTGTGGAACGTATGGCGCGCAGGGCTGCCTGAGGGACAGCGACTCGAAGCAGCGGCGCTGTCGAGTTTCGCGGCGTGGGCGTCGTTTCGCGATCCTGACATCGAGCATTCGCACGGTGTGGCCAAGCTTTCGCTTCAGCTGTACGACGGTTTCCGCGACGCGCAGCTAAATCGCGCGTTTCGCGAGCCGCGTTCGCGGCGAATTCTGGAAGCTGCCGCGCTTCTCCACGACGTCGGTTGCTCGAAGCAGGATTCAGGACACCACAAAGCATCGTATCGAATGATTCGAAAGCTATCGCCGCCGCTCGGATGGACGAGCGACGATCTGCTGCTCGCCGCGCTGGTGGCACGATATCACCGCGGCGCGGAGCCAAAAGCTGAACACGAAGGTTACTCCTCGCTGATGCCGGAAGAACGCGAAGGCGTCGCGTGGCTGGCGGCGACACTTCGCCTCGCGGACGGGCTCGATGCCGATCACAAGGGCCGCATCTCGCACGTTGCGGTTGAAACTTCGCAGCCCGCTCTGATTGTGAGGGCCGCGGGATATCTTCATGATGTGGAATCCGCCAGCGCGCTCGCTAAGAAAAAACATCTGCTTGAAACTCTCTGCAATACGCCTGTGATTGTCCAGCCGGCGCGGGAATTTACGGCTGCGGCGATCGCAAGTCTCGCGTCGTAATTTTTCCGCGTAGGCAGAATTTGGCAAGTGCGCGAGTGCGATCGACTAGGTGTCGAGGTGGCGCAGGACTTTGGGCGTGAGCAGCCATGCTAGCGTGGCTTTCGCGGCGGAGGGTGAATCAAATTCCAGGGCTGCTACGCCGGCCTTTTTGAGGGCGGTGAACATGCCGCGGGCGCCGACGAGGTGACCGATGAGTTGATCGAGATTTGGCGCGTGCCCGAAGGCAGCCACTTCGCGAGCTTTTACGTGCGCCAGCTCTTTGACGAATTCCGCCGGGCTGCCACCGGGCTTCAGCGCGGCGCTCTCGCGAATTTTATCGCGAGAGAATTCGAAAACTTCGGCGAAGATCTGCGCGGTCTGCATGGCTCGAACATACGGGCTGGAGATGAACACGGTGGGCCTCGCACCGAGCGCGTGAACGCCTTTGGCCACCTCGCGCGTTTTCTTAATTCCTTCGCGCGTCAGGTAGCGTTCAACCTCAGGCGGAGAATTCGGATCGGCACGATCTATCGCAATCCCATGGCGCACCAGATAAAGAATCATTAATTACGCAACCTTTTCATTGGCCTGCGCGCGCTTGAAGACAGGCCGCAGGTGAAATTCGCTTTCGAAGAGCGCGGATTTGCGCGTGAGGCCCGCGATGTCGAGGCGGGCGCCGTTTTGCTTCTGCACGCGAAAGATTGCCTGGCCGCGGACGATGTCCACGGAAACGCCGCCGACCATGCGACGGTGCTCGCTCTCGAGTTTCTCGGCGATGCGGAGGATTGCAGTTAGCATGCGTTCCTGCTGGCGGCGTTTGCTATCGAGCGAAGCGTGAAATTTGTGATCCTTTTGCGGCTCTGACTTGCAATTGTGGTAGCGAACAAGATCGGCAGCCATATCGCGCCGCCATCCGCCCAATCCGGGAATCTCTCCGTTGCGGATGAGATATTCGCCGTGACGATGGTGCGATTTGTTGCTGATGATGTGCCCCACATCATGAAGTATCGCCCCGAGTTCCAAGACGAGCCGCAGCTCCGGTCCCATTTCATGTAGAGGACGCAATTGGTCGAAAAGTGACACGGCGAGTTGGCGCACCTGTTCGGCGTGTGCGCCGTCGTAATTGAGGCGGCGCGCGAACCATTCGGCGCCAGCGCGGAGCCTCTCGGCGGCGTGACGCTCTTCGTCGCTGATAGCTGTGCCGGAATATTGCGAGGACATCAATTCCAGAAGAATGCCCTCGCGAACACCAACGCAGGGAACAAGAAAAGTGCGGAGATTCAGATACCGCGACACAGTGGCGAGCACGACGGCGGCGATGCCCATCACTTCGGCGCGATCGCGGCGAACGCGGAACATTTTCATTCGGTGCGGAACATCGGCGGCGAGAATTTTCCACATTTGATCGCGCAGGAGGCGCACGTTCACCGCTGGAAATCCGCGAAGGCGCGGTCCCGGCGCGAGCAGAGCTAGCGCTTCCGCGTTTCCGCCGCAGGCGACGGCGGTCGAGCTCGAAAGGTTCGGCGGTTGTGGCACAGCCGAACGCAAAAGCGTGAGTACATGGTGGCGGATTCGCCTAGCGGTGTCTTCTGTGATCACGCCTTCGATGCGATAGGTTTCCATGAGGCGCACGGTGCCCAATGGCAGAGCGACGCGACGCTCGACTTTTCGGTCTCTCAGCAAACTAATCTCAAGGCTGCCACCGCCCAAATCAAAAATCACTCGCGGCGTGACGCTTTCTCCGAGGGTTTTCAACACCGCGGAACTCACCAGGTGAGCTTCCTCTTCACCGCTGATCACTTCGAGTTCGAGTCCGGACTTGCGGCGGATGCGATCGATGAGAAGGTTGCGGTTACGGGCCTCGCGCGCCGCCGAAGTGGCGACCGCGCGGTAGACCGAGACGTGATGTTTATCCATGACACGGCGAAAATGTCGAAAGGCGCGCGCCGCTTCCGCAATCGTCTGGCTGCTTAGAACGCGCTTGGTGAAGGCATTGTGGCCGAGACGCACGGCGGCGCGTTCGTTATCGAGGATTTCAAATTTGTCCGGGGAAGTTGCGCGGGCAATAACTAATCGTATGGCGTTTGAGCCGGCGTCAATCGCTGCAAGTTGAACAGGGGCGGCCAATTCGTCTATCGCCAAAGAGCTGCAAGTGCACTCGACGGCTGATAATGCGTGTTTTTGATCCCAAGCTGTGCGCCGATTTGTTTTCGGAGTTCACGATTGACGGCCGGGACTGCGCCTTCGCCATCGAGCTCGATGAAGCCGTGGCGGCGCGAGAGGTACTCAAATTCTTTTTTGATCAACGATTGATAGCGAATAAATGATTGAAACAAATCGTTCGAAAGAGACATGTCGCGTCCCGATTCCCAATAGCTGATGGTATGGGCCTTCTTGAATTCGCGATCGAACGCTACTTCAGGACGAACATTGAGCCAGAAAGTCAGGTCGGGACGAAGCGCCATTTCATAGATGCCGTGCAGATAATCGCGCCCGATTCCCCGCACGGCGGCACGAGCAATCAACGTGTAAATGTAACGGTCGGCGAGGACGATTAATCCCGAACGCAATGCGGGCAGAATCCTGCGCTCGAGCTGATCGAAAAAGTCGGTGCTGTACATCAGCGCGAGGGTGAGGCGCGTTACCGCGTTCTCCGCCAGGAGCGTGTCAATATCGTCGGCAACGAGGGAGGAGCGGCGCAAACCGGACGTCTGCACGGCGTAACCCTCGGATTCGAGCCACTCGGTGAGGAGCGCGATCTGCGTGGAACGCCCCGAGCCGTCAGTTCCCTCAATGACGACGAGCGTTCCGGTTAGCTCTTCTTCCTTCACGCCCGGAAGCGCAACGCCGTAAAAACGGGATGGACGGCCGCCTTTTGCGGCGACGGACTTTTTGCTGTAGCGGCCGTTGGGGCTAACAGCGCTCGGATTTGCCTTGTCGGGCGGCTTCATGATTTTTTCGGCGCGAATTGCGCGAGATTGATTCGTTCGCCGACAATTTCGCGCATTTGCTTTTGAAGGCGATTCACCGGCGCGGTGCCATCCATCAGCACGAATCTGTCGGTCGGCATCATCTGATCGTAGTAATTCAGGATGCGCTCCTGGAAAATGCGGAAGCTTTCGGCCCGGTCGAGCGAAATTCCCAGGTCCATGCCGGCTTCGTAGTATTTCAGTTTCGGCCGGCCAGCCATGATGCGATCTACGGCCACGTCGAGAGGCGCGCGGAAATAGAAAGTAATGTCGGGAATGGGCGCGAAACGATAGAGGTTGCGCAGCCAGTGGGGCGAGCATCCGCGGGCCACGTCGCGGGCGAAGGCCGTGTAGATGTAGCGATCGGCGAGAACGAGATAGCCGCCGTGGAGGAGCGGGAGGATTTGGCGCTCGCAGCGGTCGGCAAAATCGGCGGCGTGCAGGAGCGAAAATGTGACGGGAGTCAGCAGGCGGCGCTGTTTGCCGCGCCTCGTGGCGGACCGAACCAGCGGCGACGAATTCCATTCGGTGAAATGGATTCGATAGCCGCCGATCTCAAGCCAGCGCTTGAGAAGATAGAGCTGGGTGCTTTTGCCGGAACCGTCGATGCCCTCGACGACCACAAGGGCGCCGGGATAGTCACGTTTCGGTGCGCGGATTTTTTCGAGCGGGCGTTCGGCTACGGCGGATTGTTCTGGAGAAATGTTCTCGGCCATTTCCAACCGTTTCGGTTCCAACGTCGAGATGATAGCCTATGATACTCCGGGAGTTACAGGCGAATATGAATATTCTGTTAAAGGCTTCTTACGCTGCAATAATGGCGAGGGAGAGCGCGCAATAATGGATTTTCGAAAAGAGTTCGTCGTCAAACCGGGCACGAAGGTGAAGCTGTCGAAATACGACCCGGACGAAACGTTGGGCCATCACAAGGGCGCGAAATTGGACGAGAAACTGGCGAAATTGCAGTCGAAACTCGACTCGCTCCAATACCTGATGTACGCGGAGAGGAAGCATGCGCTTCTCGTTGTTTTTCAGGCCATTGATGCCGGCGGGAAGGACGGCACCATCCGCCACGTGATGTCCGGGGTGAATCCGCAGGGCTGCACCGTAACGTCATTCAAAGTGCCGAGCGCCCAGGAACTTGCGCACGACTTTTTGTGGCGAATTCACAGGGCCATGCCGGAAGTTGGTGACATCGGTATTTTCAATCGCTCTCATTACGAAGATGTTCTTGTTGCGCGCGTCCACAATCTTGTTCCGAAGGAAGTTTGGTCCGCGCGATACGATGAGATCAATGCGTTTGAAAAGCTGATGACCGAAAATCGAGTCACGATTGTGAAATTCTATCTGCATATCAGCAAGGACGAGCAGAAGAAACGGTTTCTAGATCGCATCGACGACCCTGATAAGCGCTGGAAAATCTCGCTCGCCGATTTCGCCGAAAGAAAATACTGGGACGACTACATTTCTGCGTACGAGCATGCGATCTCGCGCTGCAGCACTGCCGATGCGCCGTGGTACATCATCCCGGCGAACAAGAAATGGTTCCGCAATTTGGCTGTTTCGCACATCCTGGTGGAGACGCTCGAAAGCCTCAAAATGAAATTCCCCAAGCCGACCGTTGATATCCGGGAGCTGAAATGGAAGTGAGCGGCTGGTGATCGGCGAGTGATCGCGACGGGTCAACTGCCGGAATTGGCATCCCGGAAATATCTGCTAGAATCGCGCTGCTTTTAAACGCAAGTGAGTGCGATGAGCGACGGGCTCTTTCCCCGAAATTTCAGGAAGACGTATCCGCAGGCTGTTCGCGGCGAAGGCTGCTACATTTTTACGGCTGATGGGCGGCGGTTTCTCGATGCCGCCGGCGGCGCTGCTGTCGTCACGATCGGGCATGGTGTTGCTTCGGTGGCGCGCGCGATGGCGGTGCAAGCTGAGCGCCTCGCGTATGTTCATTCCTCCCAGTTCGAGACCCCTGTAGCAGCCGAGCTCTCGCGGCGGCTGCTGGATTTGGCTCCTGCTAATTTTCGTCGCGGGCGCGTTTATCTCACTTCGGGCGGATCGGAAGCCACCGAGACGGCGATCAAGCTGGCACGACAACATTTTCTCGAGCGGGGCGATGCGAAACGATTTCGGGTGATGGCGCGGAAGCAGAGTTATCACGGTTCGACGCTTGGCGCGCTATCGCTTTCCGGAAACGTGCGGCGCCGCGAGCCTTTCGCGCCGTTGCTCGCGGAGTGGGGACATATTCCAGAGTGCTACTGCTATCGCTGTCCGATGGGGCTGCATTATCCCGAGTGCAATGTGGATTGCGCCGATGAATTGGATCGCATGCTGCGCCGGGGAGATTTTGAGGGAGGCGCGGGGACTGTTGCGGCGTTCATTCTCGAGCCTGTGAGCGGCGCGACGCTCGGCGCGGTGCCGCCGCCGGAAGGCTATTTGCAGCGCATAGCGGAAATTTGCAACGAGCACGGAATTCTGCTGATTGCCGACGAAATCATGACGGGGATGGGGCGCACGGGAAGATGTTTTGCGGTGGATCATTGGGGAGTGAAACCCGATTTGATTCTCGTCGGCAAAGGTGTGGCGAGCGGATACGCGCCGCTCGGTGCGGTGCTTGTGAGTGAGGAAGTGGCCGGGACGATTAACCGGGGATCTGGCGTGTTTCTGCACGGGTTCACGTATAGCGCGCATCCGGTGTCGGCTGCGGCTGGCGTGGCTGTTCTCAATCACATTCGCGAGAACAAGCTCTTCGAGCGCGTGGCTCCGATGGGAAAAGAATTGCGTGAATCGCTGGAGCCGTTGAAGCAATTTTCAGTGGTTGGCGATATTCGCGGAATGGGATTGCTGCTTGGAATTGAATGTGTCCGCACTGGTAGCGAGCCGTTCCCGCCGGAGGCCCACATCGCCAATCGGATTGCGGAAGATGCGCTTGAAGCGGGAGTTTTGACGTATCCGATGCAAGGCTCGGTGGACGGCAAGCGCGGCGATCATCTGCTTATTGCGCCGCCGTTTACGATTTCTAGCGCGCAGATTGAGTTTCTGGCGACGACTTTGAAGAATGCGATCGGGGAACTCGATAGAGCGCATCGTTCTGGGGCGGGAGGCGATCCTGCAAAAACATCTGTTTCTTAGGCGAGTGAGCAAGTTTGTTGCGGCGGCTGGCGGCGTTTTGCTTTTGGCATTCGTGGCGACGCTCGCGCCCGGCGGGCAGGAGCCGCAGAAGATTGTTGTTGGTTATTCTCCCAGCGCCGGACAGCAGGAGCTGGCGCTTGAGAAGGATTATCAATCGCTGGCATCGCGCGACGAGATTCAGAAGTTTCATCGCTATCTGACGTCCGAGCCGCATCCGGCAGGATCGACGCGAAATAACGAACTGGCGCAGTGGGTTGCCGATCAGTGGAAGCAGCAAGGGCTCGAAGACGTCACGATTCACGAATACGATGTTTTGAATTCGACGCCGCGCGAAATATCGCTCGATATGGTCGAGCCGAAGGCGTACCACGCGCTGCTGCGAGAAGCGGCATACGATGTTGATCCCGACACGAAGAATCCGCGCGCGACTGGGGCGTTTCTTGGCTATTCGGCATCGGGCGAAGTGACTGCGCCGGTTGTATATGCGCACAGCGGCAATCCGGACGACTACGCGCTGCTGCGCAAGCATGGAATTGAAGTGCGCGGCAAAATTGTGCTGGTGCGCTACTCGAATCCTTATAGCTATCGCGGATTCAAGGCGCTTACGGCTGAGCGCGAAGGCGCTGCGGCGATTTTGATTTACTCCGATCCTGCCGAAGATGGATACAAGAAGGGCGCCGTATTCCCCGATGGGCCGTGGGGACCCGAAACTCACATTCAGCGCGGCGCGATCACTTATGACTTTCTCGAGCCGGGCGATCCGCTGACGCCGGGCTGGGCGTCTGTTCTAGGCGCGAAACGGATCCCGATCTCGGAAGCGATTTCGCTGCCGAAAATCATGGGCGTTCCGCTTTCGTGGCATGATGCCGAGCCGCTCCTCGAAAATATGGATGGGCCAGTTGCGCCTGATTCGTGGCAAGGCGGGCTGCCGTTCAAGTATCGGCTCGGAGGAGGGCGCGTCCGCGTCCATTTGAAGGTGGACATGAACACGGGTGTCGAGCCGTATTACGTGACCGAGGCGCGTATTCGCGGCGCGGAATTGCCGGATGAGTGGGTGATCCTTGGGAATCATCGCGACGCTTGGGTGTACGGTGCGTTCGATCCGTCGAGTGGAACCGCATCGTTGCTCGAATTGACGCGCGACCTCGGGCAGTTGCTGAAGCGCGGAATTCGGCCGCGGCGCACTTTGGTGATTTGCAGTTGGGATGGAGAAGAGTACGCGCTCACAGGCTCTACGGAATGGGGAGAGCAATTCGCGGATGAATTGCGGCAAAAGGCTGTGGCGTATCTGAACGTAGATTCATCAGCTGGCGGGCCTGTTTTTCATGGGTCTCCTGTGGCTTCGCTTGCGCCGGTTCTGGTGGATGCCACGCGCACGTTGCCGGCTCCTTCCGGCAAGACGCTTTACGAGGAGTGGAAGCAGATCGCACAAAGCGAACGGCATGCTTCCGGCGCGTTGCCCGATTCGGAACTCGCTGACACGCGCATCGGAAGCGGGTCGGACCACACTGTGTTTCTGAATTTTCTCGGTATTCCGACCGTTGGCCTGCAATTTGACGGGCCGTATGGCGTTTATCATTCGCTGTACGACGATTATT
>DATBYF010000141.1:0-2782 GCA_036513895.1 Candidatus Acidiferrales bacterium | reverse complement strand
CTCATTCTCGGCGTCAGTTGCGAAGCGTGCCATGGGCCAGGCTCGACACACGTTGCAACCATGCAAGCCGCCGTGATGTCCGGAACGACCGAAAATTCGGCGGGAACAATTGTCAATCCGGCGCGCCTAAATCCAGTAGACATGGTTGATTTCTGCGGGGCGTGCCATGGAACGTGGTGGGACGTGAAATTTTCCGGAGGCAAAGGCGTTACCACCGCTCGCTCCGCACCCTTTCGGCTCGAGGAAAGTAAATGCTGGGGCAAAGGTGACGCCCGATTAACCTGCATCGCGTGCCACGATCCCCACGAGGAAGTGCGAACCGAGCCATCCTCATATGATCGAGCCTGCCTCTCTTGCCATACACCATCCGGCACCGCGAAGACTGCGGCAACTCACCCATCCACGCATCCTGCTGGCACGAAGGATTGCGTCGCGTGCCATATGCCGAAAGTCTACGATCCCGAAATGCACTACAAGTTTACGGATCACCGGATACGCATTACTCGCGAGGGCGAAGCCTATCCCGAATAGTTAAGCAAGCAGAAGATTGGCGGTGCTGTCGTCGCCTGAGACCCGCGGCATCATGGCTCTAGCGCGAGAAAGATCACGCCGTATCCTCCCAGCGTGACGGTTATCTGCGGAGCAAGCGAAATCGCAACTGAAGACGGCCCGGTTGCAATGTTTGTGTTCGCATCGATCGCAAGTGTCGTGGCGCTGGAAAATTTTCCGAGTGCAGAAATGTCCACAACGACCGTTCGAGGATCCCCAGTGCCATTGTCGTCACTCGCGGCATGAACAGCGCGATCCGCAACCATGACCACCACCGAGCCGTCGCTGTTCTTCGTCGCGAGAACTTCGACCGTTGATGTGTCCGTCGCACTAAGAGCGAGGATGCTGGGCGGCGCCGCAGACGGAAACATTTGTCCCAGCGCCTGATCTACCCAATAACTTAAATAAATGCCTCCGGAGTCATAATCCACTTCGCCGAATTGCTGATCGGCGTCGTAATTCCAGTGATAGAGAGCCTGATTGCCTGCTTTGCCGAGTTGCGAGAAAACATAAGGCCGCCAGGCGGCGAAGAAAGCGCTGGTGCCGCGATCGTCGATTACGAAGGTCTGGCCGGGATTGCAGGCGCTCATCCCGTTTCCCGCGTCGTAGTCTGCGTTCACATTATTTTCCGTCACCCATACGGGCACAGCAGCAAGATCCGCGCGCGTCTGCAACTCCTGGTAGAAGTAGCCGACGTCACTAACAAAACTTGGAATCTTGCTGAAGAGTTGCGTGTCGGTGTCCGTCTGATCGCAGGACGAATAGAAATGAGTGGAGACGATATTCACCTGCGCGTTCACTCCGCCCGCACCCGGGGCAGCCACAAAGGCCGGTAAATTATTTCGTGGATCGCCATCTCCGGAATCGAAATCGGAGAGTTCGAGCGCGGAAAATTTGATCGTCGGATCGACCGCCAACATTGCCGGAACGACGGCATTATAAACTTGCACGTAGTCGGCCGGCGTCAGTCCGTTGATGTTGTACTCGTTGAAAATGCCCCACCAGGTGATTTTATTTGCGCTCGGGGACTTGAAGAGCTGGCCGCCCCAGGTGAATCCGCCCGTGTTGTAATACCTGACGAGGTTCGCGCTATACGCCACGAACTCATTCAGATTCGCCATGTCGAACTGCCCGCTCGAATTATTCATGAACGCTGGAGCTACCGCGATTTGGAATTCCGGGCTGTGATCCCCGGCGCTCAAAACGGGCTGCACGACGGCATCGAGAATGGTGAAATCCCAGTCGGTCGGCTGCTGTGGATTCGAATTCGCAATCATCGGAACGGCTTGGGAAACTCCCTGCAAGCGAATGTGCTGAGGGCCCAGATTGTTCAGTGGCGTAACACTGGGATAATTCGTGAAGAAGGCGTAATCCCACTCGGCGGGCTGGAACGAAGTGGACATAAATTGCTGCAGCGTGCCGTTCACACCTTGTTTGGTAGCAACGGAGTTGGCCACCGCTACCGAAACGGCCACGACTACCGAAAGATTTTGGCTAACAGAAGAACTGCCCGATGTTGCGGTCACGCTCGCCGCGTAAGTGCCCGCAGGCGTGGCGACGCTGCTGGCTAAGCTTATGCTCCCGGCCGTGGTGCCGCTAGGCTGAGTGATTTGAGCGGTCGTGCCATTCGGCAAACCGTTCACCGCGACGGTTGCCGCGCTCGAATTTCCGGTGATGGTCGCAGAAATCGTGGCCGGCGTTCCGTTTTGCTGCGCCACGATCGTGCTGCTCGATAACGAAAGATTCAAACCACCCGGCTGCCCGCCGCCAGTTCCTCCAGAGCCGCTGCCATTGCTACCGCCTCCGCAACCCGCAGCTAGCAAACAAGACGCGGCGAGGCACCACATCGTCGCTCCACGATGAAGAAACCGGCGAAACTTCACTCCCCTGTTCCTAGGATTGGAACGCCCCGAATTCAACAAATGAACCTGCCTCGCCAAGCTACTCCCACTTCCCTTTTCCTTCGACAATCGTGATGTATCGATCGATTGGCAAATCCGTGAAGCGCTCAACGGCGCCGCTCGGCTGCGGCCATTTCACTTCCAGCGAATCAATTTTCGAGCGCTGGCCCATCCCCAGCACAACGCGCGGGTCGTGAGATGACAGGAAGCTCCCCCCTCCCACCTTCATCCGATTGCGTTTCAAATCGCCCGCCTGATAAGTAATTCGCGCGCCGATTGCATCCGGATTCGACTTGCGGCCGACGAGCCGCACACCAAGCCAATGATTTCCT
>DATBYF010000140.1:0-6995 GCA_036513895.1 Candidatus Acidiferrales bacterium | reverse complement strand
TTTAGAAACTTAGAAACGACGAAGGCGAAAGCCATGAGGCCTCACAAAGCCTCGCGTCTTCCCGACAATCCCGGGACGCCCAAGATTCCGGGCGAAAAGAGACGTGAGCGTGATGAGTTCGCCTCAGGAGGGAGCAGTAGGTATGAGGTGCTGGCGGTAGTCGTCGGTAGCGATCGAGAGGATCGGCAGCGAACCGAACTCGATCGACGCGGCGGAAAGGTCATTTCTAATCGAGACTGGAGATTATTAGAAATCGCCGTAACTCAAACAAAACAAAGGACCGAGGTAGGTTCTAATAGAGACAAAATTGCAGGCTATTCGAAGCTGAAATCGCAACAGACTAGTTGGGAGAACGTCATGGGCGGCGCGGCAAAAGATGATTTCTAATCGAGACTGGAAATTATTAGAAATCGCCGTAAGTCAAACAAAACGAAGAACCGAGGTAGGTTCTAATCGAGACAAAATTGCAGGGCATTCGGAGGTGAAATCGCAGCAAAAATCGCAGCTAAAATCTCGACGCCAGTTGGGAAAACGTCGCCGGCTCCGGGGGGACGCAAAGCCGGCGTCGATCCAAGGGAGTCCCGCTGACGCGCGCGCCTTTACGTTTGCGCACGCAAACGGCACCGGGAAACATAGCAAACTGAACGAAGCCGTGTTAGCTGGCCCAGGTATCTGGCCCGGGTTAGCTAGCCGATGATGCGCCAGCTTTTCCTCTTGGTTCAGGAATAGCATCGCCGACGACAGCGCGGACCTCGGGGTAATACTCGGGATGCGCGGCGAGAATTGATTTGATTTCCTGGGCGAGCGGACTCTCCGCGACCCAGACTTTTTGCTGGTCAGGATAGAGCGTGAGCTCCAGCGGCTTCGCCTGTTCGAGCAAATTCATTAGCTTGGAATGGTCGGAATTATCGGTCTCATTCATTTTCGATCCTCCAGGTAGCAGATACGGCCGGGATTCTATCACAGCCTGGAACGGAACAGCCGCGCGTCGGAAATTCGGCGCAGAGGTGAAGACGATGAATTTAAATTGAATAGTGCGCGGGATCGCGGCGTGGCGAGTTGGTTCCCGTTCGAATGCGCGGTGGCAGAAACTTATTGCTATGGATTTAGTTTGGCGGGGCGCGGCTTGTAGCCGTGAGATTCCAAATCGCTGAAGGCCGTTTGCGCGGCAGTGCCGTTGGCGAAGGGGCCGACAACAACGTGATAGGAACTCATCCAAAAGCGGCCTTTGTGGATGACAATGGCGTGAAAGCCAGAATGCGCCAGTGTTTCGTTGGCTTTATCCGCCCACATCGGATCTTTGAAGCTGCCGACATCGAAATAGATTGAGGCACCGGCGGTTTCAGAGCCGCTGGTGGATGTTGGATGGTTAGATTCCAGTAGGGAAGACGCCGTAGGTTTGGTCGCGACAGAGTTTGCGGGCGAGGCGGCGGAGGTTGGCGCAGCGGCGACGCGTGTACTGGCGATGGTGCTCGGCGGAAGCGAAGAGGTCGTGGATTTAGGACCGGTTGCGGGCGTCGACGAAGATGAAGGAGAAGGCGAAGTAGCAGGCCGAGTCAGAACCGTGTTGTAGGAGGGTTTCGTGACGATTGCCGGCGGCGCGCTTGATATCGGCTTCGATGGTAAGCGAGCGGGAGCGAGAGACGCGTCGTCGCTTGCTGATGGGTTCGCCGATGGGCTTGCCGATCGGCCATTCAAGTCGTCCATCGCCGTGGGCGATTGATTTTCCGGTTCATCGGCTTTGGGCTTCACAGCGGGTGCACTGCCTGCTGATAAGTTCGGCGATTCGGAGGCGGGATTCGATGGCGAACCGCTCACGATTGCGGGAGAAACGACTCGAGGCAGAGTTTTGCCAGCGAGCATTCCTCCCAACTGAATAAGACTTACGGCTGCGACGAGAATTATTGCTGTCGTGACGGCGGCGCGAAAATAACTTCGTGTGGAATAAGCGCGGGTCGCTGTTGAAACCGCTTTGGTGGCACGTTGCGCCGCTGAGCGAGCCGCGGGAATCGCGGGCGCGATGATGCGACGCGCTGACGCAACGGCGACCGGAACAGTTTTTTCCATGCGTCGGGTACCTGCCGCGAGCGCGGCGGAAATCGCGGCGTCTACGCGTAGTGCGCCAGCAAGAACGGTTTCAAGCGGTTTAGATGGCGATGGCGCTGGGATTCTTGTCTGCGGCGACGGCGCGACCTTCGAGGTAACAGGAATCGCCGCGGCAGCGAACTCCATCTCGGATTGGCTTACAGGCGTCGTGGTAACTGCGGGAACGGGCGCGATGTGAACAGCCGCAACGGGAGCGGACGCGATGTCAGCAGTAGGAGGATGCGGTGCGGTTTCGTCATTGATCGCGCGAGCCGCCGCGACCGCCGGGACCATACTGACGACGGGGAGGACGGGTACGACGGGGATCAATGGCCGCGGTGGAGGCGGCAGACCCGCCCAGTTGCATATTTGTTCGCGGGCTTCGTCGGAAACCGATGTGAATCGGAGGCCGCCGTTTTTTCCGGTCGCGTCGAGCCATGCCAATTCGCCGGCGGCAACGATGCGATTGCCGCCGGGCAACGAGAGCCAGAAATCGATTGATCTCGATTTATAAATTGGAGCGACAGCCTGAAAACAAATGCCGCCTTCGGAGACATTCAAAACGATACCGCCGTTATTCGCTTCGAGATTCACATAGGCAAGCTGATTGATAAGCTTGCGAGTAGTCTTGCGGCGGTCGGGCGTCGTCATGGCAAATCTCAAGTAGGACGTTTGAAGCAGCTACATATTCGACGCGATAGTACCGAAATTGGAGTCATTTGCGCCATGTAATAGAAAGTGAGCGAGAGTTTCTGAGTGCACGTCGTGGACCGCCGAATGTGCAATTGAAAGCGCGGCAGTTGGAAAAATTCTTCTGGAGGCAAATGTAGAAATTTGCGATTTCTGCGCAATTGCTTTCCTATCTGCTGCTAAGGACCCGTTCGAAGTTCAGGGCAGGGGTTTACACGGCTACAGGAGGTGCGAGCTTCATGCGATATTATCGGGGCGATGGGAAGAAAAGCTGAGCTGTCGCGGCGACGGGCGCTCGGAGTGCTTGGCGGGGCTGCGATTGCGGGCTCGACTGGCATTGCGGGCGGAAGTCTGGATCTAGGTTGGCTGACCTGGGGAGAGGGTACGAGCGCGACTGCGACTGATGCGGCAAATTTTGCGGCGGATTCGCATGTTCCATTGCTTGAGGAAATTGAGCGGAGAGCTTTTCGGTTTTTCTGGGAGCAGGCTTGCGGCGTCACCGGCTTGGTGATGGATCGAGCGGCGACAGATGGTGACGAGGCACGAGTTGTCTCGAGTATCGCCGCGACTGGTTTCGGACTTACGGCGCTTTGCATCGCGGATTCGAGAGGATACAAGCCCACCTCGGCGCTCAAGCAGCGCGTGATTGCGACGCTCGATTTTCTTCTTTCGGTCGCGCCGTCGGTGAACGGATTTTTTTATCACTTCATGGACATGAACACGGGCGCACCGGTTCTGGACAGCGAAGTTTCGTCGATTGATACGGCCATACTGCTGTGTGGCGCGCTGACTTGCCGGGAATATTTTCAGGACTCACAAATCGCGAGTCTCGCAACGCAGCTTTACAACCGAGTGAATTGGGAATGGATGATGAACGTCGGGTCGACGCTGTCACAGGGTTGGACGCCCCAGGGCGGCCTGCTCAAAAGCAGATGGGATAGTTACTGCGAGTTGATGATGTTGTACCTGCTGGCGATTGGGTCCCCGACGAATCCGATACCGGCGAGCAGTTGGCGAGCGTGGACGCGGCCGGTGCTCGAGTATCAAGGATTGAAATTCATCACAGCCAACGCGCCGCTTTTCACGCATCAGTTTTCGCATGCGTGGATTGATTTTCGAAACAAACGCGATTCTTACGCGAATTATTTTACAAATTCAGTGACTGCCACGAAGGCGCATAAGCTGTTCTGCCTTTCGCTGCGCAGTAAATTTTCAGATTATGCAAACGATTTTTGGGGAATTTCGGCGTCGGATTCGGTTGGTGGCTATGTGACGTGGGGCGGTCCGCCGCTTATGGGGCCAATTGATGGGACTGTCGTTCCGTCAGCGGCTGCAGGCTCGATTCCGTTTCTGTCGGCGGAGACGATTGCGGTACAGCAATATATCTTCAAGAATTTCTCAGCGCGCGCATGGACGCGCTACGGATTTGTGAACGCTTTCAACCCGCTGACAGGATGGTATGACCCGGATGTAATCGGCATCTGCCAGGGCATCACCATGTTGATGATAGAAAACTACCGGAGCGAATTCGTATGGAAAACATTCATGAAGAATTTAGAAATCAATAAGGCGATGGAGCTCGTTGGGTTCGAGCCTGCCTGATTTTAGACACGGAGAAACAACGGAAGTGCGGGTCTTCTCTTCGGCCGCAGCCTCAGGGTAGACCCGCCCCAACGAAGGGATCCGTCTAATTTTTAGTGGTGTCTTTCGTCGGTTACGTGACCGCGGCCATCGCGCGTTTCGTTTGCTTTGAAGTGGGCGATTTTATCAACGCGCTTGTTCGGCTCGGGCCGATCGCCAGGATGCGGAACCGGGCCGTGATAGCCGTGATTTGGATCGAAACGGTTGTTTACGTGGCCATGGAACTCGGCTGGGCCATGAAACCAGGGGCCAACGCCGATGAATACGCCACCTGAAAACCATTCCGGACCGTAGTAGCCGTAGGGAGCACAAGCATAAGGAGCATAGTCATAGTAGCCGTAAGGGCAAACGGGCTCGACCCCAACGGCGACACTGACCTGAGCATTTGCTTTAGGGGCGGTGATCATGAAGAAAATTCCAGCGATAGCCGCGAGTAAAAAATATTTGGAGCTTTTCATGAATTATCCTCATTTCTCGTAAGGCCGTTGTCCGCCTGCCCCACGTTATACGCCGCATAAAAGCACACGGCGCGAGCTCACAGTCGCGTACACATTGTTTGATGGCGCAGCGTTGAAAAGAGCGTCAATCTTCGTCATAGCAGGCCCCTGGTCATTGGTTTGGCGGGCCTCTCCTCTCTATGTGAGACTGTGCGCGAAGCCGCCCGGTTTCGCGCACACATACGCGAAAATTCGACCCCCGCTAAATCCGTTCTTCAAGTTCACGCGTACTCACTGCGACGAGGAAGCGGTTAGGGGGAACCCCCGCGGCCATGAACGCGATCCATTCGATCAGCGCGGGTTCCGTCGCCATTCTCTCGAACTAATTCGCTAACGAGGAGGACGTAAATGACTGCGCCAAAAGAAGGGGAACGTGTGCCTGGACTTCCGCAGGAACCCAACGGCACGAGCCGCCGATCGTTCCTTCAAAAAGCGTCACTAGCCGGAGTTGGAGTCGTCGGTCTCGGCGGGCTTCTTGGAATGGTATCCGCCGAAGCAAAAGCTGGCGTTCGCGGGTTCGCGAGCCCTGGCAACGGGGGCTTTGATCTCGGTGATCGTGAGTTTGATTTTCCAGAAGGGAAAAGACGCGACACCAACATTCTGATCGCCGCGGAGATTGCCGAAGCGCTAGCGGTCACCACTTACACCAACATCATCAACACATCACCCTTCTTCGGAAACATCCCCTCCGATGACCAGGGCTATCTCATTGCCGCGCGCCAGGAAGAGATGTCGCACTACTTGCTGGAGCAATCCGTTACGGATAAGCCTTCACCGTATACCACGTTCTATTATCCGCCGAATATGTTTGCAGACGCGCAGACCACGCTGAATATCCTAGTGACCCTCGAGGACGCTTTCATCGCTGCGTATCTCGTCGGCGTGCGCAACTTCAGCACTCCCGAACTGCGCGTCACCGCAGCCCGCATCATGGGCATCGAGAGTGACCATCGCACGCTGGCGCGCGTCGTCGGTCCTGATGTCGCGACGCAGGACGGCGGTCCGATTAACACGATTACTGGTATTCAGGGTGTCGCAGAGAGCGCGGCCCCGCCGAACAACAACGGCTACGAACGCACGCTGTGCTGGAATAGGATCTCGCAAGCCGTCGCCGCCTTGACGCCGTTCGTGGACGCGACTGCAGCCGCCGGCGCCGGCTTCGACACCAGCAAGCCGTTCAACTTCGAACCGTTCACACCAACGCTGCCATCACCGCTCGGCGCCTTCGTTTCCTTCAACGGTTGCTGAAGCGCGAATGATCTTCGTGGGAGGGTCTTTTTATCCTAAGGTGCGCCAAACACGCCAAAGGGCAGGCCCTCCCGAAGTTGCGCTGATTCGCGATGGGATTCCTTAAGTGAGGTTAACTAGATTTTCGAAGTGTGATTCGGCATTGTTGACATTGCTGAGCAGGGCGTCAGAATGAAAGTCCCTTCCGGAATCATCCCCTTTCCACGTTTTTGATCGGATTCTGCGCAAGACCATCTTGTCTCATAGGCCTTCAACGCCTCAACTCCGAAGAGGTGAGCATAGAGCCGCGTAAATCAGGAGACAGAATGAAATGGTTGCCGGCGACTACGCCGCGAGCTGCGACGAACTGGGTGTCGCGGTGGGCGGTTGGGGGCGTGCTTGGTTGCGTTGCAACTGGCGCGGTGATCTTGCATTTTTGGCCAATGGGAGAAACTCAGGCAGTAGGAAGTATGGATTCAATCTCCGTGGCATCGAATGAGCCGATCCAGCCGATTGTGGCTTTGACCAATTTGGACGCTAGAAAAATCGCGCTCGGGCGAAAGCTGTTCCACGATGTACGGCTTTCACACAACGACAAAGTGGCGTGCTCGAATTGCCATGACCTCAAGACGGGAGGAACGGACCGGATGGCCCGGTCGATCGGGATAGATGGAGCCGTCGGGGTGATTAACGCTCCGAGCGTGCTCAATAGCAGTTTCAACTTCAGCCAGTTTTGGGATGGCCGGGCGGCGACGCTCGAAATGCAAATTGATGAGCCGGTTCAATCGAAAATCGAAATGGGATCTACCTGGCCGGAAGTGATCGAGAAGCTAAGAAGCTCTCCGGAATATGAGG
>DATBYF010000139.1:0-30733 GCA_036513895.1 Candidatus Acidiferrales bacterium | reverse complement strand
GCTACCAGAGTACGAGGCTGTGACATTGACCGTTATTGTGCGCGAGCCATTGGCCGGTATCGACCCGCCGGTCACAGTGACCGTTGTCGAGCCCTGATTGCCCGAGTACTTTCCACCGCAGTTGGTGTACCCGTTGCCGGAGACCACCAGGCCTTTGGGCAAATAGTCGAATAACGGCGCGGTGAGATAGGCGATTGTGTTGTTCGGGTTGGTTAGCGTGATGGTAAGAGTCGAGACGCCGCCCGGTTTGATGGTGCTCGGGCTGAAGGATTTGCTTAGCGTGACCGGAACGTTCGCAGGCGCGCTGACGATCAGGACTGCAGAGGCCGCAACGGTGTTACTTCCCAAGTTGGTTTGCAATGCGCCGATAGGCAGCGTGTTGGTATAGCTTCCCGGACCAGTAGCAGTCACATTCACCGTTATCGTCCGCGAGCCATTGGCTGGGATGGAACCTCCAGTTACTGTGACGGTGGTTGCGCCTTGATTGCCCGAGTATTTCCCACCGCAGTTGGTGTACCCGTTGCCAGACACTACTACGCCGGTCGGCAAATAATCGATTAGCGGCGCCGTGAGATAGGCGACCGTGTTATTCGGATTGGTCAGCGTGATGGTAAGTGTCGAAACGCCGCCCGGTTTGATGGTGCTCGGACTGAAAGACTTGATCAGCGTGACCGGTACGTTGACCGGCGCGCTAACAATCAGGACTGCGGAGGCCGCAACGGTGTTACTTCCTAGATTGGTTTGAAGCGCGCCGACAGGAAGCGTGTTGGTATAGCTGCCCGGAGTGGTGGCAGTCACATTTACCGTTATCGTCCGCGAGCCGTTGGCTGGAATGGAGCCGCCGGAGACAGTGATCGTGGTTGAACCCTGATTGCCCGAATATTTCCCACCGCAATTGGTGTACCCGTTGCCAGACACTACTACGCCGGTCGGCAAATAATCGATTAGCGGCGCAGTTAAGTAGGCAACCGTGTTGTTAGGATTCGTCAGCGTAATGGTAAGAGTCGAAACACCGCCGGGCTTGATCGTGCTCGGGCTAAAAGATTTGGTCAGGATCGGCGCAATAGTCACCGGGGCACTCACGATCAACGTGGCAACTGCCGCCGTCGTGTTGCTTCCTAAGTTGGTTTGCAATGCGCCGACAGGCAATGTGTTCGTATAGGTTCCCGCAGCCGAAGCTGTAACTTCCACGGTTATGGTGCGCGAGCCGTTGGCCGGTATCGAGCCGCCAGTCACCGTCACCGTTGTCGCGCCCTGATTGCCCGAGTATTTCCCGCCACAGTTGGTGTACCCGTTACCGGCGACCACCACACCGGTCGGCAGGTAATCAATGAGCGGGGCCGTCAGGTAGGCGACCGTGTTGTTCGGGTTGGTCAGGGTGATGGTAAGAGTCGAAACCCCGCCTGGCTTGATCGTGCCCGGGCTGAAAGACTTGCTCAGCGTGACCGGAATACTGGCGGGCGTATTTACCGTCAAGGTCGCGACAGCTGGGCTAGCATTGCTGCCGTTGCTCGTCTGCAAAGCGCCGGCAGTTAGCGTGTTGAAATAACTGCCAGCAACCTCTGCGATCACGTTTACGGTGAGCGTGCAGGAGCCGTTGACCGGGATCGTGCCTCCCGTCAAGGTCACCGACGCCGTACTGGTTGAAGGCGTACCACCGCAGGTTGTGGTGGCTGCGCCGGAAGTTACCAAGCCGCTCGGCAATTTATCAGTCAGCGGCGCCGTCATGTTGCGGCGGTGCCAGCGTTGCTCAATGTGATCGTGATCGTGGAAGTTCCGCCGGCGGTAATCGTGGACGGGCTGAAGGCCTTGCCGAGGGTGACGCCTGACGGAGATGAAACAGACAAGGTCGCGATAGCAGGACCGGAATTGCTGCCGTTGTTCGTTTGCAAAGCGCCAGCAGCCAACGAATTTACGTAGTTCCCTCCCGCGGCTGCGCTTACGGTTGCCGTCACAGTGCATGAACCGGCGGCTGGAATCGTGCCGCCCGTCAAAGTGAGCATCGAAGTGGTGTTGCTAACAACTCCGCCGGCGCAGGTGGTGCTCGGCGCAGGCGCCGCCGAAATCACCACACCGCTGGGCATCGTGTCAACGAGCGGCGCGGAGAGAGTGGCGGCGACGGTGCTCGCGTTCGACAACGTAATCACTAGCGTTGACGTTCCGCCCGCATTGATCGTGGCTGGAGTGAAGGCCTTGCCGACCGTCGGTGTTACGGCGGCGGGCACGTTGACCGTCAACGTTGCGATGGCTGCACCGGCGTTATTTCCATTTGAGGTTTGCAAAGCTCCGGCTGCCAGCGAATTGAGAAAGTTGCCTCCCGCGGCTGCAGTCACGGTAGCCGTCACCGTGCAGGAACCATCGGCTGGAATTGTGCCGCCTGTCAAAGTGAGCGTCGAAGTGGTATCGCTGACAACTCCAGCGATGCAAGTGGTGGCCGGCGTCGGCGTCGCCGCAATCACGACACCGCTCGGCAAGGTGTCAACAAGCGGCGCGGTGAGGACGGCAGGAATGGCGCTCGCGTTCGACAAAGTAATAACAAGCGTCGAAGTACCGCCAGCGTTGATCGTAGCCGGAGTGAAAGCTTTGCCGATCGTGGGCTGAACCATTGCAGGAGAATTCACAGTTAAAGTTGCTACGGCCGGCGCAACGTTGGCGCCGTTGGTGGTCTGCAAGGCACCGGTAGCGATGGAATTGATGTAGCTCCCGCCGCTGGCTGCGACCACGTCAACTGTCAAATCACACGAGCCGTTGGCGGGGATTGAACCGCCCGTCAGCGTCACGCTCGATGTGCCGACGCTGGCTGTTCCGCCGCTGCAAGTTGTGCTGGCAGCGCCCGAGATCGCCACGCCAGCAGGCAATGTGTCCGTGAGTGCAGCGCTAAGGCTAGCGGCTGTGGCGTTTGAGTTGCTCAAGGTAATCGTCAGCGTGGAGCTACCGCCAGCTGTGATTGTGGCTGGGCTGAAAGTCTTGCCGACCGTGGGTGGGACTGGCGGAACAGAGCAAGTGGAGATTGAGATTACGTTGGAATCCATTGTAACTGCGCCAGTTTGTGCCAGAGCTCTGCCGGAGAGAGTCGCGTCGGTGGTGAGAGTGACGCTGGCGAGCGCGAAGATATTTCCCACGAAAGTTGTGGTAGTGCCGATCGTTGCCGAACTGCCAATCTGCCAGAAGACATTGCATTGCTGAGCGCCATTGATCAGAACCACGGACGAATTGCTAGCGGTCGTGAGAGTGCTGCCTATTTTGAAGATCCACACGGCGCTCGCGTCGCCGCCAGCGTCGAGAGTAAGCGCGCCCGTCAACTGTGCTGAAGACGAAAAACAATAGACGCCCGGCACGAGGGTAAGGCCGCCGAGATCTGTTGAAATATTGGACGTGCACGACTGGGATGCCAGGTTGTTGTATGCGGTGGTGTTATCGGTCTGCGCTTGAAGCGCTACCGCATCAGCGTCATGAATTGTTCCGCCGACGACAGTCCCTGGAGGGAACCCGACGATTGCCGTGCCAGGATCAACTCCCAAATCTCCGGTCACGACCGTGGGGCCGGTATTTGTGACGGTCGAGCTACCTAGTACTGCGAAGCTCTGCGTCGTGCCCAGCGGAGGCGCGACCTGCGCAAACGCGGCCTGGGCGAGAGGCGCGATAAAGAACGCGGAGAGCAAGATGATGCGGCCAAACCGTACAGACAAGCTGACAACCATGGAGCTTCGCAAAGCTAACTTTTTCATCTTGTCTCTCTTTCGGGCAGCAATTTGAATGGCATTCGCAAATCAGGGATGTATTTTCGAATCGGCTGAAGGCGCGCTCTTCGCGCTGCCTCAACACCGGCCGTCTGCATTAGGCATTTGTAGCTCCCATTTGAAATGGAAATTGCGATGAAAACAGGGGGGATATGGAACGAACTAGGAATCTACTGAGCTAAATTGGGAACGCGGCTCCCGAATTGAAATTTCAGGGATGTGCATTTTTGCGGAGAGCTGAAGTTCGAGGTGCGCCTAGCGGAGTAAAATGCGCAGTGAGCGGCGTCGGCAGAAAATTAGGTGTACGGTTCCGGCCCCGTGACAATGCAGAACCGCCTATGGCGCTGGTGCCCGGGGTGGGGGTCGAACCCACACGACGCGTGAGCGTCAGGGGATTTTAAGTCCCCCGCGTATGCCATTCCGCCACCCGGGCTAATTCCTGTAAGTGTACGAATCCCAGGTGATTACTGCAATGTACAGGTTGTCTGCATCTAGTACACCGTCAGAAATCTAGTTGCGGAAGTGCGTTTCAGACCGCATTTCTGTTTTACGCTATGACTAGTCTGAGGAATCTCGGCGGACTGTCCGGAGGTAAACCATGAGAAGGATTTCTGTATCTGTAGCGATATTGCTGTTCAGTGTCGCGTCGCCAGCGGCGACACAAAACAGCGTGAGCGATGAGGGTGCACGCGTTCTTGCGCTTGAGAATTTGTGGAATCGCACTTTGGAAACAAAAGACACCAAAGCGTTGAGCGCGCTGTTGGCAAACACATTTTTATCCGTCGATATCGACGGTAGCGTTTCCTCCAAGGGCGAATTCCTCGCGAGTATTAAGTCGCCTGACTATCAGCCATCTGAAGCGGTAACCGAGCAAAGCAATATACAAGTCTATGAAAATGTCGCCGTAGTCGCCGGAGTGTTTCGAATAAAGGGCACAGAGAAGGGGAAACGATACATACGCCGCGAACGCTTCGTCGACACCTGGATTAAGCTCAACACCAATTGGCAGTGCATTGCGACAACGAGCACACTGATAACAGCGAAATAAGACAAAGCTGCCATCTCGGCGGCGAACGAATCAAATGGAGGAAGCGGAAGTAATTCCCAACCAGAATTCTCGTGAATTTCAGAGGAAACTACGGGAGTCAGGCAGGGAATCCAGCGGTCTCAAATTCCTCAAGCATCGATGGCAAGCTCGACTCGACTACTTGGCGGGTCCAGCCACATTTCCCCGCGCCTTCACATATGGCCGCGACTATCTAGAATACCGATCGTTAAGGCCACGGCGACGATCATCGCAAGCGTGCTGAAAATAATCCCGCCAAATATTGAGTTCTCAGTGGCGCGGTATATGTCGTCCCCCAAAACATCGAAAATCATCATCCATACCACTCCGCAAACCGTCAAACTGACGAGCCAAACGATTAGGATCTGCCACCGTTTGCGCAGTCGTTTCTTTTTTCTTTTCTTGCTGTCCGCGACGCTGACGTGCATCGGCAAAGACATAAGTGACATGTCCTTTCCGGGGATTTAATGGCCCGCCGTCAACGGCCCCACGTGAACGGCGAGAGTCTGCGCGTGGAACAGTCCGCCACTGAACCGGCGCAGACGCGAAATTACGTTTTTGCCGACATACCCCGAAGCGACTGTTCGCCGTAGAGTTGTCTGAGCCGGGAAGGCGCGGAAAACATAGATTCGCGGCAAAGGAAAACGACAGCAATACGTGACGCATTCATAGACTGTCTCCTCGGCCGGACTTTCAGATTGGACCCCTTAACTCGCGCATCGTACGCCTGTCCGCCCTTCTAAACAACGATTTTGACATCGGTACGGCAGCAAGGAAATCAGTAGAATTCCTTAAATTTCGATAACAAAGACTGGCCAATCGGCCATCTGATCGCAGTACCGGTTTGCCGCTAATCGATGAAAAATACGCGCCGCTGCGCGCTGGTGAGGGTATCGGTCAGAGCTCAACTTGACCCGCAAGGACAGCAGGCGTATGGTTTCGCGGAACGTTAGAGATAGAGTTCGGAAATTCGATTCCGATCTTTCGTTGCGGTTGAATCACTCACTTCAAAGGAGAACGCAAATGGCACACTATCTCACCCAAGTTTCTTATACGGCGGATGCATGGTCGGCATTGGTCAAAAATCCCGTCAACCGGTTGGATCAAATTCGCCCGGCAGTCGAGAAGCTCGGCGGCAAGATCATCAGCGGCTTCATGGCGTTCGGCGATTACGATCTCGTTTTAATCAGCGAGCTGCCCACAAACGCGGATGCTGCCGCTCTCGCCATGGCAGCCGCGGCCGGAGGATCGGTGCGATCGATCAAGACCACGCCGCTGCTCAGCACCGAAGAAGCGATGGAAGCACTGAAGAAGGCCAAGGGGAGCGGATATCGCGCTGTTGGCGCGAGTTCGTAGAAAGCAACCCGACTTCGGTTCTAAAAGTGATCTCTATCGGTGCGCCCGCAAGGCAAGGCGAGCAAGAGCGCACGATGCGAATGTTCTAAATTTTTCCTGCTTAATTGCACGAGGAGATTGAGTGTCTTCCGACTTCCCTTCCAAATTGATCCTACAGCCCGAAACGCTGACCGATTCCGTGATATTCCACTGCTCGGGCCGGCTGACGCTCGAACATGTTGCTGAGCTCAAAGAGGCAGTCAACGCTGCGATGCCGCACAAACGATCTGTCACGCTGGACCTTCGCGATCTTTCGCACATGGACAGCTCAGGCCTCGGGACGATCGTGGGGCTGTACGTTTCCGCAAAGCGCGAAAACTGCGAATTCCGGCTCATCAACTACAGCCCCGCAGTCCGAAAGCTCTTCGCGCTCTCGAATCTACTGTCGCTATTTGAATCATACGGAAGAGCTGGAACGAGAATGACGTAAGGCATTATTGGGCGCGGACACTTTTGCGCCCAGTTTTTGAATCCATTGGCGCGTTCGCGCTAAAGTTCCGCTAATGCCCGATGGACTAGATAGACGGCAATCGATCCTTCTCCCACGGCCGAGGCCACCCGCTTTACACTGCCCGACCGAGCGTCACCCACTGCAAATATTCCGGGAAGGCTGGTCTCCAGCATTTGCGGAGAGCGGGAGAGCTTCCACGTCGGTGCTGCAGCACCATTCAAATCGCGGCCGGTGAGAATGAAGCCTCTGTTGTCGAGCGCAAGGCAGCCCTTGAGCCACTCGGTTCGCGGCGACGCCCCGGCCATGATGAATACGTGCCGAATATTGTGGACGGAAACTTGGCCGGTCGCCTTGTCTTTCCACGTGACACGCTCAAGCTGAGCATCACCCTCGAGGCCGACGATTTCTGTCTTGAAATGCAGCTCAATGCCTGGATTTTCTTCGATTCGTTGAATCAGATACCGGGACATGCTGTCTGACAAGTTGCCGGAGCGCACCAACATATAAACCTTTCGCGCGGTTTGCGAGAGGAAGACCGCGGCTTGCCCGGCCGAGTTCCCTCCCCCGACCACGACAACGTCTTCTCCCTCGCATAATTGCGATTCCATGTAGGTCGCGCCGTAGTAGATTCCTGCCCCTTCGAACTGCTGGAGATTTGAGATGGGCGGCTTGTTATATTGCGCGCCGCTGGCAATTACCACGGAACGCGCCGCGATTTTGTTGCCGTTGTCCAGAATCACTTTGTAAGGGCGCCTTGCACAATCAAGCCGGGCGACGCTGTGCGCCACCATTATTTTGGCGCCAAATTTTTCCGTTTGCGCGATAGCGCGCGCCACCAATTCCTGACCGGAAAGCCCGGTGGGGAAACCCAAATAGTTTTCGATCTTGGAACTTGATCCCGCTTGTCCGCCGGGTGACGCCTCCTCAATCACAAGTACGTCCAAGCCCTCTGATGCGGCGTAAACCGCAGCCGCAAGGCCGGAAGGTCCACCGCCGACGATGACCAAATCGCGGACCAGCGACTGATCAACCGCGCTGTTGAGACCAATCGCATCGGCTACTTGCTGCATCGAGGGATTTCGGAGGACGTAACGAGCGTTGCAAACGACGACCACAGGAATCTCTTCCGCTTTCACATTGAAGCGGTCCAGAAGCTCCTCCGAAGACTTGTCTACATCGAGGTCCACATAGGTATACGGATGTTCATTGCGGGTCAGAAACTCACGGAGACGAAGCGTGTTGGCCGAATGACGCGAGCCCAACAGAACGACGTTCCCCTGATTGCGACTCACGAGTTGCAAGCGGCGGAGAATAAACGCTCGCATGAAAATCTCGCTCAGTTCGGCATCCCTTGCGACGAGCGAGCGCAAACTGTCTCCACTCACTTCCAGGAATTCGCCGGCCTCGGTGACCCGGCCGCGTACAAGAGAATGCCGCCCAGAAATCATGGTCATCTCGCCGGTGAACTCGCCCGGACCGTGCACTGCAACAGTGCGTTCCCCGTTAAAATCCGGCTGCACTATATCCATGCTTCCCGAGAGGAGAACAAAAAAAGGAATGTTCGTGTCGCCGGGTTCAAACAGAATTTCACCTTTTTCGACGCGCCGAGGCTTGCCAACCGAGCGAACTCGATTGATTTGAGCGTCGGTAAGGACCGGGAATGCTTGGGTGCTAGCATTGAGTGCACTTGGCACAGGTTGAGAAGACATCTTTCCCCCTTAACCTCACTGAGGAGTCGGAACCATTAGAGTACGTCCGCCCGCATTCAGACTCAAGAATGGCCCGTGCGGTATGGGCATACCCGGCTAGGCCGCGAACGTTTGTCACAAGTTGCCGATTTCGAATTGGCGCGTTTTTCGCCGAACTTACGCTCACGAGGAGGACGTTCCGGCGTCAAATTACGTGGTTCGCGTGTGCTGATTCACTGCTCACTAAGATATTTTAAAATCAGGAGGAGTATAGATGATGAACCGCCATGCGCTCTCCGGAGTTGTCGCGCTTGCCCTGTTGATGGGAATGTCCGTTGGTACTCGGGCACAGACTCAAGCTCCACAAGCTGCGCCAAGTGCTTCTCCAGCCGCACCCACGCCGCCACAGGCTCAGGCCAAGGACGTTGACTCGGTAGAGCACATCCTGGCCGCCGTCTATGACGTGATTTCCGGGCCGGCCGGACCGCGCGACTGGGATCGCTTCAACTCGTTATTTTTCACCGGCGCGAGGCTCATTCCCAGTTGGCGCGACGCTAAGGGAAATATTAATTCCCGAGAAATGAGCCCGGAAGATTACGCTAAGCGCGCCACGCCTGCCTTCGCGAAGGAAGGCTTCTTCGAAGTTTCCATCGCGAATCGCGTGGAATCCTGGGATCACATGGCTGAAGTTTGGAGCACCTACGAATCCCGGCACGCAAAAGGCGAGAAGCCGTTCGCACGCGGTGTGAACAGCTTCCAATTATTTTTTGACGGAACGCGCTGGTGGATTGTGACGATTTACTGGGAAGACGAGACACCAGGGCACAGCTTGCCGGAGAAATACCTCTCGGACAGTAAGTAGCTGCGCCAATTTCATGCTGCTTGCAAGGCTGCGGAAAACGTTAAAATGGCAGTCATTCCGAGGAGCGAAGCGACGAGGAATCCCTCTTCGCGTGTATTTAAACCAAGAGGAATCCCTCGCTTGGCTCGGGATGACCGCGATTATGCTTTTGTTCGCAACCTGTTGGGCGAACGTCAGCCCGAAGCCTTTAGTTCCTCAATCCAGCGTTCAAGAATCTTCCGCTGCGTTTCGTGGGTATCGATAAACTGAATGCCAAGACCCATTCCGGGGTGGATGTAGACGACGCGCGCATCGGTCTCAACCACACCACTATCCTTAAAGATCCGCAGCTTCAGGGCGCATCCCTGCGGAACTGGGTTGAGAAAATCGAGATAGCAGCCGTCCAGGCTCAGTTCTGACACTCGAGCTTTAAATTCGGTTTCCGTCTTAAGATCGGTGAAGCGAGCTTCCGCAATGATCGGGTACCGCGGCGACTTGCGGCGGTCCTTGGGATCGGCACTAACGGACGGCGCGTGCCCGCCATAACTCTTGGAGGGGTCAGAAGTCATTGAGCATCACCTCATCAATCGCAATTAGGCACTTGGCTTGGGCTGGGAATGCGGGACACGAGGTGACACGAAGGTGACCATATTCCCAAGCCAAAAGCTTTATGGTCACGCCTCAGTAAAAGCTTGAATCGTACAACTTTAGCCGTCGCCTTTCGGCCAGACATTCAAACAAGAACTAATACTAAGAATCGATGATCCAAAAACTATTGCGAAGACGTCCTGAGAATTGTCCGCCCGCGATTTCGACCGCGGTTATCCGATGACGCCGCCTTCAATACGCTTCCAATTTGCACGAGCAACTTGCGCAGCCGTGCACGCTCTTCCAGGTCAATATCTATGACTTCGAAAGCGCGCGCATGCATGTTTGCATCGCGGACGATGGCTTGAGCGCGAACCGGCTTCGAATCGGCACTCATGCGCAGCGATACGATGGTGCCGGGATGCAGCGCCTGATCGCTCACCGCCACGCCGCCGCCAAGATTCATTTCTGGAATTTCAATGCCGCAATTTTCCTTGAGGTTCATCGTTTCGGCAGACAAAGGCCGTTCGAGGCGCAAGCGCGCATAGCGCCGCTGCCGCATGACATTTGAATTGACCTCGATATCCAGTGGCTGAATGGCAAGCTCCGCGACGCTGAGACCGCTCTTCGGCAGGAAGTGCTTGGCCCAGTCCGGATCAATCTTTTCGAGCGCCTGAGCGGCCACGATTCGCAACTCGCTCGGGAACGTCCATCGCCAAACTTGCTTTCCTTCCACGATGCGCCTCAACAGCTTTTCGGCACCGGGCGTGCGGAGGCGCCCCAAAGCTTCGATGGCCTTGAGCTGCAAGAATGCAGTGGCCCCCGAAGGCAGATCGCCTTCAGCAATTCGGATCAGCCGCGCATTCGCATCCTGCTCCCCAGCCAAACCGATCTCATCAAGAGCGAGCGGCTGCACGAGAGGATCGAGCGAATCAAAAATCCCGAGAATCAGATGGCCGCGCTCGGGAGCGCCGCTGGCGGCGAGCTGCCGCACCACACGGTCATGCGAGGAGCGCTTCCATTCGGTCATGCGACCGGGCAGTTGAGTTTCGAGCGCCGCAAGATCAAGGCGCGAAAGCATCGCGATTACATCCACCGCTTGCTGCGCAGGTGCATTCAGAAGCGTCTGACGAAGATGCGTGACGGCATCGGGACCCAGCGCCGACATCGCTTCGAGTAGAAGGTCCGCATCCTGGCGGAAGCCAGTGCGGCTAAATCGCTGCGCGAGTGTTTCAGCCGCCGGCCCCGGAATCCTACGAAGGAAAGCAAGGAGACCAACGGGAAGCTTGTCTGCCTTCACCGCGTCGTCTACAAATTCCGCAAGCCTGGATTCCACCGCGAGTCGCGGACGAAGATTCTTCGCCACAGCCGGGCGCTCATTTTCGATGTAGTCCACCATTTCAATGGCGCGCTGCAGTCCTGTATACGAGCGCCGTTGGCCCGCCTCCTGGGCCAGGCGGACGAACGCGGCGCTGATGACGCTTCGCGTCTCAGAGTCGCTTTCCTCGTTGAGCATCAGGCCAAGCTCTCGAATCGTGCTGACAAACAATTTGTCTTCGAAACTGCCGTAGAACGACGCAAGTTCGGCGACGCCGTGCGCGACCGCTCGCCGCGTTTCGGCCTTCGGACTCCGGATACAGCTGGCGTAGTTTTCCAGAATTCTGGTTGCCGTCGCCGCGTCGCCACTCTTGTGCAAAGCTTCGATCGATTGGCGAATGCTCGACGCTGGGATGCACCAGGCGTTCGGCGAGAGCAGCGCCTCGTTGCGCTTTTCCGGCGGAAGCTCGTTCCAGAATTGCTGTGCGAGAATCTCCGAGTGCGTCTTTACTGATATTCCGGCTCGCGTGAGCTTTTCCTCATGGCCGGTCAGAATTTTGCGCAGGCTTTCAATCTCGGCGCCCATGGCGTCGAGCATCTCGCGCACGGCATCCACCTTGACGTCGCCGCGCTGGTAACTTTCAAGCGCGAATCGAATCGCGACGTGTTCGGCGAGACGCAGCAGGGTGGATTGATCCGGTGCGTTCTCGGGAGCCTTCGCGGCAATTCCGGCGAGCGCTTGCGTGAGCGTAAATCTCGCGCGCTGGGGCAGGCTGGCGACTCGAGATTGGAAAGCCATCGACGCTGTATCCGCATCGCTGTCGTTGCCGAGGCGCGCTACGTGCCGTAGCATTTTCAGGATGCCCTGAAGCTCATCCTGATGAAGTGCAATCAACCCAGCCTCAATTACGACGCCGCCTTCAGAGTGATCGGCGCGCGCGCCGCCACCACCACTTCGGGCGAAACCGCGACCTCGACGCCCCGATCCTGCGCTACCGGAACCGGAACCACCCGACCCGCGTGGATCTTCGTTCGCATCACCGTCAGTGATCACCTGCGCGCCTGCTGACGCTTCTTCATGCGCAGCTTCATCGCTTGATTCAAACCATGAAAGGCCGAAGTTCGGCATGCCGGGACTCAAGCCGCCACCGCTGCCGGTTCCGGTATCAGAAACGCCGGAGCCTCCTGAGGATCCCCCCGACGAACCTCCCGACGACTTCCCTCTTCGGCCGCCCGTTGCGCCTGCATTGCTGCCGCCGCCTGCATTGCCGCCGCCTGAGTCGTCCAAGCCTAGCCGTTCGCTCCGAAGGCCGTCGGCAGCCGTAATCAATTGGAGTAATTTCTGAGGGTCATTGAAAAGCTGGTTAAACTTTTCCGCATCCGTACCGAAGGCGTGAGCCGCGATCGTAGCCGCAGCCGAGCCCCTGACAACCGCTGAATCTGCGGGCACGAAGCAAATCTCGTTGATGTGAATTGCCGGATCGCCTTGAAGTGCATCCTTCAACTGCTGCGCAAGGACGTCTGGCTTCGATCCGCCCGTTGGGAAAGCCTTGACGAGACGCGCGAGACTCGCTTGCGTCACGTTGGGTGCGAAATGGATGCTGGCGATTCCAGCGGTCGAGAGCAGCTTGGCGAAGCTCTTCTCCGCCGCGGCGGATTCCAGGGCAATCCCATCGAGCAGAAGCTGTTCACCTGAGGCGGAAAGCAGCAAACCCGTTTCGTCATCGGGGCCGAGAGCAGCGCGAAGCTCGCTCCACGCGATCTCATATTGCGCGGTAGTGCGCGGGTGTCCAAAATCGTACATGCGCACGAATTTCAGCAGAATATTCAGGCTGCGAACAAACGCGCGCGCGGCCGCAGATCGGGGACTTGGACTCATAACATTCCTATTTTCGAGCGAATTCGTCAGCCTGAGGTGAGATTATTCCGCGGAGAACTCTAAAGTGACAATGGTACTTACGGCCCAACTGGTCAAATCAGAGGACTTATGCGACTGCCCGTACGACGAAGAGATTATTGCGCGTGTCTGTGAAGCCAGCCTTCGAGTTGGCGAACATTTCCAAGTATCGTCCTCGCGCCGAGTTCTTGCAGGCTTCGCGCACGCTGTAGCCGGGCGTGACTGCGGTACGGCAACACGCCGATGAACGGCACAGCGGCTGCCTTCGAAGCGCGGCCGTCATCAATATTGTCGCCTAGGTACAGCGCCGTCGAGGGATCGCGACCATCGAGAATCGTGAGCAATCCTTCGGGATCAGGTTTCGGGCGCTTGACGTCTTCTACCGTCACGATTTTTTTGAACATGGAACGGATACCCGCTCGCTTGAGCGTGTAATCGAGTTCGGCGCAGACGCGCCCGGTGAACAGCGCCAGCTCGGCAAGATTTGCCAGCCTGCGGAGTTCGCTCTTCGGCAGAATCCAGCGCTCCCGGCTGACGTTGCCAGGTTTGCCTTTACCCCAGTAGATCTCCACAAATTTCTTTTTCACTTCATCGTACGTGTTGTTGAAGCCGAGGGATTGCACCCAGGCGGTTGAAAGCGTCCAGTCATCGTTGAAGCCGCTGCGATTCTTCCATTCATGGATTTCGGACGGCTTGACGCGTTTCCCGGTGAAATGGAGCACCGTCTCGATTACCGTGCGATGAAATGATTCGCGGACATCAACGAGCACGCCATCTACGTCGAAAATAATGATTTTTGGAGCGGGGAATTTCATGCGCGAACTATGTGGGGAGGAGCGACTCATTCAGATGTGAGAAGGTCACCGTTGCGGCGTCAGGAGGAATGCTCTTCAGATTCGCCGGGATTCCTGGCGGCCGGCTCTTCGAGCACCTTCGCGGCGGATGCTTCCTGGTTTTCCTGTATTGATTCCTGTGTCGTTTCCTGAGGCACATCGAAAGCCGCGGTTGAATCGTCAGCCGATTCTGCGCCGGAAGCTTCCTCGGGCGCGTCAGACGTTACGGCCGCTTCGTCAAGCGCGTCCGACGACCATGCTTCGCCAGCAGCAACGGCCGGAACGGGACTGGCGGCTTCAGAGGTGGGTTTAGCTTCGGCGCCGGATGCTGCCGAGGCGGCCGCCGCGCTCGCCGCTTCGGGAGCAGGCGCAGCGTGAGCCTGGCGGCGGGACGCAAGAACTGTAGTCAGAAGTTCAATTACAAGCTTCGCGCCGCTGCCGTCCGGATCCTTCTCGGGATTGTAGGCGGCAACATCAATCGCCGCGAGATGCTTGTCCGCAACGAAAACTTCCAGCGCCTCGCGCACTTCATCAAACGTCAATCCGCTGCCACCGGGGAAATTAGTCGCTTGAAAATCCGCGATAACATCCACGTCGAGATGAAGAATAAATTCGTTGCGGCTCGCATGAACGCGTTCGAGCGCCACTCGCGCCGTCGCGGCCGCGCCTTTCTGATGCACTTCCGACGCGTGAAAACTGCGGATCGGCACACGCCGGAGGAGATCTTCTTCCGGCGGGTCGAGACGCTCGACGCCAAACAGGGCGATATCCGGGTCGCGCACAAGCGGCGGCTCGCCCCAGAATCGCACGAGCTCCGCAGCGCCGCGGCCGGTTAAATGCGCAACGACCATTCCATCCACGCAGCCCGAAGGCGTGGTCGCAGGGATGTTGACGTCCGCATCGCGATCCAAATAAATCATGCTGACGTTGTGGAAATAGCGGCGTACGCCGGCGACGGTCGCTACCGCCGATGTGCAATCACCGGTAAGAATGATGGGAAGCGCGCCCGACTTCACCGCGGCTTCCACGCGCGGGCGCAAGGCTTCGAGCGATTTCACGATTCGCGGTAGATTTCTGGCGCGAGGACTATCGGAATCAGCTTCGGAGAGTTGAACGGGATCATCGCCGTGATCGATCACCTCGTAGCCGACCGAGCGCAGCCGTTCGACCAATCCAGCCGCGCGGAGAGCGGCAGGCGCGCGCTCGTGACCGCGCGATAACGCGGCGGCACTCGTCGGAGCGCCCAACAAGGCAATCTTATCCGGCTGGCGCGTGATCTTGACAGCCACGCTTAATCTCCCTCGGAGAGTTTGGTCCGTCGCTGCCGGCCCCCCGCTTGGTGACGCTTAGCGGGCAGTTCCCTGCTTAACAGTAAGTTCCGGCGGCAAAGTGAAGCGCACATCTTCGCGAATAAGGTCGAGATCGCGCTGGTTCGTGTAGCCCAAGCTTGCCAAACGCTGGCTCACCTGTTCGACGAGTACCTCAGGGGCTGAAGCGCCGGCTGTCAGCCCGAGGTTTTTAACGCCTTCAAGCCAATCCTGCTGAATGTCGTTGGCGTCTTCAATCAAGCGGGACGCCACACCTGCGCGCTTTGCCACTTCGACCAACCGGTTCGAATTCGAGCTATTCGCAGAACCCACCACAAGAATCAGATCCACTTCGCGCGTCAAAGCTTCGACAGCTTCCTGCCGGTTCTGCGTCGCATAACAAATATCGTCCGAAGCTGGGCCCACAATGGTCGGAAAGCGATTGCGTAGCCGCGCGACGATTTCCTGCGTGTCGTAGAGCGAAAGCGTCGTCTGAGTCAAAAACGCCAGCTTGTTCGGGTCTGGAACTTCGAGTTGATCCACTTCGTCAACGCTGCCGACGACCACCGTGCGTTCCGGCGCCTCGCCCGACGTGCCGACAATCTCCTGATGATCCTTATGGCCGATGAGCACGAGCGTGCGTCCCTCGCGCGCAAACTTGAGCGCCTCAAGGTGAACCTTGGTAACCAGCGGGCAAGTAGCATCGATGACGCGCAGCTTGCGCTCGGTCGCTTCTTCGCGAACGCGAGGCGGTACCCCATGAGCGCTAAAAACAAGTACCGCGCCCACTGGCACCTCGCCAATCGACTCGACAAAAATCGCGCCACGCCGCCTCAACTGGTCTACGACGTAGCGGTTATGGACGATTTCGTGGTGAACGTAGACTGGTTGCCCATACAATTCGAGCGCCAAGTCAACGATATCCACCGCCCGTACCACTCCCGCGCAGAAGCCACGCGGCCGGACCCGCACCAGCGTCTTCGTGCCCGTCGCGGTCCCTTGAATCTGGGTTAACGACAAATGTATCTCCCTCAGAGCTATCATTTTAACTGAAGTGCCCAGTTCCCGCCACCGCGTTTTCGGCGACAGTATTTCGATGATATTCTGCGTCACTTCGATGTATCGGGATTCATCTATTTCGTGCCAATGATGCGTGTTCGCAGGGGGACTGGATGCTCCTAAAAGACCGAGTGGCGATTGTGACTGGCGGTGGCAGAGGCATAGGCCGGGGCATAGCACTTCGATTCGCGAAGGAGGGCGCTGCCGTACTCGTCGCTGCCCGAAGCGAAAACGAAGTACGTGGCGTGGCGGCAGAAATCGAGAAGGCCGGAGGGCGAGCTTGGGCTGTCTCCGCGGACGTAGGTACAGAATCCGGTTGCGAGAAAATCGTGACGGCAGCGCGCGAAAAGTTTGGCGCGGTAGACATACTCGTAAACGCGGCAGGCATTTATGGCCCGGTCAAGCCTGTGGAGCAAATAGCTCCGAGCGACTGGGACGCCGTCATGGCCGCGAACTTGCGCGGCCCTTTTCTGCTCTGTCGTCTCGTGCTCACCGAAATGTACGCGCGCGGGTCCGGCTCGATTCTGAATATTACGAGCGCGTCGGGAAAAGTCCCCTTTTCGTTAAACAGCCCCTACGCCTCGTCGAAGGCTGGGCTTGCGGGATTGACGAGAACTCTCGCGGCCGAAGCCGCGCGAAAAGGCGTGCGCGTGAATGCGTTGAGCCCGGGGCCCGTGCCCGAGACGCGCATGTCGCAGGAACTCGGGCGCGAGTTAGCCGAATATTTCCACGGCGACCCGGCTCAAATGTTTAAACAATTTTTAGAGGGGATATTGCAAGGAAGGCCACAGACGGCAGGAGAGATCGCCGCTGCGGCCGTGTTCCTCGTTTCAGATGAAGCCAGCGCGATTACTGGGCAGACTCTGAACGTGGATGGCGGAATGGCTTTCTACTGATCTCTTCGAGCGCGCTCAATCCCCGCCGGGTTATTGGTGCAAGAGCGCGCGTTCCAGATTCCGCCCACGTCCAACCACGTTCGCCGATTCGTCCGATTGCATAAGCAATCGCGCCGATAAAAAACAGAACAGCAAAGCCGATTCCGAAAAGAAGCTCCGCCGCCAGCAGCTCGCGTACGAAATACACCTGCAGGACGAGAATGATTCCAACCGCACACCAAGCCGCGCGCTTCAGTTTTTGTTTGTTCCTAAGCTCTTGAGTGGACATGTGCCTAGTTAATTGCCTCTCTTAGGTTCGCTGTTTTGGATGCACGGCAAGCGCCAAAAGACTCTTGGCTAAGGCATTGAAAACAAAAGTGGGCGAAAGCACAAGACGGGAAAACTACGCAAATCGGGAAGAAAGAACTTACCAAAGCGGGACACTTACCTGCGCACTTCTAGCCCACTACTACTAGTGCAGGAGTTGCGTCACAACGGAACCAACTTCCTATGGTCTACCGGCCCTCAAATGGATAGCGATCTTGTACCAGAACCGCGTCCGCGACACGCCGGCGCAGCGCGATCACATCAACGGGCTCGCGCTTCGAGAAGCGCTTGAGCACAGCGAGTTGCGTCCGCAGCATATCGCCCTGAAGCGTTGCGACCAGGGCCGTCCGCGCTTCCTTCTCAACGCGATCGCTCGCGCCGTATATAAAAGCTTGCGCGGCGGCCGTCATCGCCGCGGTGCTTGCCTCGCCTTTCGCAGCTTGAGCCTTTTGCGCGCGTCGCAAAACCGACTCGATTGCGTAAATTTCCATCACGATATTCGAGAGCGCGGCGACGATTTCCTGTTCTTCGGCAAGCTTTTCGCGGAATTTTTGCATCGCCGTCCCGGAAGCCTGCAGAAACGATTTCTTCGCCTGCGCGAGCGCGCGCTCTTCCTCGGCGAATGTCCCTGTGGGCGGCTCCTCGAGCGAAGGCCCGGCCATCACTTCCTCCGCAAGCTTCATGGCGGCGGGAATCAGCGGCAGGACGCCGCCCATCGCGCGCTTCATCAGCATTTGAATGATCAGCATGCGATTGATTTCGTTTGTGCCTTCAAAAATCCGATTGATTCGACTGTCTCGGTACGCGCGCGCAACCGGATAATCTTCATGGAAGCCGTAGCCGCCAAAGATTTGCACGGCCTCATCCACGCAGTAATCCACGGTCTCGCTTCCGTATACTTTGCTGATCGAGCTTTCAATCGCGTATTCTTCGAGCACCTGCATGGCCTGCTGCGATTTATCCGTTCCGGCCTCTTGCGATGCAACCGCAGCATCCACCATTCCCGCAGAGCGGAAAATCATGGACTCGACGGAGAAAATTCGAATCGCCATTTCGCCGAGCTTCGCGCGAATCAATCCGAATTCGCGGAGTTGCTTGCCGAATGCTGTGCGCTCCTTGGAATACTTCGATGAGGCTTCCAGCACTTTCTTCGATCCGCCGAGGCAATAGGCGCCGAGCGAGAACCGCCCGACGTTCAAAGTGTTGAATGCGACGATGTGCCCGCGGCCGATATCGTGAAGCAGATTTTCTTTCGGAACAGCGCAATTCTCGAAAAAAATCGGCACGGTCGAGCTGCCTTTAATTCCCATTTTCTTTTCTTCTGCGCCCACCGAAAATCCCGGATAACCGCGCTCCACGATAAAGCAGGAAAACTTCTCGCCGTCGACTTTGGCGAACACGATGAACACGTCGGCGAAGCCGCCGTTCGTAATCCACATTTTCTGGCCGTTTAGAATCCAGCTCTTGCCATCGGGCGAAAGCACGGCGCGCGTGCGGGCCGCGAGCGCGTCCGAACCCGCTTGCGGTTCGGAAAGGCAGTAACACGAAATCAATTCGCCGCTCGCGATCTTCGGAAGGTATTGCTTCTTCTGTTCCGGCGTTCCGAAATAAACGATGGGAATCGTTCCAATGCCGGCGTGCCCGCCGTGCGTCACTGCAAACGATGCATAAGCAGAGAGCTTCTCGGCTAGCACCGTCGCGGAAACTTTGTCGAGGCCGGCACCGCCGTAAGCCTCCGGAATCGCGCCGCCGAGCAAACCAATTTCCCCCGCCTTCTTCAGAAGCTGCGCCATCAAGCCTTCTTTGTGCTGCTCAAGCTCGGAAGTCACGGGAAGCACTTCGTTGGCAACAAATTCTTCGGCGGTCTGGCCGATCAAGCGTTGATCGTCGGAGAGATCGGCGGGAGTGAAGACATCCTCGGGTTGGCACGAAGTGATCAGGAACGCGCCGCCGCGCAACTGATTTTGAGAAACGGTGGAAGTGGCCATTAACTCTTCTCCTTCACTTCGTGCTGAAGCAGCGGGAAAGGATGAATACGTAAAGAACAATCGTACAGCGAAGAGAAGTCGCGAGCAATCGCCCCGAAGGACAGGTCGTGATCGCGGCTCCGCATTGCGTTCAGTTCCGAAGCTTCCGGCCCGCTCTAAAATCGGGAAACGCAGAAAAAAATCTTATTCAGAGCCGGGAGGCTCCTGCCTCCCGGAGCCAATTCATCATCGGCAATATTTTCGACAGGACGAGCGTTTCGTTGCCTTATTTCTCGATAATAAGGCTCGTGACTTCTCTCCAGTTTTCGCCTACAACTCGGACGTGAAATGGATAATCCGCATCGCAATTGTGACCATCGGCATCCCCTCGCTTGCGATCGGACTCCTCATGCTTGCAAGATTTCGGCCCGGCCGCGGCCACGTTTCGAGCGCAATTGATATCAATCGTCCAGCCGCTGACGTGTTCCGGTGGATATCGCAACCGGAATTGATGGAGCAATGGTTTGGAGGAATCAGCGAAATCACTCGAATCTCGCCCGCGGGTGATGCCGAACGCATTGGCGATCGCTTTCGAGCAGTCGAGATCGGCAGAGATCAGGCCTCGCCGACGAATCTAACGATTACAGTGACGGAAATTGTGCCTGATCGACGCTTCGGAATTGAGATCGTATCGTTCGGGGATCCTACGACTAGTTTCACAGAGGAAGCTAAGTACCGGCTGTCAGAAATGAACGGAACAACGCACGTCGTCGTCGACGCGCAAACGACGTTTCAAGGGAAATTGTCGCAGTCTTTCGAACCATTCATTACATCAGCAGCAAAAAAGAAATTTCAACACGATTTGGAACGTCTCAAAGCGCTCGTCGAAGTCGCGCCAGCCGCAAACAGCCACTAGGCACGTCTAACAGCGCGAGCGCTCAGGCGACCCGTTCAATAATTCCCGCCGCGCCCATTCCCCCGCCGACGCACATCGTCACCAAGCCGTATCGCTCCTTGCGGCGCTCAAGCTCGCGCAATATTGATGCCGTCAGCTTTGCGCCCGTGCAACCGAGCGGATGGCCGAGCGCAATCGCTCCGCCATTTGGATTCACGCGGCTCGGATCGAGGCCCGCCAATTTCACAACGGCCAACGCCTGCGCCGCGAATGCTTCATTCAGTTCGATCACATCAATATCTCGGAGCTGAAGTCCTGCCAGCTTGAGCGCCTTCGGAATCGCATAAGCCGGCCCAACGCCCATTTCCTCCGGCGGACATCCTGCTGTCGCAAAAGCGCGAAACCGCGCGATCGGCTCAATTTTTAGCGCGCGGGCGCGTTCGGCGCTCATCACCACGGTCGCCGCGGCGCCGTCGCTCATTTGCGAGCTATTTCCAGCCGTAACGACGCCGTGCGCATGAAACGCCGGCTTCAATTTCGCGAGCGCTTCAAGCGACGTGTCCGAGCGAGGACCTTCGTCCGTTTCGAATAATACTTTCGTTGTCTTCGTGCGGTTCCCATTCCCCGACGGAACTTCGGTAAACGTGACCTCGACGGGCACGACCTCATCCTTGAATTTGTCTGCGGCAATGGCGGCGAGCGCCTTCTTGTGGCTCGCGAGCGAGAACTCATCCGCCTGCTCGCGCGTGATCTCGTATTTCTTCGAGATATTCTCGGCCGTCAGTCCCATTCCGAGATACGCGTCGGGATAGTGATCCATCAACCACGGATTCGGCGAGATTTTATTTCCACCCATCGGGACGAGGCTCATGGATTCGACGCCGCCCGCGACGATTACATCGGCGTGACCCGCCATAATTCTTTCGGCAGCGATGGCAATTGCCTGCAGGCCCGACGAGCAAAAGCGATTGATCGTCATTGCCGACGTTTCAACAGGCAGCCCCGCGCGCAACGACGCGATTCGAGCAATATTCATTCCCTGCTCGGCTTCCGGCATCGCGCAACCGAGGATGACGTCTTCCACTTCCCGCGGATCAAGTCCGTTCGCTCGCCGGATCGCTTCCTTAATCACGAGCGCCGCCAAATCATCCGGGCGCGTGGAGCGAAGTGTGCCTTTCGGGGCCTTGCCGACCGCCGTGCGCACTGAACTTACGAGCACTGCTTCTCGCATGATTCACCTTTCAATATGACTGCGTACTGTTCTTCGCATTTTGCGCTTATTCATATTGGATGCCTCGCGGAAGAAAAAGCAACAGCGTCTGGAACTGGCCCGTGCAGTTCAGCGAGTTACCGCGAATCTCGCCGCAAGCTGCGCGCAAATTACTTTCGCGGAATGAATACAGCCACTGGCGGCGTGATCTTATAGGCTTTAGAAAAGTCACGCTGGTTGATTGCGAACCCGATTCGCTCGCGCGAAGTCACATACAACAGCATTTCGCCGACCGGCACATCCATAAACGTGTTCGCATACGGCATGGTGTAGGGCTTGCCGTCAATTTTGACGGTCACTTTGTCGCCGACTTTGTAGCCCAATTGTTTGAAGTCATCGCTCGGAATGTCCGTAAGAAGATTCCCGAACGGATCGTCGAGAGCGACCACTTGCCCGCTGATGCCCTTCGCGTCCATCGTCGAGACCGGGACATTCAAACGAACGAGAGATTTGACATCAACTTCCGGCCCAACCAGTGTCCAATCTTCTCCGGCAGCGAGATGAGCTCCGGAGGGCGAAAAAATATCGCGGCCATGAAACGTCGAGGAAATTCCCGCGCCAATCATCCATGCGCGATTTGTGATCTCGCGCGCGCCTTCGAGCCCATCGCGATCCGCAACCGGTGTGATCAGACCGTTATCGGGCAAATCGAAATACTGGCCCTTTTTCGATTTCACAATAATCGCTTTGCGCGATGTGCCGACGCCGGGATCGACGACGACCACAAAAACTGTACCGGCCGGATAGTACGGCGTAACTCCGGCGAGAAATCGAGCTCCATCTTCAATCGAGAAAGGTGTGACCTGGTGAGTGATGTCCATGATTCGGACGTCGGGCACAATCTGAAGCATCACCGCTTTGCAGATCGCGACGGCGTCATTCGCCGTTCCGAAATCCGTCATAAACACAATCGTCGGATGCTGCGGCGCAGATTCCGAGCGCGCTTCTGACTGTGGCTTCGTTCCACAACCGGCGGCAAACGCGGATACGAACAGAATCGCGATCACGAATATAGGTTTCAATTCATGGTGTCGCGTCTTTGTCATGTGCGCGCGCTCGCAAGCCCCGCAAATTTGCGGAGTCCAGTACCCGCTCTTCCATTAATTTCTAATCGATACTGAAAACGATTAGAAACGCCACTAACTTAATTGAAAACAAAGCTCGGAGCTCAATTCTAATCGTAACAAAAAAGGCCCCCTGGCGAGGTCCTCGAGCGACGAATGGCCCTGATTAATTGCGCAGCGGTTTGCCGGTCTTCAGCGTGTGCGCGATGCGCTCCTGAGTCTTGCGCTCGCCGCATAAGCTCACAAACGCTTCGCGCTCGAGATCGAGAACGTATTGCTCGGAGACCGTCTGCGGCGATGAAAGCGCGCCGCCCGAAAGAACGTTGGCAAGTTTCCGGGCGACGACGGCATCGTAGTCGGTGATGTATTCCCCTCGCAGCATCATGTGAATCGCGAGCTTCGCAGCGGCCAGCATTTCCTCGCCGAGCACACGAATTTGCGCCGGCGCTGGCGGATGACAGCCCGTGCGCGCGAGCCCGAGCGCCGTTTCTTTCGCATCGGCAACGAGACGATCCCGATTCATCGCGATCAGATCCGAACGGCGCAAGTAGCCGAGCGATTTCGCCTCCTCGGCGCTCGCGGATACTTTCGCCATGGCAATATTCTCGAATACCGGCTTGAACGCGTGAAAAAGATCGAGACTCTCCCCGCCCGCCGAATTCTCATTCGCACGAATCATCATTTCCTTCGTGCCGCCGCCGCCGGGGATTAATCCGACGCCCGTTTCAACCAAGCCGATGTACGCTTCCCCTGCAGCATGAATTTTCGCGCCGTGCAAAATGATTTCGCAGCCCCCGCCAAGCGCCATGCCCTGCGGCGCGACTACGACGGGACGCGGCGCGTATTTGATCGCCATATTGACGCGCTGAAACTGGCGGACCGCTAGGTGAATGTCGTCCCACTCCTCTTCCTGCGCGCTGATAAGCAGCAGCATAAGATTCGCGCCGACGGAGAAATTTGTTGCTTGATTCGCAATGATCATGGCCTCGAATTCCGTTTCAAGGCGCTTAAGCCCGGCATGAATCATCGCGACAATATCGCCGCCGATGGAATTCATCTTGGCGTGAAATTCGCAGCACACCACACCGTCGCCGAGATCGATCAGGCTCGCGCCTGCATTCGTCTGCACAACCTTCGATCGCTCTTTGAGAGATTTCAGGATGATTACGCCGGGCGTCTCATCAACCGGCTTCATCGCGATCGTGGATTGATCGAAATACTTCGTGGCGCCGTTCTCAGATTGATAGAACGATTTCTTACCGGAGGCGAGCACTCGTTCAGCAAGGAGCGGGACAAGCTTGCCATCGCGCTCGAGAGCGTTGGCCATTCGCTCGACGCCAATCGCATCCCAAATCTCGAACGGCCCAAGCTCCCACGCAAATCCCCAGCGCATCGCGCGATCCACATCCACGATGCTATCCGCAATCTCCGGAACGCGCCGCGCGGCATACGAACACATCTCACTGAGGCTGCCCCATAGAAATCTCGAAGCTTTATCGCCGCCGCGGCCATCGAGCGCGCGTGCAACGAGCGCGCGCAGCCGTTCCCGCGTATCTTCAATCGCCTTCCCTGCTTCAATCGAAGCGAACCGCGCTTTCTGCTTCGGCCGGTACTCCATCTTTTGCCAGTCGAGCGTCAGAATTTCGCGTTCGCCGCTTTTTTTCACTGCCTGATAGAAGCCTTTGCCCGTTTTCTCGCCAAGCCATCCTCGCGAGATCATGTCTTCAATGAGAGGTGGGACTTTGTACGCCTCGCGCGATTCGTCGTTCTTCGCGTTCTCATAAATATTTCGAACCACGTGAACTAAAATGTCGAGGCCTACGATGTCTGCCGTGCGGAAGGTCGCTGATTTCGGCCAGCCGACAGCAGGGCCCGTGCACGCATCCACTTCTTCGATCGTCATTTCGAGTTCGATCATCAGCCGCACGGCGTTCAGCATCGAGTACGTGCCGATCCGATTCGCGATGAAGTTCGGCGTGTCCTTCGCGATCACCACGCCTTTTCCTAACCGGCGATCGCAAACGTCATCGAGCGTTTCGACAACGTCGGAATCCGTTTTCGGCCCCGGTATTAGCTCAACGAGCTTCATGTAGCGCGGCGGATTGAAAAAATGCGTTCCCGCCCAATGCCGCTGGAAATCATCCGAACGTCCGTCCGCCACGAGATGAATCGGCAAACCGGATGTATTCGTGGTTACAATCGTCCCGGGCTTGCGATGTTGCTCGACGCGCTCGAGAAGATTCCGTTTGATCTCGAGATTCTCGGCGACGGCTTCGATAATCCAATCCACTTCTCCGCACCAAGCCAGATTGTCGTCGAAATTTCCAATGGTGATAAGGCGGGCGGTTTCGGGCGTGAAAAAAGCTGCAGGACGAGCCTTCTTCGCCGCTTCCAATCCAGCGCGAACTATGCGATTTCGCGCCGCAGGCTGTTCGAGTGTCAGGCCCTTCGCTCGTTCCTCGGGAGTCAATTCGCGCGGGACGATATCGAGCAGGTAGCACGAAATTCCAGCATTCGCGAGATGCGCCGCGATGCGCGAACCCATAGTTCCGGCGCCAAGGACCGCGGCTTTTTCGATGCGTTTTTTCATTTTTCCCATCCGAGGCAATGCCGGAGGTTACAAAACAGGTATGCCACGGCCAACGGCAAATCCAAGCATCCCCGGTTTGAGTTACACTGTCAAATAAAGCAGAAATCACGATGCCCACAACAAGAAAATGGCTTGGCTCCGCCGTGCGCGGCCTGCGTTCTTTCGCGTACGGCGGCGCGGGCGAGCGTCCACGCATCGGGCTGGCGCTCGGCGGCGGCTTCGCGCGAGGGATCGCCCATATCGGCGTTCTTCGTGTCTTCGAGGAAGAAGGAATTCCGATCGATTGCCTTGCCGGGACGAGCGTTGGCGCGCTCATTGGCGCAGCCTATGCGAGCGGCGCCACTCTCGACGACATGGAACGCCAGGGATCCGAAACCCGCTTCCGCGATTTCGGGCGCTGGACGCTTTCGCGCATGGGAATGGCCTCGAACGAACGCCTCGAGGATTTTTTGCGCAAATTCACCACCACCCGTTACTTCGAAGAATTGAAGATCCCATTCGCCATCGTTGCCACAGATATCGTGCGCGGCGAATCCGTTTACTTCACCACAGGTGAAATCGGAATCGCCTTGCGCGCATCCTGCGCGTATCCCGGCCTGTTTTTGCCGGTCGAGTATCGCGGCCGTTTCCTCGTTGACGGATTCCTGACCGACGCCGTGCCCACACGGGCCGTCCGTGAGCTCGGAGCAAATATCGCTATCGGCATTTATCTCGAGCCCGGGGAGTTGAAGGACAAGCCGCGAAATACAATTGAGGTTATAGGCCGCGCATTTTCAATTATTCAGGAGACGCAGGACCCGCCCTGGCGGCACGCTGCAGATGTTGTGATCGAACCGGACGTTCACGACGTTCTATGGGATGGATTCGTAGAAACGCCGCGTCTCATAGCGGCTGGCGCAGCCGCGACGCGCGCCGCTCTGCCCAAGATTCGCGCGGCGATTGCGCGCCATATGCCCCCCTCGAGGCCTGACTCCGAACCCGCTCGCTCTCGATAATCGTCTTTTCATTTCCAGTAGCATGCTAACAAACCGATTCATCAAACTACCGCGGACTGCTTACCGTTTGCACTGTATTGCGTCAAAACAAAAGTGAGGGGTCGAACCTGTTTAGCGATGACCGCTGCAACGCCCCAGTCATTCGCAAAATTCGATTCGACTCCTCTTTTTTAATATATCTCCATTCAAACGGATATTAAGGCCGCCGCTAAACTTCACGGACATCAACGCGAACAGTTTTTCCCTTGCTGATCCCCCGGCTGTTGAACCATTCTTCCAGCGCCTCGCCGAGCCGCTTGGGATCCACTCGTAATCCAGCTTCGATCCGTCCATCGCTTGTTGGAAGCGTATCGTCGAAATCCGCTGACCGTGTAAAGTTCCGCATGGCGAAGCTATCAAGCCATTCCAGCGGGCACGGCCGCTTCTCGCCGTCCACCACAATATCAACCTGCAATTTGCGCGCGAACATTCCGAAAAGTATAGCATCGCCCCGATTGCGCTTTTCGCCAACCGCCTTGCTTGCAAATCCATATATTGCTGACCTAGACTGCCCTACTTCGCTAAAATGGAGATCTGCTCCGTCGAGCGCAGGGCAGATTGCCGGCTCGTCATCCCCCGGCCCAATGGCATATGCTCAGGAGACTCCTTGTCCACTCCCCTTGAGAGCTGGGTTGAAGAATCAGCGCGCCTCACAAAACCCGCCAAAATCGTCTGGTGCGATGGCTCGAACGAAGAATACGCACGTCTTGTAGAGGAGATGCTCCGCGACGGCACTTTTATTGCGCTGAATGAGAAGACTTACCCCGGATCTTACCTGCATCGAACTGACCCGAGCGACGTGGCTCGTACCGAGCACCTCACCTATATCTGCTCGCGCGAAAAATCTGACGCAGGCCCAACAAATAATTGGATGGCGCCCGAAGAAGCGAAAAATATGCTTCGCCCGCTCTTCGATGGCGCGATGAAGGGCCGCACGATGTACGTTGTTCCGTATATTCTCGGTCCGGTGTCGTCTCCGTATAGCCGTATCGGCGTAGAAATTACCGATAGTGCCTACGTGGCCGCCAGCATGCGCGTGATGTCGCGTATGGGCAAGGTTGCCCTCGATCGTCTCGGCAACTCTGCCGATTTTGTTCCCGGCCTTCATTCGCTCGGCGATCTAAAGCCGGACCGCCGCTTCATCATGCATTTCCCGGAAGAAAAACTGATTTGGAGCGTCGGTTCGGGATACGGCGGAAATGCTCTGCTCGGCAAAAAATGTTTCGCGCTCAGAATCGCGAGCTGCATGGCGCGCGATGAGGGATGGATGGCCGAACATATGCTGATCCTCGGCCTCGAAGATCCATCCGGCAAAGTTAGCTACATGAGCGCGGCCTTTCCGAGCGCTTGCGGCAAGACGAACCTGGCGATGATGGTTTCCGCGCTCGAGAAGCAGGGCTATCGCGTCTGGACGCTCGGTGACGACATCGCCTGGATTCACATCGGTGCTGATGGACGGCTTCGCGCCGTCAATCCTGAAGCAGGATTTTTCGGTGTCGCACCGGGAACGAATGCCCGAACGAATCCGAATGTGATGAAGGCGATTCACCAGCAGACGATTTTCACCAATGTCGCACTGACGCCGGAAAACGAACCGTGGTGGGAAGGCATTGATGGCACGCCACCTCCCGGCTTGATCAATTGGAAAGGGCAGCCTTACGTCGCCGCCAGCAGAGAACCAGCCGCGCACCCGAATGCGCGTTACACCGTTCCCGCCACGCAATCGCCCTCGATTTCGAAAGAATGGGAAAATCCCGAGGGCGTGCCAATTTCAGCGATGATTTTCGGCGGCCGCCGTGCGCGCGTCGCTCCACTCGTTTATGAATCCCGCGATTGGCAGCACGGCGTGTACGTTGGCGCCACGATGGCTTCCGAGACCACGGCGGCCGCGACCGGCGCCGTTGGAGTCACGCGCCGGGATCCTATGGCGATGCTTCCCTTCTGCGGCTACAACATGGCCGATTACTTCGGTCACTGGCTCGAGATGGGGCGTCGCGTGAAAAATCCGCCGAGAATATTCCATGTGAATTGGTTCCGGCGCGACGCCAGTGGAAAATTTCTGTGGCCGGGATACGGAGAGAATGTTCGCGTTTTGAAATGGATGCTCGATCGAATCGAAGGCCATGCTGACGCGGACGAAACCCCCATTGGCTACGTTCCCGCTCCCGGCTCGCTCACTCTCGATGGATTAAATATCTCGCGTGAAGCTCTAAACGAGCTGCTTCGTGTTGATCCGGTCGACTGGGCTACGGAAACCGAGTCGTCCGGCGCGTTTTTGGCGAAGTTTGGCGACCGCCTCCCCGCCGAACTGCGCCAAGAGCACGAGAAGCTCGTGCACGCGACACAAAAGGCCGCTGTCGTGCGTGAGTAGTCTGCGCTGAAATTTCTCCGCAATCAAAACGGGACGCTGCGGAACTAAAGCGTGGATTGAATCTCCGCGTCCACCGAGAAGTGTGTCTGGGGAAAGCCGTTGATGTCGAATGCCTCGCCAGCGTCGTTCGAAAAATGGAAGTACCGGCTGATGTGGTAATCCTCATCGAACGCACCGAACAATTTCTCCGCTTCCTGACGCGGCAGACCAAATTGCGCTATCGCCAAGGACCGACCGTAGCCGCCCGCGAGTGCCAGGTATTTTTCGACTGCTTCCCGCAATCTCATCGTCAAATCCAGACGTACGCGCCCGCCTCACCGTAAGGCAGATTCACGTAATAAAGATTCGCCGCGTGAATTTCCTCGAACACATCGCAAATCTTTCGCGCTGCATGCATGGCGCAAAGTTTGGTGCCTCGCGCGTGAGCGATCGCCTCTGCATCACCGAGATCGGCAACCTCTTCGCGCGAGATCCAATCCCAGGTTGCCGGATACGAGCAGGTAGCACAGACGCCAGGATCGCTCGCGAGCCGCTTATCAATGGCGGCTCGAACTTCCGGCAAGAGCCCAGCAGCCGTGAAATCCGGCGATGAGACGAAAAAATACTGCGAAAACGATTCGCCGTCAGGCTCGAAACCAATTCCACGCCCAGTGAAGTCCTCGAATTCGCGCCGGAACACGCCGAGAAAACAATCGCGGCAGAGCGACACCTCCGGCCGAACTGGTTCGCGGCGCCTCGCGGCCTTGCCTCTCAAATACAAAGTGTCCGGCACCAGCGACGCCATCCACGGGCGCTCTTCCTCGAGATGAACGCACTCCGCTGGCACACCTTTCAATCGAGCCCACCAGTTTCGGCTGCTCGGCAGGAAACGAATTCCCGGATACGCCTGTTCGTGATTGATGCGCGTTTCCCACATCGCCCGTATAGTAGCAGAAGCCGGCCGCATGAATGCCACGCCAGCGGAGCGCGGCGACTTGCGCGTTTGTCACGCGCACTGGCTTCGGATATCATCAATGTCTTCGCGGTTCAATCGCTCTTTGCGTCAGGAAACTCGCGAGACTTCAGGAGGAATCATGACCATTGCGGTGGGCGCAGCAGCCCCGGATTTCGTTTTAAAGGATCAAAGCCAGAAAGAAGTGAAGCTCGCGGACTTCCGCGGGAAGCGTGTTGTACTTATTTTTTATCCTCTGGATTGGAGCCCAGTGTGCACGAACGAGCACGTCTGTCTCGTAAACGATCTAAAGCGATTCGAGCAGCTCGACGCGCAAGTGCTCGGTCTGTCCGTGGACAGCGTGTGGTCGCACAAAGCTTTCGCGGAGAAAATGGGCATTAAATATCCCTTGCTCGCGGACTTCCAACCGCGCGGCGCCGTGGCTGACAAATTCGGCGTGTACCTCAGCGATAAAGGAATCACGGGCCGCGCCATCGCTATCATCGATCGCGCCGGAAAAATCGCATGGTTCAAGCAGTACGATATTCCGACGGTTCCGGATGTGAACGAAGTCGCCGAAGCACTCGGCAAGGCGAATTAATCGGGAATTCTCATGGAAAACCGATCGGCTGGACGCGTTTCGCCCTATTTCGAATCCAACGGCGCGCCCGGCTGCGAAAACGTTCGGATATAGTCAACCAGCATCCAGCGCTCATCTTCTGACAGTTTTGTTTCAAAGCTCGGCATCGGCTTGCGGCCGACGGTGATCTTCCAATAAAGCTCACCGTCGGTCATTTTGTTCATCGCATTGGCATCGGTGAAATCAGCCGGCTTCGTCCAATATTTCCACGAATCGTTTCCCTTCCCGTTGCCCGAGTCGCCATGGCAGTTCGCGCATTTGTCCTGATAGACGGCTTTGCCGGCCGCAATCAATCCCGGATCTTGCGGCAGCGGATTTCTGAGCGCCTTCGCCTCGGGCGGCGCGTCCCAGCCCGATGCATTGTTTGTGAAAATAAACGCGGCGAGAGCTCCAAGGAGAAGAATGCCGATGACGGCGAGAAGAATTCGCGCGCGTTTTTGCCGATATTTGGTGGCGTTGGGGTCAGCGGGATTCATCGTCCGCGGTTTTCGTCACGACCGTTGCATTTTTAGTCGCGAGCGGCAGGTTCGCAAGTAGCGCATTTTGAATCTTCCCACATTCACGCTTGCCCGGAGAAGATCGAGTAA
>DATBYF010000138.1:0-21895 GCA_036513895.1 Candidatus Acidiferrales bacterium | reverse complement strand
ACTGCTGGCATTTTCGGCCACGAATGGCGACGCGAAGGGATCACAAGTGTTTGTGGCCGCCGCGAGCGGCGCGAGCGCGCGACTGATTACCGAAAATGTGCCGAGCTATTTTCATTCCTGGTCGCCGGATGGAAATTGGCTAGGGTTTGTGGGCCAGCGGAACGGCAATTTCAATCTCTTCCGCATTCGAGCGACCGGCGGGCCAGAAGAACGGCTGACTTCCGCTGCTGCTTATGATGATGGCCCCGACTATTCACCGGACGGACAATGGATTTACTTCAATTCGAATCGCTCCGGAAGTTGGGATATCTGGCGAATGCCGGCAGAGGGCGCGGGTCCAGGCGATGCGAAAGCCGAACGCGTGACCAGCGACCCGATGGAAGATTGGTTTCCGCATCCATCGCCGGATGGGAATTGGCTGGTGTTCTTGTCGTTTCCGAAAGGCACGCCTGGGCACGATGTTAAAACGAGTGTTGAGATTCGGATGATTCGATTGCGTTCGGGTGCGCCGCTTAGCGCGAAACCCGCGAAGAATAAATCGATTCAAGTGCTGACTTCGTTCTTCGGCGGACAAGGAACGATCAATGTGAATTCCTGGTCACCTGATTCGAAGAAATTTGCTTTTGTGAGCTACGAGGTGCTGCCGTAAATTCTGCGGTCAATATTTCCCGCGATTCGATGAATCGTATGGGCTTCTTTAATTGCTCTTGCGAGGAAGGACGGAGCAAGCGGTGATCGGACGACGGGAATTTCTGGCTTCAACAATTGCGGCAGTTGGGTCGGTCGGCAGTCTTAACTTTGCGCAAATGCACCGGCGACCTCTTGGAGTTCAACTCTATACAGTGCGCGCGCAGGCCGCGGCGGATCTTCCCGGTGTCCTCGCGGCGATTCGTCAGATCGGCTACGAAGAAGTCGAAACGTATTGGAATGTCTATTCTCGGCCGGCTGCCGAGTTGAAGCGGATCATTCAGGATCACGGTTTGCGCGTCCCGAGCGGGCATTTCGATTATGACGGACTCGAAGCGAAGATCGATTACGCGAAAGCCCTCGGCGTGGAATATATGATTTGCCCGATGCTGCCCAAAGCGATGTGGATGTCGCTCGACGGGTTCAAGCAGGCAGCCGATCAATACAACAGATGGGGAGAGCAGGTGAAGCGCTCAGGAATGCGCTTCGGCTTTCACAATCACAATTATGAATTTCGCCGATTCGGCAACACGACAGGATTTGATGCGCTGATTTCGCGGGCCGACGCGAATCTAGTCTGCATGGAGATGGATTGCTACTGGATCGTGCAGGCGGGACAGGACCCGGTGGAAATGTTCAAAAGGCTGGGGAGCCGTATTCAATTGCTGCATTTGAAGGATCGCAAGGCGGGATTCCCGGCGTCGCAGGATTTGAACGAGCAGGCTAAGCATTTCGCTCCGGTCGGCGACGGGACGCTTGATTGGAAAGCGATTCTGCAAACCGCGGAAGTGAACGGCGTCCGTCATGTGTTTGTTGAGAAGGATTCGGGAGAGCCGCCGCCGATAGAAGCGCTGCGCATTAGCTATCAGAATCTCGAGCGCCTTTTGTGATTTCGGCGAGTTAGATTCAGGGGAGCTGCCTGGATTGATGGCACCAGCAGTCAATTGTTGTTGAGTTACCAGAGGCGGGAGCCTCCGGGCTCTGAGGGAAATTTTCGGGGCACGTTACTTTTTGCCGCTGGGCAACGATCGCTGCAAAACGACAATGAACCCGATGATGGATTTGGTGGCGTTACCTCAGATCGCCGCGGTTCAAACACTCAAGGCATCGCTGTAACGCGGGGTGGTCGTAAGCTACAATGAGAAATCCGCGCGTCGGAGGGGTGGGTGAGTGGTTGAAACCGGCGGTCTTGAAAACCGTTAGGCCTCAAAAGGGTCTCGTGGGTTCGAATCCCACCCCCTCCGCCACGTAGTCGGGAGTTTTCTCTCTGGATCCATTTGCAAGCCGAAAAGTCGCGATTTCCGGCCGAAGATAGTAATTCTTAGTTTAGTTCCGAATCCTCTGCGAGACGACTGCGGAAATTACAATGGTGACGGCGAGCGTGCCGTCGTGATCACGGCGGTTCGTGGATCGCGCCGCTCCGCGATGCTGAGCGTAGCCGAGTGCCGAGTGAGGCCGCTTCGCTACTTCTCCACGACGTCCAGCGGAACGCTCTGCGTGTCGGCGGAACTTGGGCCGACCATGATGTCGAATACGCCCCGCTCGACGACCCTGTGCATATCCACGTCGAACATAGAAAGTGCTCTCGGCGTCAGAGTAAACGTTACCGTGGTCTTCTGTCCGGGCTTGAGGCTCACACGCTGGAAACCGCGCAGCGCCATCACCGGCCGCGTGACAGACGCCACTCTCTGGTGGATATACATCTCCGCTACTTCGTCACCTTGGCGATTGCCTGCATTGGTCACGCCCACGCTCACTGTCGCCGTCCCACCTTGGCCAATCGTCCTTGGTTCCACGCGTAGATTGTCGAATTTGAAGGTCGTATAGCTGAGGCCGTAGCCGAACGGAAACAAAGGCCTGTTGTCTACGAACTCGTAGCTCCGGTTTCGCGAGGGCTTGTGATCGTAATAATCCGGAAGCTGGCCGACTGACCTCGGAAACGTGACTGGCAGTTTCCCTCCCGGGTTCACGTCGCCGAACAGCACATCCGCAGCCGCCGTGCCTCCCTGTTCTCCTAGGTACCATCCCTCGAGGATCGCCGGTACATGCGCCGCGGTGTAATTGATCGAAAGCGGGCGGCCGTTGACCAGTAGGACCACCGTGGGAGTTCCTGTTTCCACGATCGATTTCACGAGTTCCGTCTGTGCCCCAAGCATATCGAGTGAGTCGCGGTCGCCCAAATGTTTTTCGGCCCACGCTTCGCGAGTGGTTCCTTCGTTATCTCCGACAACGACAATCGCCACATCGGCCTTCTTCGCCATTTCAGTCGCTGCGCGGATGCTGTCAGTTTGTTTTGCCGGATCGGCGAGCTTGACGTCGGGCGCATACCATTCCGACCAGTCGTGCTTTGGCGTTGCTGTAATCTCGCAGCCCTCTGCGTAGAGCACTTTCGCGTTAGGCACCACGCGATGGCGGATTCCTTCCAGTATGCTGATGCTGTTGCCCGGCCCGGGATCGCGGCTATACCCACCCAAATGTACGTCGACAGCATCGGGCCCGATCACGGCAATGGTCTTGAGTTTCGTCAAATCCAGCGGCAACAGATTGTTGTCATTCTTAAGCAAAACGATGGCCTCCCGCGCAGCTTTCAGCGCCAGCTCTTTATGCGCAGGGCTGTTCGTAATTTTTTCAGCGTAGTCGGGGTTTACATAAGGGTGATCGAACAATCCCAGACGGAATTTTGCGGCGAGGATTCGCGAAGCCGCCGCGTCCACTTCGCTCTCCGGGACAATTCCCCCCTTAACCTGCTCGAGCAACGTGCGATACACAGAGCCGTCCGACAAATCGTAGTCCACACCCGCAGCGAGCGCTTCTCGCGCCGCTTGGGCAAAGTCGGCAGCGACATGGTGCGTTTCCGCGAGCATTTGCAACGCACCTCCGTCCGATGTCACGTATCCCTGGAAGCCCCACTCCCCGCGCAGCACGGAGCCCAGCAGCCAATGATTCACGTGTGATGGAATGCCATCAATTTCATTGTAGGAAGCCATCACGCTTCCCACATGCGCTTCCTCGACTGCCGCTTGGAAGGGTTCGAAGAAGGACTCGCGCAGAATGCGTTCTGAGATGTTCGATGGAGCGGTGTTTCTCCCGCCTTCCATCTGCCCATGAACGAAGTGTTTTGCTGTGGCCATCACATGATGGCGGTCGATTATGAAGTTCGGGCCTTGCAACCCCTCGATAGCCGCTACTCCCATCCGCGATACGAGGTACGGATCTTCGCCGTAGGTTTCCTCAGTGCGGCCCCAGCGCGGGTCTCGCGCTAGGTCCAGCACGGGCGTGAAGGCCTGATCGCCGCCAGCAGATCCCATCTCGTCCCCAGCAGCCGTGAATACCTGCTTCGTAAGCTGCGTATCCCAAGTGCTGGCGAGCCCGATGACTTGCGGGAAATTGGTGCTTCCGTACTCCATGAAACCGTGCAGGGCCTCTCCCTGAAAGATCACTGGGATGCCGAGCCGGGTCTTCTCGATTTGATATCGCTGCACGGCATTGCGAAACACGGCCATATCGTGCGGACCGAGGTGAGAATTGATGTCGGAGGTCTCCCGGTACAAAGCAGAGGCCTGATCGTCTTTGAATTCGCCCGTGGCATCAAGCAGGTGATTGCCGGGTCCGCGGGTGAGCTGGTCAAGCTTTTCTTCGAGCGTCATTCGTTTCAGCAAATCCGCCACGCGCTGTTCAAGCGCAAGGTTCGGATTGCGATAATCGGGCAATGCTTCCTGCGCCGGGGCGCTCGATAGAACGGACAAAGCGATAACAAAACAGCAGAGATAACGCACGATGGCTTTCCCTCGCACTGTATTCTTGCGATTTGGCTTACAGGATTCGCGCACGTCGTACACGCATTCGATGAAAGCATGGGCATCGACCTTTAGCAACTGTCCACCAACTGGGGCCGATATCATGACGATTCATCCGGCGCGTTTGCTTTGCAGCGAAGCCATCGTGACCGTCTCTTCTCCGCGAGATGATTTGGATAGGTGCTCTGAGTTTTCTCCTCATTCGAATTGTCGCCATGGCGTGAACGCCGTGGTCGACTCGACTGGAGTAGGGCAACGACCGTGCCAAACTGGTGAGATCGTAAATGCTGGAAAACAAAGGCAGACTGCGAGTGCGATGCACTCACCGATGCCGTTCGGGTGGACGTGATGTCGTTATCCTGACAGCAGGAGTAGCAACACAATCTTGACTGGGAGGGTAAGGGACGTGTCTTCTGCGGCTTCTGGGGATGCTCATGAGAGCGATAGCACTACGTCGCAAATTGAACATGAATTGCTATGGCCGCACTCACCGGCCCGAATCTGCGGTACGGTTACGAGATAGATACAGTTGCCTGAAATTTCCGCCCGGACTAGGATATTGCCCCTCTCACGATCGCCGCAGCGAAATATGCGACGGAGGAGTCTCCTGTGAGGATCACTTACGGACCAGGTCGCGTGTTGGTGTTGGCCGGAGTCTTGTTGTGCGGAGCACGCACAGCTCTTGCGCAGACCGAGACAACACCCAGTTCGAGCACTCCAGGCCAAGCGATACCCGGAACCGGTGGAGTGAGCCCGTTCGCGGGGAGTGTGCCTTCAAAGCTGGTTCCTGGCGTGATGCCGCTTTCGTTGCATGAGGCCATCGAGCGCGGATTGAAACAAAATCTTGGGCTGCTGCTGTCGAATGCAGATATCCGTTCGGCCAGCGGCCAGCGCTGGGAACAATTGAGTGCTCTCTTGCCGCACGTGAATGCGGAGCCCTATGTCGCTGAATCGAAAATCAATCTCGCCGAACTCGGTTTTACAAGCATTGGCGGAATCCAAATACCGCCATCCGTCGGCCCCTTTTCATATTTTGACGCCCGCGCGACGGTGACTCAGTCATTGTTTGATTGGAAGTCCATAAACGCCACTCGTGCGGCCAGCCAGAGCCTGAAGTCCGCTGAATATACCAATAAAGATGCACGCGATCTCGTTGTCCTCGCTGTGGGCTATACCTACTTGCAGGCCATCGCCGACGAAGCCCGCATCGAAACGGCGGAAGCGCAAGTGAAGACGGCGCAGGCACTCCACGATCAAGCTGCGAACCAGTTGAATGCAGGTACGTCGCCGGAAATCGATGAGCTGCGCGCCAAAGTCGAACTCCAGACGCGCCAGCAGCAGTTGATTCAGGCAAAGAACAACTTCGCCATCCAAAAGCTGACCGTAGCACGCGTGATCGGCCTGGCTCCCGGTCAGGAATTCGACTTGACGGACAAATCACCCTACCAACCGTTTGAGGGCATCACAGTTGATGAGGCTTTGAAACGCGCATACGCTTCGCGTTCCGATTACCAAGCGGCCATAACTGATATCCGAGCGGCCGAATTCTTACGGAAAGCTGCCGTGGCGGGCTATCTCCCGTCGCTTTCTTTTAACGCGGACTACGGCACGGCAGGTAGCCATCCCTCGACGGCGACGCAAGTTTCGGACGTGCGCGGAACGCTGACGATTCCTATCTTTCAGGGAGGAAGCGTTCACGGCGACGTTTTGCAGGCTGATGCGAGACTCGAGCAGAGCCGCGAACGCCTGGATAGTCTCCGCGCGCAGATCGACTCGGATGTTCGCGCGGCTCTGCTGAACCTTCAATCGTCGGCAGAACAAGTCAATGTCGCGCGCAGCAATATTGATTTGGCGGAAGAGACGCTGCTTCGGTCGCGCAATCGCTTTTCCGCGGGTGTCACCGACACGGTGGAGGTGGTGCAATCGCAAGAGGCCGTGGCGAGCGCCCATGAACAGTACATTTCCAGTCTCTACAGTTACAATTTTGCAAAAATTTCCTTGGCTCGCGCTCTGGGGGTTGCTGAAGAGAGCGTCAAGGAATATTTCAAAGGAAAATAAACATGGCGGACGAGAACGCACCGCGTTCCGTGCCTGGCGCGGGCAAAGAATCCACAATCGAGCCGTCGCCTTTGACGAATACAGTGTATTCGCCGCCGGCGTACCGCAGTCCCAAGCGCCGCAGATACATTTTGATTGTGGTCGCCGTCCTGGTGCTGATCGTTGGCGGCATGTTTTTGTGGCGCTACTTCAGCAGTTATGAATCAACCGACGACGCCCAGGCGGATGTTCACCTATATCCCGTCAGCGCGCGCGTTTCTGGCTATGTGGTGAAGGTCAACGTTGGGGACAACCAATGGGTGCAGCAGGGTGCCGTTCTGGTGGAGATCGACCCGAAGGACTATGAGGTTGCTGTGGCGCAGGCGCAGGCCAATCTTGATAGCGCGATAGCGACAGCCGAATCGTTGAATATCACCGTTCCCATTACTTCGGTGAACACTTCGAGCCAGCTGAAGTTCACGGTGTCGGACATCGACAATGCCAACGCCGGAGTGATCGCCGCTGAGAGGCAACTCACGGCCGCCCATGCTCAATTGGAGGCGGCCGAAGCAAATAATGTAAGAGCGCAAGACGATCTCCATCGCTACAAGCTTCTGGTCGACACTCGGGACGTGTCCCAGCAGATTTACGATCAAGCGTTGGCCACGGCTAAATCCAGCGCCGCGTCAGTGGCAGCAGCCCTTGCCAATGAGTCCGCCGCGCAACAATTCGTGCAACAAGCCAAAAGCCGCCTGGTGCAAGCGGATGCGAATCACCAATCCGCGGAGACGGGTCCGCAACAGGTGTCGTCCACCCGAGCTCGAGTGCGCGCGGCGATCGCCGATGTGGAACAAAGGCGGGCGCTTCTCGAGCAAGCTGAGCTGAACCTCCAGTACACCAAAATCGTTGCGCCAATTACGGGTGAGGTGAACAAAACGGTTGTCGTCGGACTAAATGTCCAACCCGGACAGCAACTCTTAACCGTGGTGCCTCTCGATGAGGTGTGGGTCACCGCCAATTTCAAAGAGACACAGCTGAGGCGCATGCGAGTGGGACAGAAAGCGGAAATACATGTGGATTCGAACGGCCGGAAATTAAAGGGCCACGTAGACAGCATCGCGGGAGCAACGGGCCCTAGCTTCAGTTTGCTTCCCCCGGAGAATGCTACCGGCAACTACGTGAAAATCGTTCAAAGGATTCCGGTAAAGATCATTCTCGATCCGGGCGAGAACCAGGATCGTGTCCTTCGTCCAGGCATGAACGTGGTGCCGGACGTCTACCTCCAATGAGTTCCGCTGCTCCGACAATCGACCAGGAAACTTGGCGTCCCGAATACAATCCTTGGCTGATTGCTGTTGTCGTGGCGCTGGCAGCTTTTATGGAGGTCCTCGACACGAGCATAGCCAACGTGGCTCTGCCATACATGGCCGGGAACCTGGGCGCGAGCAACGATCAGAGTACGTGGGTGTTGACTTCTTATCTGGTCTCGAACGCCATCATCCTACCAATCAGCGGCTGGCTCGCGGGGGCCTTGGGGCGGAAGCGCTTCTTCATGGGCTGTTTGGGTATATTCACCGTGAGCTCTTTGCTTTGCGGGATAGCGCCGAGTCTCGGACTTCTTCTTCTTTTCCGTGTGCTGCAAGGAGCGGGTGGCGGAGGGCTGCAGCCGATGGCTCAGGCCATTCTCGCAGACACTTTTCCGCCGCATCAGCGAGGTTTGGCGTTCGCGTTGTATGGAATTACGGCGGTCACCGCACCTACGATCGGACCAACCTTGGGCGGTTGGATCACCTTTAACTATTCCTGGCGGTGGATATTTTTTATCAATCTCCCGGTCGGAATAGCTACATGGTTTCTGGTGCGCCGATTTGTCGAAGATCCGCCGTATTTAACCCGGCTTAAGTCGGCCGGAGTTAAATTGGACTACGTTGGTATCGGTCTTCTGGCTCTAGGTGTCGGAGCGTTGCAAGTGCTGCTCGACAAGGGGCAGGAAGATGATTGGTTTGGTTCGCACTTCATTACGACCTTGATCGTTGTGGCGACCGTATGCCTGATCTCGCTGGTTATCTGGGAGTGGTTTCAAAAGGCGCCGATCATTGATGTCCGCATGTTCAAGAGCTTCAACTTCGCCAGTGCGAGCTTGATGATGTTCATACTGGGAATTTTGTTGTTCAGCAGCCTGGTGCTGATGCCGCAGTTCCTCCAGACGCTTTTGGGCTACACGTCGCAACTGGCCGGACTTGCGCTTTCGGCCGGAGGCCTAGTTTTGTTATTTGAAATGCCGATCATGGGCAAACTCACGACGATGATCCAGGCGCGCTACCTGATTGCATTCGGCTGGCTATCCTTGTCAGTCGCGATGTTCTATTCCACGAAGCGGATTGATTTACAGATTAGCTTCGGCGCCGCCACATGGTTGCGCATCACCCAGGTAATCGGCTTGGGGTTTCTCTTCGTGCCTATTACGCTTGTGGCTTACATCGGAATTTCGCCGGAGAAGAACAACGCGGTCGCGGGGATCATCAATTTCATGCGCAATATGGGAAGCAGCGTCGGAACCTCATTGGTTACCACATTGGTCGCGCGACGCTCGCAATTCCATCAAGAGATTTTGGGCGACTACGTTCGTGCCGGAAACTCGAATTTGCAAAACACTGTCAACGGCTTGACCCAGCGTCTGGCTGACTCGGGGTTCAGCGCCCATGATGCACAGGTGCATGCGTATGCCAGGATCTATCAAGAGGTCCAAGCGCAGGCGGCGAGCATGGCGTACATTGATACTTTTATGGTGCTCGCGGTTGGGGCAGCGATCATGTTTTGTCTGACTTTTGCTTTGAAAAAGAATAACCCCGGGGGCGGCGGGGCGGTGGAGGTAGGTTAAGCGATGTCGAATGTTATGCAAGATGTCGAATGATATGCAATAGCATGGAGCGCAGCGAGTATTTTCCGTAGGGGCCCAAATGGTCAAAATCATCACAATTGAACGTGAGTACGGAAGCGGCGGTGGCGAAATCGCTCAATTGCTTGCTTCGCAGCTAGGCTGGAAGCTTTGGGATCAGCAGTTGACCGAAGAGATCGCCAGGCTCGCGAATTGCCCCAAAGCTGTCGTCGAGGTTCGAGAGGAGCGCACCGATCCACTGTACTATCGCCTCTTCAAATCCTTTCTACGCGGAAGTTATGAAGGCAGTCTCAATGCGCACAAGCTCAACGTAGTTGACAGCGAAAGCATTTTGAAGATTACAGAGCGGGTTGTTCAGCACGCCGCAAAGTCCGGAAACTCCGTCATCGTCGGAAGAGGTTCGCAGCATTTTCTCAGGAATCGTCCAGATACGCTCCGTGTATTCCTTTACGCTCCGAGAGAGAACAAAGTGCGGCGTCTCTTGGCTCGCGGCAAGAGCGAGGAGGAAGCTCAGCAGCTCGTTGATACAGTTGACGGCGAGCGCCACGATTTCATCAAGAAGTATTTCCACGTCGAATGGCCTGACCGCTCCGTTTACCACACCATGATTAACACCGCGATCGGCGATCGGGCCGTCGTTCAAATGATTCTGGATTTCATGAATGCCCTCGACGCAGTGGTGACTCGCACCGCGTCGTGATAAGTGATCGGGCCGCATCCTATCTTTCCCGCGACTGCGATTTACGACCGCCCCGTGATGCAAGGTGGATATCGCCGGCGGAACGTGATTACCTTGGATCGACGATCGGGATGTCGAATCGGCTTTCGACTCTTGATGCAGTCTTTTCGACTGTGTCGAACAGTACAGAGTTAATTCCTAAGCGGGCGGCCGCCTCGACGTTTTCGGCGCGATCATCCAGGTACAAGATGTCTTGCGGGGCCGCTTTGAGCAGTTCGAGGCTATTTCGATAGATCGCCAGCTCCGGCTTTATGGACCCGTAGTCGCAGGAATAAATCAGGTGTTCAAATGTAGAGAGTCTCGGGAAGCACTTGGTCACATGGCGACTGAGCTCGAGCGGCATGTTTGAGAGAAGGCTCAAGGGGAAGCCTTCACGGTGCAGCAACTCTACCCACTGCACAGCGCCTTGATTTGGTCGCGTGATACTTTCGCTATCGAGCTTGATTAGCGTCGCTATCTGATCTCCGCTCAAATCCAGTTCTTGTTGGCCAGCAACCGCTGACCAGTAGGCAGGTCCATCGATATCACCCCGGTCATACGGCGGCCGTAGCTTCCAGTAAAGTTCGCTGAATCGCTCATCCGGCACGCCACTGACGAGCGCCATACCTTTCATATCCTCCGGCGTTTGCTCTAGGCAAAGAACGTTACCGTAATCGAAGACGACTGCCCGAACCGGACGCTTTTGCGAAAGAGCTTGAACGGTGCTAGGTTTGGCAGTATCATGCATAACTCGGATGATACACGTAAATACGTGCACAAACAAGCGCATTCGTGTAGAGCGGCTAAAATGAAACCAGAACCGGAAACAGACCAAGTCGCCCTAAAGGAAGAGCGTCACCAGTACATCTTGGAGCTCCTCGGGAGCGAGGGTCGAGTCCTCGCCGCGGACCTTAGTAGTCGATACAGGGTCTCCGAAGATACGATTCGTCGCGATTTGCGCGAATTGGCGCGTTCGGGGAAAATCCAACGGGTACACGGAGGCGCCCTGCCTCGCCGTGCTGAGGCCGTTTCTTTCGCGTCTCGTCAACAAATCGACCCGGAGAGCAAGATCGGAATTGCTCGAGCGGCGGCTGACATGATCCAAGACGGTCAGGTGGTGCTGATTGATGGAGGCACCACTAATCTAAGAATTGCTTCCTACCTTTCAAGAGAGCGTTCGGCATCAATTGTTACCAACAGCCCGCCGCTTGCGCTGGCGTTGGCAGATCATCCGAAGTTGAGCGTGGTGGTGCTCGGAGGAAATTTTCTTAAAGAGGCGCGGGTCACGGCCGGCGTCGACACCATTCGGGTAATCGAATCCATCCGCGCTGATCTGTGTTTTCTCGGAATGTGCAGTTTGCACCCGGAAGTCGGAATAACCGTCGGCGACCTGGAAGAAGCGTACGTGAAGAAAGCGATGATAGGGGCTTCAACGGAAGTGGTCGGCCTGATTTCACGTGGGAAAATGGGGACATCTCTGCCTTACGTAGTCGGTCCTGCTTCCCGACTGACACGTTTGATCACCGACGCATCGGACGAAGATGTCCTGAATCCCTACCGCTCCCAAGGCATAGAAGTTACAAGTACGTAAGCCGAACCGGTTCGACGCTTCTATAGGTACGCGGTCGACATATAACGGACCGGGCCAAGGGTCTATGCTGCGCGATCAACGGGTTCATGCACGCGATTGCATACCGTCTTCACTCGAGGAAATTTTTCATGCATGAATTCCACTACGCTAAGGAACACGTAATAGCTCAAACCGTTCATAAGGCTTTCCGACTGATAAAGAGGTCTTTGCTGGCGGGACTGCTGGTAGCGAGCGCGCTCAAAGCACAACAAAGTTCGCCTCCTGCGCAGACGTGGGTTGGCGTGGTACGCACAGCTGCCGGCGAACCAGTGGCCGGAGCGAAGGTAACGGTCTTCACATCCGGCGCCAAAAAGAACCCAACCACAATTACGGGAGCCGATGGAAAGTTTTCGATTGCGGGCATTACACCAGAACCGCATAAGGTGAGCGTGCAAATGCCCGGGCGAGGTCCGACAGAGCAAGTGGTGGTGGACATTACTAGCGTAACAGTTGTGCTGACGGTGTCCGATCAAAACATGCTGTCGATCGCAGCCAATCCGCAAGTTTCCGCAGGCGTCCCGAATGGAAACCCGAGCACAACTACGGACACAGCCAGCGGAACAAGCGGGGGGAAACTCTCCAGCCAAAAAGTCGACGAGTTGCCGTTGAACGGACGCGACTTCAGCACGCTGCTGCTGTTGGCAGCTGGGACGATGACGGACGTGAACGGGCAGACAAATTTCACCCAGCAATTTGCCATCAATGGACAGCGCGGCGTCGAGGCTGTGTTCGCGATGGACGGCGCCGATATTAGTGATCCTGAGATGGGCGGGAGTACGTTCACGAATTTCGACGTGGATGCAATTCAGGAATTGCAGTCAAGCTCGGGTTGGATGCCGGCGGACATCGGGCGCGGCGCAGCGGGCTTTACCAATATCGTGACGCGATCTGGGAGGAACGGATTTCACGGTTCCTTTTTCGAGTTTCTAAGGAACTCCGCCCTCGATGCGCGAAATTATTTCGATCATCCGTCGATTGCAGAGCCTGGCCGCATCCCTCCGTTTCGCAGGAATGAGTTCGGATTTACAAACGGCGGACCAATTGTTTTGCCGCATGTATATGACGGTCGAGATCGAACCTTTTACTTTGTCCAGTATCAAGGGTTCAGGCAGGTGCTCGGAACAACACAGGTACTGGCCGTGCCTACAGCGGCAGAGCGAGCGGGCCAGGATGTGGTGAAGTATCCGGACGGCAGCACGGACACGCTACAGATTGCGGGGGGTCCGAATAGCCCTGGAGTAAATCCGGCGATTGCTTCCGTACTGGCGCGCTATCCACTCCCTAACAACCCAACAGGCGCGTACGGTGCGCGAACCTATGCTGCTCCTTCAAACGTAAACACGGATGCGGATCAGTTTTCTATCCGCATCGATCAGAAGGTTGGCGCAAAAGGACAATTGTTTGTCCGATTCAATTTCGACAATCTAACGGGACCGACGACAAATCCGGATCAGACACTGATTGATCCGAGCTTCGGTGTGCAGTATGTAGACCGGCAGCGCAACGGCGTCATCACCTACACGCACACGGTGTCGCCCCGGTTTCTCTGGTCGTCATCGCTGAGTTTCACGCGGACGACCCCGTCGTTTGTGACACCGAACCACACCGATCCGGCATTGAAGTTCGTCGATGGCCTTTTCGAGGCGTACAACAGCGCGGCGGGTTCGGTGATGTCTGCGGATGGGAATTTGTTCCAGGGGCAATTGAATTTTGCCTGGACGAGTGGGCGCCACGCGGTGAAATGGGGTGCGGAGGCGCGACTTAATCGCGACACGACATACTTCGGAATCAGTCCCAATGGCGAATATGATTTTGGCGGTGGAACGGTTTATTCGCCCGTGTTCATTCCTTCTGCAAGTGGACAGCACAATGTGCAAGCCGGCGATCCTCTACCAGACACGCTAAGCAGTCTGCTGATCGGCTATCCGTACGGGTACACGGTCGCGGTGGCGCCGCCTTATACGTCGGATGGCGCGCATATTGGGCCAGCGGCGATCAACCGGAATGACGTGAACGCGTACGTTGAGGACACATGGAAAATCAATCCAGTATGGACGCTCGATTACGGGCTGCGATATGAGCTCTATACGCCGATTTCGGAGCGAGCGTACCGAACATCGAGTTTTCTGAATTCGTTCCCACCGGCGGGCGTTGGACAGGAATACTTGATCAATCCGCGGCCTACTTATCAGACGGATTGGAACGGCTGGGGGCCGCGCGTGCAAGTGGAGTGGAATGCTCCGCAGGCCGTTCACGTGCACATGGGGGGAGCGATCACAGTAATTCCGCCGAATATCTGGCAGGACAATCTGCTGACGGGGTCAACGCCCTACGTTGTTTATCCGCGTGTCAATGCGGCGCAGAACGGGGAGATTTCATACGGATTCCAAATCACTCCGGACGAGTTGCCTCAGGTCTACAACACCGCAGGCATGAATGTGTTGGCCGGCGGCGATTCGAAAAAAGTGCCGGCGAACACGGTGATGGACGTGAATCGATACCAGCAGGATTTAGCAATGCTGGCACCAGGTCATCAGCTCTCGCTGCTGAGTTTGAGCGGGATCGATCGCCATTTTGGCAATGGCTACCTGCAGACCTGGACGCTGGGGCTGGAACGGGCTTTCGGCGGCCTCACGGCTGATGTCGCTTATGTGGGAACATCGGCGTTTCGACTTCCCAGAATGTCATATCCGAACGCGTATCCCGGAGCGGACTCGGAATTTGCCCGGTTTACAAACTTCGACAGCAGCGGAGCGGTGACGGGAGGTTTCGGATTCGAGTCCGTGATGACGGCAACGTCGCACTCATCGTACAACGCGCTCCAAACTTCATTGTCGGGAAATGTTGGGCATGGCGGTCCGTCATTGCAAGCAGGTTACACTTGGAGCAAATCACTGGATGATGTCAGCGGCATCCTAGGAGGAACAGGATCCACCGGCGCGGTGACGCTATTCAGCCCACAAGACCCTTTCGACACGCGAGCCGAATGGGGGCCGTCGAGCTTTGACGTGACCCACGCCTTCACGCTGAGCGCGGCCCAGGATTTGCATTTCGAGCGTTTGGGGCTTCAGTCGGATCGAATCCAGTTGTTGACGAAGGGCTGGGAGTTTCTGAGCATCTCAACGATTACGAGCGGTTCGCCGTTTACGGTGTACTCGGGAATCCAGCAGACGGGGGCGGGGACGATCGGCGCGGACCGACCGGACCAGATCGGAAAACCGGACCTCTCGAGCGCTGGCAGCTCAACCCGATCGCGCGAGGATTATTTTGGGCGGGGAGCGAACAACGCAAGTTTCTTTTCCATTCCCATCGATATCCCGGGCGGGAACGGACCAAACTCCGGCCGCTTTGGAACGCTCGGGCGTAACACCTTTCGCGGCCCGGCATATTATGATTTCGATTTTGCGCTCATGAAGACTACTCCGATTGGCCACCGGGAAAATGGCTTGGAGCGAGCGGACCTGCAATTTCGCGGGGAGTTCTTTAATCTGTTTAATATCGTCAATATGGGGCTGCCCGCCAACATCATCGAGGGTACAGGATTTGGGATGATCAGCAAAACGGCGGGAACTTCGCGGCAGGTTCAGTTTTCGCTGAAGCTTATCTACTGAGGCGCGTCAAGCAGTGACTCAGATTTGCGGGACGGCGACGTGGATACACGCGAGCGTGCTGGCGATTCTTTCCGCGCTAACGCTGCTGCAGCTGAGCGGATGCACGGTGGGCCCTAGATATCACACTCCAACAGTGGAAACTCCCGCCGCCTATAAAGAAGTAGGAGATTGGAAACCGGCTCAACCCAACGTCGCCGCCGAGAGGTACCTCGCGCTGGCTAACACACGCTACACCGGTGGAGTTACCAGCTGTTTGGAAGTGACAACCGCGGAGAGCGCCGCTCTCGCCGACGAAGTCACCGCGGTGAATATTCTTGGCCGGCGGATGGTGGACGCGGTCTCGTTGGTGCAAGCGCTCGGGGGAGGCTGGGATCGCTCTGCGTTGCCCGAACGCCCAGAATGCTGCGGCAAACTCACGAGCCAAGTGAGGTGACGCGGCTTGCGCTACAATGAAGTTTCCGTCAAGCCGCCTGTAATCGGGGCCTTAAAACGCTGGTGCCGTCGCCGTCCATCCAGCGACTTCGGCCTTTCAGAAAGATTCTGCGGATCGTTACCGCCCGGATCGTCCAAGCCTCTACCCAGTTGCTTCACAGATTCTCGGTAAGCGGTCGGCGTCATGTGTCGAACGCGCCGGAAGTGACGATTGAAGTTAGCTAGATTGGCGAGTCCCACCTCATAGGCGATCATGCTTACCGTGGCATCGCTCTCCACCAGCCGCATGCAAGCCCGCCCGATCCTCAACCTGCAAAGATAATCGCTCACGCTTTCGCCCACATGCTTCACAAACAGCCGATGCAAAGAGCGCGCCGACAAATTGCCTACTTCACATAGCGTCGCGATACGAATAGTTTCGTGAAACCTCTTGTGCAGATAGTCCAATACGCGAGTTAGTTGCGCGGGCTCGCTCTCTGCCGTCGGCCGTACATTTCCAATGTTCGTGGAAAGAGCGTCGGCCGGCGCATCCGCGAGTTCTAACAGCAGCTCGAGAGCCCTGTGCAGACGGGCGCGTGGTTGCTTGGCCAACAGTCCTCTCGCACGTTTCGCGATGCGCTCCGCCGCGCTTGCCTCGAATGCCAGGCCCGTGAAGGATCGCCGCAACAGCGCGCGGATACCCGAATATTCAGGACATAGGTCCACAAATCGAGTTAACCAGGGGCCAGAGAACCACACCACGATCGCGGTGTGCGGCTCCCCGCGTTGCAAGTTCGCTGTCGAGGCCCACGTATGCGGCATGTCAGGGGGCACTAGGACTAGATCGGGCGCATGATATTGACCAACATGATCCCCGATGAATCGCCAGCCCTTACTGTTTAATGTCAGCGTTAACTCGTACTCGGGGTGATGGTGCCATTCGAAGGGAATTTCCGCGACACGGCGATGGTACACCCGCAGTGAACAGCCTCTTGAAAACGTAACTCGCTCGAACTGCGGTTTCACCAGGGGACCTTTCGGTCACGCGCCGTGGGATCGGTGTCCGAATTGTATCAAAGGTTGGCCTATCCGTATCACCGCTCCCTGCCGGATTTGCCTATTATTGCTCGGCTGATTTGCTGGGAATGACCCGCAATCGTCTGAGCCCTCATAATTCTGGATGGTGGTTATTCAAGAAGATTGGAGAACACCCGATGGCCTTCGAAATCACTGACCTGCCGGCATCGATTCGCAACGTAAAAAAATCACTGCGCGAAGCACTCCCCAACTACGCAGAAATATTTCAGGACGTCGAAGCGGAAATGCATCGCAAAGTCGACCTGCTTGTCAAAGAGCGCGACGCGGGACATGACGTGATCCCTACCGTGCAATATGCCGACGTGGAAGCCGGCACCGTCTTACCCGAGATGATCGCCAAGATCAAAGACCGCGGCGCATGTGTTGTTCGGCAAACTTTTCCGGTCGCTCAAGCCTCCGCTTGGGACGAGGAAATTGGAAACTATGTCGACAAAAACGGCCTGACCGCAAAACTGGCCAACGCCGCCGTCGATAATTATTTCGGCGATCTCGCCTCCGCCAAGCCGCAAATTTACGGCATCTATTGGTCGCGGCCGCAGGTCCAGGCGCGGCAGTCTGAATCGCTCACCCGCGTGCGCATCTTTCTAAACAAACTCTGGAAGTCAGAGAGCGAAGGAAAGCAACATTTCAATCCCAATCACACTCCCGCCTATGCCGATCGTATTCGGCGCCGTCCGCCAGGATCGGCATCGTTGGGACTATCCCCGCACGTGGATGGCGGCTCGGTGGAGCGTTGGCTCGACGAAAATTTTCGCAAAGTGTATCGGCACGTCTTTTCCGGGAACTGGCGGCAGTACGATGCTTTTGACGCTGCCTGGAGGCCCGAGGTAAGAGAAGTTTCCTCTCCCGCGGTCTGCTCCATGTTCCGGACCTTCCAGGGATGGACTGCACTCACGCGCCAAGGCAAAGGGGACGGCACGCTCCAGCTCATTCCCATTGCGAATTCGATGGTGTATATGCTGTTGCGGGCTTTACAAGACGATGTGTCCGAAGAAGATCTGTGCGGCGCGAAGCCCGGCCGAACACTTTCCGTAGATCCCCAGTTTCATGGCATCCTCTTGAACGCCTTGTCCTCGATTCCCACGATGCAACCGGGAGACACTGTCTTTTGGCACACCGATGTCGTTCATGCCGTCGAAAACGAACACCGCGGAACCGGTTACAGCAATGTGATGTACATTGCTTCCATACCGGGATGCCCAAAGAACGCCGCGTACACGCAAAGGCAGGCTCCTTCATTCTTATCCGGAGAAACTCCGCCAGACTTTGCGCCCGACAACTTCGAAATCGACTTCAAAGGTCGCGCCACCGTGGACGACCTTACCCCACTCGGACGCTCTCAACTCGGCATCGACGCGTCCGAAGCCAAAGTGGCGGCGCGCTCCGGAACAACCGTATCCGCGGCAGACTAGCTGCAACGCGAGAGACGCCGGCTTTACAGATCGTTTTCTTCTCGACTATCTTTTCACCAGCATCGGGCTTTGCACCAGCATCGCGGCCACTCGCAGCCTGAAGGAGCGCACTTGCATCTGGCGTTTATCGATTGGCTGGTAATGCTCGTCTATTTCGGGTTCGTGCTCGGCATCGGCTTCGCGCTGAGGCGCTACATTCGCAGCTCCAACGATTTCTTTCTCGCTGGGCGCTCCATTCCGGCCTGGGTTTGCGGATTGGCATTTATTTCCGCGAACGTAGGCGCTCAAGAAGTCCTCGGAATGGGCGCTTCCGGCGCGAAGTACGGCATCGTGATGAGCCATTTCTACTGGATTGGCGCCATCCCCGCCATGTTGTTCGTTGGCTACTTCATGATGCCGTTTTATTACGGATCCAAAGCGCGCTCGGTCCCCGAATATCTGCGTATGCGCTACGACGAGAAGACTCGCGCTCTCAACGCGTTTTCCTTCGCGATCATGACCATCTTCAGCTCGGGCATCAGCTTGTATGCCATGGCTCTGCTGATTCAAACCCTGGGTCTGCTCGACGGCCTGATTCCCCATGCGTGGGTATTTCACTTCAGCATTTTCCTGAGTGCCGCCATCGTCCTCGGCTACATTTTTCTCGGCGGTCTCTCCAGCGCGATTTACAACGAAGTCCTCCAGTTCTTCCTGATTGTTGCCGGCTTTCTTCCGCTGGTATGGATCGGTCTCCGCAACGTCGGCGGCTGGGCGGCCATTCAACAGCGGCTTCCGGCAACCATGACTCATTCCTGGCGCGGCATGGAGCACGCCTCCACCAATTCGCTTGGTGTGGGCCTGATCGGGCTGGTGATGGGGCTAGGTTTCGTGCTCAGCTTCGGCTATTGGTGCACGGATTTTCTGGTGATTCAGCGGGCCATGGCCGCTGACTCGCAGGAGTCGGCACGCCTCGTTCCGGTCATAGCCGCGATTCCGAAAATGTTTTTTCCGTTCGTCGTGATTTTACCGGGGCTCATTGCCGTGTGTGTGACTTCACATGCACTGGCCCCCGCAACTGCCTCGGCGCCGGCGGCGATCGTGGCCAGAGTTTCTGCAGCCCCCACGCCCGGTATCGCGGAAGGCCCGCAGATCAAGGAAGTTCACCCTCATGGAATAATCCCACCGAAAGTTGATCCCATCACTGGCGAGCCGGTTGTCGATTCGAGCGGCGCCCCCGTATACAACTACGACCTGGCAACTCCGCTGCTTCTGATTCATTTTTTCCCTGCGGGAATGTTAGGCCTTGGGATCACTGCGCTCCTCGCGAGTTTTATGTCCGGCATGGCCGGCAACGTGACTGCCTTCAACACCGTTTGGACCTACGACATCTATCAGAGCTACATCCGAAAAAAAGCCAGTGACTCACACTATCTGTGGATGGGGCGGGCTGCTACGGTCGGAGGCATCCTGCTTTCAATTGGTGCAGCTTACGCGGTCACCAGTTTCAACAACATCTACGACGCGCTGCAGCTCATTTTTTCCCTGGTGAATGCTCCGCTCTTCGCAACCTTTCTTCTTGGTATGTTCTGGAAACGCACCACTGGACATGCTGCGTTTGCGGGCCTGTTAAGCGGTTCCGCCGCCGCGCTTCTTCATCATGGGCTCACCATTCCTCAAGGCGCGTTGCCCGGCATACACGGAGGCTGGATCACCACACTGCATATCTACCCAAGCGATATGGCTCAGAATTTTTGGACGGCTATCTTCAGCTTCACGGTGAACCTCGTCGTTACTATAGTCGTCAGCTTGCTCACCAAGCCGCGGCCGGAAAGCGAGCTTGTTGGGTTAGTCTACTCGCTGACGCCGAGGCACATAGACAGCAGCTTACCGTGGTACAAACGGCCGCTTTGGATCGCTTCTGGCGTCGCTGCGATGGCGCTGGTGCTCAACTTTTTGTTCAGATAGGTGATTCGACAAATTATTCTGGGGATCGACAGTTGCCGCTGCAGTTCATATAAAAGAGAGAATCAGCAATGGGATTAGACGTTCGCCTGCCCCTCGGTTTACTGTTCCTCGCCATCGGCGCCCTATTGGCACTGTACGGACTCTTCACCATGGGTTCGGACGTTTACGCCAAATCCATGGGAGTGAACCTCAATCTGATCTGGGGCTCGATCATGATGACCCTGGGGCTACTAGCGGCATGGCTCGGTCGAAAAGCGAAGTGATTTCGGGCGGCTGCTACTGGTTTCCCGCTTGTTGGGGGTGCAATTTTGTCTCGATTAGAACTGGGGTCGGTGTAATGTTTTCTGTCAGTTACGGGCGTTTCTAATAATTTCCAGTCTCGATTAGAAATTGATGGGCGAGGGGGTACTGGACTCCGCAAATTTGCGGGGGTCACGGGCACGCGCACGGGTCTGGTGTTTGTTATCATATCGTTATATTCATCTTCATTTATTTAATTTCGTTTCATTAATGTTTTCCAGCTTGCCTTCAATGACTTCACATCTCCTGGGTCGCCCGAGAACGTTACCTTTCCTCTGTTGTTAGATTGCTCCTGCTGCTGACTCTGCGCCAGATGATACTGTTCTGATAGTGCATTCGAAATTGGAGTCCAGCCGTGGGCGCTAATCGTAGCCTCAAAACTTCCGTAATTATCCGTCGATTCATCACCTGCCCAGCCGCCGCTACCACCGTCGAAGACGGCGCCTCGGCATGATGGCCCGCATTTCTCGTGGCCGTCGAGATCAGCAAAAGTTTCGGGGTTGTCGTGTACCATCGCATACAGGTTCAGCGTCTGCGGGTTCGACGGGTTGGCGTATGGAACCGGCTGAGGAATTGCCGACCAGTCGGCTGACAGCCAGCGGCCCTGACTGGAGGAATAATATCGTGCTCCGAAATCGTCGTTGCCCGTTTCCGTGTCGCGCTCTTTGCCTTCAAATTTGTGCGTTGTACTGGACGTAGAGTTGCAAATGGTGGCGTCTTGTTCACCATAAGGGTAGAAAGCGTTGCAGTCGGTCACGCTCCCGGTCAACGACGTGACGATCCGGCTCGATCCCAAGTTGTCTCCGTGGACGAAACTGGTGGTGCCGCCCGAGTATTGCGCAACCAGACCGCCGCTCAGATAGATATAGCCGACGGTCCAGCACATCGAACATGAGCTGCTAAATTCTGTTACGGGGTGGCCGGAAAGATCGTACAGGTAGTCGGTCTTGACGCCTCCGGTGGTCCTCTCGACTCTGCGACCCAGCGCGTCGTAGGAGTAGCAAGCGGTTGCCGTTGCGCAGTTCCCGGCGGTGCCATCCACTTGAATGATCCGGCTCTCGGCGTCATAGAAGTAGCTGTGGCTGGCATCATGCGTGACCGCGGGGGTCGGCTTGCCGATCATTTATTTTTCAATTTATACGCCATCTGTGGAATGGGCTGCAAGATATTCGGAGGATCGATTATTTCATTGGCGCTGACGCGGGTTTTGTTCCCCGAGGCAGGAGCTTCGGGAGCTCTGAATTGTGATGGTGCGATGATGGGAAGAAGAGAGAGAGGCAAAACCCGCACCCTTGCAAACCAAAGGGTGCGGCACCCCCGGCAACATCGAATTCGAACAAATTTAAGGGTG